>JAEZQK010000021.1 GCA_023413135.1 Bacillota bacterium
GAGCAAGCCCCCGCCCTCGATGGGTCCATTGATGCATTTATATTTTCGTACGGTATTATTGTTTTGAATAGGTCGTACCCGCGAAAGGTGGCAAAAGTCTATGACGGTCCAGACACTTCGGATGAGCAAAAAGCGGTCTATGCTGTGGCGGGAAATAAAGCGCAACCGCGTGGCCTACGCCTACATTTCCCCGTTTTTTATTCTGTTTGCCATCTTCGGCCTGTTCCCCATCCTGGCGGGCCTGTATATCAGCTTTTTCCGCTGGGACGGCGCCGGCGCCATGAAGTGGAAGGGTTTGGACAATTACATCCGCCTGTTTACCGACCCTACCTTTTTGAAAGCCGTATCCAACACCTTTTATATCGGCATCATCGCCCATATTCCCATCTTAGGGGGCGGCCTGGTGCTGGCCTACCTGCTGAACGGCCCGTTTGTAAAAGGCAGGAATATTTTTCGAACGGTATTCTTTCTGCCCATGGTCACAAGCGCCGTGGCCATCACGATCGTGTTTTCCTCCATGTTCGGATTCAATTTCGGGGTGCTCAATTATTTCTTAAGCCAGCTGGGCATCGACAAAATAGACTGGCTGGGGGGCAAAGGCCAGTATATCCGCACAAGCATCATCATCATGTTTGCGTGGAAATGGATCGGCTGGAACATGGTGATTTACCTGGCCGGCATGCAGGGGATTTCCAATGACATCTATGAGGCGGCAACCATTGATGGCGCCCGCCCCTCCCAAACGTTTTACAGGATTACCCTTCCGCTCCTCAAGCCAATTATTCTCTTTACATTGATACAGTCCACCATCGGCATGATGAACCTGTTCACCGAGCCCTTTATTCTGACCGGCGGCAAGGGCGGCATCAACAACATGGGCCTTACGGTGATGATGTATCTCCTGGATAAAGCCCCGAAGGGGAACAACCTGTATGGCCTGGCTTCCGCTGTGGCGTATGTCATTTGCATGATGGTGATCATCATTTCTCTTCTCTTTCAAAAAACACTTGGTGGCCGCAACGATTTGGGAAAGAAGCCCTACAGGTTGGCGCCAAAAGGAGGGAGGAGGGCATGAGCACCCCGCTTGTTTTATCTGCGGCAGCCGTTGTGGCGGTCTACTTTGCGGCCAGATCTTCCAAGGTGGTCGCCAGGATCACACTGTATACCGTTCTTGGCCTTTTTTCCCTTGTGACACTTATGCCATTTTATTGGATGTTTGTACTTTCCACCCATTCTACGCCGGAGATTTATTCCTTCCCGCCTCCGTTCTGGTTTGGCCAAAGCCTTGCAGCCAACTTTCAAGACATGCAGGCGGCGGTGAATATTGTAAAAAACTTTTTGAACTCGGTGACCGTATCCACCCTGAACACTGCGCTGGTGCTGCTGTTTTGCTCCATGGGCGGGTACGCCTTCGCGGTGTACCGCTTTCCGGGCCGCAACGCCCTTTTTGCCATACTGCTTGGTACCATGATGATTCCCGGCATAGCCGGCATCATCCCCTGGTTTTTTTTGATCAGCAAGCTGGGCTGGATCAACAACATCGCAGCGCTGGTCATTCCCGGCGCGGCCAATGCCTTCGGAATTTTCTGGATGCGGCAATACTGCGTGAACAACGTGCCGGTCTCCTTGATGGAGGCGGCAAAAATCGACGGCTGCCCGGAGTGGCTGATTTTCTTCCGTGTGATTGCGCCGGTACTGCTTCCCGCCTATTCAGCACTGGGCATTATGCAGTTTGTAAACGTATGGAACGATTACATGATCCCTATGCTGGTGCTAAGGGATACCAACATGCAAACCCTGCCGCTGATGCTGTCCTACATGAAGGGTGACCCCACCAGGGGTACAAATCTGGGAGCCCTGATGCTGGCCAGCACATTGGCGGTTTTGCCGCTGCTTGCGGCATTCCTCTGTGCCACAAAGTTTTTTATGAACGGGCTTACTGCCGGGGCGATCAAAGAATAATGCGAGGTAAGACAATGATTAAAGACAAATCCCTCAACATGGACAAATTATCCCTGGGCGTTTGCTATTATCCGGAGCATTGGGAGGAAAGCCTGTGGGCAGACGACCTGCGCCGTATGCTGGAACACGGCATTGAGACCGTGCGGGTATTCGAATTCGCTTGGACCATCGCCGAAAAGGAAGAAGGAATTTTTGATTTTTCTCTGTTCGACCGTTTTTTGGGCCTTTGCAAAGAGATGGGCATGCAGGTGATCATGTGTACGCCTACCGCCACACCTCCTGCCTGGCTTACGCACAAGTATCCGGAAGTTTTAAACGCCGACCGTAACGGCAACCTTTATCACCATGGCCACCGGCGGCATTACAACTACAATTCTCCCGTTTATCAGAACCTGTGCAAGCGCATTGTCTTAAAGCTTTCGGAGCGCTACGGCCAGCATCCGGCCGTCATTGGCTGGCAGATCGACAATGAAATCAACTGCGAGATAGACGTGTTTTATTCTAAGAGCGATGATGATGCCTTCCGGGCCTATTTGCAAGCCCATTTTGGCACCCTGGATGCGCTGAACGAAGCTATAGGCGCCCGCTTCTGGAATCAAACCTATACCGATTGGTTAGAGGTCCACCTGGAGCGCAACACACTCCACGGTTCCGCCAACCCCCACATGGCACTGTTGGAAAAACGGTTCTTTTCCAAAAGTGCCCGCAGTTTTGTGAAGATGCAAAGCGACATTATCGCGCAGTATTCCAACGGAAGGTTCATCACTACCAACGGTATTTTCGGCCATCTGGACACCCACGAAATGACCCAGGAGGGCCTGGATTTCATTACCTATGACAGCTATCCCAACTTTGGCTACGGCGCAGAGAAGGAGTTGAGCGATCATGCCGATCGCGGGCTTCGGGACAGGTTTTGGAGCATGCATTTAACCCGCGCACGTTCCATCAGCAAAAATTTCGGCATCATGGAGCAGCAGTCCGGCCCCGGCGGCTGGGATTTTCGAATGCTCCAGCCCATGCCCAAGCCAGGGCAGATGTGGCTGTGGACCATGCAGTCCGTAGCCCATGGCGCTGACTATGTAAGCTATTTCCGCTGGCGTACCTGCGGCTATGGCACGGAGATATACTGGCATGGCCTGAATGATTACAGCAATAAACCTAACCGCCGGCTTTCGGAGCTAAAAGAAATTGCAAAGGAATTTAAAAGCCTTGCCCGGGTGGCGGGCAGCCGCTATGAAGCCAAGGTAGGTATTCTGCACGATTACCTCAATGAGTGGGATGGGGAGCGGGACAAATGGCACGGGCCTTTGGACAATGCATCCCGCAGGAATTTGTTCACCGCAGCCCAGGAAACACACACGCCGGTAGATTTGGTATATCTGCGTAAAACCGGCAGCCATCAAACAACATTGGAAGAGCTTCTTCCTTACAAGGTGCTGTTCTATCCCCACGCCACCATCCTGACACAGGAGATAGCCGGCTTGCTGGAAGATTATTGCCGGGCGGGCGGCGTATTGGTGCTTGGCGCGCGCACAGGGTACAAGGATGAATATGGCCGCTGCCCCATGATGCCAATGCCGGGGTATGCCGCAGAAATTTGCGGGGTGGAGGTGGAGGATTACACCTTTGTGAGGCCAGAAGAGCCGCCTGTATACCTTAATTGGGAAGGGACAAACGTACTTGCCCCCATATTTAACGATATCCTTGTGCCGAGGGAGGACGGGGAAGTATTGGCCGCCTATCAGGGCGGGTATTATAGCGGCAGGCCGGCGCTTACGAAGAAGAGCTATATGGGCGGCGGGGCGGCCTATTATGTGGGATCCGGCTTCAGCCGGGAGCTGGCGGAGCTGTTCCTTGAAAGACTCGGCGTCAGTAAGCCGTATGCCGCAGAAATTGCTTGCCCCAAGCAGGTGGAACTGGCCATGCGGATAAAGGGCGAAAAGCGGTATTGCTTTCTGCTGAATTTCAGCGGAGAGACACAGCCCGTTCAGATCAAAGGTACGTGGCTGGATGCTGCCGGCGGCACATCCATGGAAGGCGCACACGATTTACCGCCGTACGGCGTCTTTGTTCTTGTCAATCCGGTGATTGATACAGATTTTCCTCGTATTTGAGCATCCGTTCCTCGTAGCCGTCCAGCTTTTTATCCAGCCGTGTAAGAGCCGTCTGTAATTCGGCAATGCGGTCTGCGATTTGCTGGCGCTGCTCCAGGAGCAGCGCCTTGCGGGTCTGAATCGATTCCTTTCCTGCCCGGAACAGTGCTACATATTCCACCAACGTCTCAATCGAAACGCCTGCGCTGCGCATGCATTTAATGAACTCGACCCATTTTAGGTCTTCTTGCGTGTAATCCCGCATTCCGCCACCGGTGCGGTGCACAGGGGGGATCAGCCCGATTCGCTCATAGTATCGCAGCGTGTCCGCCGACAAAGCAAACTTCTGCGCTGCTTCCATAATTGTCATGAAACCATCCTCCTCGTATCATGACTTTATAGGCTGTCAGGCGGTGATCTCCGAGAGTTCCTTCATGATATCCGGAATCTGAATGCTTTGCGGGCAATGCCTTGTGCATGCGTCACAGGCAATGCAGTCGGCCGGGCCGCTTTCCATGTGCTTCAAACCATCCAGTTCCCAGCGGCTGCCGCTCACCTTGTACCGATTATAGGCTTCCAGCACCTTTGGGATTTCAATCTTCTTTGGGCATTCGTCACAGCAATAGCGGCAGGATGTGCACGGCACGCTCATCTCGCTGCGGAACATATTGCAGGCTGTATTCAGAAGCTCCGCCTGCCTGTCGGTGAGCGCTTCTTCATTCTCAAATGTTTTTATATTTTCCTTCATCTGGTCAAGCGTGCTCATGCCGCTGAGAATGACCTTTACATTGTCAAGACGCATCAGCCAGCGGAAGGCCCAGGAAGCAATCGGCCAGTTGGGCTGCTCCGCTTTGAGCATCGCGTCCGCGGCCGAAGACAGGCCGGCCAGCCTTCCGCCGCGCAGAGGTTCCATCACAATGACCGGGATGCCCATTTTGGTGAGGATCTCATACTGTTTATTGGCATCCAGCAGCGTCCAATCCAGATAATTGAGCTGTATCTGGGCAAAATCCCACTTGTGATGGCTTGCAAAGCGATGAAGCGTCTCCAAAGAACAATGCGCGGAAAATCCCAGGTGCCGGATGCGGCCTTTTTCTTTCTGTTCAATGAAATAATCAATGCAGCCGCAGCTTATATACCGGTCGATTGTGTTGTCAAAGATGGCGTGGCAAAGATAAAAATCGATGTAGTCTGTTTTTAGCCTTTTAAGCTGTTCTTCAAAGACGGCCTTGTAATCGGGGTTTGCCAGGATGAAGAATTTCGTGGCCAGATTGTAGCTCTCCCTGGGATACTTGCTTAGTACTTCGCCGACAACCTTTTCCGATTCGCCATTATGATACACATAGGCGGTATCAAAATAATTGATGCCATGGCTGTAGCCGTAATCGATGATCTGGGCAGCCTTTTCCTGGTCAATGGCTCCACCTGCACCTACGGTTGGAAGCCGCATGTTGCCCATGCCCAGAAGGGACAGGGTGTCATTCGTAAAAGACCTGCTGATCATGTTTTTCCTCCTTACGATCCTCTGATTCGCGCACCGCAAGAAATGCTGCCATGCTGGAGCATAGCATTTGGAGTCTACTCCAAGTCAAGAATTTTTTTCGCATGAAAAAACAAACCGTCAGTAAATGGTGGTTTGCTTTCTTTCGGCCCATTGATTAGCCGGTGCACTGCGGGCGATTGATAATCGCCCCTACGGCTGCGAAGAGTATATTGGCTTTTCTTCCGGCTCGCATTTGCCCCGGCAGTGAAATCAACAAACAAACTGCGTCGTAGGGGCGATTATCAATCGCCTGCGTGTGGCGAATCAATTCAGCATTGCTTCTTTCAGAACAAACACCTGTAGTTATGCTGAATGGATCGATTCAAGCATGATTTGGAATAGTATCGGAGGATTGGTTTTTACTGCCCGGAATCACCCGGGGTTTTGCTGTCAGTGCGGCTCAATTCCTTATATACATCGTCCATCGGCAGGTTAAACCGCCTGGCGATGGCGGCCACGTCGTCATATTCATACTTGCATTTTTGGGCTCCGTAGCCTTCGCCCGTTTTCTTGCAGACGGGGCCCCATGCCGTCTCGACCGTCTCTATCCGCCGGTTAAGCATATAGCGCTTTAAGGTTTCACTGCGCACGCCAAAGGTGGTGGTATGCTTTAGCACGGTTTGCGCCATTTTATCCGCATCCTGCGGCCTGCATAGGCAGACGAGCATCTGCCCAGGCCTGGACTTTTTCATTTGGATCGGAACCGCAAACACATCCAATGCACCCTGTTCCAAAAGAAGCTGCTGGGCGTAACCCATGGCTTCTCCCGTCATATCGTCCAGGTTGCAGCTCAGTTGAACGATCTCTCCGTTGGGGCTGTCCTGATCACAGGATGTGCCCAGCATTACGCGCACGCAATTGGCGGCTTCAAAATCCTTTTTGCCCATGCCGTAGCCGATGGATTGCACTTGCATCACAGGCATGCTGCCGAACTCAGTCGCGAAGTGCTTTAAAATTGCCGCGCCTGTAGGCGTACACAATTCCCCGCGGATGGAGCCGCCATATGTGGGGATCCCTTGCAGAAGACAGGCGGTGGCCGGGGCCGGTACCGGCAGTATGCCATGGGCGCAGCGCACCTGGCCGCTTCCCACGTGAATGGGGGAGACCGCCACGCGGCCGGGGGCAAGCTCCTCCATCAAAAGGCATACGCCCACGATATCCGCAACGGCATCCATCGTGCCCACCTCGTGGAAGTGAATCTGCTCCAACGGCCTTCCGTGCACATGGGCTTCCGCCTGGGCAAGGAGCCCATATATCACCAATGCGTTTGTTTTTACGGCTTGCGAAACAGGCAATGCGCAAATCAATGATGCGATGTCCTCCATGCCGGCGTGATCATGGGCATGATCGTGGGCGTGGGTGTGGATGTGATCATGGGAGGATGCTTCGTCATGGGGATGATCATGCTCGTGATGGTGCGTATGCACATCGACGCTTTCTTCCTCTACACCTTTGACTGAAACGGATATATGCGTACCTGTTATGCCGCACTTGACAGATGTCTGCCGCTGTACATGGACGCCGGAGATGCCCAGCCCGTTCAATTGATCTACAAACCGGTCAGGATCAGGCAGCAGTTCCATAAGCGCCGCCATCAGCATGTCGCCTGCCGCGCCCATGGCACACTCGATATATAACGTTTTCATCGGAATCCCTCCGTAATACCAATTCTAAATTTTAAAGCATCGTTGTCGGTATCTTTGAACACGAACCGTGCCATCTTTACACGATAATCGTAGGGCGGGGGCTTGCTCCCGCCGTTTGTGTCATGTATAGGTCAAGATATATGGCACCGCTACATGCGGCGGGAGCAAGCCCCCGCCCTACACTGGGTCTATTGATGCATTTATGTTTTGAATAGTATAAGCTGTATTGCAAGCTGATGATATTTCCCTTTGAAAGTTTTTCAGGGAAGGGTTTCGCAGCCCGGCTTCCGCCTGTGCTGCAGTGAGCCGGGCAGGGGGAAGGGGGATTTTTTCAAAAAGCCTCCTTCCCGCAAGCTTTCATGAACGTGCCCAGATGCCGCTTAGACCAGCGTTTCGTTCATGCTGCCTGTGCGGTATCCTTTCAAGTCCAGGGAAACATAGCTGAACCCATACTCCTTCAGTTTGGCATAGACCGTATCCCTTAAGTCAGGCTCCATGATTTTCGCAAACTCCTGCGGGGTGATTTCAATGCGCGCAAGATTACCGTGGATCCTAACGCGCACCTGGGTAAAGCCCAAATCCAGCAGCAATTGCTCCGCCTGATCCACCATTTTCAGCTTTTTCTCGTTGATTTCCTCTCCATACACAAAGCGGGAGGAAAGGCAGGCAAACGACTGCTTCTGCCACGTGGGCAAACCCATCTCCCGGGAAAGGAGGCGTATGTCCGCCTTGCTCAATTCCGCGTGGCGCAAAGGGCTTTTGATACCCAGTTCGGCTACCGCCTGAAGCCCGGGCCGGTAGTCGCCCATGTCGTCCGTATTGGACCCCTCCGCCACATAGCGGATGCCCCGCTTTTGCGCGATATCCGTGATTTTCGTGAACAGCTCGGTCTTGCAAAGATAGCATCGGTTTGTGGGATTGCAGGAAAAACCCTCGATGTTCAATTCCTCCGAATCGCAGATCACATGGGTAATATGATGCTGCGCGGTGAAAGCCTGCGCTTCCTTCAATTCCCGCTCGGGGAACGAGCAGGAGCGGGCCGTTACGGCAATGACGTTGTCTCCGAGGGTATCATGGGCAACCTTCAGCAAAAAGGTGGAATCGACACCGCTGGAAAAGGCGACGGCCACGCTGCCAAGCTCTTTCAAATACTGAACCAGGTTTTCTTTTTTCTGGAAAGCATCCATAAAAATTCTCCTCCGCATTTCATAATGGCAATAACGTTAGGTCAGTCAATCCCCTTCATTTGGTTGATCCGGCTGGCAAGGAACCCTGCGCCAAAACCGTTGTCGATATTCACGACGCTGACGCCGCTGGCGCAGGAATTGAGCATGGCCAGCAGCGCGGCGATGCCGCCGAAGCTGACGCCGTAGCCTACGCTGGTTGGTACGGCGATAACGGGGCAGTCCACCAATCCCCCCACTACGCTGGCCAACGCCCCTTCCATGCCGGCCACCGCGATGACCACCCGGGCGTGCATCAGCTCATCCAGGTGGGAAAGCAAACGGTGCAGCCCCGCCACGCCCACATCATACAGCCGCGTTACATGGTTTCCCAGCGCCTCGGCAGTGAGGGCCGCCTCCTCACATACGGCCATATCGCTGGTCCCGCCGGATGCCACGACGATGGAGCCTACAAGCGGCTGCTGGGTGCGCGCTGCGATGCCGACCCTGGAAACAGGATCGTAGGCAAGGGGGACCCTTGCGGATACATAATCGGCCGATGCCGATGCCATGCGGGTGATCAGTATGTTCACGCCGCCGCTTGAGATCATGCGTTCCACAATCCCCGCGATTTGCTCCGGCGTTTTGTTCTGGCCATAGACCACCTCTTTGGCCCCCTGGCGCAGAGCGCGGTGATGATCGATTTTTGCATAGCCCAGGTCCTCAAAAGGCTGCAGGCGGAGCTTGTTCAGCATCTCCTCGGGGCTTAATTCGCCCTGCTTCACCTGATATAGCGCGTTCAGGATCGCGTTCTTGTCCATCTCAATATCCTCCTATGAATAAGGCATCATGCCAGCAGGGCATCCTCCATAAGCTGCGCGTCCTTCAAAAGCTCCGTTCCGCCCTGGACATAGACGCTTCCCTCTTTTATAATCAGCACACCATCCACATATTCTTTTGCCAGATCCAGATCATGGGTCGCGATGAGCATGCCCATTGGAAAGCCTTGCATCTGGTTCAAAAAATTGCGCCTGGCACGGGGGTCCATGAAGGCCGTTGGCTCGTCCATGAGCAGCGTGCGGGGCTCCAGCACCAGCGCCGTCGCGATGGCGACGCTTCGTTTTTCCCCGCCCGACAGCCTGTAGGGCGGGCGGTCCTTTACATGCGCAAGCCCCATCCGGTCCAGAAGGCTGTTCACCCGCGCCGATACCTCGCTTTCCGCCATGCCGCGGTTTCGCAGCCCAAAGGCGATATCGTCGTACACCGTTGGCATAAACAACTGATCGTCGGGGTTTTGAAACACCATGCCCACATGGTTTCGAACTTCCTGCACATGTTCCTTGTCAAGCGGCATGCCGTCTATCACAACCATCCCGCTTTGGGGCAGCTCCAACGCGCAAAGAATGGAGAGCAAGGTGGATTTCCCCGCACCGTTTGCCCCCACCAGCGCGTATTTCTTTCCATCCTCCAGGCGGAAGCACACTTCTTTCAGCGCGGCCACTCGGTTGGGATAAGAAAAGGAAACGTTAGAAGCAATAATCATACTTTCGGTTCTCCATCAACGCAATAAGCTGAAAAAGCCCAAAGCGGAAATAAAGCGGGCCAGGAGGATCAAAGCGCTTACGGAAGCGGCGTAGCACAGGCTTTTGATATCCATCCGGCCTGTATTCATGATGGCGAAACTGCCGTCGAAGCCCCGCAGCTTCATGGCACTAAACACATGCTCCGCCTTGTTGATGCTTCTTAATAGCAATTGCCCCACAAAGGAACCCATATCTTTCATTCGGATGCCCCTGAACTTTACCGAACGCAGATGATAGGCCCTAACCATCCGGTCGGCCTCGCCCATAAGGAGCGAGAGATACCGGAGGCATAGCAGCAGGATGGTGATCAAAATTTTCGGCATGCCCAGCCTGCGCAGGCAGGAGAGTATCTGTGTCATTCTGGTAGTCGCCATCAAAATCAGCACCGCGCCTACCGTCAGCACCGTCTTTTCCAGCAATACCGCAAAGGATGCCATCCCCCGCGATACGGAAATCCCGAAGGCTACAAGGTGCGTATCCCTTTCAAACAGGATATTGGACAGGCCAGCAAACAGCACAAACGGCAAAGCGACCCATATGCGCTTAATAACCGCCCGGACAGGCGTTTCCGAAAGCGCCAGCAAAACCGCGGGATAAAAGAAGAACAGGCTCAGCGTAAAAAAGTCCAGCCGGTTCACCGAAACAACCGTCGCCACATAGATCAGCGTGACAATGAGCTTGCTGAGGGGATGAAGGCGGTGTATGACGGTATCGCCGGAAGCAAGCTCTTCCAACGCAAGCATTTCCCCAATAGCTCCGGCCGCTTTTTGCATGGTTTCTCCTTTACGAAAGTGCAGCAGCCGTCCATTGCCATTCCACCCAGGCGGCTGCCGCATTTGTAATTCTGCCCCTGCTTAAGCGGCCTTCCGCTTCGCTTTGGAGATAAGGATACCGATGCCTCCCGCCAGGAGCACGGTAACGGCGCTGCCCACAACACCCGCTACGCTGGTGCCGGCCGCGCTGTCGGAATCCTTGAAGGCGTAATCCGGCATCACGGAAGTTGTCTCCTGGATGCCGGCAAAGGCATCGTAGATGGAGCCATTCGCCTCTACCTCACGAAGTTCATCTGTTTCTGCACCATCCGCCGTAATGGAAGCTACGGCTGTTTCCCTTTGGCGCAGAACACCGTCCACAGACCACTCCAGACCGTCGGGATTGGAGGAGGCAACCAGCGACAGGCCGCCGCCCACCAACAAAGTCAGCACACCGAGCACTGCCAGGACCTTTTTCATGGCGAGATGTGCGCTAAGCGGCTGCGCCGTCTGAGCGCTCGAAATAAGCTCCGGCCTTGCATTGTGTACATAAGAAAGTACGGCGGCCGTGATCAAGCCCTCTACAATGCCGATGGCCAGATGGATCGGCTGCATCCAAAGCAGGAAGGAGCCGAAGGGAAGCTGGGTGATGCCCGACGCCAACGTTTCCAGCACCACAAAAAACGCGCCCAGCTGCAACCCCAGAACGACTGTCACCACGGAGGCGAGCGCAATGTTCTTTCCCGACATGCCTTTTTTCATGAGCGGCTTGTACAGGAGCGGATATGCTACAAGGCAGGGGATCACGCCCATGTTGAACACATTGCAGCCCAATGCCAGCAGTCCGCCGTCGGCAAAGAGAAGGCTCTGTATAATCAGGACAGCGGTAATGCACAGCAGCGCAGGCCCGCCCCCCAGCAGCGAAGCCAGCAGGATGCCGCCCCCGATGTGCCCGCTGGAGCCGGTGCCGGGGATGGTGAAGTTGATCATTTGCGCCGCAAAGACAAATGCGCTCATAACGCCCATGACCGGGATTTTCTTTTCATCCAGAAATTGATCCTTTTGACCCTTAAAAACAGTATAGGCAAGGGCTGCGCCACTCACCGCGAGCATCGTGCCGCCGACTAACGGCGATACCAGGGCATCTGCCATATGCATGAGGCTCACCCTTCTTTCTTCGCTTTTGAAGCATAAAAAAAGACATGAAAATATCATCATCCGTTCTCGGACGCCCGATACCTTCATGGTACGAGTATTGATTTACATCGGCAATATTATGGAGGAAGCATGCTTTGTTTGTCAAGCGGTATATTTGATGCGCCTCATGGCTTGCAACTCCCAGCCATATGCATCAAGCGCCCGGACACGCGCTTTTTCTCATCACCTGCATGATATATGAAGGTCATTCCACTTACCCGGATCATCGCGCAAGAAAATTGACACAGCCCTTGACAGCGTATCCTCCCGAATGTATAATGAGGACAACGTACACGTGTACATATTGATCGTTTTGAAAATTGAAAAGGAGGCGTCCCATGAAAAAAACCATGTCCCTGTTCATCGTCCTGGTGCTGGTCCTGGCAGGCATCGGCTCCGCGTTGGGGGAGACCGCGACTCCTGAGCCCGAAATCACCCGCAATATGATCGGTGACGGCAAAAACGTACTGCGCATCGTCATGGACGGCGAGCCTTTCAGCGTGAAGGCCATGCAGGAAGTGCTCACCAAGTTCTTTGAAGAGACCGGCATTTCCGTCGAATTGATGTTTGTCCCCTCGTCCGGCGGCTGGGCTGGATTCAATTCCAAGATCCAGACGATGATCGCAGGCGGCGATACGCCCGACGTCATCCGCTTGGCCATCGAAGGCTTTGAGGTCTTCCGCTCCAACGGGTTAATCGAGCCGCTCAACCCCTACATTGAGAAGTATCCGGATTGGGCCGCGTTAGTCGAGGACAACAACGAGGAGATAAGCAGGCCTCTGACCGTTGACGGCATCACTTATGCCTACGGCTTTGAGTGGAACAACATTGTCACCCACATCAATCTCAATGTGCTCAAAGAAGCCGGCCTTGAGATGCCACCGGCCGATTGGAATTACGACACCTTCCTGGAGTACGCAAAGAAGATGACCTTCACCCGTGCGGACGGCACCCAGGTCTATGGCTGCAACGTCCCCGGATGGTATTTTGCCATGTCGGCATGGCTGTTCAACAACGGCGCATCCATCCTCAACGAGGATATGACCGAGTGTGTCATCAACTCGCCCGAGGCCAAGGAAGTATTCCAGTTCATGCATGACCTGATCTATGTGCACAAGGTGGCTCCCGTCAATGCCGGCACCTTGATCGCTGACCAGGTAGGCATGGATTTCCTCGGCCGCTGGCCCTTCAAGACCTACAACGAGTCGGGCTTCAAGGCCATCGATATCCAATGGCTGCCCACCAACAAGACCCAGCAGGCAATTGCGGGCTTTGGCCTGTGGCCGATCTCCTCCGCCTCCACCAAGAAGGATGAAGCCTTCAAACTGATCTGTTGGCTTTCCTCTAAAGATTCACAGCGCACCATCATCGACATCTCCGGCATCCCCATGTCCGAGGAGGTCATGAAGGAGGTCGTCGTGGATACCGATTTCCCGGCTAATTCCAAGATTTTCTTTGATAGCGCCGCGACAGCAAAGTCGGTTGAGTGCCCGGCTACCTACAACGAGATCCAAGCCATCTTTGACCGTTACACCTCCCTGATCCTCGCCGATGAAATGGGTGTGGACGAGGCGTTGGACGCGATGAAGCAAGAGATTGACCTTGCGCTGTTGGACTTCTGATCTTTGCCCGTTCCCTTTGCGGGGGAAAGCCAGGCGACTGCGCTTTCCCCTGTTTTCCGTATTATCCGTGGACTCAAAGCCGTGGGAATTGCCCGCAAAGGAGTGAAGCGCATGACTAGGCTTACTTACCGAAGAACAGTCCATAGCGATGCGCGGGCCGCCTGGCTCTTCCTGTTGCCAAGCCTGGCAGGCTTCCTGCTATTTGTGCTGCTGCCCTTTTTCATGGTACTCTTTATTAGCTTTACCAAATACAACATCATCACACCACCGGAATGGAACGAATATATGAACTGGGTCATGCTAAAGCTTGACAAGCGCTTTTTAGTGACGCTTGGCAATTCGGTTAAGTTTGTGCTTCTGCTGGTCCCCATGCACATGGTTATGGGCCTGCTGCTTGCCTTTGGCGTAAACAGCCTCAAAAGAAAGCCGCTCGTATACGCCTTTCGCACCGTCTACTATTTTCCTACGCTGCTGGCCACCTCCTCCATCGCCATTGCCTGGCAACTGGTGCTCAATAAGGATTTTGGAATTTTCAACTATTACCTGGGGCTAATGGGAGTGCAAAAGATATCGTGGTTGAGCTCTTCTTTCTGGGTTTTCCCGGCCACGATGCTCTTTAGCCTGTGGAAGTTTGTGGGCGGCTACTTTCTTTACTTCCTGATCGGCCTGCAGGGCATAGACAGAACCTACCTGGAAGCCGCTTCGATTGACGGCGCCAGCGCCTGGCAGAAAACGCGCCATATCACCTTTCCACTGCTGAGCCCGACACTCTTTTTCGTGTTCGTCACAATGATGATCGGTACAATTCAGATTTTTGACGAACCCTATATGCTCACGCTTGGAGGTCCGGGAGATGCCTCGCGCTCCATCGGCCTATACATCTACCAGACTGCCTTTACATCGCAGAAGTTTGGCTACGCCGCTGCCCAGTCCCTGGTGCTGATGGTGATCGTAATGAGCATCACCCTAGTGCAATTCAGGTTTTCGGGAATGTGGGTTACTTATGACCGGGAATAGGGCTGTGAAAGGAGGGAGCGGTTTGGCTGTTCACAAAGCATCTTTCCGGCTTCATTGGCTTATTGTGCTTATTCTGCTAAGCTGTTTTGCGCTGTATATTCTGGTGCCCATCCTGTGGATGATCTCCTCTACCCTGCGCGCGCCGATGGACTCCTTCAAGCTGCCGCCGGCGATCCTGCCCACGACCTTTGATCTGGAAAATTACCGGGTGGTTTTTGAAAAGGTGGCCTTTGGGAAGTTTGTGTACAACTCCTTCAAGATCACCCTGTTCAGCACGGCGCTACAGGTGCTGTCCTCTTCGATGGCGGCCTTCGCCTTTTCCAGACTTCGGTTTAAGGGACGTAACCTGCTGTTTTTCGTATTTTTGGCCTCGATGATGATCCCGACGCATGTAATGGGGATCCCCCGCTTCATTTTGATGAGCAAGCTGCGACTGATCGACAACCACCTAGCGCTGATCCTTCCGGCTGCGTTCGGCGCGATGGGTATTTTTTTGATCCGGCAGTTCATGCTCACCATCCCCAAAAGCTACGATGAGGCCGCCTATATCGACGGCGCAGGCAAACTCTTTTGCTACGCCCGTATTATCCTGCCGATGGCCAAGCCCGCTCTGATTGTGATCGCGCTGCAAACCATGATCGGTACCTGGAATGACTTCTACGGGCCGCTGATCTACATCAACTCGGAGGCCAAGATGACTCTGCCGCTGGGGCTGACGGTGCTTCGGGGATTATTTATGAGCGGTAACCAGGGCGTTATACTAGCGGGTGTGATATTATCATTGATAGCCCCGCTGGTATTCTATTTGTTTGGTCAGCGCTTCCTATTGGAAGGAATCACGCTCAGCGGGCTGAAAGGATGAACGAGGGATCATGGCAGACAAATCGGCCGGGGCAAACACCACCCGCAGAATGACAAAGAAAGAGATTGCCCTTGCCTGTGGGGTATCCCGGATTACGCTAGACCGCGTGATGGGCAATAAGCCGGGCGTCGGAGAAGAAACGCGGGCGGAGATTCTGGCTTTTTTGCAGAAAAATGGATACCGTGAGAACAGGCTTGCACAGTCTCTGGTGCGCGGCAGAAGCCGCAGCTTCGGTATCATCGTATTCGACCTTGGCAACAGCTTCTATGCACAGTTGGTCAACGACTTTCAGCGTACCGCGCAGGAGGCGGATTATGTCAGTTACATCATGCTCTCCAACAAGGACCCACGTCGCGAGAAAGCGCTGCTGGAGGATCTGCTTGCCCGCCAGGTGGATGGCATTGTGCTCAATTCGGTGGTGAAAGAGCCTGATTACGGGGAGTACCTGCTCGGCCAGGGAACGCCGATTCTCTCGGTCATGAACCGGGTGGCGCAAGATCTGCCCTTCTTGGGATTTGATGAGCGTGCCTCCATGAGAGAGCTTGTTCGCTATGCATTGGACCAGGGATATCGGCGCTTCTTTTACGTCTGTCCGCCGCTTGCCCGGGCATCCACCAGCAACATGGATTCCCTTCTGCGCAGAAAGCAGGGGTTTGATGAAGAGGTGGCATCATGTCCTCAGGCGGAGGCCACGATCCTTGGGGATTTCGGCTATCTGGATGCGCTGTTGAAGGTTAAGTACAACCAAGGCCTGCGCCCCTGCATCCTCTGCACCAGTGATGTCTACGCCGTGGATATCCACCGTGCGTTAATGGAGATCGGCCTGGAGGCTCCCAAAGATTATGCAATTGCCGGTTACGACAACATCCCCCTCCTGCATTCCTTTCAGCCTCGCCTGACCACGGTTTCCCTGCATATCGGCGGGTTGGGCGCAAAAGCTGCCCAGCTGTTGATCCGCGCGGCAGGCGGGGAACCGCTGCCCAAGAAAATGCTGATGCCTCACACACTGCTTAGGATGGATACCCTATAATGCCTATTCCAAGAAGGGCATGTATGAATTCTCCTTCCTTGTATGGTATAATATACCAGGGTAGCCATTTTGACGAATAGAAACGCAAGGAGGAAGGCATATGATCATCACCACCACGCCGTCTGTCGACGGCAAGCGCATTGTGGAGTACAAAGGTATCGTTTTCGGGGAAGTCATATCGGGCGTCAACTTCATCAAAGACTTTGCGGCAGGGCTTTCCAACTTCTTCGGCGGGCGTTCCTCCAGCTATGAGGATGAATTGATCCACGCACGGGAAAACGCCATACGGGAGATGGAGCAGCGCGCCAGTGAACTGGGCGCCAACGCGGTGGTAGGCGTGGACATCGATTACGAAGTCCTGGGCGCCAACAACGGCATGCTGATGGTGACCGCATCGGGTACGGCTGTCGTATATCAGTAACGGCAGTTTATCAAGACACGGAAAAAGGACTTGAAACCATGTCTCAAGTCCTTTTTATATTGCATGCGCCGGCGGGCTTCTTTTTTACAACCCGGTCACCGAATCATTCACCGCCTTGATTTTATCCACATCCGCCTTAGGCTTGCGTTCCATGGTCAGCAGGCCGTTCACCTCCTGGAACACATCGGTAAGCTGCGTATAGCAATAGCCCTGCACATATGTAAGGGCGCAAAAGGCTTTTGTGATATCTTCGAAGCGCAGAAGGAACTTGTCCTGCGTATCCACCGCGCCGTTATAGCCCCAGTTGCCGTTTTCTGCATCCTTGCGCATGGCGATGCCGCCGTATTCGCTGATGAGGATCGGCCTGTTCCCGTCCTGATACCCTGATGCCAGGGTAGACCTTACCCGCATGGGCGTACGGCTGACAGCATCCTCCCGGGAACCGTACATCCGGCTCAATTGCTTGCCATATGCCGTATAATCGTGTATCGTGATCAGATCACCCTCCGGCTGTTCCCAGCCGTCGTTGGTGCTTACCATGCGGGTAGGGTCGATGGACTTGAGCAGCGCATACAGGCTGTCTGCAAACCGCTGCATGGATTTGTCTGTGGCGATCCAGCGCACCCCCCAGGATTCATTGAGGGGGACCCATGCAATGAGGCTGGGATGGTTGAAATCCCGGCGGACGAATTCCGCAAGATCCCGGCGAAGCGCATCCCTGCTCATGCTGCAGAACTGGTATGCGCTGGGGACTTCGCCCCATACCAGCAGCCCCAGCTTGTCCGCCCAGTAGTAATACCGGGGGTGTTCTATTTTTTGGTGCTTGCGCGCGCCGTTGTAGCCCAGCTTCAGTGTCCATTCAATATCTGCCTTCAGCGCCTCGTCATCGGGGGGCGTTAAGAGCGTGTCCGGCCAGTAGCCCTGGTCCAGGATCAATTTCTGGTATAGCGCACTGCCGTTTAAGTATATCCGCCCTTCACGCAATTCAATGCTGCGCATGCCGAAATACGTGTGCACCGTATCCTGGCCGCCGGCAGGATCCGTTAAAGTGAGCGCAACATCATACAGAAAGGGGTGATCCGGCTCCCACAGGCGGATGCCATCCAAATTGCCTGCCCTGCCCAGGTGGAAGGTGAGGGGAAACTGCTCCCTGTTATCCAGCGTGTATTCGCATTCAAACGCCATCTTATCTTCACAGGTGACCGTAACCTTCAGCTTCGCCCCCTTTTGTGGACGGTCCAGCGTGATCTCCGCATGGGCACTGCCATTGTTTACATCCGGCGTGATATGTACGCACCGGATGGCTTCCTCTCCCTCTGCTTCCAGGTACACGGTTTGCCAGACGCCGGTAACAGGCGTATACCAGCACTCAAAAGGCTCCCCGATCCAGCTTTGCTTCCCTCTTGGCTGTGCGGGGCTTGGCCGGTCCACCACCCTAAGAGTCAGCGTATGTTCACTGCCTTCGTCCTTGCGTTTTAGTATTTCGGTAATATCAAAAGAGAAAGGCGTATATCCGCCCGTATGGGAGCCTGCGAATTGTCCGTCCACCCAAACAAACGCCTCGTAATCCACCGCACCGAAGTGGAGGCGGCATCGCTTGCCCAATAGCGCTTCCTCCAAGACAAAGGTACGGCTGTACCACACCACCGGGTGATCCTTTGCGTCATGGATTCCACTTTGTTTGCTTTGGTAACAGAAGGGTACAAGGATGTCAAGCGGAAAAGAAGGATTCTCGTGCCAGTGCCTTAAAAGACCCTCGTCCCCGTCGTCAAATGCGAACGCCCAGCGGCCGTTCAGGTTTTGCCAATCCTTCCTGTAAAAATCGGGCCGCGGATGCTGGGGCCACGGCATGATGGCGCCTACATCATATGTCATAAAATGAACCTCCTTCATATTCCGCCGGGAATATAACAAAATCAGGCAATGGAATAAAAACAAGCCTGTTTCCTGTCTATTGTAGTGACAAACCGCACAAATTTATATACTAAATCTGTTATATATTTTATTTTGGTCCTCCCCTATAATGGGACCATGAAAGTGCGGAGAGGAATACCGACCCTTGCCGTGAGGAAAGGAGAACCCTCAAATATGCTGCTTGTAAAGCGCAATGCCCGCGTTATCAACCGCAGGCTTTCGGAGCGGATAGCCCCCGCGGTCTTCCTGGCACCGGCTGTGATCCTGCTGGTGGCTATATCGCTGATCCCCATCTTTTACGCATTGAATATCAGCTTTTTGAGATACAACCTGGCCAGGCCGGCCAAGACCATACGCTTCTATGGTCTGGAAAACTATGTTAAGATCCTTACCGATCCCAAGTTTCTGGATTCCGTAGGCTGGACGCTGCAGTTTGCCGTATGCAGCCTCATCGTGGAAGTGACTCTGGGTCTTGGCATTGCGCTGATGCTTAACAGCGATTTTGCAAAAAGATACAGCGCTCCCTTTAAGACCCTCTTTATTATCCCCATGATGATCGCACCCGTGGTTTCGGCCACCATTTGGAAGCTGATGTTTTATCCGGTATACGGCATCCTCAACAACACCCTGGTGCTGCTGGGGGGTACCGCCGTCAACTGGCTGGGGGAGGTCAGCTATGCCAAGCTTGCCATCATCATTGTGGAAGTCTGGGGTGCGACGCCCTTTTGCATCCTGGTGTTCCAGGCAGCTTTGAAGACGGTCTCCACAGAGATGCTGGAGGCCGCCAGGGTGGACGGCGCTTCCGGTACGAGGACCTTTTTCAAGATCATTCTTCCGACCATCCGCAATTTTCTGGCGCTGGTCATTACCATCCGCTTAAGCGATACGCTGCGGGCCTTCGATGCTGTCATGCAGCTCACCAACGGCGCCCCCGGCGTATCCACAGAGACCATCGGCACAACCATCTATAAGACGGCCTTCCGCTACAGCGATGTTGGCCAAGGCTCGGCCGGCGCGTTCATATTCTTCATCCTGGTTTCGCTGGTTGCGCTCATCTCCATGAAAATCATGAGAAAGCAAGCCGACTGAACCCATATGAAACGGAGGGCAAGGCTATGTATACCGGCGCAAAAGCGTTTCGTCACAAGCTAACGTTATTTCTGGGGCTTTTGCTGTTCACCATCGTATTCATCTTCCCCATTTACTGGGCGGTGACCATGTCCTTCAAGGAGAAGGCGGACATCCTTGTCACCGTGCCCCACTATATCCCCAAGCGGATTACGCTCAGCAACTATACGGATATTTTCCAAAAGTCAGGCTTCGCCAACTTTACCTTAAACAGCGCCAAAATCTCCATCATCACCACGCTGCTTTGCGTGATCACGGCCTCCATGGCGGGATTCGCCCTGTCCAGGTATGCCTTTAGGGGGCGCAAGATTCTTTCCGGCGGCATCTTTGTGATACGCATGGTGCCCGGCCTCGTATATACGGTTCCCCTGTACATTATCTATGACAAGCTGGGACTTTTAGATAACCATATCGGCCTCATCGCCGCCTACTGCACCTTTTCCCTTCCACTGTCCATTTGGCTGTTCCTGAGCTTTTATGAGGAGATCCCCAGGGAAATCTACGAATCGGCCGTAATGGACGGGTGCAGCGAGTACCGCTTGTTTGCCTCCATCGCCATGCCGCTGGTCCTGCCCAGCATTTCGGTGGTAGCCATCCTGTGCTTCATCGGGGCATGGAACGAGTTCGGGCTGGCGCTGACGCTCACCTTCAACGATTCCTTCAAAACGCTGCCCATTGCTATCAACTCCATGATCCAGCGGGAGCGGGATACGCCCTTCGGGTCCATCGCGGCGGCGGGGACGCTGACCATGCTGCCCGCCATCATCCTCTCCCTCACCACGCAAAAATATATCGTCAAAGGGTTTACTGCCGGGGCTGTTAAGGGATGACTGATGCTTGGCATAGCCGGTCCCTTGCCAGATAAAGATTTTATGAAAGGTGGAAACAACCATGAGGAAACTGCGCTCCCTCCTTTGCGCTGCCTTGGCTCTTGTGCTTCTGATGGGGAGCACCGCCGCCTTGGCCGCAACATCCTACGAAACCGTTTTGAATCCCGCCTCCACTGCCGACCTGAAAATGACGCTCACCAACCTGGACCTGGATGAAACATTGAAACCCGGCATGTATGAGGGCAAGAAGATCGTGGTGGCTACCGCCGCCGGCGACTTTGCCACCAGCATGGCCGAATTCTCCAAGATCTTCAAAGACCTGACCGGCGGCGAAGTAGAAGTACAGTCCTTCCCCGACAACCTGTTTGAAAAGGCACAGCTGGGCCTGTCCAGCGGCGGGCAGTTCGACGTGGTGCTGATGCCCATCGCTTTCATCCATTCCTTTGCCCACGCGGAACTGCTGACCGACATGACATCGCTCATCGAATCCTATGCCAGCCCCGGATTCGACATGGACGACTTCATCCCCGGCCTGTTCAATACGTATGCCCGCTATAATGACAAGCTGGTGGCCCTACCCTTCAAGCCCGACGCGCAGCTTTTCTTCTACCGCAAGGATCTGTTTGAAGACGAAGCCGTCAAGGCCAATTTCAAGGAGAAGGTTGGCCGCGATCTGACCGTTCCCACCACTCCGGAAGAAATGCTGGAGGTTGCAGCCTTCTTCACCAAGTCCCTCAATCCCGACTCTCCCACCGAATACGGCTATTCCACCATGATGGTGAAGGGGGCCAGCCGCTTTAATTGGTTCAACCGCCTGGGCTATTACGGCGGCTCCGAGCTGAAGGACAACTTTGAGCTTGGCTTCACCGACGGCAGCGGCGCGAAGGCATTGCAGTACATCATCGACCTTTCCAAGTATGCCCCCTCCGACTGGCTGACCTTTGACTGGGATACCGCCAACACCTTCTTTGCCCAGGGCAACGCCGCCATGATGGAGCAGTGGCCCGGCCTGTACCTTACCTGCAACCAGGCGGAATCCCCCACTAAGGACAAGATCGGCTACGGCGTGACCCCCGGCAGCAGCCCCACCCTGGGCGGCTGGGCCTTCGGTATCGTATCCGACAGCAAGGAACAGGAAATGGCTTTCAAATTCTGCGAAATGGTTACCTCCAAGGACGGCGAGTGCGTGAAGATCCAGCACACCATGGACCCCTGCCGCACCTCCAATTACAGCCGCGATGTAGTGAAGGAAGTCAGCGACGTATATGATGCGCTGCTTGCCAACCTGGCCGTGGCTTCCCAGCTGGCCGATACGGATATCCCCTATGTTTCCGCCCAGATCGGCGACGTGGAGGAAACCTGCATCCAGTCTGCCTTGTCGGGAGCATTGACGGTGGAAGAGGCCATCCAGCAAATGGCTGATCAGATCACCGAGATCATCGACGGCGTGAAGGACGATCTGTAATATCAATAGGGCAAGGGGCTGCGGGAGCAATGCCGCAGCCCCTTTTTCAAAGGAAACCGTTGTAAAGAGGGAAGACAATGAACGTTTATCAAAATCCCCTTACACTGCCCGGGCAATGGACGGATGCGGGCATCGGCGATCCATATGTGATGCGGTACAACGGAAAATACTACTTGTATCCCTCCACCCCGCGTAAAGACAGGGGCGTGCGGGTGTGGGTTTCCAACAACATGCTGGACTGGGAGGACGGCGGCTATGTGGTCACGGACGACTGCCTCCAAAATGCCTATGCCCCCGAGGTATTCTACTACAACGGCGCATTTTTGATGGTCACTTCCCCCTTTGGGGAGGGCCACTACCTATATGTCTCGGATAGCCCCATGGGACCTTTTCAGATGGTGCTGGATAATTTCGGCCTGGTGATCGACGGCTCACTGTTTGCCGATGATGACGCAAAGCTTTACTTTACACATGCCGAATACCCCGCCATCCACGGGCATTCCATCACCCCGGAGGGAAGCATTGGACCGGGCCGGGAGATCACCGGCACCGGCATGGGCCATTGGACGGAAGGACCCGGGATATTCAAACGGGGCGGAAAGTATTACATCACCATGACGGGCAACCACCTGCTTTCCCGGGGCTACCGCGTGCAGTACGCCGTCGGGGAATCGGGGCCTTTGGGGCCCTACCGTGTGCCTGGGAACAAGACGATCCTGGTGAATACCGATGCCGAAACCGGAAGCCTGGGGCACTCCTCCACGGTGATCGGTCCGGATCTGGACAGCTACTGGATCTTTTACCACAGCTTCCCCATCCTCGCGGGGGGCAGGCGCCATGGGCGGTTTGTCCATATGGACCGGATGGTATTCAGCGGCGAAAAGCTGCTGGTTTCCGGCCCCACCTACCACCCTTGTGAGGCGCCTAAGATGCCTTGCTTTTATGGCTGGGCGGACGGGGAAAATCGCGGGGAAAGGTTCGTTTTCAGCGGAAGCCGTGTGCTGGCTAGGGCAGAAACGCCCGCGGATTATACGGCCGAGGTCTGCGCCGTGCCGGGGGATGATATGCGGGTGCTGTTCGGCGTAACGGATAGCCAGCACAGCGCCGTAATCATCGCCGGCGGTGAAATGGCGCTGGCGGACTGCATTGGCCCGCAGGAAAAGATTCTTGCGTCGGTGAAACTCTTTGAAGGGTTCCGCCCCGACGTGATGCATACCGTCCGGCTGGAGGTGCGGGGCGGAAAGGTGGCGCTGCTGCTGGACCATATGACGCAGGCAGATGGAATTCCCGTTGCGCAGACGGCCGGCGGCCTGGGCACGGAAGGGGCGCTGCGGACCTCGTATGTGGCTTTTTCCAGCCATGTGGACCAGCAGGGGGATTTTGAGCATTATCATGCCGTCCCCGGCCCGGTGGAGGCGGCGTTGTTCCTGCCCCGGGCTTTGCATGGATGCAGCGGCGGCCACGATGACGCTGAGTGCGGTTTCCGCCCGGAGGATGGAATACGCCTTGCTCCCGGCGCCGACGGCGCTTTGGACGTGCTGCTTTCCCGGGGAGAATTCGTAACATACCGCGTCAACGCGGCCTGGGCGGGAATCTACAGGCTGCAGGCCTTGGTACAGGCAGAGGGCAAGGCGGTATTGTCCGTGAATGTGGGGGATGGGGAAGCCCAAGCGGATGTGGAGGCTGCCTGCGCCGTTCGCCTGGTGGAATTGGGTACTGTGCGACTTGAGCAGGGCATGCAGACGGTGCGGCTCACCGTCCGGGAAGGGTCCCTCCGCCTGCGGGCTTTGGAACTGTTCCCCCTGACCCCGGCGGAATCGGGCTCTTTTACGGGGCTGGCCTTGTGCCGTGCCGCCAGGCTGATGGAGGGGGAGGGGTATCTTTCCCGCCAGGAAGGCTTGCAAATGGACCGGCCTGTGCAATCCCTGGCGATGTTCGGGGACCGCTGGCATACCGACGCGTCCATCGAAGCGGATGTGATCTTCCGGGGCGACGGCGCCGCACAGTCCGCCGGGCTGTTTTTGCGGCTGTCGGAGCATTCCGTGTACCCGGATCAAATCCCCGACGGCCACCGGGGATACTATATCGGGTTCGATATGCAGGCGGTAACCATCCGCCGCCTTGATTTCGGCACAACGCTTTTGACCGGCGGCCGCTGCCCCCTTCAAACGGAAACGGTCTACCGCATGAAGGCGCAAATCACCGGCGGAAGGATCCAGGTTTTCATGAACGGGGAACAGGTGCTTGAAGCCTTCGAAGAAAATCCCTTGCCGTACGGTTGCGTGGGCGTCGGCTCGCTGGGTTCGCGGATCACCGTAACGCAGGTCACATTCAGCGCAGAATAACGGAGGAGCGTATGCAGGACCATTTTACAGCCCCAGCCCTTGATACATCTCTATGGGCTTATTACAACATGACAACCCCCTGTTATATGACGACGGAACGCCGGGGCGATTCCCTCTTGTACCTGCCCGAAGCCGATCAATGGAACGAGGGCAACTGCCTGCTCAGCCGCAGTTTCTTAAGCGAACAAAGCCTGGTGCGGGGCCTGTTTGCCGGGTGGGACAAGGAATCCGGCGGCGCGGCGCTGGGCTTTTACGGGGGCGACGGCAGCTTTCAGGATTATGTTCTGCTGGCCGCGACGAATGATGCGCTGGAGGTACGCGTGCATTCCGGCTGCCAGAACGGGGCCGCTTTCATGGACCGCGGCCAGCCCAAGTGGTATGTTGTCTCCAGCTGCGCGTATGAAAAAGTATTCCCGATGAAGCTGGCGCTTCACCGGGACGGGCAGGAGTATACGGCGTTTTTGAATGACAAGCTGGTGATGCAAGCCCATGTGCCTGTCCTTCAGGGCGATGCCAGGGCGGTTTTCAAAGGCTTGCCTTGGCACGACCGGCTCACCCCCAGCTATGCCTATCTGGACTGGGCCCAGGTGGAGGGCTTTGCCCCTACCGCGTCCCTTTGCGGCTGCGTAACGGACGCGTCGGGCAAGCCCGTTCCCGGCGCCAGCGTCCATCTGGCGGGGTTCGATTGCTTCTTTACCCAAACCGACGGCCAGGGAAACTTCTCCTTATGCAACGTTCCCCGGGGTAAACATACGGTGATCGCCGCCGCCGAGGGCTTTTCCTTTGCAAGCATGCAGGCGGTCTGCCATGCGAGAGTGGCCAATACCTGCCATATCACACTTAGGGCGGAAACGCCGGAGACCCTTCCACGCCGGGAATACAATAACCCATCTTTTGACCGCTCCATGAACGGATGGATGAGCCTGAACGGCACATGGCAGTTTGCCTTCGACCCGGAGGACAAGGGCGTTTCAAATCAATGGTACCTGCCGGATACAAACGCCTACGACAAGGCCATCCGCGTGCCCTTTTCCTGGGCATCCCTGATGGGCTTCGGGGAGGAGCATCTTGTATCCGGCGACAAGCTGCATCAAAGCAATACCGTATTCAACAACTACCACCTCACCGGGGAATACGCCTGGTACCGCCGCAGCTTTACGGTGCCGGATTCCTTCCCCCAGGATGCGTCCGTCCTATTGCATATCGGCGCCTGCGCCAACGTGACGTATGTTTGGCTGGACGGCCGGTATATGGGCACGCGGGTGGATGAATACAGCGATCTGCAGTTTGATTTGGGAAAACTTGTTCCCGGCTCCCGCCATACCCTGGCGGTAAAGGTGCAGTATCCCCACGAGATCTATTCCCACAGCATGGGCAAGCAGATCTTTTGGTTCGCCTCCGCCCCCGGCATTTGGCAAAGTGTGTGGATCGAGCCCAGGAATACGGCGCACATCACACAATTGCATCTTACGCCGGAGCTGTACTTCGAAGGTACCCTATGTACAAAGGCGGCCTTTGCGGTGGATGCGAAAGCGGAAAACGCGCAAGGCATGGCGCTTGAACTGCGATTTACAGACCCCAAGGGTAAACTGGTCAAAACGGTTTCCCTGCCGGTTTCGGATGGTGCTGTAAAGAGCAAGGCAGAAATCCCCGATCCTGTTTTATGGCAGTACCGGGAAGGAAATCTGTACAAGGTGGAAGCAAGGCTTACAAGCGGAGGAGAAACGCTTGACACAGTTAGGACCTATGCCGGCCTTCGCTGCATAGAAACCAAGTGGCTCCCGGGCCATTCCCCGGCTGATACAAAGGATGTCCATAATCAGTACCAGTATGTATACTTAAACAACAGGCCGTTTTACGTCATCGGCATCCTGGACCAGTGCTATAACGCCTTTGGCATTTACACCTACCGCTCACTGTATGAGGAGGGCCCGGAGGGCAGGCGCGGCAGTATCGCCTACGATATCGACCGCACATTGGCCTACGGCTACAACCTTTCCCGGGTGCACATCAAGGAAAACGAGCCTCTTTGGTACTACGAGTGCGACAAGCAGGGCCTGCCGGTGTGGACGGAACACCCCAGCAACTTCTATGCCTGCCCCGAGAATCCCAACTGGCAGGCGGCGTATGACAGGGAGCTAAATGGCATGCTGGAAAGGCTTCACAACCATCCCTCCATTGTGATGGTATCCACCATCAACGAATCCTGGGGCGTGGAGGGACGGCATACCAGCACGCCCTGGAAAAACGAGCTGCGGTTAAGGTTTTTGGAGGAATCCGCCAATACGGCCAAAGCGCGCTGGCCCCACGTGCTGGTGTGCGACAACTCCGGCTTTGGCAAGACGGCCGCTTGTGAGATCAACGACTTCCACTACTACCCCAACGATCACTGGAAGGCCAGGGAAACCTGGGCACAGCTTGTCAGGGATTGCTATCCCGGCTCCATCTACAATTACATCAACGAAAACAGGGGTGAACACTGCATCGGGAATGCCGTGCAAACGGGCTGCCCCATCCTGGTCAGCGAATTCCTGCATATCAATGGCATAGATATGCAGCTGCGTATGTTTGAAAAAATCGCCGGCTACCTGCGCATGAACATCGCATCCTATGAAACCGAGGATTCGGCACCCCTTACCGCCGAGCGCTATGAGCGGGATTACGGCTATGTCGACCATGACATGCGCCCGCTGGGCTATAGCATGGTCAACAATATGGACATGGTGGTCCTGGACAGTAACCGCATAGAAAGGGTTCAGGCCGGCGCGGCTTTTGCAAGCGATGTGTACACGTCCCACTTTTCCTGGCGGGAGGCATTGAGCCCCATCCTGCACTGGTCCTTTACAGGTATCGACAGCCAGGGCAGCTTCCTTGAGGCCATGGCTAAGGGACGGCAAAGCATCGCCTTCACACCGTATTGCGTGGAAAAGCAAGCTTCCATCAACTTTGTGGTCCCCTCCCACGTAAAAGGCGGGTACCTGTTTGTTTGGGTGGAAGACGGCGGAGAAGTGCTCTGCGAAAATTATATCGAGATGGAAGTGTCCGGCACAGTCCCGGACCGCCCGGAAAACGTGCTATGCGAATTCACGCCGGCCATGTACGGGAGAAAGGAATTCAGCAGCTTCTCGGAAGCGTATGTGCAGGGCGACCGCTCCCTCCTGTGGGGCTGCGATAGCGGCGAGGTGGAATACAGCGTAACCCTCCCCGGTGAAGCGCGGCCTGCGCAGCTGATTTTTGAGGCGGGAGCTCACGAAGGGGTCAATGCCGTCAAGGTCACGGATGAACTAAAACACGGAGCAGTGATTGAGGTCTTCCTGGATGAACATCTATTGGGGCAGGTAGCCCCGGCGGATGATCCTTCGGATGAGCGGGCTTTGTTCACCAACTCCGCCCTGGGCGGCGAGCCTTTCAATTATATGGAGCTGGGCCGCTTCGGCTATGGGGAACGGTTTGCCCTGGATATCCCGCCCGCGCTCCTCACTGCCGGGACCCATACCATCCGTTTCCATTGCTTGAAGGGCGGCATCACGCTCTACGGCAACCGTATGGGCCGCTTCGGCATCAATCCTTCCATTATAATCAAGGAAGCTTAATACGAAGGCGCCCCGCCGCAGCATTGCGGCGGGGCGCCTTTTTATGGATTGAACCCCATCACCAAATGGCGCACATCCTCGGGCTGCACGGGATCGATCATCACCCGGACCAGCGTGGTGGGCACCTGGATATGTTGCAGGGTAAAATTTCCCCCGATCTGGTCAAAGAGCAGGTTCATGGCCATGCCATTCATGGTTTTAAAATCCTGCTGCATGAAATGCACGCCGGGCAGGTGGGGATTGTCAAAACTTACCAATTCAAAATCCTTGCTGGGCGTATAGCCAAGCTGTTTCACGGCATAGTAGGCCACCTGGGCAATTTCCGCATTGGCGGCAAGCAGGCCTCTCAGGTTTTCATACCGGCGCAGGTGCTTTAGGATGGCGGTCATGATATGCTCCACCCGCTTGCGGTTGCTGGTGTTTAAAAGTGCCTGGTCGTCGATGATGCACTGGTTGGCCTGGCTGAAAGGATAGCCGTTATCATAAAATGCCTGGCGAAAGCCGTCCAGCCTGTCGGAGACCGCCGTATTGGACAGGGGAAAGTGTACGATGGCCACATCGCCTTTCATGGCACCGAACATATAGTCGGCCGCTTCCATGGCGCCGGCCCTGTTGTCGGCAGTCACGTAAGAGGTGGGCACATCCGTCAGATACCTGTCCATAAACACGAAGGGGTATTTGTGGGCGATCAGCTGGCGCACCGCCGCATTGTTGTTTTCAGATACCACCGGAAAAAGGATCAAGCCTTCGATGCCGCACTGGATCAGATCCCTCAATATGCTGATCTCCAGTTCGGGGGATTCATAAGAGCAGCCGATCAAAAGGCGGCTGTTTTTCTGGCGGCAATACTGGGTCATGTGCAGAAGATAGACCTGTTCCACCCTGGTGGACATGGTGGGGAATACCGCGCCGATGGTATGGCTGGGCACGCCGCTGTTTTCCCCCGGCATGGTAAAGGGGCTGGAAGCCACAAAGGATCCCTTCCCCTTCACGCGATAGATGATGCCTTCATCCACCAGGCCGTTCAGGGCGTTTTTCGCCGTAATGCTGCTGACAAAATACTGCTGGGTAAGCTCCGACTCGGAGGGGATCCGGTCTCCCTCCCTAAGCTGCCCCGACGTAATCTGCTGCTTGATATCGTCCTGGATTTTTTTGTACAGCGGCAATTGTGTCATTAAGATTTCCCCCGGTTTCATGGCGCATTTGCAGGCCAGTCTATATTGAACAGCTTTCGAGCTTTGTCATCCTTGGACAGGAATCCTCTGGCGAAGGTGCTGGGCTGACATGGCCAGAAACTCCCGGTTGGTGGGCTTGCCCCGGTCAGGGTCGATGGATAGGCCAAACAGCCTTTCCAGCGCCGCCATATCCCCCCGGCTCCATGTGGCTTCAATGGCGTGCCGGATGCACCGCTCCACCGCCACCGGGCTGGTGGCATAACGGGCAGCGATGGCCGGATAAAGCCTTAGGGTGAGCGAGTCTATAAGGTTTGGGGAAGGGATTACAAGATCCAGCAGGCCGCTTAAATACATCCGGCCCTTTAAGTTTTCCGGCATTCCCAATGCTTGAAAATGCTCTTGGATGCGGTCGTTCCGGATGGAGGATGAAAGCTTGGCCAGCGCGCCCTGAAGCTTGTCCTCCGCGCGGCGTATGGCCAGTAAAAGATCATCAAAACCGCAGGAGGCGGGCAGCCATTCATCCACGCCAGGGACCAAAGCTGGTCCCTGGCCGGGGGAAAACAGAAGGACTACCCGGGGCGGACAGGGCAAAAGCGCATCCCTAAGGGCGTTCAGCACAGCGGAACCATCCAGCAGCGGCAGCACCTGATCCAGCACGAGCACATCCGGAGCGAATGATTCAATTTCACAAAAAGTGCTTCTGCCGTCATCCGCACAGGAAACGGAACAGTCGCTGCATTCGCTTTCCAGCAGCAGCCGGATATCTTCCCTCCGCGCGCCTTTGCGCATGGCCAAAAGCACCCGCATAAAAAGCCCCCTTCCGGACGATTCTTTCGCCGGAAGGGGGAGGTTTTCCTGCTCTTTCTTGCTATATACCTTCGGCTTGCTTGAGCATCCACTCGATGTACAGACCATAGCCCTGGGTGGGATCGTTGACGTACACATGGGTCACAGCCCCGATGATATGTCCATTTTGAATGATGGGGCTGCCGCTCATGCCCTGAACGATACCGCCGGTTTTTTCAAGAAGCTCGGGATCGGTGACCTTGATGACCATGGATTTGGGGGCGGGAGATGTCTGCCGGTTGGCCTGCAGGATCTCCACATCGTATTCCTTCATTCCTTCGCCGTCCACGCTGGATAATATGGTGGCGGGGCCTGCACGGACCGTGCCCATCAGGCCAATGGGCAGTCCCTTGGGATACAGCTTGTTTGTAGGTGGCTTATCCAGCTTGCCGTAAATGCCATAGCCTGTGTTTTTGAGAATGTTCCCCAGCGTATTGTTCTCCCGCAGGAAGGAACCCTTTAGTTCGCCCGGCGTGCCTTTTTTGCCCTTTTGCACATCCACCACGTCGGCATGCATCACCTGGCCCCGGCGAACGGAAAGGGGCTGGCCGGTGTCCGCATCGGTAATGGCATGGCCCAGCGCGCCATAAGCGCCAGTTTTGGGGTCATAAAACGAGAGCGTACCTACCCCGGCGGTGCTGTCGCGCACCCAGATGCCCAGGCGGTAGCTGCCGCTGGCCTGGTCGCGCTTGGGGGTCAGTGAGACTTCCATGGGCCGGCTGTCCCGCATCACCTGAAGTAAAATAGGCTTGCCTCCGCCTTGGGCTACCAGCTGGCTCAAATGCGTGGCGCTTTCAATAGGCTGTCCGCCCAATTGCACCAGCACATCGCCGGGGCGTATACCGGCCAGGCGTGCCGGGCTGGCGCCACCCTCACCGCCCAGATCGCTGGTACCCACTACCAGAACGCCCTGGGTCGTGATGGCAACACCGACTGCTTCCCCGCCGGGAATGAGGACGCGCTCCGGCTCTACGGATACTTCCACTTTTTTGACGGGGAGGATGCCAAGCAAATCCAGGGAAAGCACGGCGCTGCCCGTTTGATTGCCGGTCAATTGCACATTGCTGGCCGTCCGGCCGTTCAGTGTTTCATCCGTAGAGGAGAGAACGGACACGTCACCCTGCTCTACACGGATAGAAAAGGGCAATCCCAACGACAATATCTGGCGGTGGCCAGCGGTGACGGACAAATGGTCGGGCAAGCTCATCAGCGCCTGCGCCTGCGGGGTAAAATACCCGATGACAAGAAACAAGGATAGCAAAATGCCTATGACGTGCCGTGCCCGGGAATGTTTTTGCCTGAAACGATACGTGCGCATGATGACGCCCCTTCTTTGCGTTGTTCAGCCATAACATGGGCTTGGGGCGGTCAAAATATGCTGGGAAGGACAGACAAGGCCCGCTCTCCATGCCTTTACAAAACATATTCCTTCCTGTAAAATGGCAGGGGAATTTGCAAAGATTGTGGGGAAATAGAGCATGTTGTTGGGCGCTTTGGAGGCCGGCGGCACCAAAATGGTACTGGCCGTGGGAGATGGCTTGGGCCATATTTCGGACAAGATCAGTATTCCCACCACCGAGCCGGACGAAACCATGGCGGGCATTATCGCTTATTTTCAAAAACATGACATCAAGGCGCTTGGCGTGGGCTGCTTTGGGCCGCTGGACCTGAAGGAATCTTCTCCCACCTATGGATATATCACTTCCACCCCTAAATTGAAATGGAAGAACTTCCCGATCGTCAGGACGCTATCGCTGGCGCTTCACGTGCCCGTGATGCTGGATACGGATGTGAACGGCGCAGCTTTGGCGGAGAGCACCCTGGGCGCGGCGCGGGGGCTTTTAAGCTGCCTGTATGTGACGGTAGGTACGGGCATCGGCGGCGGGCTGGTAATAGAAGGAAATCTGGTCCACGGCCTTTTGCACCCGGAACTGGGCCATATGCTGCTTCGGCCTTTGGCGGAAGATCCCGCGCCAAAAGGCTTCTGCCCGTATCATGAAAGCTGCCTGGAGGGATTGGCCTGTGGCCCGGCCATGGAAAAGCGCTGGGGCGTATCCGCCAGGGAGCTGAAGCCTGATCATCCTGCCTGGAAGCTGGAGGCCGCCTATTTGGCCCAGATGTGCGTAAACGCCATCGTCTCCTTTTCGCCGGAAAAGATCATATTAGGCGGCGGCGTGATGCAGCAGGAGCATCTGTTCCCCCTGATCCGCAAGGAAACGCTGCGGCTTCTGGGCGGATATGTGCAGCATCCCGCGGTACTAAATGGCATGGAAGACTATATTGTGCCGCCGGGGCTGGGTACCAAGAGCGGCATTGCGGGCGCTTTCCTGCTGGCCAGGCGGGCACTTGAAAAAAGGAGTGGCGTATGAACATTCTGGTCATGGACGGCCAAGGAGGAGGCATTGGGCGGGCGCTGGTGGAAAGTTTGCGGCAGGCGCTGCCGGGAGCGGATATTACCGCTGTGGGCACAAATGCCGCGGCAACCGGCGCAATGCTCAAGGCCGGGGCCAACCAGGCCGCCACAGGGGAAAACGCGGCTGTGTACAATATGAAATACGCCGATGTGATTCTCGGTCCCATCGGCATCCTGGTCGCCAACGGCCTGCTGGGGGAGGTCACGCCCCGGATGGCCGCTGCGCTGGGGGAATGTGAAGCCTTGAAGATCCTAATCCCGGTACACAAGTGCCATGTGGAGATCGCCGGATTGCAGGATTATCCCGTGGGGCAGTTTATTGCTTCGGCGGTGGAAAAGGTGCAAAGGCTGGAAATGAGGGTATAATTTTATTATGTGAATCTACAAAGGCGAGGGGGCAGGGGCATGCAAAGCGACGCTAAAACACCGCAGGAATATATGGAGCAATTACCGCCTGACAGGCAGGAAAGCATGGAAAAGCTGCGGGCTGCGGTGCTTGAAAACCTTCCCCACGGTTTGGAGGAGATCATGCTCTATGGCATGATCTGCTACGTGATCCCTCACAGCCTGTACCCCAAGGGATACCATGTAGACCCCAAGCTTCCGGTTACCATGATGGGCATCGCTTCCCAAAAGAACCACATCGCCCTGTATGATATGGGAATTTACACCTTTCCGGAGGTGTATGAGTGGTTTATGGCAGCGTATGCGCAGGCAACCGGCAAAAAGCCGGATGTAGGCAAAAGCTGCATCCGCTTTAGGCCCACAGCCAATATCCCTTATGATTTATTGGGTGAATTGTGCGGCAAAGTTACCGTGGAAGACTATCTTCACGTGTATGAACAGGAAAGGGCAAAATGATCGCCGGACAGAGGCGGGCAGGATCAAGAGCTTGCGGAAGCTGTGAAATATAGCGGCTGCGATACACTGCCTGCTATGTTCATGGTACCGGGCTTAAGCGGGCGATTGATAATCGCCCCTGCAACGCATGTGTTTGTTCACTTCTCTACCGGGGCATATGTGAACCGGAAGAAAAGCCAGTATTTTCTCGAAACGAACAACCCCTATGGATAGAATCCACAGGGGTTGCGGGTCGGTTTCAGCCCAAGGGCTTTACCTTATTGAACGCCGGAAATGACCAGGAAACGCCGTGCATGATTGTTGGGGCAGATCAGGCGAACACCCTTGCCGATGGTATCCACGGGACCTATGTTGCTGCTTTCCTCAGCCATCCCGACACCAGCTCTCACAAGCCGGGGTTTTTCCCAAGGGATATGCTGGCGGCGGGCGCATTCATCGCGGCTTGCAGGTCGACGGACTGAGAAAGCTTGTCCAGCGCCCCTGTCTGGTTTTTAGTAGATTTGCTTGCCTTCTGCGTTTTTTCAGAAGAGGCAGGCGCAGAAGCTGCTGTGCTGCCGGCGGATTCTTGCGAAGCGCTGGCGGTGCTCTTGGTGGATGTTTTTTTCGTAGCCTTCACGTCATTGGCGAATACCTGCACCCAGTAGGTGACGCCGTCGATAACGACGGAGGCAACGCCCATTTTGGTGAACTTCTTGTTCAGAATGTTATCCCGGTGGCCTTCGGAATCCATCCAGTCTTCCACGACCTTGTCGGCAGAGTATTGCCCTTTGGCCAGGTTTTCACCGCGGTAGGAGGCAGAGACGCCTGCTTCGGAGAAAGCGGTCTTCCATTCCTCACCGTTGGGGCGGGTATGGCTCCATTTTTCAGCGATCTCGGCGGCACGCAATTCGGCAACACGGTTGAGGTCATCGTTCATTTTAACGCTTTTCAAACCGGCGGCCTTGCGCTCTTGATTGACCAAGTCAAGGACATCGGAGGATTTGTCGGCCAAAGCACCTGCGAAGGTGGTAAAAAGAACAACCAAAACAAGAACAAGAGCGGCTAATGCTTTTGCGGAACGGAACATGAAAATTCTCCCTTCGGAAACTGGCTGTCGTGCGGCTTTCGCCGTTTAGACCCTATAGCTTTGCGTCACGGGCTTTCACCCGTTTTGCCTTTTTCGGAAACTGGCTGTCGTGCGGCTTTCGCCGTTTAGACCCTATAGCTTTGCGTCACGGGCTTTCGCCCGTTTTGCCTTTGGTACGGCAGCTGGCGATCATGCGGTTGATACCGTTTAGACCCTATAGCTTTGCGTCACGGGCTTTCGCCCGTTTTGCCCTTTGCGGGAACTGGCTGCCATGCGGTTTTGACCGTGTAGGCCCTATAGCTTTGCGTCACGGGCTTTCGCCCGCTTTGCCTTTTGGGAGGAATGAAATTCCTCAGAAATGGACCGGCAAGAAGAATTTGCGCGGCAGTTCAGGCTTCTTTCGGCGATCCCCCCTTTTTAGAGAATAGTCGTCTGGAATGGGACAAATTTCCAATTCGGTTCCGACACTTCCCCACTACATATTAGTACATATATGGAAAAAAGTCAATCGTGTCTCTCTGTTTATGACAAAAGATGGACATTTTTGGCTGGTTTTGTTTTTGTGCCAATTCAAAACATAAATGAATGGATGAGCATACCATCCTCTAACTTATCGAAAGCTGATGCACTGCGGGCGAACACAGTTCGCCCCTACATTTTATGGAGTCTGTTGGGCTCACTTCCGGAGTGCATAGAGGCCGGAAGAAAAGCACTGCGGGCGATTGATATGTTCGCCCCTACATTTGATGGAGTCTGTTAGCCTCATTTCCGGAGTGCATAGAGGCCGGAAGAAGGGCCGATACACTCTTTACGGTGTAGGGGCGAACTGTGTTCGCCCGCCTGCGCTGGTGCATTTCAGCATCATCATCTTCGGAACGGCATCAGTCGCGTTATCGAAAAAATAGACCGGTGAAAGGATATCTCATCCTTTCACCGGCACAAACTATCTGCATACTAAAGGGAGCAACGAGGGGGCCGCAGCCCCCTAGCCTGGAATATCCAAATGGCTTGCCATTTGGATACGGAACACCGTTCAAGCGCAGCGTAGAACAGTGCGAATGGCTACAGGGAAATTCTGTAAAAAATCGTGAAAAGCGCATTAGCGCTTTTCACGGCGATAGCTATATGCAATCAGGCGGGCATTCCTTCAGGCAGTAGACGTATCTGGTAAAGGGAAGCGTCACATCTCCAACTGCCATTTCTTTTATGCCGCCCACAGGCTTGAAGCCAAACTGCTGGTAATGGTAGCGGGAGCGCAGGTTGTCCCGCAGGACCCATACCTCCACAAAACTGGCGTCAAGGCCTGTCATTTCCTTCAGAATGGATTCCAATAGGGCCTGGACATCCTGGAAGGCGGCACTGGGCAAACATTGCAAATCGAGAATTTCGCCCGACATAGGATCAGGCAGGCGATAGGCGGAAAAAGCCATCAGCGTATCATCCAGATACAAAAGCGTCACCCGCGCGGCGGGATCTTTCAGCCATTGCTGAAACTTGACAGCATACTCCTGGTCGTCCTCCAGGTTGCACAGCACATCAAAGCCTTTGTATATCTGCTGGCAATATTCCCGGCGCAGCCTAAGCAAAGCATCCATATCCTCCGGCAGAGCCGGACGAATCACACGTACCGCCATACTCATACCAACCGGAGGCCGGCTTGGGCCTGTTCCTCGTTGTATTTGGAAAGCAGCGTTCTGATGCGGTTGTAGGGGCTTAACAGCTTGCTCAGTGACCTGTCATGGTTCAAAGTGGCAATGATATAGGACAGGTATTTGCTCATGTCCGCCTCAATAAACCAGGGGGCGGCCATCAGCTCCGGCGTGCGGTAGGTGAGGTTGGTGGCGATCACCCTGGTGATGGTGCCTTCTTCGTATGCGGCGTTAAATTCCTTCAGGCCGTTGGTGAAGAAAGCGAAGGTGCCGGCGGCAAAGATACGGTTGGCTTTGCGCTTTTTCAGTTCTCTGGCCAGATCCAGCACGGACTCGCCGGAGGAGATGATGTCGTCCGCCACAAACACATCTTTGCCTTCCACCGAATCACCCAGGTATTCGTGGGCAATAATGGGGTTGCGGCCATTGACGACGCTGGTATAATCCCGGCGCTTGTAGAAAAGGCCCATATCCACACCCAGCACGGAGGAATAGAAAATGTTACGGTCGATGGCGCCCTCGTCGGGGCTGACGATCATCATGTGCCTCTTGTCAATGGTCAGGTCTTTTTCCATGCGCAAAAGCGCCTTGAAAATCTGATAGGAAGGCATGACGCTTTCAAAGCCGATCAGGGGGATGGCGTTGACTACACGGTTGTCGTGGGCATCGAAGGTGATGATGTTTGTAACGCCCATATGTTCCAGTTCCTGCAGGGCGATGGCACAGTCCAGGCTTTCCCGGGAGGTGCGGCGGTGCTGGCGGCCTTCGTAGAGCATGGGCATGATGACGTTGATGCGCTTGGCCTTGCCGCCGATAGCGGCGATGATGCGCTTCAAGTCCTGAAAGTGGTCGTCGGGGGACATGGGTACGTCGTTTCCGTACATTTTGTAGGTGCAGTTGTAGGCGCCCACATCGCAAAGGATGTAGATGTCATAACCGCGGACGCTTTCCTTGAGCATGCCCTTGGCCTCGCCTGTGCCAAACCTGGGGCAGTAAGCCTTGATGAGGAAGTCGCCCCGGTCATACCCCGGCGCGGTGATCAGTTCCTGCTCTTCCTGCACTTCCTGGTGATCGCGCCACTTCATCAGCCAAGCGTTCACCTTTTCTCCCAGGGCCTCGGTGCCCCGCATGGCAATCAAGCCCAGAGGCCCCACGGGAACTGACAGAAACGCATCCTTGTTCCAGTCACTCATGAAATCTGTCAACACCATCATCCTCTTCCGCACGCATTTTCGGACGGAGACATTATACCTTAAATTCCATACAGTGAGAAGACCTTCCCGAAAAAGAACGGATAAATGAGCTTCCTGACGAATTGTGTCGGCAAGTTTTATGGAATATCACTGAAAGAAAACAATGGGGTCCATATTATTGTATGTGTACTTTTCGATATATTTATGCCCGCAATGCCACAATTTTATTTACTTCCCATATCATGTATGGTACAATGGCTCCACACCGATGACGGGGAGTAGTAACCGCCTGTAAATGTCAAGCGAACCGGGGAGAGTGCAAGCCCGGTCACTATCAGGCGGGGAATGGACCCCGGAGGGCGCACCGAAAGGCAACCGGCCTGTAGGCTGCGACGGAAGCCCGCCGTTATGGGGCGGAGAGCTGATTACGGCTTTCACTGAGCGGGCGCTTTATGCGCCAATAGGGGTGGCACCGCAGGCATCTGTCCCCAACACAAGGGGAACGGCTGCTTTTTTTGTACCCGCATCCCCATATCAAGGAGGTCTACACATGGATCAATCCCTTCCCCAACAGGAAAAGAAGCAGGTCATCTTTTCAGGCATCCAGCCCTCGGGCACGCTGACCATCGGCAACTATATCGGCGCGCTGCGCAACTTCCGCATGCTTCAGGACGATTATGACTGCCTGTACTGCGTGGTGGATATGCATGCCATCACCCTTCGGCAGGACCCCAGCCAGCTCCGGCGCCGGTGCAGCGAGCTGGTCGCCACCTATATTGCCTGCGGCCTGGATCCGGACAAAAACCTGATTTATTGCCAGAGTCATGTCAGCGCCCACGCGGAGCTTAGCTGGGTATTGAACTGCTTCACCTATATGGGGGAACTGAGCCGCATGACCCAGTTCAAGGATAAAGCGGCTAAGCATGAGGAGAACATCAATGCCGGGCTGTTTACCTATCCCGTGCTGATGGCCGCGGATATTCTGCTGTACCAGACCAACTTGGTGCCTGTGGGCGTGGATCAGAAGCAGCATCTGGAACTGTGCCGCGATGTCGCCATACGCTTCAACGGCGTATATGGGAACGTATTCACCATCCCCGAACCATATATCCCCAAAGTGGGCGGCAAAGTGATGAGCCTGCAGGAGCCTACAAGGAAAATGTCCAAGTCCGACCCGGAGGACACCTATATCGCCATCCTCGACAAGCCTGATGTGATCCGCAAAAAGATCCGCCGGGCGGTCACAGACAGCGAGGGGAGCATCCGCTTCGATCCGGAGGAAAAACCGGGGGTTTCGAACCTTTTGAGCATCATGAGCGCACTTGGATGCGGGGAGATACCTGCGCTGGAAGCGGAGCTAAACGGCCAAGGGTACGGCGTGCTGAAGGAGCGAACGGCGGAGGCTGTGATTGATACGCTTTCACCTATTCAAAAAGAGTATGAGAGGCTGATCGCCGACAAGGAATATATCCAGCATGTTATGAACCGCAACGCCGAGCGGGCCCAGGCACTGGCGCAAAAAACGCTGCGCAAGGTATATAAGAAAGTCGGCTTTGCATCACGGTAAAGGTGAATAGGGTAAATATCCTGCCAAAATAGAAAATCTTGCAAAAAATCCGCATAGGAGGATGCAGGGGGGTGCATACTGTAAACAAAACAAGGAAAGGTGTGTGAAAACACATGGTAGATCGCATTTCCCTGCTGCTGGTGATTCTTGGCGCCATCAACTGGGCGTTGGTAGGCATTTTTCAGTTCGATCTGGTGGCATACCTGTTTGGCGGGCAGGGAGCTACGGTCAGCCGCATCATTTACACGGTGATTGGCGCGGCAGGGCTGTGGTGCATTTCTCTTCTGTTCAAGGACAGGGATAGGGATCGGGATCACGTGGAAAAACACGAATAACCAGGGACGCTGTCCCTGGACCCTGCCAAAGGGATTTCATCCCTTTGGAATCCCCTTCTATTGGGGACAAACGTACCTGCTCATTCCATACGAGATGCGTAGCGGAAAGGGCAGGTTTTTCACGTTATACCAATGAGAGAACATGAAGCATCTACGAGCAAGGCTTTGAAAGCGAAGCCACCCCCGCCAGCCTTCATCCTGAACGCAGTGAAGGATCTTGTTTTTTCATGTTACGCCAAGAACCTTCGTCATTGCGTTTCTCAGGAAGACATACGGGCGGCGCTTGCTTGTATTCTATGCGTTAGCGCTCATCGGTGCATTTATGTTTTCAAATAGTACTACAAATTCTCGGGGAGCAACGAGGGGCCGCAGCCCCTCGTTTGTAATCGTATCACCCGGCTTTGCCGGGTGGGCGGGTCGCTTGCGGAGCAAGCTGTCCTTGCACTTTTTGCCGGCCGTGAACGAAGTGAACAGGCAAAAAGTGAGAGATCTAGAAAATGACACCGTCATTTTCTAGATTTATTGGATCCATATGCTTGCCCCATGGGGCTTGTCTACCGAGTCTGAAATGTTGTTGGCATGGTCGGCGATGCGCTCCAGGTTGGTGAGCATGTCCAGGTAGAGCATGCCGTTGCGGGCGGAGCATTTGCGGTTTTTCAGCCGCTCCACGTGGTGGTCCCGCAATGCGGCAGTCAGATCGTCCACGGCTTGCTCCTCGTTTTCAATGCCTGCCAGAATGTCCGGATCGGTCAATTGATTTGAGAAGATATGCAGCGACTGGTCTACCATGTGGACAACTCTTAGGTACATATCGGCAAGCTCCTGCTCGGCCTTGGCGGAAAACTTCACTTTCTCCTCCGCCCGTTTCTGGGCGATCTCCAGGATGTTGATGCTGTGATCGCCGATGCGCTCCAGATCGTTGATAACATGGAATAGGGAGCCGACCAAGTGCAAATCATGGTCATCCAGATCCAGCGCCTTTACTTCTACCAGATAGGTGGTGATCTCCTGGTTCAGGTAGTCCAATACATCCTCAGTGTCGTTTACCTGCTTGGCACCAGTCAGATCTCCATCCAGGAAGCAGCGCATGGATGTTTTGAAATTCCGGATCGAGAGTTCACCCATGCGGTTGACTTCTTTGAACAATTGGCTGACGGCGATAGGGGGCGTGGCCAAAAGACGGCTGTCGAAATGGCTAAGGCGCATGGCTTCCCGTGGCTCGTCCACGCCCCGCACAAATACCCAGGCCAGCTTTTCCAGGACACGGGCTAGCGGGAGAAGGACAATGGTGGTGCCGATATTGAAGAAGATGTGAGTAAGCGCAATCTGCAACTTTATGTTATCAGGTGCCAGGCCTTTGACCCAATCGGCCAGCGGAAGCGTTAAAGCCAGCGTAATGAAAAGGGCGGTACCGATCACGTTGAACAACAGGTGTACCACGGCCGCGCGCTTGGCGGTATGATTCGTACCGGCCGATGCAATGAGCGCAGTGACGCAGGTACCGATATTTTGGCCGAACAGGATGAAAATGGCGCCGTTCATGCCGATAAGCCCCTTGTCGGCCAGTACCTGCAGAATACCTACCGAGGCGGAGCTGGACTGGACGATGGCCGTAATGCCTGCGCCAACCAGCACGCCCAGAACAGGATTGCTGAATCCTATCATCAAAGTTTTGAAAGCATCCCACTCCCGAAGCGGAACCATGGCGGTGGACATGGTATTCATACCGATGAACAGGATGCCAAGGCCCATCAGCACATTCCCTGCCTGCCTGATTTTTTCCCTGCGGCCCGCAAAGATCAAAACCATGCCGATGCTGGCAAAAATCACGCCAAAATCAATCCTTACGGACAGCAATAACGATGTGACCGTCGTGCCGATGTTGGCGCCCATGATGACCCCGACGGCTTGTCCCAAAGAAAGAAGGCCGGCATTGACAAAGCCTACCACCATCACTGTGGTGGCACTGGAGCTTTGAATGACGGCCGTTACACCAATGCCTACGATCATGGCCAGGAACCTGTTGCTCGTCAATGCGTTGAGCAGGCGTTGAAGACCCTTGCCGGCGGCCCTCTCCAGCCCCTCGCCCATCATTTTCATGCCGAAAAGAAACAATCCCAGCCCGCCCAGTAGCGTAAAGACGTCCAACCACCCCATGCGCATTCCTCCTGTGCATGTCTGGCGCGCTCACTCTTTTACGCGCCGTTTCCCCTTTTTTCTACACAACGTCTATAGCGTAACATGAAGGGACGGGCTTGTAAAGTTTTTTTGCACATCCTTCTTTCCCATTTCTTGCTACTCGTATACCGCCCTGGGACCGCCTGTATAAGGCAGCCTGGAATAGGCCATGACCAAATTGGCTTGCCCGATTTTGCGTAACTCCATGCGCAGCGGCACCGCCACAGGCCTTATGTGCATGCCTACCAGCGTGTCGCCTATATCGATGGCCGCATCCGCCTGGACGCTTTGGGCCAGCCCCGGACAGGTGAGCAGCTTCCAGGCTGCCGCGGGAACGCTGCCACCCGCCTTGGGCTGGGGAATGGCATGCACATGGATCAGGTTTCGTTTATAAATCTCCTCCCGCTCCATGACCAGTGAGCGGTTTAGGTGCTCGCAGCATTGAAAGGCGGGAATGAGAAGGTTTTCCCTGCATGCTTCCCACATGGCCTTTGCGATGTGCTCGCCAAGTTCCGGAACGCTGCCGCGCCCTATCCGCTCCCCCTTCACCTCGCTGGTGGAGCAGCCCAGCACTACCATGGCGCCATCCTGCAAACGGGCTTCCCGCTTTAAAAAAGATACGACATCCCGGATGCTTTTTGTGATCTCCTCATACATGGTTATTCCTCCCGGTTCATAAAGGCGTACATGCCGATGGCCGCCGCCACCGACAGGTTCAGGGAATCGATTTTTCCGCTGCTCGGAATGCGCACCGCCTGGCCCAGCTTGGCAAAAGACGGGTCAAGGCCGCTGCCCTCGTTGCCGAACACCAGGGCGAAAGGCGTTTTGCATCCTTTGACCGCCTGTGCAAGGAGACAGGAGCCGTCCAGCATGAAGGGATACAGCGCATGATCAGGATGAGCCTCCCGGTATTCTTCAAACGTATCGAATTGCCTCACCTGCATGGAGAACAGCGCGCCCATGCTGGCCCTTATCACCTTGGGATCAAACACGTCGGCAGCCGGGCGGATGATTGCGATGCTCGTTATTTGAAAACCCAACGCCGTACGCAGTATGGTGCCCAGGTTGCCCGCGTCGGAAGGATGGTGGAGCACCACATGAGGCCCATCCATGGAAAGGTTGCCCTGAAATTTTTCAAAAACCACGGCGGCATAGCAGTTTTCTTTGCCGGAGATGCGGTTTAGAGCCCTATCCGCTTCCTCCACCCGTATGTGCAGGCTTTGACACAGGCTGATGAGGGTGCGTACACCTTCATTCTTTCCGCTCTGGCTGTGTACAAGCAGCCTTCGGGCCACATCAGGCCTAAACTTCAAGCACTCCAGGGAGGGGAACACGCCCGGCACATAGGAATAGGGAAGGCCGCTGTGATATGCTTCCAGGCTGGGCATTTTGGACTCCTTTCCGGATGCTACTTTTCCTGACGTGCCGTACCCGGTACTTCCGCTTCCGGCTTTGTTTCCTTGGTATGACGCTTGAAAGTAAGCTTCGGCCGGGGTGAGACGGGGGGGAGTTCCGCCCCGCTATCGGCCCGGAGCACCACCTTGAGCAGGTTCAAAAGGATGGGGCCCAGCAAAAGGCCAAGCACATTGCCGGTAATTTGTAATCCGGCGAACATGACCATCATGGTAGCCAGGGGGTATAGCCCCAGATTTTTGCCTACGATGCGGGGCTCGGCAATCTGCCGGACTACTACCACCGCCAAATACAATAGCGCCATGCCGATTCCTGTAGCCGTATCCCCGGTCACAAAGCCGATCACAGACCAGGGAATGAGGAAAAGCCCCGCGCCCAGCACGGGCAGCGCATCCGCCAGCCCAATCAAAAAGCCCAGCAGCAGCCAATAGGGCTTTTGCTGAATCATCAGCCCAAGCAGAACGACGACGGTGATCAAAAGGGAGACCAATAGCTGCGCCCGTATTTGCCCAAACAACGCTTTGAATATGTCACGTTTGAGAAGAATGCCTTTGCGCACCATTTCCGCAGGGAAGGTTCTATGAAAAAAGGCGAAGATACGCTCCCGGTCGCTGCTTAAGTAATAGGTGCCCATGATGGTAAGCACCACCGACAGTATCATCACCGGCACGGAGGTGACTGTCGTCCATGCTCCGCCGGCAACAGTCCGGGCCAGGGGGAACAGCGCGGTTTCCGCCTCCTTGAGGAGCTTGCTTACAGTTTCACTCAGGTCGATTGGGAGCACTTCCGCATATTGCTGGCTGATTCCTCCCACCCAGCCGGTCACCTGGCCGCTGAACCATCTCCACATATTCGGGATGGCATTGGCCAAGCCAATAGCCTCCTGTACCAAACGCCCGACAATCAGCCTAAGGCCCAGGCCCAACAGGCCGAATACAAAGACCATCGCAAAAATGGTGGCCAGGCGGTTGCCAATGGGCACTTTGGCAAAGGCCCGGCGCAAAACCCGTACCAATGGTTCCATGAGCATGGCAAACAGAAGCGCCAGCACAAAGGGCCAGCACAGGGGCAGAAGTTTAAGCGCCATGAAGCAGATGCCTACCACCAGTGCGATGAGAACCAGACGACGGGGGATATCGTTCAATTTAGCGTTCCAGTTGCGTACCCGTTTAAAAAAGTCCTCCATCATATCCCTCCCCTGGTATTATCCTTCCAAGTATATCATGGCCGGCCGTTTTTGTCATGAAAAAGCCGTGCCGCGGCGCGCACAGGGCTGGCCTCCGCGTGGATGTTCAGCGGAAGGGCCGTCACCTCAAAGAAACCGGACAATCCGCATAGCCCCCGCATGTTTTCCACAATAGGGATGCCCTCTGCCAGCAGCAGCTTGTGCACCGGGAAGGGCGGCACATCCGGGGAAGGCATGTCCATACCCAGAAAGGCGATATCCTCCCGCACAAGGAACTTGGCCAATTCCATGGATACGATCGGGTGATCGTTGTAATAGCTTTCGGTACCATAGGCCGCTTCCATGCCAGTTCTCAGAAGCACCGCTTTCCCGGCAAGCGCGCCTTTAGGCAGATCAGGCTTTGGAATTTCCTTCTGTCCCCGCACGTCCAGCAGGAACCCTTCGGCAAAGCAGCGGAAAAGCGGTATTTCCATCATGCCGGGCGCATTTGGGATTAGATGCATGGGCGCGTCCATGTGGGTGCCCGCATGCAGCCCCGTATCGAGTTTGAAGGCAGCATAGAAGTCCTTTTCCAGCCATTTTTCCTGTGTAAGCCGCGTCGGCCTGTCACCGGGATATACGGGCATGCCGTCCACAACCGGCCAGCTTAAGTCCACCCACATGGTTTTCCCTCCCTTGCAAACAGTATACCTTTTTTTGCTTAGCCTACGCTACGGCTATTTGTAACTTCTCCGGGAATATGGTATGATGCATCTATCCGGAAAGGAGCGTATATATGGCGGAAAAGCTTGTAAATATCATCAAAAAGCCCAGGGAGCTGATCGGCGGGGCGCTCCAGGCGATCAAGGGGCCGGATGTGCAGAGCCTGGTGGAATCCTTCACCAGCGAGATGACGATGGTGACGGAAGGGCTCTATGATGACCAGATGCGCCTGCGCAAAGAATTGGAGGAGCTTTCGGCACAGCAGACCATTCTTTCGCAGCAGGTGCTGGACGGCCGGGAAGACCTTCAAATGAAATGGGAACAATCCCAAAAGGATATCATGTCCCGCTTAAGCGATATGCAAAAGCGGCTGCAGGCGCTGGAAGCAGTGAAGGGGAAGCAAGGGAAAAAGAACGGGATCCTTTCCCAGGTGACGCTGCTGGCCGCCATCATAGCGGGGGCCTGGATCATTGTGACGATCTTGAACCTGTTGAAATAGTACCACGCAAAGGAGGCTTTCCATGCGTTCCTATGAAGAGATTGTGAAGGGTTATCAAAAACGGCAGCGGGATACGCTGATCGATTCGCTGGCCGCAAGCCTGAACTATATGGATGAGATCTGCGTGGAGGCCGGCATCCTGGATGAGACCGGGATTTTGGATGATTTGCTGGGCGGAGCCTGCGCTGCGCTGCCCTTTGCGATCATTGCCATAACCGAGCAGGCCAAGGTGCTTTTGGGCCGCAAGCCTGCTCATACGGGGTTGAAGGATGCAGCTTTCCGCATGGCCAAATCGGGTGCGGCCATGGGTGTTGGCGCATATGTGTTGGGAACTGCGGGGGTATACGCCGCCATTCCCTTGACCATCGGCGTCCGGGCAATGTTTGACCGGTACCGGCTGAAGATGCTTACCGGGCAGCGGGTTAAGATGCGCACCCAAAGGCTTCGGGAAATGCATTCGGCCATGGTTCCGCCCATCGTAATCCATGAGCAGCCGCTGCTGACTGAAGGCACTCCGGCCCTTCCCGGCCGGGAGTAAGCGGATTTATTGGAGCAGCGGCAGAAGCTCCTGCGGCTTTTCAATAAGATGACGGGCATGGTGCTCTACAAGCTCTTCCCGGGGCCTGAATCCCCACAGAGCCCCTATCGGGATCATTCCTGCCGCGTTGGCGCAGGCCATGTCCACCCCCGTATCCCCTACATACAAAAATTCTTCCGGGGAAATGTGCAGCTCTTTGGCAATGTCAAGCGCGCCAGTGGGGTCAGGCTTCACCGGCACGCTTTCTTTTTGGCCCCTTATTATATCAAAGCGGATGTGCGGGAAGTAATACGCCATCACGTTCAGCGTATCCTTATGCGGCTTGTTGGAAAAAACGCAGATGGACAGCTTGCGTTTTATGAGCTCCGGCAGCATGTCCATCACGCCGTCATATGGCCTGGTCTTGTTCCGGCATCCCGCCGCGTAATAAGACTGATATGCCGTCATAACGGCGGGAATCGATTCCACTTTAAAACCTGTGGCGCGCTGCGCAAGTGTTTTGACCCCGTCGCCCACGAAATAGCGGTATGCATCAAGCGGATGCTCCGGCAACCCATTTTCCAAAAGCGCCTGGTTCATGCTGTCGGCGATATCTTCCAGAGTATTCAAAAGCGTTCCGTCCAAATCAAACAATACAGCCCGCGTAACCATTGCTTCACCTTCCTTACAGGACCCGCACATTGTACCATAAGCAGGGTAAGCATGCAATTGCGCGTTTGGGGCATAATGAAGCCATCAGCAGGAAAAGGATGGCGAGATTTCATGCAATCAAATGGGCAGGACAGCCAAAAAAAGAAATTGGGGAAGGCTCTTCCCATCAACCGGCAAGTATTTTTGGGCGCGGCCGCTTTGGTAGCCGCCACCGTATTGCTTATCATTGGGCTGTATCCGCGGGATGCGGCCGCCCCCGATCTATACACCACCCCACCGCCGGAAAATGCGGCGGATGCGGCGGGAACGCAGTCCTCCCGCGTGGAGGCCGGGTGTGAACTGGTTCAGCAGTTGACGTACAGCCGCTGCGACCATAAGGTGGACAGGCGAACGCCCCTCCCCCAGGAGCTTGTGGGCAAAACACGCCAGGAAGTGGAGGCCGCCTATGAAGGGTGGCAGGTGACGGAGTTTTTGCCCAAGCGCATCACCATGGCACGGCTGTTTCCGCTGTACTGCGCCGATCATGTGGTGCTGATGCCGGATGAAACGGGCGTGCTTAGCTTGTTTGAAAACAAATATGGTGATGCGATGGCCTTTGTACGGTCCCTGGAAATTGATATGGATGCCCTTCCCGAATCCATTGCGGAAGAGGTTCGCATGGGAAAAGGCTTTGACAGCCTGGAAGAAGTGGAACAGTGGCTTGAGAGCATTGAGAGCTGAATTTGACTCATAGGATTGCATCTAGCCATTAAGAGGCGATCCAGCATTCGGGATGATCCATAAGGCGCTGCAGTTATTGAAAAACAGGCTCATGTGATAACCGTCCGTCGCCGCGTGATGCGCTGTGACGGACAGGGGCATGAGCTTTTTTTCATCCCTTTCAAAAAACTTTCCGGCTTCTATGGAAGGGAAGAGGTAATCATGTACGGCATAGCTGTGCAGGGAAAAGCTGCTGAAGCTGATCCAGGGCACGCAGGAAACGGCATCATAACACTATCCGCTACAGTTGTCAACGCTGTCGAACATAAGGAAGATCTTTGCGCAAATATAAGCGCCCCGCCCCTTTGTTTGCTTAAAAGGGGCGGGGCTATTATGCAAACAGCCTTATGAGGTGAATCCTTTAAGGCTGGTCGAGCTGCTCACTGACCGGTAGGGTACAACCCTCCGAAAATTCCGCAGAGCAAACGCTTTCATCGAAAGAGATATCCTCCTCCGGAATCTGCTGCTTGGGATTCAATGCTTCGTTGCAGGATTTCTCCATTTCTGTCACCTCCTGGCGGGTTTCTTGATTTTTATATACCCCGTATTCCGCCGGGTGAATCAAAGGAAGCATTTTTATCCTGCTCAAACAGGTGGGCCATGATTTGCGTTCCTTCCTTCAGATAAAGCCCCTTTGCGGCTGTTTCCTCATCCAGCTTTCCCGGCGCTCCGGGACGGCGGCTGTCATACAGCGCCCAGGGCACAGGGGAACCATCATGGCCCTTGGTGGACAAAAGCGTTAAATGATCGCTTAGCACCAGCAGGCGGAAATCGCCAAGGGCTGGCAGCTTCTCAAGCAGCGGCGCAATGACGCGTTGGTCCAGCCTTATGATGGCTTCCAGTTTTTTTTCTATATCTCCGGCGTGGGACATTTCATCTGGGGCTTCCACATGTAGCACCGCAAAATCATCTCCGGCCTGAAGGGCCGAAATGACTGCTTCCACCTTGCCTTGATAATTTGTATCCAAATCCCCTGTTGCGCCTTCCACCTTTGGGGTTTTCAGCCCGGCCAGGGCGGCGATGCCCCATACCAGCGGCACGGCGCTGACCACGGGACCAAAATGGCCGTACTTTTCCTGGAAGGAAGGTAATTGAATTGCCCGGCCCGGGCCCCAAGGCCAAACCATATTGGCCGGCAAAAGGCCCCGCTTCCTGCGGGAAGCATTGATGGGGTGGCTATCCAAAATACTGAAGCTTACACGCATCAGCGCTTCAATTTCTAAGGACAGATGCCCTTTGGGCCAGTAATTGTCGACTGTCTGGTCCAATACGTTGTGGGGTTCCGTCAGCGAAAAGACCGCGTCCTTTGGTACCGGGCCATGAAGCACGCCGATATGGCGGAAGCTGCGGCTAACGGTGATAAAAAGCCCCATTTTCCCCGCGATGGCCTGATAATCCGGGTGGGACATCAGGTCATGCATCAGGGTTTCCGCCTCGTCCCCTTCCACGCTGCCGCCGTTGTGGCTGCGAATCACAAGCCCATTTGCCGTATTCTCCACAGAACACAGGTTGACGCGCAAAGATACTTCTCCCTCGTGGAGCAGAACGCCTACCCCTGCCGCTTCCAGCACGCTGCGGCCCGTGTAGCACTTTCTTGGATCATAGCCGAATATATTCAGTATGGCCGTGTCGCTGCCGGGTGTCACGCCTTCCGGTACCGTAAGGGCTGTTCCCGTTTCACTTCCCGCAAGTTTGTCCATGGCCGGCAGATCCAAATAACCCAGGGGCGTTTTATTGTGTAAGACGTTTAGCGGCTTGTCCGCCATGCCGTCGCCGATAACCATCAGGTATTTCATGCGCCACTTCCTTTCTGTTGCTCAACAGTATACAAAAAATCCCTTGAAGCCGCAACGGTTGAACATAAAGAGAACGGATAGAATACATCCCGCCGGCAAAAGTGCAAACTTTCCTCCTTTTGTGCTATACTATACCAAGTATTTTCAAGGAGGCCGTTTTTTTGAAGCGAATCGTATTGACCGGGGGCGGCACTGCCGGCCATGTGACGCCCCACTTGGCTTTGATCCCGCATTTGCTGAGGGCTGGGTATGACATCCACTACATCGGCACCGATGCGGGCATGGAGCGGGATATGATCAGCCGCCAAAAAGGCATTACATACCATGCGGTGAAGGGCGGCAAGCTGCGCCGCTACTTTAGCTGGAAGAATTTTACCGATCCTTTCCGGGTGCTTTGGGGGGCCGTGCAGTCCGCCCGCCTGATGGGCAAGCTTAAGCCGGACGTCTTATTCAGCAAGGGTGGTTTCGTGTCCGTGCCGGTGGTTTTCGGAGCGTGGCTTCACAATATACCGGTAGTGTGCCACGAGAGCGATTATACGCCCGGTTTGGCCAACCGCATCTGCGCCGTGTTCGCCAAACGGATCGCCACCACCTTTCCGGAGTGCGCTAAGGCCCTTGGCAAAAAGGCGCAAATGACGGGCACACCGCTTCGGCCCGAGCTTTTTTCCGGCAGCCGTGCCCAGGGGCTGGCCATGGCCGGCTTTCAGGGCATAAGGCCGGTGCTTTTGATGATGGGCGGCAGCTCCGGGGCTCAAAGCGTGAACCAGGTCCTGCGGGCGGCGCTGCCCAGGATCCTTCACAAAATGGACGTGATGCACATCTGCGGCAGGGGCAATCTGGAACCTTCCCTGGACCATACCCCCGGCTACTGGCAAAGTGAGTTTTTAAGCGATGAGCTTCCCCACGCCTTTGCCGCCGCCGACCTGATCCTTTCCCGGGCGGGGAGCAACGCCCTTTGCGAATTTCAGGCGCTGAAAAAGCCCATGCTTTTGATTCCCTATCCCCGCACCGCCAGCCGGGGCGACCAGATCCTCAACGCCCAAAGCTATGAGCGCCGGGGTCTGTGCCACGTTCTCCTCCAGGAGGATTTGACGGCGGATTCCTTGGTGGACGCCTTGCATCAATTATATGAATGCCGCGGCAAATTGCGCGCCGCTTTGCAAAACGCACCCGCCGCCGATGGGACCCAGGCCGTGCTGGACCTGATCCAGGGGGCTTTGCCCCCTGGACCCCCAGCAAAGGGATAAAACCCCTTTGCAATCCCCATATTTTCCCTTTCGGGAACAAACTTTCGGGGATGCATTGAAGGAGCAGAGCCCCTTCAATTGAAATCGTGTCGCCCGGCATAGCCTGCGCGCACGGGCGTTTGCGTAGCAAACATTCCTTACACTTTTCGCCGGCCGTGAGCTCGCACCGGTCAAGCGTAGCGCAGGACGGGGCGGAAAGTGAACAGGTGAAAAGTTCAGTGCCGCGAAAACGAAATTCGTTTTCACGGCATTTTTCTTTCCATGGTTTGGTGCTGATAAGACAGGGACGTTTTGCACACAATAGCCGCGAGGAGGCGAATACCTTGAACAAAAAGTGGATTCTCACCATGCTGTGCGCGTTAGCGCTGGTGCTGCTGGGAGGCTGTGCAGGTGCCGAAGTCTTACCGTCCCCGTCGCCCGCAGCCACAACGTTGATGCCCAGCCCGTCAATTCTTCCCCCGATAGCGCCGGTTGCCAGCCCCAGCCCTGGCGCCGGAACGCCCACGACCACCGCGCCCGGAACAACGGGCGCGGCAATTACGACGATGGACGAGGCGAAAAAAGTATCCCAGGACCTCGAGACTGAGCTGGAAAAATTGAGCGAAGTTTCAGAAGCAGCCGTGGCGGCCGCGGGGGATACCGCCGTGGTTGGGCTCACGTTTGACAGCCAGTACAAAGGCGGCCTGACCCAGCGGATTACCGACATGGTCAACGACAGGGTCGGCACCGTCAATACCGCCGTCCAGAACATTGGCGTTACCGCCCAGGCGGCCCAGGTAAAATCCGTTCAGGACCTGGCAGCCACCATGGAAAAGTCGGGAACAACGATGGCCACGCTGCAAACCCAGGTGGACGCGTTGTTTAAAACCATCACCGCTAACGCCGGCGGCGCTACCACGGCACCTTAAGGCGTACGAAGGGATGCTTCCAGCATCCCCCTTCGCGCGCCTTTTTTTGCTGGAATTAGATAGCCGCATAACCAAAGCAAAAAGAATATTGGCAACATAAATGCCTTGCCCAAGGAAAGAATGCGCAAACTCCGAGGCCTATTTTCCAAAGAAATTTTTTTCCCGTCCGTGAATCCATAGTCATATCCCCCTGACAGCGCTCATAGCTTATCCCAGAGGGGGAGATGAAATATGGATTATACGGTACGTGCACAACGCTGGCATATGCTGGGCGCCGCGCCCTTGACGGCTGTAATGGCCGCGGTGGCTTTTGCGCTGGGACAAGCCGGCATCCCCGCCAGCATCTGGCGGCTGAACAGATGGGCGGCGGGACTATTGTTTGTCTGGTGGTTCCTGGGGATTGCCCTGGTAAGGCGGAACCCGCGCCCCTGGGCGACAGGCGTGCCACAGGCCGCGCGCCATGCCACGCGCATCCTGTGGGGCGCAGCCGTGGCCCAACTGGTCAGCACCCTGACGATGCTCGGGATGCACTATCTGTATAGCCTTATCCTGGGGCAGCAACACGTTTGGCTGGATACGCTGGTGGCATGCGGCGCATTGCTCTTCGGACAGGCGGCGGGTGTGAAATCGCTTGGTACGTTTTCCCGCCCCAAGCCATACCTGTACGGGGGCACCGCCATGCTTTGCGCCCTGTTCCTCCTGGCTGTACTTTCGTGAAAAATGACTGTGTCATTTTTCACGATTTTGCACTTTTCGCTTGTGAGTTGCGCTCACGGCCAGCGAAAAGTGTAGGGGCGCTTGCTCCGTAAGCGCCCCGCCCGGCAAAACCGGGCGATACGATTACAAACTAGGGAGCTTCGGCCCCCTCGTTGCTCCCCAAGAAAAAGGCCGGCGCATCGACTTGATACGCTGGCCTTCTAATACCGTTCAAAGCCATTAATCGCCGATTCATTCAGCCGAATAGCCGGCAAGTGTTCCGGGAAAAGCGTTGCTGAAATAAACCGGCACAAGCGGGCGATTGATAATCGCCCCTACGAATGCGAAGAGTATATTGACTTTTCTTCCGGCTCCCATATGCCCAGGCAAAGAAGTCAACAAACATACAGCGTCATAGGGGCGATTATTAATCGCCCGCATATCACCGGCTATCGACAGGCTGGAGGAAGACATACTTATTCGATTACAGTTCTATCACTGAATTCATAGCAAAGAGTGCAGTTCAAAAAAGGATTACGTATTACATCCCCATGCTCTCATATTTCCTGATCCCCCTGTAAAACACCGCCCTTGCCAGCAAAAAGTACGCAGCGCTCACCGCCATGGTCAAAAGTATATACAAAAGAGTCCGTTCCCCGGAAAGCACCAGGCAGGGCACATACCCGATAAACGCATAGGGAATCAATCCAAACAGCACTACCTGCATGAACAGGGGGTATACCTTCACCGGATACTTGGCATATTCGCCGATGCTGTACATCGTATATGGGATGTTCAATTGCCCCCCGGCTTTAAGCCAGAACACATTGCACGCTCCTATAAGATAGCTGGATGCCCGCACCGCCGTTCCGCACACGATAAACAGCAGGCTAAGCATGATGGCCGGCAGCGTCAGCGTATGAAGTGCGGTCAGCGCCAAAAAAAGGCCTAAAAATCCGATGCCCAGCACCCCTACCCCCTGCAGCCCTACCTCATGGGAAAGAATCTGGTACAGCGGCGATACCGGGCGGGAAAGCATCACGTCCAGCTCTCCGCCAAACACCAGCCGCGGTATGTACCAGATGCCGTCGAAAAAAATGTTGCTCATCCCTTCGGTAATAAACATGAAGGACATGATCAAATACACCTGGCCTTCGGTGAAGCCCGCAATTTCGGGCACGTTGCGGTACAGAACAAAGGCCACGCCCATCATCAGCGCCCGCATCACAAAACCCGCAACCGCCATCATCCAGAAATTGAAACGGTACTCCATGGCGGTTTTCAGGTATTGCGATTTGATCATCCAATAAGTTTTCAGCATGTTCAGCCCCCCGCAAAGGAAACGGTCCTGCGTACCCTTTCATACAGCGCCTGATGAATAAGGTAAAATATAGCCGCCCAGGCCAGCTGCAATAGGATGGTCAGCCAAACCGGAAGAAAAAGTTCCTGATGTAAGAATAGCGCCACCGGCGTCTGCACCATCAGTGGAAAGGGTGTCAGCCATGCTATGGTCTTCATGATTCCAGGGAATAAGGCCACCGGAATCAGCGCGCCGGAGAAAAATTCCATCAGCGCCGTACGCACCCAGCTTAGTCCTAAGTGGCTGGTAGTGAAAAAGCACAGAAGGCTAAAGCAGCTTACCATCATCATCCGAAGCAAAAGCCCCAGCGTAAGGCTTAATATGGCCACAGGCAGCGCGCCTGCATCAGGCATGGCAAAGCTTTGTGGGAATAGCAGGAACACAGCCGCCGTCACAATGCCGTTGATTAACGCCTGGGGGATGATATACCCCGTCATATCCGCCAGGGACTGGCTCAAAAATGATACCGGCTTTAGGTACCGTGATACCACCTTGCCAGAGCGGATCTCTCTGGAAAGCATATTCTCGGTGGACCAGGTTAGCAAATTGTTGATGAAAAAAGAAATGAGGATGTAGGCATACATGTCTTTGGATGTAAATCCGCCGATCTCCCCGCCGCCCCCTGTGATATACAGGCTGCGCCAGAGCATGAACTGCCCAAGCAATAAAATCAGCGGCGTCACCATAGAAAAGAAAAACGCAGCCCGGTAAAACAGCGCGCTTTGCATAGTCATGGATACAAGCTTGGCGAATGGTTTCATTGCTTTGCACCCGCCGCAAAGATCTGCGATACCACCTGGTCAATGCCCGGCTCGTTCACCGTGATGTCCTTGATGTCATAGCACCGGGACACCAAATCCAGCATCTCCCTGGGGCTGTAATCCGCCGTGTCAAAGGCGATGCGGGTGGAAAGCCCATCCAAAGTCATCTTTGCCTTGGGAATGAGGGGGGCGATCGCTTCCAGCGCAGGTCCTTCCACACAGATCAGGCGCCCGGAAGCGTACCTGTGCTTGAGCTTATCAAGCGCCCCCTGGTAATACACCCTGCCCTTTGATAAAACCAGGGCGTTATCACATATCTGCTCAATGTCGTTTAGGTCGTGGCTGGTTAATAGCACCGAAACGCCGTTTTCCCGGTTCATTTTGCGTATGAACTGACGAATGGCAAACTTCACATTGATATCCAGGCCGATGGTAGGCTCGTCCAGGTATAGCAGCTGCGGCCCGTGCAGAAAGATCAGCCCGATATCCGCCTTCATGCGCTGGCCAAGGGACAGCCGCCGGGCGGGCGAACTCAGTATCGGCTCCAAGTCAAGCAGCTCCGTCACCATGCGCATGTTCTTATCGAACAAGGCGGCATCCATTTTGTATAAAACCTTGATGGCGTTGTAGCTTTCAATGACAGGGATATCCCACCATAAATTCGTTTTCTGGCCGAAGATGACGCCGATTTTTTTCAAGTACTGGGCATGATGTTTCATGGGGCTCTGGCCGTATACCGTCACGCTGCCATCGGTCGGGGTCAGGATGCCCACCAGCATTTTGATCAGGGTGGATTTTCCCGCCCCATTTTCGCCGATGCAGGCCAGGGATTCCCCTTCCTCCATGGAAAAGGTCACCTGATCCACCGCCACCTTTTCGGTCCATTCCGTTTTAACAAGGCTTTTCAAAGCGCCTTTCAGCCCCGGCTGCTTTATGTTCTGACGGTAGATTTTCGTAAGACCGTTTGCCTCAATCAGCGGCATATAAACCAGCCTTTCATTTGTTGCTGTATAATAAAGAGTGAATTGGAAATATTATACCGTAATATATCGTCAATGTCGACCCATTCAAAATTGAGGTATCATCTTTTTAGGCAAGCAGAGACTTGCTTTCTCGCTGATTAGAAGGAAATAAGCTTCCCTTGATAGTGCATGTCTTTACGCCAAACGTGACGTTTATGTGGTAGTTGAGGTTTATACTATCTTTGTCAAGGCAGATTAGATAAGTTACTTCATAAGGGGTCTCAATGTAGTACACGGTGAGCAGTAGCGTATTTGCATCTTGCCAAGAAGCAAATGATACATACTCTTGCAAATGTATTTGAACATCCTTAATGAAATAGTCAGAACCCTGCGATGGCTTGGTGAAATCAAACAGCAGGTTACTCGCTTGCCTATCCGTATACGCTAAGACAACAAGAAGACAATGGCAATCATCCTGCTTGAAATGTACTTTGCACAGATTAAGTTCGTTATCATCAAATATATAGGTATGCCCGTTAATGATAGGAGCATCAAATGGAATAGCCCTTTGAGCAGGAAGTGAGTAAGATATAGACTCCAAACGGTTTTGCAAGTCGCAAAAACGGATAGGCTTATTGAATTTTATATCTGATGTAAACAAGGAATCAAATAAATCAATTACATCATCCCAATTGTTTTTTCTGGAGGAGACCACAAGGACCGCACTTTTATTCGGCGAGACATAGCAAAGCTGACCGAAAGAGCCCTCATGATAAAAGCTTCCATCATGATCTATACACATGTGGAATCCATAGCCATTTTTGTGCCGTTTTGTTTCAAGTTTCCGGTTATCGCTTTGCTCAGTCAACGCCATAGATAGATATTTCTCAGAAACAATTCTTTTACCTTTGTAGATACCCCGATTTAAAAGCATGTAACCAAATCTCACAACAGCTTCAGGTGTAAGGCCAAGTCCCATCCCACCACAGGTTATGCCCTGTTTACAGACTTCCCATGTCATATCCGTAGCCCCGAGGGGAATCACCAGATTTGCTTTAACAAAATCAAAAAAGCTTAAGCCGGAGGTTTTTTCGACAATGGCGGCAAGCATATGGGAAGCATGCGTACTGTATCGGTAATATGTTCCGGGTTCATGAGAAAACTCTTGTGCCAAGAACGCTTTAACCCAATCTTCCTGTGGGAATAGCTGCGCATATGTATTTTCATGAATGCCAGATGTCATACTGAGCAAATGCCTAACACGCATCTTACTCAGGTTTTCAGATATTGTTTCTGGCAGTTTGTCAGGAAAAAAGGATATGACAAAATCGTCCAGTGAGAAAAGGCCAAGGTCACAAGCGATCCCTACTCCAATGCCTGTAAATGCTTTTGTTGTTGAAAACCAAAGCTGGCGGCAGGCTGGCTTGTAAGGCTTTCTACAATAGTTCAAGATGCAGTAACCGTTTACAACCAGCATCATACTGGTTACTTCCAACTCTTGTTGTTCCAGTTCATCAAGCATTGTCCAAATAGCGGATGATGAGACACCCTGATTTTCAGGCAGACTTTCGGGGAAGACGCTATGCATGACAGCCCTTCCTTTTTTCGCGGTATTGGTTCATTGGATGACAGCGTTCGGAGCTTGCATGTATTCTATGTGCTAGCGTTCATCGATGCATTTATATAGGGTATTATTCCCGAACTTGGGCATGCGGCAAGAAAACCGTAAAAGTTCATTGAAAAATGGATACGCAGCTTACTGCGCACCCGTTTTTTAATGAAACAGTGTTACTTCCGGATCTCCATCCGCGCCCACTTCCTCAAGGATCACCGGACCTTCGGGGAGTGGACCTTGGTCGGCGGCCTGGCCTTGGTCAGCACTTTGAGCTTGTTCGGCATTTTGACCCTGTTCGGCAGCCGGATTTTGCTCCGGCATCTGGCTTGCGTCGCCGCCGGATCCCTCAAAATTGCTTTTGACCTGCTGCCACTCCGTGGTAAACTCCTCCAGGGTCAGCCCGTTGTCCGTCATATACCGGGCCGCCTCGACACCCACATAGCGCAAATGCCAGGGCTCATAGATGATTTTAGTGATATCTTCCTTGCCTTCGGGGTAGCGGATGACAAAGCCGTATTCCGCGCAGTGGGCGGCCATCCACTGGGCCTCGGACGTTTTGGCAAAGCCGGAATTTAGTTTTCTGTCGCTCCACTCTTTGCTGACAACGTCGATGCCAAGACCCGTCTGATGGTCGCTGGCGCCGGGGTAGGCCACCACGCCGTCATCCTTGCCATTGTTTTGTTCCAGTCGGTTCCTATACATGCTGTTCTGTGTCTGGTAGCTGCGGTAGCCGCTTTTGGCGTACAGCGTCACGCCGTCGCCGGATGCCGCGGCAAACATAGCGTCCAGTGCGTCGGAAACGAACTGACTCATTTGAATGGCGGAGCTGGAGGTTTTTTTCACCTTGATCTTCACAAGGTCCTGCGGCTTATAGTCGGAAGGAAGCAGGTTATCCGTGTTCACCAGACGGATGTATTCCTTTTGAAGTTCGTTCAGGGATACGGGATAAGTCCATGAAGCTGAATTTTCCTGTTCAAGCTCCTGTGCGGAGGCGCAGCCTCCAACAAAAAGCATGGTTAGGCACAGCGCCGTCAGCAGCCATTTCTTCCCCACCAGTTTGCACGCTCCTTTTTCACTATGGTTCCAGTATATCCAAAATGGCCTCCACCTGCAAGGATTCCACATAGGTTTCCATAGGAATTTGTTGCGTATACATGGCCGTGGCATGATCGACGCCCACATACCTTACATGCCATGGCTCATATTTGTAGCCGGTAATCTCTTCCCAATCCTGCTGGTAGCGTATAATGAAACCAAAGCGGTGGGCATTGTCCTTCAGCCATTTCCCGGCCTTTGTTTTCCCGAAGGAACCATTCAGACCGCTGGATACACCCTTGGCGCCCACGTCCATGGCCAGGCCCAACTGATGCTCGCTAGACCCGGGCGGCGCCACATACTCCTGCGCCTTCTTCTCACTTCCGGTGGACTTGACCTTGTTGCCGTATATGGTCTGCTGTTTGGAAAAATTCCGGTAGCCCGATACCGTGAGGAAGGTGATCTTCGCTTCCTTTTTGGCTGTTGCGAACATTTCCTCCAATGCCTTGGCAGCGTCCGGCCGCATGCGCCGCGTGGTGCCTTGCACCTGCGCATCTACCGTCTCGGGCACATAAGCCTCAGATATTTCCTGCTGCCGGTTTACCAAAAAAATCTGCCCTTCCACATCCATGTGGGGCATTCCTTTATCCATAGAGCCTTCCATTAAGGATGCGGCGAGGGCGATTGTCGCGACAAGCTGCCGGATGAGCAAACCATCCACCTCTTTCGCCAGTATCTTCATTTATATTTGACGTATAAAACAGGGAAATCCTTCCCTATTTTGTGACAAAAATTTGATTTCCGTATTTGGAGATGAGGCGGTTCTTCGCACTCTCATCCATAAGGGCCGTGATCCTTGTTCCGTCCTCCAGATGCTCTTCGCTTACGATCTGCCCCAGGGAGCGTACATCATTGATAGCGCCATACTGTTTGAAGGGCACCAGCAGCACCATTTGCTGCCGCCTTGCGTTTAGCAGGGAAGCAATGCGCGGCAAAAGCTCGTCAAGGCCGGTGCCTTCCGTGGCGGATACATGTACCGCGCCGGGCAGGAAGGGTACGTTATCCGCCGCGTCACATTTGTTCAAAACGTCGATGCGGGGCTGCCTGGAAGCGCCTAACTGATCCAGTACCTCAAGCACGACCTGGTGCTGCTTTAAGCAGTCAGGCGAGGCTGCATCGGAGACGATGAGAAGTATATCCGCCAGGGTTGCCTCTTCCAACGTGGAGTGAAATGCATCCACCAGGTCATGGGGCAGCTTGCGGATGAAGCCTACCGTGTCCACCAGCAAAAACTCGCTGCCGCTTTGAAGCTTCACATTCCTGGAAACAGCGTCCAGCGTTGCAAACAGCTGATCCTTTACATATACGTCGGCGCCGCTTATTTTATTCAGCAGCGTGGATTTGCCCGCGTTTGTATAGCCTACCAGCGCCACCACGGGCACCTGTGTCCGCTCCCTCATGCGGCGGCGGATCCCCCGCTGCTTTTCCATTTCGTTTAGCTCCCGCTTGACATCGGTGATCCGTTCCCTGATGCGGCGGCGGCTGATCTCCAGCTTGCTCTCGCCGGGGCCTCGGGTACCGATACCGCCGGCCAGCCTGGAGAGCACCAGGCCCTGGCCGATAAGCCTTGTGGAACGGTAATTTAATTGCGCCAGTTCCACCTGCAGCTTGCCTTCTCTGGAGGAGGCGCGCTGGGCAAAGATATCCAGGATCAGCATGGTACGGTCAATGACCTTGACATGCAAAAGCTCCTCCAGGTTGCGCACCTGGAAGCCGGTCAATTCCTCGTCGAAGATGGCCACATCTATATACTGCGCCTGGCAGTCCAGCGAAAGCTCCTCGGCTTTTCCCCGGCCTATGAAGGTGGCGCCGTCGGGCTTTGCGCGCTTTTGAAGCGCGGTACCGATGGCCTGCGCCCCCGCCGTTTCCGCCAGCCGTTTCAATTCTTCCAGGGATTCTTCGCTTTCCGTGCCGATGAGGATGGCCCGCTCCGGCCCGCCAAGGTATTGCTGGTCCTGCCCCTTATTGACCAGCTCGTCGGAGACCAGGATTTCCTCCATCCAGGCTTCCTGGGGGACCTTGTTTACGGGCATGGGGCCAAACAGCCGCAAAGAGGGCTGGTCGCCTTCCATTTCTCCCAAAAAGCCCACGCCGATCTCCGGCGCACGGCCTGGTATGAGGCCTATGGCTGCCATAGCGTCAAAGCGCATGGTGCGAAGCGCGCTGATATCCACATCCGACAGCTCCCCGCTGCCGCCGGGATGGGTATGTATGCACCGCACCATGGAAAGCCGTCTCATATTGCGGCGCAGGCGGAATTCCGACAGCGATACGTTGTCCAGGCCGCCTATGATCACATCCACCACTTCACCGTCCCGGGTTAGGTACACGGCGATCTCCCGGTTGATGTGCAGCGACATTTCCTTTAAAATATCCACCATTTCGGAGGGGATGAAGGTATCCCGGCCGATTTCCCAGCTATACAGCTTCTCCAACTCTGCTAACAGGGTTTTGCGCAGACCTTCGGTATTGCCATGGATTTCGGGCATAACTCCTCCTTGACGACATGGGGAAGCCGGGGTACGCCCCGCGCCCCCGGCTTTTTACTTTGCTGCCTGCTTTTTTTGGTAGTCCTCGATGGCGGCGTGTATGGCTTCCTCCGCCAGAAGCGAACAATGAATCTTGACTGGGGGAAGCCCGTCCAGCGCCTCCATCACCGCCTTGTTGGTAAGCTGCAAGGCTTCCTCAATGGTTTTGCCTTTTACCATCTCGGTGGCCATGCTGCTGGTGGCGATGGCTGCGCCGCAGCCGAAGGTTTTGAACTTCACATCGGTGATGACGCCGTCTTCCACCTGGATGTCCATCTTCATGATGTCACCGCATTTGGCATTGCCCACCGTGCCGCTGCCGCTGGGGCTTTCCAGCTCGCCCACGTTTCTTGGGGATTGAAAATGATCCCAAACTTTTTCGCTGTATTGCATATAGATTTCTCTCCTTATTTTAAAGCGGCCGCAAACAGCGGCGACATGGCCCGCAAATTTTCCACAATGCCGGGGAGCACTTTTAGCACCTCGTCCACATCTTCCTTGGTGTTGTCCTGGCTCAGCGACAGCCGTAAGCTGCCGTGGGCGATTTCATGGGGCAGGCCGATGGCCAGCAGCACATGGGACGGATCCAGGGAACCGCTGGTGCAGGCGGAGCCGCTGGAGGCGGCGATACCATTAAGATCCAGGCGCAGAAGCAGCGATTCGCCCTCGATATATCGCACGGAAACGTTCACGTTTCCCGGCAGCCGGTTTGTTCTGGGGCCATTTAAGCGGACATCGGGGATGGTGCCCAGTATACCATCGATGAGCCTGTCCCGCAAAGAAGCAAGCTTTTGGGATTTCTCTTCAAGGTTTTCCACCGCCAGACTGATGGCCTTGCCCAGCCCCACGATACCGGCCAGGTTTTCCGTGCCGGCCCGAAGCCCCCGCTCCTGGGCACCGCCCTGCAAAAGCGTATCCAGCCTTGTGCCCTTGCGCATATACAGCGCACCCACACCCTTGGGCCCATGGAACTTGTGGCCGGACAGGGACAGCATATCCACCTGCCAGTCATTAACGTTCACGGGGATGGCGCCGATTGCCTGCACCGCATCGGTATGGAAGGGGATTTTATGTTCCTTGGCGATCCTGCCAATTTCCGCAATGGGCTCCACGGTTCCTATCTCGTTATTGGCGGCCATGATGGTGATGAGGATAGTCTTGTCGGTGATGGCTTTTTCCACATCGGCGGGGGATACGAAACCATCGCTGTCTACCTTAAGATAGGTCACCTCAAAGCCCTGCTTTTGCAGCCATTCACAGGTGTGCAAAACGGCATGGTGCTCGATGCTGCTGGTGATAATGTGGTTTCCCTTGGCCTTACGGACAAAAGCAGTACCTTTGATGGCCCAGTTGTCGCTTTCCGACCCGCCGGCCGTGAAGTAAATTTCCTCCGGCTTGGCTCCGATGGCCGCCGCCACCTGCCTGCGTGCCTCGGCAATGGCCTTTGCCGCTTCCCGCCCCGTTTGATGGATGCTGCTGGCATTGCCATACACCTGCGTGAAGTAGGGCAGCATGAAATTCAGCACTTCCTGGCTGACGGGCGTGGTGGCGGCATTGTCCATGTAAATGCGGTTCATAGAACGTCTTCCTTCCAAGATAGTCTTCAGGACTCTTTGCTGAGCATGTCTTTGAGCGTAATGCTTTGCAACAGCCCGTTGATTTGATCCGTCAGGCGGCTCCAGACCATACGGGTAGGGCATCCGCAGCTTTTTTGGCATGCCTCGCTGTCATGCAAGCATTCCGACAGGGATACGGGGCCTTCCGTGGCGTCGATGATATCGCCGACTGTGATTTGGGCCGGGTCACGGGCCAATTGATATCCACCCTGCACGCCTCGGACCGTGGTGACCAGCCCGGCCCGGCGAAGATTGCCCAGCAACTGCTCCAGGTATTGCTCCGGCACGCCGGTTTCCGCGATGGACTTTAAAGGTTGGGGTCCGTTGCCCGCCTGGGTTGCCAGATAAAACATGGCGTACAAGCCATATTTCCCACGGGTGGACAGCTTCATGCCCCGGCCTCCTTTTAAAGGGTTTTTAGGCTTGATGGAAACCCTACTAATTTTATCGGGTTTTCGGTGGTATATTATCACGGGGCGGGAAGGTTGTCAAGGGCTGGGATCACAATTTTTAGATGAGGTGTATTAAGACGGCTGCTAAAAGGCGTTACCTCGGCAAGTTGCAAGCAACTTGCCTGTAACAAGGGGATGTTCTCTTTCGTCCCGAAAGAGAACCAGAAAGGCTCCGTAGCCGAAGCGCCGCCAGAGGCGGATGAAGCGAGGCAGAGGAGGCTGGCGAAACAAGCAATGCGAACGGCAGTGAGCAGTGCGACGATTGAGCCAGATGGACAGGGGGGCTGCGATTCCCCCCAGACCCCCACAAACGCTTTAAAATTAGTGGCGTGCTTCGCACGTGTATTTGATTGGTAACAACGCTAGAGTGACTTTCAATTTATGTCGACACGGGCAACGGATGGAGACGAATAGGACGGTAATAAGGCATACAGGGAAACCGTGCAGGCTCGAGAAAATGACATCGTCATTTTCTCGAAGTAGCAGGGGCAAGGGCGGTAAGCGTGTTACCGCGGATGCGATAGGGAATGTTGAGGGGGAGGGTGATCTTGTCACGGCCGTGGCCGGCATGAACGGATTGCAGAATGGGTTTGTCCGGGGGAAGAAGCTCGGAAAATATTTCCTGAAGGGTGAGGGTAGGCTTGGCGGGATCGCCGGCGCAGTCGGTGAAGTCACCCAGGATAAAGCCTGCGCACTTGTCAAGGAGGCCCGTATTGCGGAACTGGGTGAGCATCGCGTCGATACGGTAGGGCTTTTCACCCACGTCCTCCAGCAATAAAAGCTTTCCGTTAAAATCCGGCAGGTATTCTGTGCCGATAAGGTTGTTTAGTACCGTCAGGTTGCCGCCGGTAAGGATACCTTCCGCTTCGCCCTCCCGAAAGACATCAAAGGCCGTGCCGTCGGGGTTTTCCATGGCCCCCAGAGGGTTCGTTTCACTCATGGCCCGAAGCCATCTGGTCCTGCTCCTATCCTCCCGCAGCCCAACCATTAGGGGGGCGCCGGCCATGGGCCCGTGAAAGGTCACAAGGCCGCACTTTACCTGAAAGGCGCAGTGGAGCGCGGTGATGTCGCTGAACCCCACAAAGGGCTTGGGGTTTTTACGGATCGTTTCATAATCCAGCATAGGCAAAAGCCTGGCCGCGCCATAGCCGCCCCGCAGGCAAACGATGGCGTCGATCTCCGGGTCCTCAAACATCCTGTTCACGTCCCCGGCCCGGAGGAGGTCGCTTCCGGAAAGGTAGCCCCGCTGTTCATTTATGCTTTGCCCCACAACGACGGAAAAGCCCATATCTTCAAGCAATTGAATGGCCTTTTGCCTGTTTTCCTCCTCATAGATGGGGCTGGAAGGCGCAATCAGCCCAATGCGCGCGCCAGGCTGCAAGGAATGCGGCAGAATTCTTTCGGGCATGGCAATCTTCTCCCTTCTTTGCATGGCTTTCCCTTCCTGAGCCCATACTAGCATTGAGTATCTGTCAAGGAGGATGCCATGGCGACCGTATTTTTGCGCTCAGTGATTTTGTTTTTGATGGCGGTGGTCTTTGTCCGCATCATGGGCAAGCGGCAGGTAGGTCAATTGCAGCCGTTTGAGCTGGTGGTGGCGATCCTGATCGCGAACCTGGCCGTCACGCCTATGGCAGATGTAGGAATACCGCTTTTATATGGCATTGTGCCCATGATGGGGCTTACGGTGCTCCATGGGCTTTTTGTACTGATCTCCATGAAAAGTCAAAAGCTGCGCGAGATTTTCAGCGGCAAACCGGCAGTGCTTATCAAAAACGGCGTAATTCAGGTCAAGGAGCTGGAAAAGCTGTGCATGAACCTCAACGACCTGCTGGAGGAACTGCGCACCGGCGGCGTGCTGAATCTGTCCGATGTGGGTACAGCCATTGTGGAGACCAGCGGCAAGATCAACGTGTTTCCCAAAGCGCAGAAGCGTGCTGCCACGCCGGAGGACCTGTCTATCGCCACAGGTTACGAAGGCCTTCCCATGACGCTGATATTGGACGGTGTCATTGAGAAAAAGAACCTCACGACGGGAAAAATCCCGGAAGAGTGGCTGTTTGATACGCTGAAGCTCCATGGCTTTGCTTCGCCCAAGGAAGTGCTTTTGTGCAGCCTGGATACCAGCGGAAAAATGTTCATTCAGGGAAGGATCATAAATCAATCGCTGCTTGTAGACGCCATGCCTCCCGGCGGGATAGGATGGTGATGTACTTGAAGTTTAACACATGGACCATTGTCATACTGCTGGTTTTTATTATTGCCGTAAGCATCGCATCCACTGTCATCAGCTCCAAGATCTCCCGGGATTTTTCCCAGGATCTGACCATCGCGGAAGAAAGCATCCGCAAAGGCGATTGGGAGGAAGCCAAGCGCGCTATAGACGCCATGAAGAACGAGTGGAAGGAAACATGTAAGTGGCTGCAGTTCTGGGTCAACCATGGGGACACGGACGATGTGAGTATGTCCCTGGAACGGCTGACCGCCGCCATTGAAGTGCAGGATGCACCCCTCAGCCTTATCACCAGCGCGGAGTTGGGAGAAGAACTGCGCCACATCTATCACCGGGATGCGCTTAAGTTTGGCAATATCCTGTAACGCTATTTTCGCTTGAGCGTGATCACGTGCAGTTGTGCCGGGGCAAATAGGCGTACCGGCACCCAGGAGGTGCCTACACCGTTGGAGACGAGGATATTTGCCCGTTTTTCCTGCACCCAGCCGGAAAGATACCGGTCTGACACCCGGGTGAAGGTACGGAATACGGGCTTGCCAAAGAACGTCACCTGCCCGCCATGGGTGTGGCCGCATAGCGCCAGGTCAAACCAGTTGGCGGAACCTTCGCTGTTTCTTACATCGAAAGCTTCCGGAAGATTATCCGGCGAATGGGTGAGGAAGATCACAAAGTCATCCTCCCGCATGGAATAGGCGACCTGGCCTATTTGCGGATAGCCGTTGTTGTAGTCATCCACACCGCACAGGTACAGCGCGGAACCACCCACACGCACCTCTCTAATATCATTCACCAGCGGCAGCACACCGGCATTGATCATAGCACTTTGCAGTGCGTTCAGGTTGCTTTCCGGCACAGTCCGGTCATGGTTGCCCACTACACCCGCCACCAGCCGCCGGGCTTGAATTTTGGGCATGTTTTTGAAAAAGGCCACCGCCCCATCCGAATTTTCGGCGTAATCACCGCCCAGCAGCACCAGGTCCGCGTTCAGCGCATTGATCCTGGCAATCAGCGCATTCACCCGGCTTTGGGAAAAAAATGGGCCCTGATGGATGTCCGACGCATAGGCGATGGTCAGCCCGTCAAGCGCCGGATCCAGGCCGTTTACCTCCAGCGTCTTCGTTACCACATACAGCGTTCTTGCCTGATAAAAGGGGTAGATCAGCACAAAGGCCAATAAAGCAAATGCGATCATCCGGCTCAGGCAGCCGCCCCGGCGGTGTTTTCCCCGGGCCATGCATCATCCTCCTTTCGTCCTTATAGCAAACGAAGTAGCAACGGAATGGTCAAAATCGACAGCGCCGTGCTGACGGCTACGCTGCGGGAACCTAAGCGGCCATCCCCCTTGTAATATTCCGCCTGCATGGCCGTGGCGGTGGCACCGGGCATGGCGGAGCACACAAACACCGCCTCCCGAACGCCCTGCGGCACGCGCAGCAGCACAAGTGTAAACCATATCGCCAGCGGGAAAATGATCAGCCGCGTCATGCAGGAAAAGAGCAGCATGCCGTCCCTCAGGTCCGAGAGCTTAAGGTCCGCCAGCCTTCCTCCAATCACCACCATGGCCAGGGGCGTGGTGGTATCGCCCAGCATGTTCATGGCGTCCAGCGGTACCTTGGGCAGGCGGATGGACAGGGCGAAGCAAAGTATTCCCAGCATCACGGCAATGAGCGTGGGATTCAGCAGCGCTTTTTTCAACGAAAGCCCAGATTTGCCTGCGTACAAGTATACGCCGATGGTCCATGTCATAAGGTTGAAGGCGGCTACATACATCACGGCATAAATCATCTTTTCCTCGCCCAGCGCCGCCAGGATCAGCGGATATCCCATATACCCGCAATTGGAAAACATCGCCATATGGATGAATACATTGCGGCGGGCGGATGGTTCCTTCCTTGTATAGAGCATTGCGATAGCGCCGCATATCAGCATGCTGATCACGGCGATCACGAACGTTTCGGCCAGCTCGCCCATCTGGCCCGGCAGGGCATCCCGCTGCAGCTTGGCAAATGTAAGGCAGGGCAAGGTAAAAAATAAAACCAGTTTGTTCAGCCCGTCGAAAGAGCCTCTGTCCAGAATACGCCCCCGGGCGGCGAAATACCCCAGCGCCAGCAATAAAAATAACACGGCTACCTGGGAAAGTACCTGCATAAGTGCACCCCTTAACCGAACATGTTGACACGCTCATGCCCCTCATTGTACACTATTTTCATCTTATTGGAAAGGAGCCGCCTATGCATCCTGATTTCATCACCCTTGATCCCTGCCCGCTGCTTTCGCCGGTGCCCGTCGTCATGGTCAGCTGTGCCGGGCAGGAGGGTAATCCCAATCTGATCACCCTGGCCTGGGCCGGCATGGTATGCTCCGACCCGCCCATGCTGTCCATCAGCGTACGCAAAAGCCGCTATTCCTACGGCCTTATCGAATCCACAGGAGAGTTCGTGGTTAACCTGGTGGATCAAAATTTGGCCAAGGCCACTGATTATTGCGGCGTGAAAAGCGGGCGGGATATGGACAAGTTTGCCGCCTGCGGCTTAAGCGCCATCCCGGCCCCGCCGCTTAAGCTTGCTCCCGCTTTGCAGGAAGCACCGGCCTATCTTTGCTGCCGCGTGGAAAAGATTCTGCCCTTGGGCAGCCACGATCTGTTCCTGGCCCGCATAGTAAGCGTCTCGGTTCGCGATTCTTTCCAGGATGAAAAAGGCTCCCTGCGCCTGGATACGGCAGGGCTGGTGGCCTATAACCACGGCGTTTACCAGGTATTGGGCGATGTTCTGGGCTTTTTCGGCTATTCCGTGGCCGGAGAGAAAGTATTGAAAAACCGCATGGCGGTTTATAAAACAAAACCGAAGAAGCGCTGAAACATTTTTTATGGTATACTGACAGCAGAATACGTAAGGGGGAGGGCTTCCATGTGATGCCGCTCATTTGCCCCGGCTGTGGCGGCCGGATGGATATCGAGGCGGAAAGGGAGCTTGTCCCTTTTTCCTGCCCCTATTGCGCGGCACCGCTTACGCCGCAAAAGAACGGCCAGGCGGTGGTTTTAAGGGCCTCACCTGCGCCGTTAAGCCGGCAGGCGCCCCGGGCCGGCGAGGATGTTTCGGATCTTTTGCGCCGCGCGCAGGAGGAAAGTGACCCGGTAAAGCGGTATGCGATCCTTCAAAAGGCGGAGGAGGCGGCGCCTGATAATCTGCAGGTGCAGTTGGCACTGCTTTTGCATGGCCGGCTGCACGAACGGGACAGGCGAAAGATAGATTTTTCAGTGATCAAGTGCTATCTGCTGCACGCGTTTGAGGAACCGGAGGCCCACCCCTTTGCCCAGCGGGAGGATATGCTCCGGGAACTGTTTTCGGAGGAACGGCTTGTAAAGGCCATGGAATTGGCTCCCGATGGAAGGGCATTTTTGAGGGAATACTTGATGGCGCTGTCCGGCGAGTATATCCACTTGTTCCTTCGGGGCAGCAGCCGCCACATGAAACCTATTTTCGGCTTTGCGCCCGCCGGCAAGCCCTCCCGGCTCCTGGCCGCCCCGGCGGCGGATATGCTCCGTTGCATGCTGAGAGAACAGGCGCTGTCTGAGGATCAGCGGAACATGCTCGCCGGTGCCTTTTATAACGCTTTTGCCAATGAATTTCAGGGCGAGACCGCCTATTTGGACGAGGCGCTGGGATCATTGCTTGAACAGGTCAAAAACTGACAGGAGATACGGATGGCAAGAAAACCGTTTAGGCAACAAAGCAAATTCTATTCCGTGCTGCGCAAGGTGCTGGAGCGGGCGCTTCTTGGCCTGCTGGTGGTGGTATGCATCGGCGCGTTTTATCTGGCCGTGATCCTGGCGGAAATACCTGCCGACCAGGGGGCGCCGGAGGACACTTCCGCTCCTTCCGTAGCCCTTTCCGCCGAACAGCCCAGGCAGATAGGCTCTCTGAATGATCTCTATCAGCTGGTGGAGCACTTCCCGGCGCCTGCACTGGCACTTAAGCCAAACACCCAGCTTGCTTTTGCCGGGGGCCAGGTGAACGACGTGGCTTATCAGGGCTCCTTTGCCAGGCTGGTGACGCTTACCTACCAAACGCAAAACGGGGAAACGCTGACGCTGCAAAGCATTTACCCGGCGGATGCCTTCTCCCTATTACCCGGCAAGGGCTATGCGCTGAAAGAGACCCTCACCGCTGCGCTGGCCGGCATGACCGCCGTGCGGATGGAAAATGCCGACACGGTGCGCCTGCATGTAAAAGGGGAAAGCGCGCTGTACGCCTTTACCGCGCCGAAGATGGCGGAGGAGGCATTCAGTGAAATTTATCGCCAGGCAATTCTGGCAAAGCCTTAAGTTTATTTGAATTGTTGCACAAAAGGAAAGGATGGAGCCTTCCTCATGGAAACCCAGAAGACGACCATGAAAACCGGGAAACTGATCCGTCGGTTTGCACCTTATTATAAAGATTATTGGGGTACTGTGGCCTTCGATCTTTTATGCGCGGCACTTACCACGCTATGCGAGCTTGTTCTGCCCCTGATCGTGCGCAGCATCACCAACCAGGCCATAGAAGATCTTGCCGGCCTGACGGTTAATTTCGTTTTGAAGCTGGGCGGCATTTATGTTTTTCTTCGTTTGATCGATGCCGCGGCGGCCTATTATATGGCTTCCGTGGGCCATATCATGGGCAGCCGCATCGAAACCGATATGCGGCGGGACCTGTTTGCCCATCTGCAGCAATTGTCTTTTTCCTATTACAGCAACACAAAAGTGGGTCAAATCATGGCCCGCATCACCGGCGACCTGTTTGAGGTCACGGAGTTTGCGCACCACTGCCCGGAAGAATTTTTCATTGCGGCCATCAAGATCACGGTCTCCTTTATTATTTTGGCCGGGATGAACCTCTGGCTGACGCTGATGGTATTTATCCTGCTGCCCCTGATGCTGCTGTTTGCCCGCGTCTTCAACAAGCGCATGCGCAAGGCGTTCATGGATTCCCGCCACCAGGTGGGCGAGCTGAACGCCCAGGTGGAGGATAGCCTGCTGGGCATCCGCGTGGTGAAATCCTTCGCCAACGAGCCTATGGAAGAAGAAAAATTCCGGGACGGCAACCAGCAGTTTTTGCAGACAAAGCGGGCGGCCTACAAGGCCATGGCGGGCTTCCACACCACCACCCGCGTCTTTGACGGGCTGATGTACATCCTGGTAGTGATCGTAGGCGCGCTGTTCATTATCGGCGGGCAGATCACCCCCGGCGATTTTGTGGCGTATCTGCTGTATGTGTCCACCTTGCTCACTTCCATCCGCCGCATCGTGGAGTTCACGGAGCAGTTCCAGCGGGGCATGACGGGTATCGAGCGCTTTTGCCAGATCATGGATGCGCCTTTGGAGATCAAGGACACTTTGGATGCCAGGGAGCTTCGAAACGTCAAGGGTAAAATCGGCTTTGAAAACGTAAGTTTCGGTTATGCCGACGACGGTAAGCAGGTGCTGGCCAACCTGAACCTGAACGTGATGGCGGGGGAGAATGTGGCGCTGGTTGGCCCCTCCGGCGGCGGAAAAACGACGCTGTGCAACCTGATCCCCAGGTTTTATGACGTGACCTCCGGCCGCATCACCGTGGACGGGCAGGACGTTCGAAGCCTTACCCAAAAGAGCCTGCGGGAAAACATAGGCATGGTGCAGCAGGAGGTATACCTTTTCTCGGGCACGGTGTATGAGAACATTGCCTACGGCAAGCCCGGCGCCACCCGGGAGGAAGTGGAAAAGGCCGCGAAACAGGCCGGGGCCCATGAATTCATTCTGGAACTGCCGGACGGATACGATACCTTTGTGGGCGAACGGGGCGTAAAGCTTTCCGGTGGCCAGAAGCAGCGGGTGTCCATCGCCCGGGTGTTCTTAAAGAATCCGCCCATCCTGATCCTGGACGAGGCCACTTCCGCGCTGGACAACGAAAGCGAGCGCATCGTGCAAAAATCCCTGGAATCTTTGGCCAAGGGGCGCACCACCTTCACCATTGCCCACCGGCTGACCACCATCCGCAACGCCACGGTGATCTGGGTGCTTACCGATAAGGGCGTGGAGGAGCAGGGCACCCACGCGGAACTGATGGCAAAGAAGGGCGTCTACTACAGCCTGTACCACATGTATACGGAGGCGGTATCATGAGCCTGATTCCGAGAATTGCCAAAGAGTGTGATGTACCGGCCCTTTGCCGCCTTTTTGAGGCTGGAATCCGGGACATGGATGAAAAGGGGCTGGACCAGTGGCGCTGGGAAGTATATCCCAGCGAGGCGGTGCTCATGGAGGATGTACAGGCAAAAACCCTGTACCTCATGGAGGAAAACGGAGAAATCCTGGCCGCTTTCACCATCAATGAAGAGCAGCACCCCCTTTACCTGACGCTGCACTGGCATTTTGGCGTGCGGCCCGCTGTCTTGCACCGGCTGGTGGTGAATCCCTTACGCCAGCACCAGGGTCTGGGCCGGGAAACCATGGCCTACGTGACCCACATTGCAAGGGACCTGGGCTATGACAGCCTGCGCCTTGACACCTATTTGAAAAACACCCGGGCCATGGCGCTGTATGAGGGAATGGGCATGCGCCGCGTGGGCCAGGTGAAGTTTGACCATCGGACGACGCTTTTCCAATGCTACGAAATGGCTTTGACGGATGACTGTCCGCTTTTGCCGCTGAAGATGCGGCCCCACTACCGCTGCGCGCCGGAGCTCCCCTGGGGCGGAGATAAGCTCAAAACGCTTTTCGGCAAGGATATTTTAAGCGACCGCACCGGGGAGAGCCTGGAGATCAGCGTGATTCCCGGCAAGGAAAGCCACGCGGAGGGCGGAGAGGGGCTTCATGAGCTTTTGGCGGCCTATGGGGAAAAGCTGCAGGGCACCGCAATCAAGGGACCGTTCCCCCTCCTGCTCAAGCTGCTGGATGCCAAGGATGCATTAAGCGTTCAGGTGCACCCAAACGATGCATACGCGGCTGCTCATGAAGACGGCAAGCTGGGCAAGACGGAGGCCTGGGTCATCCTCCAGGCGGACCCGGGCGCAGAATTGGTATACGGCCTTGTGCCTAATGTTACGCGGGAAGAGCTTGAAAAAGCCGCACGGGAAGGGGCGGCGGTGGAAAGGTACCTGCGCCGGGTAAAGGTGAAGGAGGGCGACGTATGCTTTATCCCCGCCGGCTGCATTCATGCCATTGGTGCTGGGATCGTGCTGTATGAGATTCAGCAGTCCAGCGACGTGACGTACCGCTTTTACGATTGGGACAGAACGGATGCAAGCGGCCAAAAGCGGGCGCTGCACATCAGGCAGGCGGTGGATGTGGCTGACCTGTCCTTCCACCTTGCTCCTATGCATCGCGTTCCGGGCACGGGCTTTGCGCCGCTTTTGCGCAACGATGTGTTTGAACTGGACAGGCTCCATGTATCCGGCGAACTGCAAATCGACCCCGACCCGCGGCGGTTTGCCTTTTTGACCGCCATGGATTCGCTGCTCTTAAGCTGGGAAGGCGACGCGCTGGAGCTTACAAAAGGCGACTCCGTGCTGCTGCCGGCGCACCGGCCTGCGTTGAACCTGCAGGGCGTGGGGGAAGCATTATTGGCTATGCCAACATTGAAAGGCGTTTGATACCAGCATATCGATAGCCGGTGCACTGCGGGCGATTGATAATCGCCCCTACGCCGTGTAAAGAAGGTTGATTGTCCCTCCCGGCTGACAAATGGCCCGGCAGAGGCTGCAACATACTCTATACGGATGTAGGGGCGATTATCAATCGCCCGCCTGTAACGGTTTATATCAGCTTGCTTTTTTCGTTATCCCTTTGATTCTCATCAATGCTTCCCGCATCTGCTGCCTGTCAAACAGCCAGCCCATGGCGATCGTAACCAGCGTTGCATATCCTGTTAGCAAAACCGCATACCCGATCCACGCCACAAACCGCGAGGGTTCTAGCGGCCAAAGGAGGAATGGGATACAAATCAATGCGCCTGTCAGGATCAGGCGGCCCATGCGAAGCAGCGTATCCCCAAAGGGAAGACCCGTGATCTCCTTGGGAACGAACCACAATTGCACGCCCACCCGCACAAGGTTGGAGAGAAGAATCCCCGCCGCGATGCCCGGCAGGCCGAAGAAAAGGCCAAGGATCAGTCCCAGCCCGAAGCCAAGGCCCACCTGCAGCGTGTTGTGGTGCCGCGTCTCCCGGAACTTGCCCGCCGCGGTGACCATCAGGTCCAGCGGCGCCTTGATCTGGTCCGTCAGGCCTTCCAAGGTTAGCAGCACGCCAAGGATGGGCACCACATAATTCACATCCGGGATGCCCCTTGTATACAGCCGCACAAAGGGCACGATCAGCGCCATGGAAACGGAATACAGCACGGTGATCAGCGACAGGAAAAGAAATTCATACTCCCGGTAGGCCCGGCGGAATTTGTCCATTTCTCCACGGGCAAGGAGATCGCCAAAGGAAGCGTACAGCCCCGTGGACACCATTTTCAAAATGCCCCACAACCCTACAGTCACCAGATGGTAGGTGCTATAGACGCTGACCAGCAGCGCATCCCTGGTAATGACCGTGGTGAGGATCACGCCCATGCCCTGGTGCAGCGTTACGGTAAGCTGCTGATACAGCGCATCCCAGCGCCGGCTTAACGGTTCCTTGTCCGGCTTTGCCTTGTAATCCACATAGGGGTAATGGCGGCGGACGTAGGCATACAGGATCGCGGAGCGTAAAAGGATCGTAAGCCCTGCCAGCAGCCGCAAAAGCAGTATATCCGCCCGCAGGAGGGACAGCCCCGCAATGACTGCCGTTTGCAGCACCAGCGAAGCCATGGAGGCCAAGGAGACCACATACGTTTTCTGGTCCGCCGTCAAAAGCACCCTGTAGCGGGACAGCGTGAAAAATTCCAGCGTTCCGGAAAGCCCCATGATGGCTACCAGAAGCCCTACCGACAGGGGCGAAAGGGAGGTAATAGGCACCACAAGGGGATATACAACTGAAAAAATAAGCGTAAGTGCGGCAAACAAAAGGCCGGATTTTTGATAGAACTGCCGTGCTGCCGAGACGATGGCGCTTACCTTATCGTGATCGTTTTCGCTTAAGGGCTTGTACAGCCCGTAGATGGCCGCCGCCGCCAGCCCGGCTTCCACCAGTTTGAAATAGCCCATGAATTCCGTGACGGAAGCCACCAGGCCGTTGATTTCCGAGCCGTAATAGGCCATCATCAGCCGGGGTGTGACAAAGCCCAGCAGCATGGCTGAAATTTGATAGATCCCTGTGGCCAGGGTGTTGCGCATGGCGGCTCTGGTACGGCTCATAAAAGACCTCTTGGGGGGAAAGGTCAAAGAGATGGAATCCCTTTGCATTTCCTTATTTATTGCTATTAATGGCGCGCAGCATCGGATGAGGTGTATTACGACGACTGTTAAAAGGCGCTACCTCGGCAAGTTGCAAGCAACTTGCCTGTGACAAGGGGATGTTCTCTTTCGTCCCGAAAGAGAACCAGAAAGGGCTGGGGGGTTGCGATTCCCCCCAGACCCCCGCAAACGCTTTTAAATTGGTTGCGTGCTTCGCACGCGATTCTGTTTGGGGGCGTACATTTCGTGCCTTTATGATGCTGCTTATATCTTTCCCAAGAATGGGATTCCAAAGGGGCTTTGTCCCTTTGGCGGGATTCCTAAGGGCGGAGCCCTTAGGTCATAGGTCCAAGTGCTTGACCACGCGCTCGTGGACGGGCGGCGGGGTCATGTAGTCCGGGCCGAAGAGCTTTACCAGCACGGTGTGATAATCTCTGGGGATCAACACGGTGAGGTGCTCAAAAGGCGCTTCTGTGAGATCGTCAAACAGCTTGGGATCCCATGTCATGGAGAGAAGGCCGAAGGCGCCGTTGGACATATGGGTTTCCCGGCCTTGCCTGGTACGCTTGGAAAGGCTCTCGTACCAGGCGGTTTTTTGTTCTACGGAAAAGGGCAGGCCCAGGACATGGGTAATAATCAGCGCCAGCTTTTGAGGTAGTGAGAAGCGGCTGTAATCCACGTTTTTCTTGAGCATGCCTTGTATAAAGCGCAATAGCGTCAGCCGCACCCGGCGCGCAAGCGCCCCTTCCGGCAGATAGTCCATGATAAACAAGTCCGTAAAAGCATCGGCCACCAGCGGATCCTTGCTCATGACCCGGGGCGTCCAGGTGTTGGTGTGGGAGAGGAGGTACCTTTCATCACACTCTTTGGTATACACCGCCGCGAAGCGCTCATAGGCCTCCCTGGTCATGATGAGATCGATGTCGTCATCCCAGGGAATGAAGCCCTGGTGCCGCACAGTGCCAAGAAGCGAACCACACATCATGGCATAGGGAATGCGATGGACCGAACAGACTTTGATGATATCCGTGAGCTGGCCCAGCAGTTCTTGATGGATCAGGTCAAGGCTACGCGGCGTTGTGTTCATCATTTTTGCTCCTTCAGTGCCTGCATGGTTTTTTGGGCAATGGAGGCAGCGTCCAAACCATACTGTTCTCTCAAGTATTGCTGGGAACCTACAATGGAGGAATAAACGTCCTGCATGCCGATACGCATTACCCGCGCCCGGCTGCCCGCCAGATCGCCCACCGTTTCGGCCACCGCGCCGCCCAGCCCGCCGAGGTTTGTGTGTTCCTCCACCGTTACAAGAAGGGGCAGTTCCCTGGCTAAGCGCTTTATCAAATCCTCATCCAGGGGCTTGAGCGTAGGGAAGCTGTACACGCCTGCCCAAATGCCCTGTTTTTCCAGGATTTCAGCCGCAGCCATGGTTTGGGACAGGATGCCCCCAGCGGATAAGAGGGCGACATCCTGGCCTTCCCGTAAGCATAATCCCTGCCCGATGCGGTAGTTTTCAATGGGTTTTGAATGCAGCGTAGGTTCGCCGCCCCGGCCCAGGCGAAGATAGCAGGTGCCGGGATGGTAGGTGAGAATAGGCATCACCGCCCGTACTTCTGATGGGTCGCCGGGGGTGAACACCGCCACATCCGGCAGTGCCCGCAATATGGCCATATCCTCGGTAGCGTGGTGGCTCATGCCCAGCGAGCCGTACACAAACCCGCCGCCCACGCAAACGATCTTCACATTTGCCTGGTGGTAGGCGCAGTCATTGCGGATCTGCTCCAGGCACCGCAGCGTGGGGAAATTGCCGATGGAATAGGTGAAGACGGTCTTTCCCGACAGCGCCATACCGGCAGCTATGCCTGTCATGGCCTGCTCGGATATGCCTGCATTGAAGAATTGATGGGGATATGTTTCCCAATAGGGCTTTAACACGCCAAAGCCCAGGTCACCGGTGATCAAAAAGATGCCGGGGTCACTTTTCGCAAGCTCCTGCAAGGCGGCGGTGAACGCATCCCTCATGGCTTCTGTGCCTCCAGTTCACGGACTGCCGCCTCGTATTCCTCACCCTGGGGCGTGCGGTAGTGCCAGAGAATATTGTTTTCCATAAAGGAGATGCCCTTGCCCTTGACGGTATGGGCGATGATGACGGAAGGCGTTTTCTTTTCTTCCCGCGCCAAATCAAAGGCATGGCGCAGGGAAGCGTGGTCGTGGCCGTCCGCCTCGATTACATGCCAGCCGAAGGCACGCCACTTGTCGGCGAAGGGCTCCAGCCGGATGGTGCGCTCACAAAAATCAAGGCTCTGCATTTTGTTGTAATCGATGATGGCGGTGAGATTGCTTAGATTCAGGTGATGGGCGATGAGCGCGCCTTCCCACACGCTGCCTTCATCACATTCCCCGTCGCCGCACACCACATATACACGCCAATCCTTGTTATCCCGCTGCGCGGTGATGGCCATGCCCACCCCCACGGGCAGGCCGTGGCCCAGGGAACCGGTGGAAAACTCGACTCCCGGTATCCCCTTGTGGGATACATGACCTGACAGCAGGCTGCCGTTCTGGTAATGGGTTTTCAAAAGCTCCACATCAAAAAAGCCGCGCTCCGCCAAAGCGGCGTACACGGCGGCCCCGGCATGGCCCTTGCTCAAGATCAGCCGGTCACGATCCGCCCAGCGGGGATCATCACTTTTTACCCTCAGCACATCGGTATATAAAACGGCCATAATATCCGCAACGGACAAAATGGGCCCGATGTGGGAGCCATGGGACAGATGCGTCATCAAAAGGCCGTGGCGCCTGATGAGGTAGGCTAGCTTTTCGCTGGAAAGAGCGGTCATGCGTTTTCCTTTCCGGGGGCGGCTTTGGCACTTTCCTCCCGCACCACGCGCCGGGCTTTATGAAATACCCCGGCAATGGTGCGCAAAAACAGCTTCGCGTCCAGCAGGAAGCTTTGGTTCAAAGCATACTCCACCCGCAGGGCATTTTTGTTGTCGAGGATATACTTTTCGTAGTTTTCTACAGGGTTTTCCGAGCCTACCAGCTCATCCTGGCTGATATAAACCAAAGAGCTTTCGTCACTGATGCCGGGGCGCACCCACAGAATGCATTCCTGGTCGCGGGTATAGCGCATGGTGTAGCGGAGTAGCTCCGGCCGGGGGCCGATAAAGCTCATTTCACCCGTCAAAATATTCAGCAACTGGGGGATCTCGTCCAGCTTCGTCTTGCGCAAAATATGCCCCACCCGTGTGACACGGGCGTCGTTTAAGGCGGTGGTACCGCCGGTCTTATCGGCATCCTTTACCATGGTGCGGAACTTGAAAATAAAAAACGTTTTGTTATGATAGCCGCCCCTGGGGGCACGGTAGAATATGGGCCCGGGGGAATCCAGCCTTACGGCAATGGCGATGGGGATCATCAGGATAAGCCCGGGAACGAGCAGGATAAGCGCCAGCAAGAAATCCAAAATACGTTTCACAACAACGCTATAGAAAGGGTGGGATAAAGGCCCCTTCCATACGGGCAATTCGGGGATTTGCTTTGGCATCACCGTTCCTCCTTAAAGGAGAAATGTATTAAAACAAGCGCTGATATGGTAGCACAGGGCATGAACATTGTCAAATAATCGCTTATTCCGCTATGATCCGGCGGATATGGGGCATTTGAATGCCTTCATGGTCAAAGCGGTTCTTGATGCGCATGCGCAGTTCCCGTTCAATTCGCCAGTTTTCCTTGACAGGGCACAGCGCAGACAGGCGCACAATGATGCAGTCCGCCTCAAAGGCAAGCACCCCAAGTACCTGCGGCGGCTCGCTGAAGCCCTCAATGGCTTTGCCGGCCGCTTCCATCTCGTTCTCCAAAATCGCCAGCAGCCTTTCCAGCTTCTCTTCATAAGGCAGGCGCACATCCACGATGGCCCGTTTGAAAGTGCGTGTCATGTTGGTAACGGTGCGGATGTCGCCGTTGGGAATGACATAGAGATTTCCACTGAAGTGGCGGATGGAGGTGGTGCGCAGCGCAATGGACTCCACCTCGCCGGAAAGGCCGTTCACCTCCACGATATCGCCTACGGTGATATTGCCTTCCACCCATAGGAAGATGCCGGAGATCACGTCCTTGACCAGCGTCTGTGCCCCGAAGCCGACGGCGATGCCGCCTACCCCGGCCACCGCGATCATGGAGGCCACATTCACACCGAACACGCCCAGGGTGATGGTGGCGATCATGAAATACATAATGTAGTTGAACACGCTGGTGATCAGGGAGCGCAGCGTTTCCCGCTGGCCCGGGGTACGGCCTTCCTTGGTTCGCATCATTCTGCGGATCAATTGGCGGCCCAGGCGCACGGCCAGTGCTCCCAGCAGGATCACCACCCCTGCCAACAGCAGCTTGCTCAGCCACATGGGCAGATTGCTTAGGAACTGCCCGGCGGCTTGTCCAGCATTTTCCAGGGTATCATTCACGCTTTCCATCAGCGTTGGATTGTCAGGTGCTGGGGTCATTATGTTTCCTCTCATTTATTAATAAAGATAGGGGTGCAGGGGACTTGTCCCCTGCCGGGATTCTCAAGGGCAGAGCCCTTGAGCCAATACATATTCTTTCGCTTTTTCCAGATCTTCAAACACAGGAACGTTGGCCTCAAGCAGGGTCTGCCATGGCTGATGGCCCCGGGCGATCAAAATGCAGTCGCACCCGATAGCTACCGCCACTTCCGCGTCGTGCAGCGTATCCCCCAGGAAAACGGCCTGCCTGGGATCGACGCCGTGGTTTTTCAAAAAATCCCTGGCCAATTCCACCTTGCTGGTAGCGTAAATATGGGTAAGGCCCATGGCAGCCTGAAAGTATCCGCCGATGGGATAGCGGGCAATCTGCTGGTGCAGGTGTTCTTCCTTGGAGGCGGACAGAATAGCTTGGTGAAAGCCTGCCTGATGGAAGGCTTCCAACGCCTCCAGGGCATGCTTTTGCAGGCGGCAATCCCTGCTTTTTTCCATATATCCCTCGGACCAGGCATTGGCCACGGCGGGGAAAATATCGTCGGTGACGCCCAGGTCACGGTAGTATTCCCGAACGGGGAAGCGGAACAACCGGTGATAATCCTGAATGCCTCCGGGCGGAGGAAAACCGAACCGGGGAAAGATCTCGTTATTGACATCAACAGCTGTCTGCACGTCGTCCAGCAGCGTACCGTTCCAATCCCAAAGCACATAGGTCCATGGCATGTACAAAAATCCTCCCTATTGCGGATATGATACGGCAAAAGGGAGGAACGTGTCAACGCCGTGAAACTTAATTGACAATGGATATAATTGGGATATAATTTTTATATCTTATATTCGTGGGAGGAATAGAGTTATGATGGATAACGGAGTCCAGGTAGAACCCCGGGAAAAAAAGACCAGCCCCCTGCGTTATGCCATCGGCATGTTTGGCACTTCCATTCCCATCAATATGTTCAAGGCCTATGCTATGGATTTTTATGTGGTGAAGCTGGGGCTAAGCACCTCCCACTATGCGCTGATCCTGTTCCTGTACACCTTTGTGGATGCCATCGACAATCCGGTGTACGGCTTTTTCTCCGACAGGACCAGAACGCGCTGGGGCAGGCGGCGGCCATGGCTGATCCTGGGTGCGCCCTTGCTGGCGTTGGCCTTCATTCTGTTTTACAATCCCCCGGCGCTTAAGGGGGAAGGGGCACTGTTTGTATACATGCTGCTGACGTATATCCTGACCGGTACGCTGGATTCCCTGATCAACGCCAACTATGGCGCCCTGTTCCCGGAGCTGTTCCATGGCGAGGCTATACGGGCAAAGACGAATGCCATGCGGCAGGCCTTCCAATTGGTAGCCATGGTGATCAGCCTGGCACTGACCCCCGTGGTGGCCGGAGCGCTTGGCTATGCCAATACGGCCATCATCTACAGCGTGCTGGCAGTGGCGGTCATCCTGTTTTGCGCTACGGGCTGCCGGGAGGATATGCATGTTCAGGAAACAAAAAAGCCGCCTCTATGGGGCAGCCTGAAGGCTTTGGCGACCAATCCCCTTTTCTGGGTCTTTGGGCTGTGCAACGCCTTTTACAGCGCGGCCATGGCGATGGTCATGCAGTCCGTTCCCTTGTTTGTAAGATACTCCCTCCAACTTGACAGCGTGGCTACCATGATGTTGCAGGGCATTGTGCTGCTGCTGGCAGTAGCCTCCATGGCGCTCTGGGCCTTTATGGTCCGCCGCTTTTCTCTGATGCACACCTGGCGCGGTGCGTTGATTTTGCTGGGCATATCATTCCTTCCCTTATATTTTATGAACAGCCTCATCGGGGCAGTTGCCGCCAGCGCTTTTGTGGGCATCGGCATGGCCGGCGTTATGGCCACCATGGATCTGATCGGCGCCAGGATCATGGATGAGGACACGCGCAGATATGGCCTGCGCCGGGAAGGCATCTATTCTTCGGCCATGGGGGTCCTGAACAGGCTGAGCGGTTTGTTTGTGAGCCTGGGGGTGCTGCTGGCAGCAATGCTGTATGGCTTTGAAAGCGGCGAGATTCCAGGCCCCAACCCCGGCGGCGCCGCCAGGTTTATGCTGACACTTTTCCCGGCAATGGCCATGGCGGTAAGCTGCCTGTTCTCCTGGGTTTTGAACTTTAAAGAGGATAAGGCCGAGGTCCACTGATGGCGGAGCGCTTTTTGATCATCAATGCCGATGATTTTGGCCTGTGTCCAAGCGTAAATGAGGCTGTTAGCCGGCTGTTTGCACAAAGGCGGATCACATCCGCTTCGCTGCTGGCATCCGCATCCTGCGCCTTGGACGCGGTTGTTTTCGCTTTGGAAAACGGGCTTCCGGTAGGCGTCCATTGGACGCTGTACTCCGAGTGGCAGGAGGAGCCTTTTTCCTGCGCGGCTGATAAGGATGAGATCCCCTCCCTCCTTGCGCGGGGAGTGCTGCCGGCGGACGGGGGACTTAAAGCCCGAAAGGCCCGGTCCAGGGAGGTTACCAGGGAGCTTGACGCCCAGGCGCTGTCGGTTCTGAAACGGGACATCCGAATAGACCATGCCGACAGCCATGGGGGCACCTTGTACGGGATGAACGGGAGGCTGTTTTTTCTCAACGCATTCCGCCTGTGCCGAAAATACCGCCTGCCCTTCCGCTTTCCCAGAAGCGGCCTCTTCCTGAAAAGGCAGTTGGGTTTTAAGCCCTCAAAGGCGATCCGTGCAGCCCACAGGGTGATCGTTGTGCTGGCGGATTTGCATAAGGTGCTTCTGCCGGACGACATGCTTACCAATCCTTATCCTGTCAAGCAGATCGGCAGCTATGAAAATCTTCGGGAATATTATTTTCGGGAGATAAAAGACTTAAAGAGCGGGGTGACGGAGCTTTTTATGCACCCCTCTCTGCCTGACCCAGAGCTTCGCAATCGGACGCCCGAATGGCAAAAGCGGGAATGGGAATACCGGCTGCTGATGGAGCCGGAGTTCCATGCGCTGATCAGAGCAGAAGGGATCCGGCTTGTAAGCTGGAAGGATGCGCCGCTCAAAGGCCGGTAAAATGTAAACAAATCAGAGCCTCGATGCCTGTATGGACATCGGGGCTCTGAAATTGCATCTTCGATATTTCCCAAATTTGGGATTCCTAAGGAATTTTAGTTCCATCTGGCTCAATCGTCGCACTGCTCACTACCGTTCGCATTGCTCGTTTCGCCAGCCTCCTCCACACCGCCCATATCCGCCACTGGCGGGGGCGGTGTTCTGGAGCCTTTGGCAGGGATCCGGGGGACAGAGTCCCCTGGTTAGTACGCTTTCGCGAAATACATGACCTTGTCGGCATGCTTGCCGCAGATGGCACAGTTATGGCCGATGGGCGTCTGGTCAAAGGGCATATTGCGGCTGGTAGCGTTCAACTCAGCCTTGACCTTATCCTCGCATTCCTGATGGCCGCACCACATGGCCTTGGCAAAACCAACCTGAACGGCCTTGGCCAGATCTTCCATGTTGTGCACTTCGTGGGTGCGCTCATTCCTGAAAGCTCTGGCCTGGGCGTAGAGCGTATCCTGAATATTCTGCAAAAGCGTGGGGATATTTTCCGTCAGGCTGTCCATGGGCAGTTCAACCTTCTCAAAGGTATCCCGGCGGCAGGCCAGTACCTGTCCCTTTTCCAGGTCACGGGGCCCGACTTCCAGGCGCAGCGGCACACCGCGCAGCTCCCAGTGGTTGAACTTGTAGCCAGGGCTGTAGGTGTCCCGGTCATCCAGTGTCACGCGCAGCCCAATGGCCTTCAGATCTGCAGCGATCTTTTCACAGGCCTCGTTGACGCCACCCTTGTAGGCAGCAATAGGCACGATGACCACCTGGACGGGCGCAATGCGAGGCGGCATCCTAAGCCCGCGTTCATCGCCATGGGTCATGATGATGGCGCCGATCAGGCGGGTGGAAGTGCCCCAGCTTGTTTCATGCACATAGGTCAATTGCCCGTCTTTGCTAAGGTACTTGATGTCGAAGGCCTCGGCAAAGTTTGTGCCAAAGTTGTGGCTGGTGCCGGCCTGCAGCGCCTTGCCGTCCTGCATCATGGCCTCCATGGAATAGGTGGCCTGGGCTCCGGCGAACTTTTCCTTGTCGCTCTTGCGGCCCACGTATACCGGCAGCGCCAATTCTTTTTCAGCTACCTCCCGGTAAACTTCCAGCATTTGAAGCGTTTCTTCCTGGGCTTCCTCCGCCGTGGCATGGATGGTGTGGCCCTCCTGCCAGAGGAATTCACTGGTGCGCAGGAAAGGCCTTGTGCTCTTTTCCCAGCGCATGACGGAGCACCACTGGTTGTACTTCATGGGCAGATCGCGCCAGGACTGCACCCACTTGGAGTACATAGCGCAGAAGATGGTTTCGCTGGTGGGGCGGATAGCAAGCCTCTCGGTCAGCGGCTCACTGCCTCCCTGGGTGACCCAGGCTACTTCCGGGGCAAAGCCCTCCACGTGCTCGGCTTCCTTGAGCAAAAGGCTTTCGGGGATGAGCATAGGCATATACACGTTTTGATGGCCGGTAGCCTTAAAGCGCGTGTCCATCTCCTGCTGGATGCGCTCCCAGATGGCGTAACCGTAAGGCCGCACGATCATGCAGCCACGGACGGGCGCGTAATCCACCAACTCCGACTGCAGGATCACGTCGGTATACCATTGGGAAAAGTCCACATCCCTGGGCGTAATGTGCTGCACAAACTCCTGGTTTTTTCCCTTGGCCAAAAATAACCCTCCTCGTTGCGGACGGGTATAAAAAAGCCCCGCCGCTGCTAATGAATGCAGGGACGAAGCTTGCTTCGCGGTACCACCCGGCTTGGCGCACAAGCGCCCACCTTGAGGCCCTGTATCGGGGGCAAACCGGCGGGGATTGGCCGCATGCTCCAGGCCGGGAAACCCAGGACCCGCCTGCGCTCCTTGCACCAGTGAAGCGCTCTCTGAAAAGCGGAAACCAAGGCGGCTGCCCTTCATTGCGTTGTGGGGACTATTATACTATGGCCCAGGCACGATTGCAAGCTATTCCTGATCCTTCTCACCCTCTAGGTGCTGACGGATGCGGACCAGTTCGTCCCGGATGCTGTACAAAATGAACAACCCTTCAATGATCAGGCGCGAAACCAAGGGTGTGCCGATCATAATGCCCAATCCTGCAAAGAAGTTGACGGCGAACATCATATACAGCCCGCCGATGATGGCATAGCAGAAGATGAACAGATAGATGAACCGGATCAGAGAGGGAAGCCAGAATTTTTTGAAATGAAGGAAATCATACAGCTCTTTCAAAAAACCGGTATAGGAATCCTGCTTGGATTTGGGCAGGAAAACTGCAGCCATGACAACTGCCGCGATGATGGAAAGAACGAATACCACGGCCATGCCGCCTACCGCATTGTACATTGGATTCATGTAACTGAAATCGTACATGCCAGTTCCTCCATTTAATCAATAGATTGTGCCTGCTTGCCGTTTCGATGCTATTTTAACATATTTTCCATAACAATCATATGTTTTTTCGTACTAAAATAGAAGCTTTTTTGAACACAGATGGCAGTACGCATAAAATCGAGCGAAAAATGCTATCACTTTTGTTAATATTTTGAAACATGACAGTCTTCGACAAAAGCTCCCTGCTTTCGCTGTTGCAATGCGGCGAAATACGGTTTATGCTGTACGTGGAGAGGAGAGGTAACACTATATGTTGTATACCAGTACCTGTTAATTCCAGAGGAGGCGAGCATATGAGAGAAGCGGATATCAGGAACGAAGAGAAGCTAATGAGATGGAAGATGGAAAATTGCTATATCCAGGGCAAGCTGGAGGAAGCCGTTAAGCTGGGACGCCGGCTGGATGAATTGCAATGCAAGCTGTTTCGGGAGGCGGCGGAGCCCAAAAAGGCTGCCGGTTGAATTGGGGCCGCGCAGCATCTCTCCTTTCCAAAGGATGCGGGCGCAACACCGGAAGGTGTAAAAAGCCGAGAGAAATAGCAAAGATTCGGTTGCACGGTTGCCTGCATAGCCGCAGGATTCATGAAAAAAGGACGGGAGGGCCCGTTCTTTTTTTATTTGCCTGCACTTTTTGAAAAAAACGTATGAATCGAAGGGGAGTGACACACCCTGAAAATTGACAACGTATCTTTTCCATAGTACAATGGGCCAAAGTTTGATGTCAATGGGAGGACGGCGGCATGGGCATTATCGCATCCCGCAACCTGGACAACCAGCGGCGGGAGAAGGACGGCATCGTCTATTTTGACCGGGGCACCATTACGGGTAAAAATGGGCGCAAGTATGACCGGTTTGCCATCCAGACGCATTTTGTCCAGCGGGGCGAAAGCCAGGCGGAATTGGTACGCAAATATGTTTTGCCCCTGTCCCAGCCCGGGGATGTGCTTTCTTTTGGCGCCAAGGTCATGTGCATGTGCGTGGAAAGCGTAAAGACCAAGGATGAGGTAAAGCCCGGCTTCTGGGCCAACTTCCTGTGGCGCTTTGCGGGCATCAACCATACGGGCGTAGGTATGCACGAACCGTATAAACTGCAACTGGTCATTGATATGTGCGGGCTGCCCAGGGTTTTGCTGGCGGCATTTTTGAGCGCCATCACCAGGCCCTTTGGCGTCCATGGCGTGTTCTACAAAGTATGCGGCAAGGGCGTGGGCGGCATCGACGGGTTTTATTTCCGCTCCAGCTTTGACCTGTACAAGCAGCTGGCGCTGATCAATCCCCCGAACGCTCAGGAGCTGTGCGAAAAACTGAGCCGCGATACGGGCATCCCCGTGGTGCTGATGGACGCTAACGATATCCAGAGGGACCAGTTGGGCAAGTCCTCCAACATGCCGCTTTCCGATGAGGAATTGCAGGATGCCTTGCGGGACAACCCTTCCGGCCAGGGGGATGAATTGACGCCGCTGATTTTGATAAGGCCCTTGGACTGAGTGCCCTGAAAAAGCGGTACGCATAGTAAGCGATACAGGCGGGCGATTGGTAATCGCCCCTACAACGCAATTTGTTTATTGACTTCACTGCCGGAGCATATGGGAGCCGGAAGAAAAGCCAATATACTCTTTTCGTCGTAGGGGCGATTATCAATCGCCCGCTTCAGCCTGGCATCCTGGGCGCAATCGTCGGGAGATTTAATGCCCATATTCCGCAGATCCTGCAACTGAAAATCCCTTGGAATAGCGGGCTTTTGCAACCTTCATACTATCCGGGAGGTGACACACATGTTTCCCGACGCCGTTTATTATGAACCGGACGCGCTATTGTACCCGCTGGGGGAATTTCTGAAGGCTAAATATCAGCATGCTCCGTGGGTTCCTATCGACAGCCACAACAACATCCCCTGCATGCGCGGGCAGGAAAACAAGGAATTCGGGCGCATGAAGCAGCACCTTGTGGTGGGCGTGCGCAAGACCCACAAGTATGTGGAAAACCATAAGGTATCCGACTACCTGGTGCCTTACACCTCCTCGGGGTGCAGCGCCATGTGCCTGTATTGCTACCTGGTGTGCAATTACAACAAGTGCTCTTATCTGCGGGTGTTTGTCAACCGGGAGCAGATGATGGACAAGCTTTTAAAAATGGCGGATAAAGCCGGCCGGGACCTGACCTTTGAAATCGGCAGCAACAGCGACCTGATACTGGAGAACACCATAACGGAGAACCTGCCCTGGACCATTGAGACCTTTGCCAGGGCGGAGCGGGGCTTTTTGACTTTTCCCACCAAGTTTGACATGGTGGAGCCGGTATTGTCCCTTGACCACCGGGGAAGGATCATCGTCCGCATGAGCGTCAATCCCAAAGAGATCATATCAAAAATCGAACTGGGCACCTCACCTCTTGACGACCGGATACGGGCGCTGAATGCTGTCTGCGACGCTGGATACCCGGTTGGGCTGCTCATTGCGCCGGTCATTTTGGTGGAGGATTGGCAAGCCAGGTACCGGGAGCTTTTGGCCCAACTGGCGGAGGGCTTAAACGCCAAAGCTAAAAAATCGCTGTTCATTGAGGCTATTTTCATGACCTACAGCTTTGTACACCGGGCCATCAACAATGAGGCCTTTCCCAAAGCGCCGGAACTGTACGACCCCTCCCTGATGACAGGAAGGGGCCGGGGGAAATACTGTTATAAGGATGATATCCGTAGGGAGGGGGAGGCTTTTTTGCGGGAAGAGATCCAACGTTACCTGGGGGATATGCGCATATTGTATGTGGTGTAAATAACCTTACATGTTCTCAAAGAACGGCTCTCCGCCGTCCCCTACCAGAACACCCATTTCGTCAAAGCGCAGGGGGATAGGCTTGGCGATTAAGTAACGGAGAATTTCATCCATGCGGATGCTGTCGGCAAAGGGTACCAGGGAAAAGGATACGCCGTGCTTTTTGGCCCGGCCTGTGCGGCCGATGCGGTGGAGGTAGTATTCATTTTCGTTGGGCAGATCGTAGTTGATCACGGCTTCCACGTCGTCCACATCAATGCCCCGGGCGGCCACATCGGTAGCTACGAGGATTTCAATTTTGCCTTTGCGGAAGGATTGCATCACGGCATTGCGCTGGCTTTGCTTGATGTCGCCGTGAATGCAGTCCGCATTGTACCCGGCCTTTTGAAGCCTGGTGGAAAGACGCTGGGTCATATCTTTTGTGTTGCAGAAGATCATGATCCGATGGTACACGTTGGCATCCAGCAAATATAATAGATGATCGTATTTCTTTTCCCGCTGGCTGGCAATGACGTATTGGGTGATTTGAGGCCGGTTTTCCTTTGTGGCGGGTATGGTGATCTCCACCGCATCGTGCTGGAACTTCCAGGCGATGGTCATTACATCCGGGTTGGTGGTCGCGGAAAACATTACCAACTGCCGGTTGGGCGGCGTGGCCTCAATGATTTTGGTCACGTCCTTGACAAAGCCCATTTTCAACATTTCATCGGCTTCGTCCAGCACCATGGTATGCACATAAGTAAGTTTTACGGTGCCCCTGTGCATATGGTCCAGGATGCGCCCCGGCGTGGCTATGATGATTTGAGGCTTGCGCCTTAATTGCGTCATTTGCTTGGCGATGGGCTGCCCGCCATACAGTACGGCGATGCGTATCTCCGGGATGAAGGCGGCCAAATTGGAAAGCTCTTCTCCGATCTGCAAGGCCAGCTCCCGGGTGGGGCAGAGCACCACCTCCTGGATGCGCTGGTCGGTCAAGCTAATATATTCCAGCATGGGGATGCCAAAAGCGGCCGTCTTGCCCGTACCTGTAGGGGCCAGGGCGATAATGTCCTGGCCGGCCATCATGACGGGAATGGTTTTTTGCTGCACCGGGGTCATTTCGGTGAAGCCCATTTTCTCCACGGCCTTGAGTATTTCCCGGCTTAGGTCCAATTGGGAAAATTCCAGGTTGCTGATATCCGTCAAAATGTGAGGCTCCTTTGGCAAGTTGGTGTTTGTCCTTATTTTATCATAATCCCTTGAAATTACAAGCAAGCGTTCCTATTGCGCCGCTTGCTCCATATAGGCCAGGATGGCTTTGGCCAATTGATCGGGGCAGGATGTATTGCCCTGGCAGGGGATGTTGGCCAAACGATGGGCCACCTCCAGAGCGTTCTGACCGATGACCATCCGGCTTAGACCCTGGCTGTTGCCGGAGCAGCCGCCTGTAAAACTGCAGGCGGTGATGACGCCATCGGTGATTTCCAACTGGATTTGTTTTGCGCAGGTGCCGCGCATTTTATAAAGAAACATATTCTACCTCCGATTTTCATAAATAAAACAAAGAAACATTCTTTGGCCGGGCACTTGATTCCTTCAAGATTCTCAAAGATGCGCCGTCCTTTCTTTCTGCGCGCACCCCGCCGGCCTCATGCTCATAAAATGCAGCATAAGACCCTGAAGGGGAGATGAAGGGGCGCGGCGCATGCAACCTGTCATTTGGATTGCCGATAGCGAATTGGGTCTTTTTTTGTGGAGCCGGGATGACTTCCGGCAAATTCCCTGTGCCCTGGCCTTGCCGCATGCACCCTGCCCGGCGATGACAAAGCTTTTTTGCGCTTGCAAAAAGCGGGATGTGGTGCAGCGGTTTATTTATTGGGAGGGGGACTGGAAGGCGGAAGGGGAATTTCCCGCTCCGCCGGGGTTGGAATGTATGCAATCGTCCCCGGACGGGGGATGGCTGTATTTGTTAAGCGGTGAGGCGGACAGTCTGCATACGGTGGCTGCGGCGACAGGGGAGCTTTTGTACGGTAATGCCGCAGGGGTATACCCCCGAAGCGTGCAGGTGCATCCCACCGGCAAGCTGGTGGCTGTAGCCGGGGGCGCGGCGGGGGAAGTGCTCTTGTTCCAGGCGCCATCCCTGAATTTGTACCGGCGCATCTCCGTACCCGGTATTGCATGTCAGGCGGCTTTTGTGGAAGGCGGCCTGGCAGTGCTGTGCGCTGTGGAGGACGGGGAAGTGCAAACACTGCTGGGCTTTATCGCCGGCAACAGGTCGATTATGGAGGAGGTGGTGATGCTGCCGGGCTTGCCCGGGGCGCTGCAGACGCTGCCGGATGGCACAGTGCTGGCTGGGTCTGTGGGGACACTGGCGAAAGCCTCGCTTCGTCAAAAGGCGGTGGTGTGGCGGTCCGACAGTTTTGGGCTGCCCGGCACGCTCAGCGTACGTGGGGATGAGGTGCTGGTAAGCGATCCGCTGTCAGGCCGGGTGATATTGATGAACTGGCGGAAACCAAGGGATCAGCATCTAGTGTATGAGGGAACGGAGCCGGAGGCGGTTTTTCAATAGCAGCGCGCCGATTGCAGTGTATTACGACGGCTGCTAAAAGGCGATACCTCGGCCAGTTGCAAGCAACTGGCCTGTGACAAGGGTTTTCGTTCTCTTTCGTCCCGAAAGAGAACCAGAAAGGGGCGGGGGAGTCTTGATCCTCCCCCTGCACCCCCTTCAAACGCCAATTTTGTCGGTGCGCTTCGCGCACAAAATCATTGCTGCTTGACTTCAGGCGATAGCATCAGGGCCGCCACTCCTGTTACTTGAGTAGTGGCCAATGCGGCATATGTTGATATCCCTAATGAAGTTTTCTGGGAGGGGTGCGGGGAGGGCTTCTTTTTCAAAAGAGGCCCTCCCCGCATGATGTTTATTCGTATATCTCCCTACATCGCCTTGCGGGCGGCGTCCATGCCGGCTTCCATGGCTTTGCGGTTGAGTGGCAGAAGGTCGGCTTTTTTTTCGCCGAAGACGTCTTTCAGGGCATCCATGGCGCTGTCCAGGCTGATGGCATTTGTGGCGGCAATGATGGCACCCAGCATGACCATATTGGCCACGCGGCTGTTGCCTAAGGCTTCCGCGATGTCGTTGCAGGGAATGGGCAGGATCTTTGTATCCTTGCGCTGGGGCGCGGCATCGATCAGGGAAGTATTGTACAAAAGCAAGCCGCCGGACTCCATGGTGGGCTCAAATTTCGTAAGGGAGGGCAGGTTCATGATGACGGCCACGGGCGGCTCTGTTACCAGGGGGCTGCCGATAGGCTCGTCGCTTATAACCACGGCACAGTTGGCTTCGCCGCCCCGCATTTCCGGGCCGTAGCTGGGCATCCAGCTTACGTTTTTGCCTTCATGCATGGCTGCCTTGGCCATCAATTGGCCGATGAGCAAAATGCCCTGGCCGCCGAATCCCGCAATCAGGAATTGGGCCTCCATGTCAGCCCACCTCCTTTTTCACGCCAAGAGGATACTGGGGAATCATGTTGGTTTCCAGCCACTTCAAGGCTTCCTTGGGCGTCATGCCCCAGTTGGTGGGGCAGGTGGAGAGGACTTCCACCAATGTGAACCCTTTGCCCTGGGCTTGCAACTCGAACGCCTTTTTGATGGCCTTCTTGGCCTCCAGAATATGCTTGACATCATGGGTGGAAACCCGGGCGATGTAGGCGGGGCCATCCAGGGTGGCCAGCATTTCGCTGACACGGATGGGATAGCCGCAATGGTCCACGTCCCGGCCATAGGGAGAGGTGGTGGTCACCTGCCCCGGCAGGGTGGTGGGGGCCATCTGGCCTCCGGTCATGCCGTAGATGGCATTGTTCACAAAGATCACGGTGATCTTTTCGCCCCTGGTGGCGGCATGAACAATCTCCGCTGCGCCAATGGAGGCCAGGTCGCCGTCGCCCTGATAAGTGAAAACCATGTGACCGGGATGCACCCTTTTGATGCCGGTAGCCACTGCCGGAGCCCGGCCATGGGCGGCCTGCATCATATCACAATTGAAGTAATCGTAAGCAAACACCGCACAGCCCACCGGCGCCACGCCGATGGCCTTGTCCTGCATGTGAAGCTCCTCGATGGCTTCCCCCACCAGCCGGTGAATGATGCCATGGGTGCAGCCGGGGCAGTAGTGCATGGGCTTGTCAGTGAGCATTTTTGTTTTTTCAAAGACAACCGCCATTTACTTTCCCTCCCCGCTGATGTTTTGAAGCTGTTCCAGTACTTCCCGCACGGTGGGCACTATGCCGCCGGTGCGCCCGAAGAAGTGCACAGGCTTTAAGCCGTTTACCGCCAGGCGCACATCCTCCACCATCTGGCCCAGGCTCATTTCCACGGTGAGGAATGCTTTTGCATGCTTGGCAGCTTCCGCAATAGTCTTTTCGGGGAAGGGCCACAAGGTGATGGGCCGGATGAGGCCGACCTTCATGCCCGCCGCCCTTAATTTTCGCATGGCGCTTCTTGCAACCCTGGCGGTGGTACCGTAGGCGACCAGGATGTAATCGGCATCTTCGGTCAGCTCGGTCTGCACCCGGACCTCGTTTTGCGTCATCAGGTCATATTTCTTTTGAAGCTTCAGGTTGTGCTTCTCCAGAATAACGGGATCAATAAACAAGCTGTTGATTATCGCCCGCTCGTGACCTAAACCTGCAGCCCAGGTTTTTTCCTTCAGGTCGGCGGCGGGGGTGTAATCGGGCATCTGCACCGGTTCCATCATCTGGCCGATGAGGCCGTCGCCCATGACCAGGACAGGATTGCGGTAGCGGTCGGCAATGTCAAAGGCAAGCTGGGTCAGTTCGACGGCTTCCTGCACGGAGGCCGGAGCCAGCACCACCATGCGGTAGTCGCCATGGCCGCCGCCCCGGGTGCTTTGGAAGTAATCGCTCTGGGCGGGCTGAATGGACCCAAGGCCCGGGCCGCCGCGCACCATATTCACGATCACGCAGGGAAGCTCGGCGCCTGCGATGTAGCTGATGCCTTCCTGTTTCAGGCTGATCCCCGGGCTGGAGGAGGATGTCATCACGCGGGCCCCGGCCCCAGCTGCACCATAGACCATGTTGATGGCCGCCACTTCACTTTCTGCCTGCAGATAGCAGCCGCCTTCCTTGGGCATGCGCTGGGACATGTATTCAGGAATTTGGTTTTGCGGCGTGATGGGATAACCAAAAAAGAACCGGCAGCCCGCCTGGATGGCGGCTTCTGCGATTGCCTCGTTGCCCTTCATCAACATTTTTTCCTGAGCCAATGTAACCGCCTCCTATTTCTCTACCGTGATTACCACATCGGGACACATTCTGGCACAAAATGCACAGCCGATGCATTGCGCCTGATCCGTGCACTCCGCCGGGTGATAGCCGCGGCTGTTGACTTCTTTTTTTGATAAAATAAGTATCTTGCGCGGGCACACGTCCACGCACAGGCCGCAGCCCTTGCATAGCTCGGCCTGAAAAGTTACTTTAGCCACTTAAGCTTGCCTCCTTTTAAACGGACCCATTCGGTTCGTGTTTTTATCATTATACAATACGAGACCCGCTTGTCAATCAACAACGCTCTAAGCGTACTGTGTTTTGCTTGTTCTTAAGCCGAAAGGCTCTTCCCGAACAGGGTCGCGCCAATGACCAGGATCAGGCTTAACGCAATGTATAGACCCCCTGCGCCTATAATAAAGCAAGTACGCATATAAACACCTCCTTATTATAAAGAAAGCCAATGACCTGCTTTGGCATAAGTCATCAGCTTGACTGCGGTTTTGGCTTACGCCAAGGGAGACGTTTATTTCCTATACACATTGTATCCCAAGACGGATGAGTATTCAGCCGAAGAACGAACAAAAACTTGGCGAATGCAAAAAAACAAGGTGAATCAAGCATTTTTCCGAACGTTATCAGTCAACGAAACTGGAATGTACGTGGAAAAAATTGAATCAAAAAAAAGTGATTTTTATCGTGAAAAATGGGTTGACAAGGTGTATGCGCTGTGTTAGACTAACGGACGTCGCCTCAAGCGGCACTGAACCTTGAAAACGATACAGAGTCGAAAAGACTTAAAGAAGAAGAAAGAAATCGACAGTCGATTCTAAGAATGAGTTTTCACTTTGTCGAGGGAAACTTCAAGTGGGGAACCACAGGGAGGACTCCAAGATAGAGATGGATAGGATTAAACACAAGAGTTTGATCCTGGCT
>JAEZQK010000061.1 GCA_023413135.1 Bacillota bacterium
TGGCTGCCCGCCGTGAGCCCGCTTTGCGTGCAGGTGGGCGGAACGGCGGGGTCGGTTACTTCGGTATGCCCCAGCGCGGAGAGCGACCTATCGTTTGCGGCGCCGCAGCGGGAACAGGTATAGGCCTTAACGCCCCCGGCCAGGCAGGTGGACGCGATATCCCGGGCCGCATCGCGCTGATAATCGTGCCCCAGCGCGGAGACATTGGTCTGTGCAACGAGGGTAGCGCTGCAGACGGAGCAGTGGCTGCCCGCCGTGAGCCCGCTTTGCGTGCAGGTGGGCGGAACGGCACGGTCGGTTACTTCGGTATGCACCAGCGCGGAGAGTGACCTATCATTTGCGGCGTCACAGCGGGAACAGGTATAGGCTTCGATGCCCCCGGCGGTGCAGGTGGGCGTAACGTCCCGGGCCGCATCGTGCCGATAATCGTGCCCCAGCACGGAGAGTGCCGCATCGCTGGTGGCGTCACAGCGGGAACAGGCATAGGCTTCGATACCCCCGGCGGTGCAGGTAGGCGCAACGTCCCGGGCCGCGTCGCGCCGATAATCGTGCCCCAGCACGGAGAGTGCCGCATCGCTGGTGGCGTCACAGCGGGAACAGGCGTAGGCTTCGATACCCCCGGCGGTGCAAGCAGGCGCAACGTCCCGGGCCGCGTCGCGCTGAAAGTTATGCCCCAGCTTGAGTGTGACTTGATAGTTACAAACAGTACAGTACTGCCCCGTCGTGCAAGTGGCGGCTTGGCCTGGCGTATGGGCGGCCGGGATGACCATTTCGTTTTGCTTCGCCCAGCATCTTTTGCAGTGCTGGGATTTGCTGCCTGCCTTCGAGCAGGTGTTGGGCACATCAACTGTGAATTCGTTCTCAAAGTCATGCCCCAGCGCGGGGATGACGGTCTGCGGAATGAGAGTGGCCCTGCAGACGGAGCAGTGGCTGCCCGCCGTAAGCCCGCTCTGTACGCAGGTGGCCGGAACGGCGGGATCGGCCACTTCGTTATGGCCCAGCGCCGTGAGCGTTTGATCGCTGGCGGCACTGCAGCGGGTGCAGGTATAGGCCCTCTTGCCCTCGGCTGTGCAGGTAGGCGCGACGCTACGGGTCACATCGAGCTGAAAGTTATGCCCCAGCGCGGAGGTGACGGTTTGCGGTACGAGAACCTCTCCGCAGCGGGAGCAGTCGCTGCCTGCCGTGAGTCCGCTCTGCGTGCAGGTGGCCGGAACGGCGGGATTGATCACGCCGGTATGTCCCAGCGGGAATACGAGTTGTTGACTGCAGACGGTGCAAAGCTGCCCCGTTGTGCAAGTGGCGGGCTGCCCCGGCGTATGGGAGGCCGGGATGGCCGTTTCGTTTTGCTTTGCAAAACATCTTGTGCAGTGCTGGGATTTTATGCCTTGCCTTGTACAGGTGGGGGTCAAGTCAACTGTGAATTCGGTCTCAAAATCATGCCCCAGCGCGGGCGTGATTACATAGTCGCATACGAGACAGCGCAGCGGCACCACACAGGTCGCGGCAAGGCCCGGTTGATGCGGGTTCTTTAAGAACTGCTCTCCGCAGGAGCATACCCTCCAGTGCTCCGTGCTGGTTGACAACCAGGGCAGATTGGCGTCATGCCCCAGCGGCGGGAGGTAGCAAGCCATATACGTAGTCTCCGCCGTACCCGCCGCGTCGCTGAAATACTTGTTGCAGTAGCCGCAGTACCAGAATTCGGTGCGGCCGTACATCGTGTGGGCCGGCTCCACCCGCCCGGTATATACAAGGCTCCCGTGGTGTTTGGTCGGATCCTTTCCCGTTTCGGTAAAGTTGCTGTCGCACACATCACAGTGGTACGTGATCGTCCCGCTAAAAAAGCAGGTGGCGGTGCTTGATACGACGCTGCTCTTTACGTGGGATTCAGTTGTGCCGTCATGATACACGCAATCCAGATTAAGGCAGCCGCCCCACCTGTGGGCAGTGTTGTTGATATATACGCAGTCTACGCTGGTTACAGCATTACAGCCCGGACATGCCGTATAAATCCTGTTGGCGAACGCGATACCCCCTCCTATCAGAACCATCGCCAGCATGCCTCCCAGCAGAAGGCGCATCCATTTCAGCCACATCCCGCGCATCGTCCCTTCCCCTTTCCAGTACGGTTTTCCGCTTCCACATAAAAATCCCACTCTACACGCATTGTAGAATGGGATTTGCGTTTGCGCATCGTCCATATGGACTATATTTGGTAAATTTCCCCACAGGCTATCTCAACTTTTCGGCAAGCCTAGCTCGGCGGTCAATGTCCATCTTCTGATAGACGGCCCGAAGATGAGCCCGTACTGTGTTTTCGGATACGCCGAGCTTTTTTGCGATCTCGCCGTTGCGAAGGCCAGATGCGGCCAGCAGCGCCACCTCGCGTTCGCGGGCGGTGAGGTCAAGCGGCAGATCGGCTGCGGCGATGCCGGAGTGCAGTTTTGTATAGCCTGTCAAAAAGCGCAACTTGATTTCCAAAAACCTAGTCAAGCGCTCCGGATATTGAGCCCGGATCAGTTTTTCCGGCAAACCCTTCAGCATCGGATCGTAGACGGCAAGCAGGTAGACGAAGCCGTCGCTCATGGATTTTTCGGCCGCGCGTCGCAAAAACGCCTGTGCGCGGGCGGTGTTGCCCGTCCACAAATGGCCCACGCCGGCCTGGAGCGAAATCAGCGTCTCCACAAGGAGATCGGCAGGGCGGAGCATCGCAAGGCCGGCTTCCGCCATGCCCGCGAGCTTTAAAAACTCGCCCTCGTGCATGAGATGATTCAGCCTTATGAACAGGGCACTTCCCTTGATAGACGGAGGGAGTCCCTCCGTCTCTCCCTTTTCCAGCCAGGGGGTGATGCGCTTTTGATGCCCCAGTTCAATGAAAAGGAGGGAGCGCACCATGTCCACCGTGGAGGGCAGCGCAAAGTCACCTTGCCCCGAGGCGGCGCGCTCCATGGCGGCGATCGTCCGCTGCCAGCCCTCCATATCGGCCTTTTCCACCGCGATCTCAGCCAGATGCAGCGCCACGCCAAGCTGGATGACTTTTTGTCGGCAGCTCTCGGCAAGATAGCCGGCCTTATGCAAAAAGATTTCAGCCTCGGAAAGGTTCCCCCGGTAGTGCGCAATCTCCCCCCTGAAAAGCGCGTCCGCACCGCTGCCGTGGCCATTTGTCAGCCTGGAATAGACCTTCAGGAACTCCTCCAGCTCACAGGCCTCCCGGTCCGCTTCGCCAGGGACGCAATGGAACGCAGTAACTTGGGAGATGCTTCCAAAATACCAGGGCGCGCCGGGCAGGATCACCCGCGAACAGCGCCCATGAAAAAGCGGCTCGGCCCGTTTTACCAGATCAAGCATCGCTTGAAGGTCCGGCGCCTGCCGCCAGCAGGCAAGCAGCAGCCACTCCCCCCGAAGCCACGCTCCCTCCTCCGATCCATCCCCGTTAAGCGTGGCCGACACTGCCTCCAGCAGATCGTCAAACACCTTAAGCTCTCCCGCCGCCAACAGCGGCCACGCCAGGCGGAGCATGGAGAGGGGGTTCCTTCTTTTCAGATCCTCCGGGCAGCGGCTTGTGATCCGCAGTGCGACGGCGGAAAAGGGCTCGCCGCCGATGTCCTCAAAGGCCAGCGGGGAAAGGTCCAGCTTGAGCATGCGCTCCACGTCCCCGGCCTGCTCATAAAGGAGCAATGCCCTGTCTAACGCACCCTCGTCGCTTAAGAGATCGCCCGCGCCCAGCAAACATTCGCGTTCGAACGATGGCCCGCGCTCTTTTCGCTTGGAGATAAGAACCTCCTGCAGGATGTGGTGCAGCTCATACCGCTCCTCCCTGGGCAAGCAGCGGATGAACGGGCTGCGCAGTGCATGAAGCGCGTATTCCGGCAGCGCCTCCACCTTTAAAAGCGCGCACGCCTGCCGCGCCGTGACCGCCTCAAACAGCGAAAGCTTCAAAAGAAATGTTTGCTGCTCCTGCGTGAGGGAACTTAACACCAGGCGCTCCATCAGCAGGAGAATATCCGGCGTATTGCAGATTTGGCCCGTGTCTTTCAAGGCACGCAGCGCAAGATAGACCGCAATCATCCAGCCCTCGGTGTACCGAATGACCGCACCTGCGTTTTCCAGGGAAATGTCCATACCCAAAAGGGCGGAGTACCTACTGACATCCTCTACGTTCAGGCGCAGATCGGCGGCAGTGATATGCATCACCCCGCGGCATATCGCGTCGCTATGCATACCAACGGGGAGCGCCTGTGTGATGAGCATCAAATGCAGGGATTTTACGCCGTGATCAAGCAAGGCAGCCTGAAAGGCCTGTGGAAGTACCTCCTGCATATATTGAAAGTTGTCCAGCGTCAAATACGTTTCCTGATGGCACTGAATGGACCGCAGCGCAGCGCAGGCTTCTCCAACCGTGGCGGCGTTGGGCAGCCCGAGCTTCATAAGGCGCTGCCCGGCCCGGCTGTCAATATCATGAAGCACGCGGCAAAGGCGCTGGAAGCTGACCGCCGGTGCCTCGCTCACCGCCGTGAACCAATGAACCGCGGTGGAGTATGGCTTAAGCGCCTCCAGAAAATCCCGTACCGCCGTCGTTTTGCCGTACCCGGAGGTCGCCTCGATGATCACTGCCGGCAAGGAATGGATTTGATTAAGCTTCCGCCTGAGCCGGTCGGAATAATAGTGCGGCTCCGGACGATATCCGTTATCGGGTTTTATCATGCGGTATTATTTCACCCCTCCCGGACCGGCGGAAACAGCGGCGCTGCGGTCATCACCAGCGGTATCAGCATGGATATGACGCTCTTTATGCATTTGTTATTTCTTTATCCACCCGTGCCCACCCGGCTTCAAAGGTTATGGCTCAAAATGCGCTTCATGTATATCAGGCCGAATAAATCACTTCTTGCCCTGGCGGTACAAGTCCTTTGATTTATATCCTGCCCAGAGAATGTCCGCCATTTCCAAAAGCCGCTTTTCACGCGTAGCTTCGGTTTGGGCGCTATACACCTGCCGTGCCCAGTCCTTTTGGTAACCGTAAGGCAGGGCATCGTACAGCGCAAGGATTTCAGGCCGGTTCATCAGGGCTTCACGAAGAGACGGGATTTTTTCGATATAATCATCCACACAGGCGCTGACCCGGCTTTTAAAGTCAGCCTTTTTTGCTAAACGCTTTAAGCCCACGACTGTAAAGTCATCATTGAAGGAAAGCATCTTTGAGAACTTAAGCGACGTGCCTTCCACCAACCCGTCATCCTCATTCACATGAAGGTGCGGGAAGATGCTGTCGCGGTCAATGTGTCCGGGATACGTCTTGTTACCCTTTTTGGGGTAGGCAAGATAGAGGTATCCGCCGTCGTTCAGCAGCCCGTCTTGATCCGTTTTGCGAATTACATTTTCCATCTCGCCCAAAGTGAAAACAAAAGCGAATACAAGGTCATAGCGGCCCGAAGGAGCCGTGTCGCATTGGAGGCCTTCAAACTCGGCGATTCCCTCCGGTTTGTTTTGCAAAAGGATTTTCGAAAACTTGTCCAGCATCAGCTTTTTGGCAAGGGCATCATCCATAGTCTCCCTCCTGGCATATGACGTTTTTGCGCTTGAATCCTAATCATTATAGAACATTTTGGCAGCAAAATAAAGCCTGCACAGGAATCATCAGAATAAGGTGATGCTGCTGGGTACTCACCGGGAAGCTTTTCTGCTCTGAATGGAAACGATCGATCCGAAAACAACGAGGACCGCAATGATCTGGAGGATACTGAAAGAGCGGTTGAATACAATAAAATCCATGAGCGCGATTTCAATGAGCATAAGGTTGTTGATGCTGCTGCTTTCAAATGCCGTCAGATGGCGCTGGCTTCCGGTCCACAGATAAAACCCCAGGGCACCGCTGATGAAGCTCAGGTAGGCAAGGATGAGCAGCAGCCTCCCCGTTATGACAGGCATTCCCTCAACGGCCAGGCCAACGATTAACAGAATAACCGCCCCGGCAAACATCGGCTGTGCAACCAGCGCTCTGGTACCGATATGTTTTGTGGTGAGAAGGCGGCGGTTGAACGTCATGTTCAATCCGTAACCGATAGAAGACAATCCCATAAAAAGCATCCCGGCGCCAGAGAGTCCCCCGGCCTCCCAAGGATAGTAGTACAGGCAGATCCCGGATATCAGGAACAGCAATTTGACCAGGTCCCACTTTGACTGATTCTCCCGAAGCCAGACCATGTCCAAGAGTATCACGAACACCGTATTCCCGACGCTGAGGAACAGGGAGGACTGGGTGGGGGTCAGGTAGGATTGGCCAACATATTGCAGTCCCTGGGCAACGGCATATCCCAATACCCCAAGCAGGATGACCATCCACGGTGAAAGGGCATGATTTCCCTCTTGCTTTTTTCCCCTTCCCAGGCAAAACAGGAGAAGGGAGGCAAGCAGGTACCGCAGCCCGGAAAGGGTCAGCGGCCCAATCCCCCCCTGAAAAGCAAGCTTGTTGAGAATATAGGAGCCCGACCATAAAACGGTAGTGATGACTGCCATGGTCAATGCTTTACGCTTCATGTCATGATCCTTCCGTCCCGCATATGAATAATCCTGTCCGCATGCTTGAGTATTTTGTAATCGTGGGTTACAACGATCATCCCTGAATCCTGCAATCTATTTCTCATCAGTTCCATCACGGCCAAGGATGTATCCATGTCCAATGATGCGGTTGGTTCATCGGCAAACAGTATCTGCGGTTTGTGAATCAGCGCCCGCAAAATGGCTGCCTTCTGACGCTCGCCCACAGACAGCTCGGCGGTCCTTTTGTTTTCATGCTTGCGCATCCCCAGGGCATCCATCAGGCATAATGCCTCTTTGATATCCTTATCGGATATGGAAGTCAGTGGAAGCAGGATATTTTCAAGGACAGTAAGATGCCATATTAAAAAGTGCCTTTGAAAAATGAAGCCGAAGCATTCCCTGCGCAAGCGGTCCATTTGCGGCTCGTTCAACAGCGGGAGCGCTTTCCCATCATAGAATACAGATCCGGCAGTAGGTTTTTTGAGCCCTGACAAAAGGTATAGCAGCGAGCTTTTCCCGCTGCCGGAGGGCCCCATCACCCCAACCATTTCATTCTTGCCAAGGGTGATATCCACATTGTCCACGGCCACAGTCATGGCATCCTTGTCACCGTCGTAGATCAAGGACAGTTCACGGGCTTCAATGTTCATAGAGCATCCCCGCCTTCCAATTCGACGACGCTTACCATATCCGTTTTGCCGATGGAAAACCCGATGGAGAGCGTTTGTGCAACAATGCAAAGCATGGGAATGCAAAGGGATAAAACAAGCGTCTCGCCATCAAGCAATTTTAGCGGCGTTCCCGCGCTTGAAAAGGCTGCGGCGTTGAGCAATATGCCGGTGAGGACGGCCGCTGAAACGCCTGCAGCCCAAGACAATATGTTGAGTAGCGCCACTTCATAAATATTCCGGAAGAGGATAACCTGTTTGGAATAACCGATGACACGAAGGATTGCAAACTCCTTCAGCCTGGCATGGTAGAATAGATACGTAAAGAAGCCCAGGCATATGGACACGATGATCAGCACAGAGCAATAGATGACATTGAGCAGAAGATAAATGTTTTGGGAGGATTCGGCATACCCGGCTATGCTGCTGTCAAGGCTGCTCAAGTCGTTTCCAGTCATAGGCAGATATTTCAAATACCGGTTCAGCTCGTCCAACCGTCCTTTTTTTGCATAGATCAGGATACCGTACGCTTCCGGATCCTCCGTACCGATGCTCCTGCACCATGCTTCCAGCGAAGCGAAGCCGCAAAGGGCTTTTCCTTTCAATGTCCCAACGATTTTATACTTGCCTACCAGCCTCTCCTGGGAAACGATGTCGCTGCCGATCATATCCCCCAGGGATAAGCCTTTGTTTTTGATCACCGCTTCAGGCAGGATCACCTCGTTTTCAAAAGGCTCGGGCAGGCGGCCGGAGGAGAGGGAAAGGCCCATCCGCGTCATCAACTCCTTTATATCGTTTTGATAAAGCAGATAGACCCGGACCCCTACGGTGGTAATGATTCCGTTGATTTCAGTATATCCCAGCACGCATGGCACGACTTTATCCGTGTTTTCATTGCCTTGAACGGTACTAATGATATTGGCATCGATCAGGCCGCCCCTTGCCTGGATGCTGGTGTAATACTTGCGTGTTTCCACAAAGGCATTGTATTCTACCTGGTAATACGATGAAATGATCATATGGACCAAGTACAATACAAACACGCTCAAAAACAGGGGAATGACCAAAAGGAACAGCTTCCCTTTATGGCGGCGGTAGTATTTGAAGCTGGAAAGCGGGTTCATCTACCCATTGCTCCTATCCTTATTCGGAATCTCCGGGAGAAATTTTGGCTACAATGTTGTATCCCGGCATGAAGCCATCCCCTTCATAGGAGATGACCACCTCCACAACCGTCTCGCCGTTTATCTCTATCGCCTTTTGGGATACAAAGGATACCGTTCCCAATGCGATGGATGTGCTGTCCGAATACAGGGACAGCTGCGCGCTGGCGCCGGGCTGGATCTCCTTTACAAGCTGTTCTTCCACATAACATACGGCTTCCAGGCAATCCATTTTGATCAAATCCAGCACCGGCTCGTCTGCATAGGCGGGTGTGTGAGGGGATATATGTATAGTATCTACCAAATAACTGGAATCGGCAAGTAAAACCTTTCCGCTTTGCGCAAGCTTCATATGGCCATAGGGCTGGCCGGCAAGGAAAGCATGAACCGCTTGGGCTGTTTTTCGTACCGGTATCAAATCATTTTCGGTTTGTGTAAGCTTCGCCTCACTTTCACAGATCTGCGCTTGCAAACCGGGAAGCCGCGCGTCAAATTGACTTTCCATTTGCTTAAGCAGGGGATTAGCCTGTTCAAAATAGAACTTGTCCTTTGCCATGGCATAGCTTAAAAGGTCCTGGTAATGCATCAACAAGCCGTAACGATCCAAGGCTTCCATCAGCGCAAGCCGGTATTCATTGAGCTTTGCCGTGCGTGACTTGGTTGTCGCAATGGATTTCAACAGGCCCATGATTTCCGCTGCGCTAAAGTGATCCGCTCCTGCTTTGCATACCGTCCATTCGTTTTGGAGGGTTTCAAGCCCGGAATCATAACCGCCTTTTTGAAATTCCAGGGATGCCAGCAAATTGTCGATTTCCGCCTGCTGTGCCGCCAGGCTGTTGTAGTCCGCCTGGAACAGGACATCCCCCGCCGACAGCACCTGACCTACACGCACGTTTACTTCCTGGATCTCAATGTCAAAGGGAAAACGGACCGGATAGGTTTCCCGTGCCTTTACAGTTCCAAAGCAGGTGGTGAAGGACCTCTTTTGCGATACCGGCACTGCATCATCCAATGCAGGAGCCCGGCTTTCACAGCCTGCCAGGGCCAGGGCTCCAGCCATAAACAGGGTCAGCAGGATCCCCTTGAAGAAAGGTTTATGCATCATGCGATCAGGCCGTCCTTTACATAGATTACTCTGCCGCAGATAGCGGCCAGCTCCGCGGAGTGGGTAACCATCACAATGGTGACATTGTTTTCCCGGTTGATCCTGCGCATAAGGTCAAGGATCTGCCGGGAATTTTGCGAGTCAAGATTCCCTGTGGGCTCATCCGCCAGCAGCAGCGCGGGGTTGTTGGATATCGCCCGGGCAATGGCCACGCGCTGCTGCTCGCCCCCCGAAAGCTGCATAGGCCGGTGATCCTTCCTTTCAAGCAGGCCCACCGTGTCAAGAAGCGCGTCAAGGCTTGCGGGATCGGCCTTGCACCGGTTCAGGAGCATGGGCATCATTACGTTTTCGTACACCGTCAATCCGGGAATCAGATAAAAGGATTGAAAAACGAACCCAATGTTTTTTCTTCTAAGAACGGCTTTTTCTTTTCCGGTAAGCTTCGACACATCCTTCCCAAAGAGCGTCAGCGTACCGCTTGTAGGCGTATCCAGCGTTCCCAGAATGTGCAGCAGCGTGCTCTTTCCCGAGCCCGACCGTCCCATGATGGCGCAGAATTCCCCTTTTTCAACCCTGATGTCGACCCCTTTTAAGACCTCTGTTTCCAGTTCCCCGCTCCGGTAGGTTTTGTAAAGGGCCGCCGTCTCGATGATGAAATCATTCACACCGTAAACCTCCCATGATGGTTGTGTTCATAAAGCCGGCCAAGCTTATGGCACCTGACGCAGCACATATCCCCAAGCCGAAAAGGCTTGCGCGAAGGGGGATGGCCGGGCTGAAATGAATACTCATGGCAATTTGCAGGGAGTCGATCAGCCTTGGCAGCGCGATGCCGCTGATGACCGCGCCTATAATGCAGCCGGACACCACGCCTGCCACGCCCGCCAGAAGCATTTCGGCAAACAGCATTTTCGCGATGCTCCCCCTTTCAAAGCCCATGGCATAATAAATGGACAATTCACCGTTTCTTGTTTTCAGCGAGAGCATAAGGATAAAAAGCATGCCAAGAATGCCCGTGAAAGCGGAAAGGGAAGAGATCCATCCCATGGCGGAGATGATCAGCCCGCTTTCTTCCTTCGCTTCGCTTTGCATTCCGGCAACCGATGTCAATGTGTACTGTTCGTCCCGGCAGACGCTTTCTATGGCGCGGGAAGCCGCATCCATATTGCTGGTCCGAATGGAAAGGGAGGAGTATTCCCTTGCTTTGAAATCCTCCGCAAAGTTGCTTTGGGAGATGAGCGCATACCGGCCAAGCTTCGTGTATTCGTCGTCAAAGAAACCGATGACCTTATAGGGAACCTCCCTGTATATGCCGTCATATCCATAGATTTTCAGCACAACCGTATCGTTTTCGCCTACGCCGTAAATATTGCCCAGCGTATGGGTGAGCAGTATGCTTTTCCCGTTTTCCAACGCCTCAAAAGGAAAGGACTGGGAACTTTTTACCGCGTAATCCATGAACAGCGGTGCCTTGCCCGTATCGACACCGTGAACCCTGTAGATGGAAATGCTTTTGCCCTTCACATCAATGCTGCCTGAATAGTAATTGGTGCAAACGTCCAGGACTCCGGGAAGCTGCTCCATGAGGTTGGCACGTCCCCTGGTCAAGCCATCCGAGCTCAGCTCCAGATCATACTGGAACCTGCCAAAATATATCCGGCTGCCTTCCTCATCGCTGTATTGTATCGTTTGTATCATGACCGTTGTCGCCACGATGACTGAAACGATCGTTGCGCCAATCAGAAAGCTCCGTTGATTTTGTATGGACAGGGACACAATTTTCACGAAACCGGCGAGACTGCCCGCGAGTATTTTTACAAAGCCTGCGAACTTACCGTACAGGAAAGGGGAGGCCATCAAAAAGGAAAGGAAAATGACAATCACGAGGCAAACATAAACAGCAAGGCCATTGGGAGAGCGCCACAGCCACAGCACGGCAATGGCGGCCAGGCACATCAAAAAGGCGAAAATGGGCAAAGCTCCGCGGGAAGTGGTTTGACCGCCGGCTGTCTGCCTGATCAAACTGACGATGGAAACTGCCCTGTACTTAAGCAGTGACAGGTATCCGCCCGCTATGCCGATGACGGAACATGCCAGCAAGGCCAATCCTGCGTGCCATGGGGAGATGGCCAGTGAAACGGAGGCCTCATATTCAGCGGCAGTCAAATGCGTTGCCAGGAAGGATAAGATCATCGCGCCCGCTCCCAGGCTGAATATGCCTCCAATCATGCCGTATGCCGCGCCTTCCGCCAGGATGACCGCCCAGGTGGCAAGCCTTAAGGCGCCCATGGCCTGGAAGATACCCATTTGAGGCATCCGCTCCGTGACGATGTTTTGAAAGACAACATAGATCACATATACCGACATCAAGCAAAGAAGCAGCGACATAAACAGAAAGGGCACCGCGCTCCTGTTGGTCTGCAAACGGATATGGTCCACAGAATATGTCTCGCTCACCGAATATCCCTTGTAAATGTCCGAAAGGCGCAGAATCATCCGGCTTTTTAAAGACGAGTCCTTAAGCCCGATGTACATCGCATCCGCCTTGCCCAAATGGCCAAGGCAGGACTGCATTTTTTCAAAAGGGATAATGGCGGAAAAGGTTTCCTTTTCATAGGCAAAGGGCCCGGCCTGCGGGCATATGGCGGCCACTACAAATTGATGCTTGTTCCCCTGAATGACGGCGGTAAGCGCATCCCCTACCCGGACGCCGGACGCATGGGCGTATTTTTGGCTGACGATGATTTTGTTGCCCGCAAAGGGATGCAATTCAAGCGCCTGCAAATACGGCAGCTCCAGCATAAGCCTGAAAGTATCCAGCGTGTATCCGTGCAGCATGAACACATCACCCGATATCACAGCGCTTTGCGAAAGCTTTTTGACCGTGTAGGCAAAATAACCTTCGCAGGCTTCGGCCTTATACGGATCAAAGTACCTGGAGGGGCTTACCGGCGTGGCCCTGACCATGATATCCGCATATCCATATTCAGACCGCCACCGGTTGGTGGCGGTCATGATCATGGTATCGGATAAGGATACGGAGGCGAATATGGCTGATCCCGACAGGCAAATGGTCAGCAGGATCAAAGCAGAGCGGAATGGCTTTTGTCCGATGGCGATAAGGATATACTTCCATAAAGTGAACATGCCGGCCGCCTTCTTTTTTCGCAAGCTATGACGCCTGGCATCATTGGTATTTTTGCAGATATGCATCATAGGTGGCGACTGTTTCATCCAAATTTGTAAGCAAAAGCAGTACCCTGCATCCGTCTTTTTGCTGGACCACCATGATCCGGAAGGAGCCCGCGTCATACCCGGCCAGCTCTATTTGCGCAATGAGCTGCTCCTGCTTCCTGTCCACCTTGAGCCCATATACCGTGCCGAATTCAGTACCAAGATACTTGTAATTTTGGAAAACGTCGACCTTCCCATCGATAGTGAAAGAGGATGCCTTTGCAATCTTCGCCACCTGCCCCTGCCATTTTACAAAAAGCTCCTCGCTGATGTTTCCCTTGTCAAAGTCGGAGATCAGCGCATAAGCTTGCTTGTATTCCCCGGCGATGATATGGTTCAGGTAGTCGCTCAAGGCCTGCGTCACTTCCTTGCTTGCCTGGCTGCAGCCGGACAGGAGGCTAATACACAGGGAAACACAGGTAACAAGGCAAAAAAGCTTTCTCCGATGCATGATGAAAACATCCTTTCTTTAGCTTGATGGATTCATCATATAAAAAGACACCGCCAGATGGCAGTGCCCTTTGTCATACGGTTTGTCACAAATCCTGTGACAGGCATATCATAATCCCATATCCTTGAGCTTGATAATAGCGCTTGCCTTGTCGGGGGCGTCCAGCTTGTCATAGAGGATGCTGATGTAATTGCGTACGGTCCCGTTGGAAAGGTAGAGCGCCGTGGCGATCTGGGAATTGTTGAAACCATCGGCAACCATTTTCGCAATCCCGATTTCCCTGGGAGATAGTCCAAGGGTTGAAAGGGTTGCCTGCGCTTCCTTCTTCTGCCTGATCCGCACCAGTCCTTTTTTCAAGTTTTCCGCAACGGTCATAGGCATCACCATATGCCCGCCCATGGTATTCCTGACAGCGCCATGCAGCGCCAAAGTATCCATATCCTTGAGAAGATAGCCGTCGGCGCCATTGGCCATGGCTTCCATGATATAATCTTCATCATTGAAGGTGGTCAGCATCACAACCTTCACATTTGGAAGCTCTTGCTTCAAGCGGAGCACCGCTTCCACCCCATCCATTTCCGGCATGCGGATATCCAGCAGAACCAAATCGGGAACCAGCTTTTGAGCAAGCTGAACAGCCTGCCTTCCGTCATAGGCCATACCGATAACGGAAAAATCCGCGTTCGCCTCCAGCATGGATTTAAGCCCGTCGCACATCAGCCGCTGGTCGTCTGCCAGAAGAATTCTGATCATGGCTCATTCCTCCCAGATGGGATGGCTATGCTCAATACGAACCCCTCATCTTTGGCGGAATGGCATTCCAGAGTGCCCCCAAACGCCTCCGCCTGCTTTTCCATGGCCGTCAAGCCATATCCCATGGCAATATTCCCACAACCTTTTCCATTGTCCTCCAGGTAAAAAAGAACCTGGCTGCTTTGGGCCGTCAGCCGGAAGACGAACGCTGTGGCTCCACCGTGGCGTACACCGTTGGTGATCCCTTCCCGGAGCGCAGACAGCAAAAATTCCTGCATGGATGCGATCAGGCCACCCTTCACATGGATCTGGGCAAGTGTCTTGGTCCCCATGCCGGCTTCGGCTTTGGCAATCACATCATGCAGCCTGTCCTCAAATTGAATATGGTCTTCATCTATCATGGACAGGGCCTGCTTGATGCCTGTTAACCCCTCTTTTGCCTGCGCCTTCGCGTTAGCGATTTTCACCAATGCTTCCTTAGGGTCCTTTTCCATGAGAAGCTCGGCGGCCTCCAACTGTACCGATACGGCGGTCAGAACATGGCCCAATGTGTCATGCATCCTTTTTGACATCTGATTCCGTTCCCGAAGGATGGTCATCTTCTCCATCTCTTCGTCATAACGCTTCATCTGCAGGTTCAGATCCCGTAATACCTTTTTGCTTACCTGAAGCTCCGCGATCTTCTCCAGGCCCATTTGCTGCAAAAGGGCGGAATCTTTTAGCCACAGCAGCAAGAGTACCATCACCAGCCCGGACAAAACCATGAAAACGGCTGGATAAGCGGAAACAAGTCCATGCATATAGTAAAAAGCAAGGATGAGCGATGTGTAAAGGCCGGCAGATAGAAGCATGAAAGCTTTCCTGCCGTACTTCATCGCGATATTCATTTGCAGCGGGATGGCCAAAGGGATACAGCCAAAGCCCTTCGTTAAACAAGCAAGAAGCAACAGCAATGCGCCATGAAGAAATGTAAGCGTGTAATGCCAGATAGGCTGCTCCTTTGATAGAAAAAAAGTCAGCACCGTCACCAGGGAAAGGCTGAAAAAGATTAAAAGCCACAGCCAGGAGACGGCGTAGTTTTCTATCGTCAGGAGAATGGCGCTTATCCCATACAAGAACCCGTATAGCGCATACTGCAATGTGTTTGCCGCTTTCATGATCTCAAGCGGTCCATATACGTCGAAGCGTTCTGCCGGAATATTTGCCATACAAGAAAATACTCCTCTTTTGTACTTTGCCTGAATAGTAGCGCTTTTGATACGGGGTGTCAAGCGATATCACCTGGGCATGGTCTTATTTGTTGACAGATGCTTTCCGGAGCCATATGATTATGTCCAGACATTCACGAAAGGTACATGCGTATGAAACGAATGATCCGGATACTGGTTTGTTTTGTCTTTTGCGCTTTCATGATCACTGCCTGCGATTCAAAGGGAAACGGAACTGCAAATGCAAAAGAGATTTCTTATGAGCCGGATACGGCCGTGGCGCTGCCGGCCACAGTCGCATATGAAATAAAGAATGCCGGCTCCCTCCCGCAGGAAAAGGATGCCTGGCCAAACTCCGCCTTTGTTTGGGTGGATGACAGGCTGCAAATCTTGGACAAAAGTGGAAACGCAGTATTCTTCAGCTTGCAGGAATTTCTGCCCGCTATAAAAAATGCGGTCCCAGGGCTTTATATCGAATCAGACGCGGCGGCGCAAGCCCTCCTATCCTATCTGAAAGCCAATGACAGGCAGGATGTGATTGTGGCCGCCCGCGCTAAAAATGCTCCGCTGATTCATAAAATCAAAAAAGAGCTGCCCGCCATCCGCGGGTTGATCGACTTTTCGGAAACAAAGCAGGTTTTCACGCGGGAGGAACTCGGCCAGGCGGTTGCTTTGACCAATGCGGGCGGCGCCAAAATGGTGCTGCTGTCTTATCAAAGCGCAACGCGTGAGGCCGTCAAATACCTGCAAAGCAGGTTGATCACAGTCTGGGTCCGGGTAAGCAATGCGCAGGAAGAGATTTTGACCCAGTTGACGAACGGTGTCAACGGGCTGATGGCCGAGAATTACGAATCCGTCTACGATGCCTTATCGCTGTTTCAGGCCGATATCCCCATACTCCTTCGCACGCCGCTGATCATCGGCCACCGGGGGCTGCCCAGCCAGTATGTGGAAAATACGCTGCGCTCAGAAAAGGCGGCCCAGGAGGCAGGCGCGGACTTATTGGAGTATGACATTTACTTAAGCTCCGACAGGGAAATATTCGTACTGCATGACAGCGCCATGAAAAGGCTGTTCAACCGCCCTGATATCGGCAATGTGGAGGCCATGACGCTTGCCCAATTGCAGGCTATCCCCTTTGACGGCGACAGCGCCAACGGCGTTCAGGCAAAAAACCATACGCCCGCAAAGGATTCCACAAAGGGAGTCATTGCAGTTTCACCGGAGGACCGCATTCCCGCTTTGCGGGAACTGTTCGAAGCTTTCAAAAATACGGATATCCTCCACCTGGTGGAGATCAAATCCCAGAATCCGGATATTGTAGTCAAGCTGAAAGCACTTGCGGAAGAATGCGGCGTTGTTGACCAAATGGCTGTGATCTCCTTCAACGTTCCCATCCTGCGGGCCATGGCCGAAAGCTGGCCCGAAATGTCCCTGGGCTGCCTGGGGTATGACGATGCCCGGGGCCGCAGCGTAAGAAGCGGAAAAACCCTGGACCCCGAAAAGGAAATGCCTTATGAAAACCATGCAAAAATGGTGGAGGAAGCAGGCGGAGATTCAAAAAGCGCCGTATTGGCGCTGAATCATGTCATTGGCCTGTACAACGGCACCTATAATCCGTCCTACGCGGGCATATCCTATCCCACGGTCGCCTCCGGCCGCCACATGGGGTTGACTGCCTGGCCGTGGACCTACAATACGCCTTCCGTGTTTGCAAAGGATTATCTGTTTGGCATGTACGGCCTGACTACGAATTTCGCCACATGGGCTTCCAACCTTCCGGAATCATTCACCGCCTCGGACGGCGAAATGACCGCGGGTAGCGCATTATCGGCGGAAGCTGTCTTTTCCCCGGTCATACAAACACATGACGGCGGCCGCTATGCCCCCGAAGATATTGAGCTGGCCGTTGTCCAAAACCAGGATGTGCTCAAGGAGGAATCCGGCGTCATTGCGGCCCAGGCGCCGGGCGAAAGCCTGATATTGTTAAGGGTGCGCGTTCCGCTTTTGATCGACGGCAAGGATTACGGCGCATATTATATCTATTCCAATCCGGTCACCCTCACTGTCAAACCATAAAGAAATCTAAAACCCAAAAGAGACTGCCCTGCAGCCAAAGTAAGGGCAGTCTCTATTTATTTAAAGTAACAATGCCTCCTCTAACGGGGTTGTGTTCCTGTAAAAAATATGGTATAATTCTCACACAAAACAAACATTAAACTTACAATATTTTTATATAGTAAATTATTTTGGGCCGTTTTTCCGACCCCGCCTCTGTCATTCCAGCGGCAAACGAAAGCCGCCGCATGTTTACATGCAGGAAGATGCATGTTCACATAACCCAACTATAATCGGAAAGGATGGAACTACTCATGAAAAAGCTCCTGGCGCTCCTCCTGATCGTCCTCCTGGCCCTGCCCGCGGCGGCCCCCGCCCTGGCACAAAGCTATGAGGTCACCGAACCCATCACCATCCAGTGGTGGCACGCTCACGAGGACCAATACAGCGAACAGATCAAGTACATGGTTGACAAGTTTCATGAAGCAAACCCCCTGATCACGGTGGAGCCCGTGTACATTGGCGCCTACGCAGAGATCAACACCCAGCTCATCGCGGCCGTCGCCTCCGGCGAAGTGCCCGCACTGGCCACTTGCAACACCTCCTACCCCGCCTCCTACGGCCCGGCCGGCATCTGCGAGGTGCTGGACCCGTACATTGAGGCCACAGGCTATGACATAAAGGATTTCGGCGAAGGCCTCATCGCTTCCACCAGCTACAATGGCCAGCAGATCTGCCTGCCCTACCTGATCTCCACCCAGGTCATGTTCTACAACAAGACCGCGGCGGAAGCCGAGGGCATCACCATGCCCAAGACCTTTGACGAAATGGAAGAGTTCCTCAAGAAGGCCACCATCTTCAACGAGGACGGCACCACCAAGCGCTACGGCACCGTGTTTGGCGGCTGGGACTACTGGTATTACGAGATGCTCTACAAGAACAACGGCGTGAATGTCATCAATGAAGATGGCGTAACCACCGACTTAAACGGCGAAGCCGCCCTGTATATCACCAACAAGATCAACGAGTGGATCAAGGCCGGCTATGCCTATTACGCCTACGGCACCGATGCTTCTCCCAACATGCGGCAGCTGTTCTGGGACGGCGGCGCCTTCAGCGTGTTCCACACCTCCTCCCTGTACGATACGTACGTCAAGTCCTCCGGCTTTGAGGTGGGCATGGCCTGGCTGCCCGGCGGCAACGACGGCGAAACCTTTAAGAGCGAAGTGGGCGGCGCCGCCATCCTGATCCCCGCCAAGGCCTCCCAGGCCCAGAAGAATGCCGCCTGGCAGTTCCTCACCTTCATGACCAGCCCGGAAATGAACCTCTACTGGGCCGATGCCACCGGCTACTTCCCCACCCGGCAGAGCGTTTTGAAGACCGATTCCGTGAAGGATTACCTCACCCGCAAGCCCGCCATGGAAGCGGTGATGAGCATGTCCAATTGGATCAACCCCCGCAACCAGCACCCGGTGTATGACACCATCGCCAACCTGTGGCGCCATGCCCTTGCCAAGGTCTTTGTGGAAGGCGCTCCCGTCCAGGAGACGCTGGACCAGCTAGCCTTGGAAGTCACCGAAAACCTGGAAGACCAATAAGCATTTCTTATACTCTGCGGGGGGAGGGGAACCTCCCCCCGGTTTGTTCAGACATCCTTATACTGTTCATTATTCATTATTCATTATTCATCGTTCAATGTTCATTGGATCATTTCCAACGAACGCCCGCCCCCGTCCTATGGAGCGTATACCCCTACATCCGCCACCCGGACGGCTACGCTCCAACCCCTTCTCTTTAATCATTTGAGGTGAATCTATGCAAAATCAAGTGACCGCGGCGTCCCATATCCTTTTGCTAAGGCAAAAACGCATGGGAACAGCCTCCGTAGTTCTGCTGGTCTTGGGCGCCCTGATAGCGCTCACGGGAATTTTCGGCTACATGACGGGCGATCTGCAAATCGCCTTTCTGCAGCCTCTGGCAAACGAAGTTTACGCGGCCCGGGCCGTGGCCCAGAACGCCGCCCAAGCGGTGACCGGAACGGCCTATCCCTTCGGGGAAGGACTTAATCTGCTGTTCTGGGATGGCGGGATTTCGCTGCGCTTGTTAAGCAACATCATGAATACCGCCATCATCCTGGTGCTGTTCGGAGGCATGCTGATCTTTAACGGCATCATGCTCAGGCTCCAAAACTGGGAAAGAATGAAGGACCTGTTCTTTGTGGAACCGGCGGTATTCTTTTTCCTTTTGTTCGTGTACTATCCCGTGATCGATCTTGTGCGCATCAGCTTCACGGATATGCGCATGCTCAGCGACGCCACCTTTACCTTTGAGGGCCTGAAGAATTACACCTGGCTGTTCAAAGGCACGGGTTGGAAGTATTTTTTGGAATCCCTGTCCGTTACCGCCACCTACACCTTCTGGGAGCTTTTCATTACCCTGGTGGGAGGCATGCTGCTGGCGCTTTTATTCAACCGCATGACCAAGGGCTTCAACGCCATGCGGGCCGTGGTATTCATGCCCAAGTACATCGCCGTAGCCACCAGCGCCGTGGTGTTCATTTGGATTTTGAACGGGCGCTTCGGCATACTGAACAACTTCCTTGCAGCCCTTGGCATCCAGGGACCAGACTGGCTTAACCAGGCGGATACGGCACTGACGGGCATTTTGTTCCTTACCGCCTGGCGCGTGGTGGGCTATGCCATGATGATCTATCTCTCCGCTATGAAGGGCATCCCCAAGGATTACTACGAGGCGGCGGCCATCGACGGCGCCGATGGTGTGCACCGCTTCCGCTTCATCACCCTGCCGCTGTTGGCGCCTACCACGCTGTTTTTATTCGTCACCACCTTTATCGCCAGCATGAAGGTCTTCCAGTCGGTGGAGGTGATGACCAACGGTGGTCCGGGCAAGTCCACCAACGTGCTGGTGCAGTGGATTTATCTGCTCTCCTTTGAGGAATTCCGTGTGGCAAGGGCAGCCGCCGTATCCCTGGTCTTCTTCCTGATCCTGCTGGTATGCACCGCAGCCACCATGCGCTACAGCAACCGCGGCGTCAACTATGATTCGTAAGGAGGGGAAAGCGCCATGAAAACCGGACATCTTAACAGAATGCGGCAATCGGGTTGGTTCGACGTGCTGGCCCTCTTCCTTGCGGCTGCGCTGATTTTTTACGGGCTTAGCATATGGGGGCTTATCAGCTACAACAGCATTACCGCCTCGCTTCCCGCCAATGCCAGCGCCTACGAGATCAAGGCCGCCTACGGATTCCTGGCGGCCAACCATAAAACGTTCTTTGTCCTGGGGTCAATCCTGGGCGCCTTCGCCCTGCTGGGCCTTGGTGGGATGCGCTTCCTTACCCCCCTTGTACGAAGCCATGCCGGTGCCGTAAAGGCCATGGCAAGGGCACGGGTGGCCCTGCAGTACGCGGGCGCCATCGCCGTGACATTGATCATGCTTTTTCCCATGTACTGGATGGTGGTCTCCTCTCTAAAGTCCAGCGAGGAGCTGCTTTTGGCCGTGCCCACCCTCTGGCCGGAAAGCCTGCGCTGGGATAACTATGTGAACGTCTTAAACCGCTCGCCTTTCGGGCTTTACTTTTTCAACACCCTGGTTTCCACCTTCCTCATTATGTTAGGTGAGCTTACGCTGGGTGTATCGGCAGCCTACGGCTTTTCCAAGGGCCAGTTCAAGGGCAAAAACGTGCTATTCCTTTTGGTGCTTGGCGCGCTGATGGTGCCCATCCAGGTCACCTTTGTGCCCATCTATGTGATGGTAGCCCGCCTGGGCTGGCTGAACACCTTCGCCGGGCTGGTAGTGCCCAACCTGGTTTCCGCCTACTTTATCTTCATGCTGAGGCAAACCTTCCTCACCGTGGACGACAGCTATCTGGAGGCCGGCCGGGTAGACGGCATGGGCCGCATCGGCTCCATCTTCCATGTGCTGATGCCCATGTGCGCCCCCACCCTCATCACCATCAGCATCATCACCTTCATTAATGGCTGGAACAGCTACTTCTGGCCCAGAATGGTGGCGCCCCTGGAGACACGGCGTACGCTGGCGGTGGGCATCGTATTCCTCCGGCGCACGTTTGCCGGCATCGTCACGGCCAACTACAACGAGATCATGGCCGGCGCTGTGCTGGGCATTTTGCCCATCGTGGTGCTGTTCCTGGTGATGCAAAAGTACATCATGACCGGCATGAGCAAGGCGGCCATGAAATGAAAAAAAGACTGTTTGCTTTCCTGGCCGTGTGCCTGCTTCTGTTTACGGCGGCGGCGCCGGCCCAAACCCGGTACGGCGAGGTTTTTAACGCCTCACGGGATGGGGAAAGGCTCACCGCCAGGTTCCTCTCCCTGCTTTCCCCCGACGGTTTGAAATCGGGGGATGCCACCATTTTGACCTCTCCCGATGGAAAGGTAATGCTCCTGGATGCCGGGGAGCCCGAGTGCACCGGCCAGGTGATCGCGGCGCTTACCGCCCTTAACATTACCCACATCGATTGCCTGGTGGCCTCCCACCCCCATGTGGACCACATCGGCGGCTTTGCCGAAATTCTGCGAACCTTTCCCGTAGGGACCGTGTATACAAGCCGCGTGGAGTATCCCACATCCCATGTTATGGCGTACATGGCGGAAATCCAAAAGCAAAATATCCCCCATATTTTCCTTTCGGAAGGGGATACCTTTGCCTTTGGCGATTTTGTCACGGTGGAAGTGTTCCATCCCGGTGCCGAGATCACCTATTATGAGGGTTATCCGGAAAACAGCACCCAGTTCGTAAACGACCTGTCCCTTGTGCTCCGCTTTTCCTATAAGGAGTCCAGCATGCTCTTTGGCGGTGACCTGTACACCACTATGGAGCGGATGATCGCCCAAAAGTACGGCGAACGCCTTCAAAGCGATGTATTCAAGGTGGGCCACCACGGCGCAGCTACTTCCTCTTCCAAGCCTTACCGGGAGGCCATCAAACCCAAAATCGCCGTCATGGTCAGCCATACCCTGTCAGACCTGGGCATCTATCAAAAGTACAGGAAAATGGGTGCGGACACCTATATCACCTATTTTGACGGGAATATATGCATAGCCACTCCGGGGGACGGAACATATCAAGTGATAACGGAAAAAGACAGGGCAACGGACTTTCTGGATTGATCAAAGGCTGTTCCCTGCCGCCGGACCTGGATTGCTTCCTATCTGTGCACGCCATAAAAAAACAGCGCGATGGTGCCGGGACCTACATGGGAGCCTGTCACAGGCTCATAGCATTCCATCAGCATTTCCCCGGTATGGCCGGATTCCCTGATCCGCTGCGCGAGATAGCCGGCATCCTCCTCGCTGTCCCCGTGGGCGATGCCCACAGGCGCATTCAAATCGGCCACAAGCTCCTTAAACCTTGAAACAAGCGCCTCCATGGACCTTTTCCGGCCGCGCTCCTTATGGCAAAACACGATCCTGCCTTCTTCGTCGCCCTTCAAAATCGGCTTTATCTGCAATATGTTCCCCACAAGGGCGGCTGCACCCGAGATGCGGCCGCCTTTTTTCAAATACGTCAAATCTTCCACCGTGAAGTACTGGCATACGGATGCGCTGTTCTTTTGCGTTTCATCAACCACGTCTTCAAAAGACGCCCCCGCCGCCTTCAGGCGGGCGGCAAACAATACCGCCAGCCCCTCGCCCAGGGATGCGGCGCGGGTATCGATTACTGCGATTTTCCGCTCCGGATACTTTTCCCGCATTTCCCCGGCCGCCTGCATGGCCGCGTGATGCGTGCCGCTGATGCCGCCGGACATGCCCACATAAATGATATCCACACCCGCGGACAAGCTAATTTTAAACGCATCGCCGAATGTGCTTGCATTGATCATGGATGTGTGGACAGCAGCCCCTTGGCGCATGGCATCATAATATTGCTTCCCCGTCATGCCTTCCCCGCCGCCCTCCATGGGGGGATACGTAATGCCATCGATCGTATAATGAAGCGGTATCACATGAAGATCATATTGCCGGATCATATGGAGAGATAGGTTTGCGGATGTATCGGTATAAATAGTATACATTATCAGTCTGCTCTCTCCGATCCGAAAAAGAATAAAGCAACAGTACCGGGGCCGGTATGGCTGCCGATGGTTGTACCGATGTGATTGATCAAAACCTTGCCGTCAAGCTTTTTAAAGCGTTCCTCCACAAGGTCCGCAACCTGCCGTGCATCCTCATGGCAAGCGGATTGGGAAATAAAGCACTTCCCCGTATAATGAAGCCCATCCCGGGCGTGCTCTTCCATACGGTCCACAATTTCGGTGATCACCCGCTTTTTCGTGCGTATTTTGGCGCGGGGGATCAGCCGGCCAAGGCGGTCCATGTTCAGCAGCGGGCAGATGTTCAGGATCGTGCCGAACATGCCTGCCGCTTTGGATATCCGGCCTCCCCTTACATAGGCGGAGAGATCTGTAGAAAAAAACCAGTGATGGAGCCGCAGCCTGTTGGCACCTACCCACTGGTGCAATTCGCCGATGCTCTTGCCGCTGTCGCGAAGATCCGCCAGCATGTCCATGAGCAGCCCATAGCCGGAGGATGCGCCAAGGGAATCCACCACATACACCTTTCGCATGGGGAACCGCTCCCTGGCGATCATGGCCGCGCTTTCGGCGGAATTATACGTTCCTGATATGCCCGATGACAGCGTAAGGTGCAGGATGTCCTTTCCCTGCTCCAGCATCTTTGAAAAGTAATCCAGGTATTCGGACATGTTTACCTGGGATGTCCTGGTTGCGGCCCCGTTGGCCATGGCTTTGTAAAACGTATCAAAGGGCATCGACTGGCCAAGGTCATCATCGTAGTCGACGCCATCCAGGGAATAGTGGAAGGGGATGTAGGCGATGTCTCTTCTTTCAAAGTGTTCCTTGCTTAAATCGGCTGTGGAGCAGCAGCTCAAAACGAAATCGGCCATGGAATCCTCCTTGTGCGCGGTTTGGCAAAAGTAATCTGCCACCACATCATACCCAAGGAATGGACCGGATACAATCTACCGGTGCGTTTTCCGGCTCTACGATAAAAACAAAAGGAGTAGAGCCGGCTTTTCGGTACTCTACTCCTTTTTTGAGCTGCTCTCCAAATCGTAGAATGCGTGATTTTTCTTTCTTTTGATCCGGAAGCTTAAAAAGACCACCACTTCTGCGGGGATGACCACCAGAAAAAGCTGCCACAAATGGTACGGAAGCAAGGCGATGTAAACGGTGAGGATGACGCTTGCCACCAGAGCACCGACGATATACACATTATGCCTGCCGCCCCGCCAGATGGAATGGAGCACCAGGTACGTGATCAGGGATACGGGAACGGCATACACAAACAGGCTCCATTCCACACGCCCCAGCATCCAGATCACTGCAAAGGCCAAAACGGCAAGCGTCCAAATGCCGGCGATGGCGACCATGGTAATGGCCGTAATGCTGTATTTGTGCAGGAAGTCCTTTGGCTCCTGATCCTTGGGCATTTTCCACTGGTCATGGGCGCTGAGCAAATCATCCATGGAAACATGAAACAATTCGCTGATCTGCTTTAAAACAAGCACATCCGGCAATGCATCCGCACGCTCCCATTTGGAGATGGTTTTATCCGAATAATTCAGCTTTTCTCCCACTTCGGCCTGTGTCATGCCCGCGTGGGTACGCAGTTTTATCAGGTTGCTGGCCAGAGCAAGCCTCGCTTCATCCACTTTTGCCCCTCCTTCTTCCCAGCTATTTTATTACATAAAATAAGGAAAAGGCAAGGAAAAATCAAACAACCCAAGCCAGTCTCATGCCTTGCGCACCGGCGCCATGTGGATGGCCATGCCATGCGCGCTGTCCAGCGCCTCGGTGACGCTTTCGGCAAAGGTAGGATGGGGCCGTATGGCCTTTAAAAGCTGCTTACTGGTCAATCCGTTGGCAATAGCCACCGTCATTTCGTTCACCATGTCCGTCGCCCGCTCGCAAACGATCTGCGCGCCCAGCAGCACATCCGTCCCGGCATCCAGCACGAGCTTTACAAAGCCGCGTTCGCCGCCGGCGATCATGGTACGGCAGTTGGCCGACATAATATACTTGCCGGTGCGGACGGCGATCCCCGCCGCCTTCGCCTCGTCCGCCGTCATCCCCACACAGGCGATCTCCGGGCGGGTATACACGCAGGAGGGCACCAGGTCTTCCCGCACGGACGGCGCATGGCCCGCCGCCCGCTCCACGCAGGCGATCCCCTGGGCGGAGGCGGCATGGGCCAATTGGATGCTCCCGGAAACATCCCCGATGGCATATACGCCGGGAACGCTTGTTTCATGGTTTGCATCCGTTACGATACGGCCACGGTCTGTTTCTACGGAGAACCCTTCTCCGAACAACCCCTGAGTATTAGCCCGGCGGCCGATGGCGGCCAAAACCGTATCGCCCGCGGCCTGTCCCTGCTTGCCGCCCGCCTCATACGAAACGGTCAGGCTGCCGTCTTCGGCCTTTTGTATCTGCGTTACCCGTGCCCCGGTCAATACAGCAGCGCCGCGCTTTTTAATGATCATGCCAAGGTTTTGGGAAATCTCCCGGTCCATCTGGGGCAGCAGCCTGTCAAGCGCCTCCAGAATGGTGACCTCATAGCCCAAAGCCATGAACAGGGAGGCAAACTCCACCCCGATCACACCGCCGCCGATGATAACGAGCCGCTTGCCTGCCGGGAGAGATGAAAGCAGCCCGTCGCTGGTCACAACCCCGGGAAGATTTATACCTGGGATATTGGGCAGCACAGGCGCTGAGCCCGTGGCGATAAGGATGCGCTCCGCCGTCAACACCTTGTCTTCCACCGCAACGGTGTGGCTGTCCCGGATCACGCCCACACCTTTCACCAGCGTGATGCCATTTTGGGCAACCAGCCGCCCAATGCCATCCCGCAGGGTGGATACAATTTCGTCTTTGCGGCCATACATTTTGTTTAGATCAAAAGAAGCGCCTTCCGCAGTTATACCCCAGGCGGAAAGGCTTTTGATTTCTTCATACCCCATGGCGGCATGGAGAAGCGCCTTGGTGGGCACGCAGCCGCGGTTTAAGCACGTACCGCCCACCTCGTCCTTTTCTACCAGTGCCACCTTTTGTGTAAGCTGCGCCGCCCGGATGGCCGCCTCATAGCCCCCCGGTCCCGCCCCCAGGATGATCCAGTCAAAATCCATGGTTGTCTCCCTTTAAAAGTTCTGGTTTGTCAAGAAAGATTGCAGATCCCGGCAAATCTCCTCCGACTGCGCACCAACGGGCGCAATGGCTTCCTTAAGCGCCGTTCCGTTTAGATGGCATCCGGCGATCAGGCCGGGAAGGCTACGGATCAGGCCTTCATCCAGCGCGTCGGAATAGGCGGCGCATTCCTTGACGCGGCCCGATTCCACCGAAAATTGCAACTGGATGCCGCCCCAGGCAAAGCGTGCTTCCCCCTCCCACGTGAAGGGGATGGGGCGGCCATAAAGCCAATCCCAGGCCGAAAACCTCGCCCTTCCCGCGGCCACCTTCTCTCCGTCGATACGGGAAGCGGGCAGTTCCTCGGGCGCTGCGCCGTATACCTTCTCCAAAGCCGAAATCAGCGCATCCCGCAGCGCAGGGATGGTGAGCGCCGGGCACAGTTCCTGCAGGTTCACCACCCGCGCCCGGACGGAGGATACGCCCTTGGACTCCAGCTTTTGCTGAGGCACGTTCAAATACCGGGCCAGGTTGTCCATATCCACATGGGTAAGCAGCGTGCCGTGGTGATAGGCATTGGCGCCGCTTTTATAAAAGGCGTTGCCGGAGAATTTGCGCCCGTCCACTGTGATATCATTGCGGCCGGTGCGCTCCGCCGGGATACCAAAGGAGCGCACCGCCTGCAAAATGACTTCCGTCTGCCGGGCCACATCGTAGTCGGCCTGGCTTACAAGAAACGTAAAATTAAGATTACCCAGGTCGTGATACACCGCGCCGCCGCCGGAAAGCCTGCGCACCAAATTGCCGCCATCCTTCTCAAGGTCCGGCACCCGCACTTCCTTCCAGGCGTTTTGGTTGCGGCCAATGACCACCGTATGCCGGTTCTGCCACAGGTACAGGATGATTTCCCCCGGCTGTACGGTTTCCAGCAGGTGTTCCTCCAACGCCAGGTTGTCATAGGGAGCCGTGCATTCCGTCACTACATAGCGGCACCGGTTGATCAAGCGTGTCACTCCTTCTCAAATGTATACCGCAGTTTGGGATTCCGGGCCGCCGCCACCTCGTCGGGCCTGCCGATGGGGGTGGTCATTGGGGTCAAATGCAGGCTTTCCGGGTCGTCCTTGGCACGCTGGGCGATTTCCTTCAGCGCGGCAATGCCTTCCTCCAGCGTTTCCCGGCTCTCCGTTTCGGTAGGCTCTATCATCAGCGCCTCGTGCACGATGAGGGGGAAGTACATCGTCGGGGGATGCATGCCCTTGTCCAGCAGCGCTTTGGCCACATCCAGCGCGGACACGCCCGTCTCCTTCTTGAGCCCTTCCAGGGTCAATACAAACTCATGCATGCAGATGTGGTCATAGGCCAGGTCGTAGTTGTCCTTCAGCCGGTTCATCATATAGTTGGCATTGAGGACCGCGTTTTCCGACGCCTCGCGAATGCCTTCCCGGCCCAGGGTGAGGATGTAGGTCAGCGCCCGTACCACTACCAGGAAGTTGCCATAGAACGCCTTTACCTGGCCGATGCTTTGGGGGCCGGGGTTTTCACCCAGCGCGGAAGCCGGCAAAAAGGGCGCCAGGAAGGCTTTGCAGCCCACCGGTCCGGAGCCGGGCCCGCCTCCGCCGTGGGGCGTGGAGAAGGTTTTGTGCAAATTCAAATGCACCACGTCAAAGCCCATGTCGCCGGGCCGAACCACGCCCATGATGGCATTGAGGTTCGCCCCGTCGTAATAGGTAAGCCCGCCCTCCTCATGAACGATGCGGGTGATCTCCAATATGTTCTTGTCAAACAGGCCCAGGGTGTTGGGGTTGGTGAGCATGAGCCCTGCAGTATCCTCCCCCACTGCGGCCCGCAAAGCATCCAAATCCACGCAGCCATCCGGGCCGGAGGGGATGCTTACCACCGTATAGCCTGCCATGGCGCCCGTGGCCGGATTGGTGCCGTGGGCGGAATCGGGCACGATGATCTTTACCCGCTTATTGTCGCCCCTGGACTGATGATAGGCCTTGATGAGCAGCACGCCCGTAAATTCCCCATGGGCACCGGCGGCGGGCTGAAAAGTCATCCTGTCCATGCCGGTGATCTCGCACAGGTGCTTCTCGGCGGTAGACAAAACCTCAAGGCAGCCTTGCACCGCCTCCTTGGGCTGCAGGGGATGGATGTTTGCAAAGCCTGGCAGAGAGGCCATCTCCTCATTGATGCGGGGGTTGTATTTCATGGTGCAGGAGCCCAGGGGATAAAAGCCGCTGTTCACGCCATGGGCTCGCCGGGCCAGCTTTGTATAATGGCGGCTGATGTCCGTTTCCGCCATCTCCGGCAGATGCGGGGCTTTTTCCCTTTGCAGTCCCTCCGGCAACGCAGCCTCCGGCACGTCGCACTTGGGCAGCAGGCTTACATGATGACCGGGGCGGCTTACTTCAAAGATCAGGTTCATTTTCCGCACACCTCCCGGACGGTTTGAATCACGGTATCGAGCTGTTCCCGGCTTACCTGCTCGGTGGCGCACCAGAGCAATTGATCGTCTCCTACCGGCAGCCCGCCAAGAATATCCTTTGCTTCCAGCGCCTTCAAGATAGCCTCCCGCTTTCCGCCGCAGGCAGTGACGAATTCATGGAAGAAGGGCGCATATCCTACCCGGCGGATACCGGGGACCTTTACAAGCCCCGCCTCCAGGTAATGGGCCTTGCTCATGGATTGCACGGCCACTTCCTTGAGGCCCTCCGGCCCCATGGCGGAAAGGTATACGGCGGCGGTGAGGGCGCACAGCGCCTGGTTGGAGCACACATTGGAGCTGGCCTTTTCCCTTCTGATGTGCTGCTCCCTGGCCTGCAGCGTCAATACAAAGGCACGGTTGCCGTTATGATCTGTCGTTTCGCCCACGATGCGGCCCGGCAGCTTGCGCATCATAGCCGTGGTGGCAGCCATAAACCCAAGATACGGCCCGCCGAAGGACAGGGGCATCCCCAGCGGCTGGCCTTCGCCCACGGCAATGTCGGCCCCCGCCTCAAAGGGGGACTGCATTACAACCAAAGCAATGGGATTCACGCCCAGGATGTACTTGCCGCCTGCCGCGTGCACCTTTTCGCCCAGGAGCCTTGCATCCTCCAGCGCGCCGTAAAAGTTGGGCTGCTGAACGTAGAGGCATGCGGTATCCTCGCCCAGCATGCTTTCCAGCGCCGCAAGGTCGGTAACGCCGTCCTTCTCCGGCACGATGCGCATGGACGCATTGGCCGCATCGCAAAACGTTTGGATGGTGGCAATGGTATCCGGGTGGGTAGTGGCCGACACCAGCGCTGTCACCCGTTTGCGCTCCCGGCACATGGCCACCGCTTCCGCCGCGGCCTCGGCCCCGTCGTACATGGAGGCGTTGCTTACGTTAAGTCCGGTCAGCTCGCAAATCATGGTCTGATATTCAAAAATGGATTGCAAAATGCCCTGGCTGATCTCCGCCTGATAGGGCGTGTAGGCGGTCACGAATTCCTCTTTGGAGGTGACGTATTTCACGATGGAAGGGATGTAGTGGTTGTACGCCCCCGCGCCCCGTAAAATCACGGAATAGGTTTTATTCTTCCGGGATATGTCCGTCATCTCCCGGCGTACCTCAAACTCTGTCTTACCCTCAGGCAGGTTCAAAGCAGACTGCAAAAGTACCTGCCGGGGCACATCTAAAAACAGTTCCGAAATATTCTTTAAGCCCAGGGAGGAGAGCATTTCCTGCCTCTCCTCCCCGGTGGTGGGAATATAACTGCCCATGCTTACTCCTCCTTGGGCATGGCCGCGTAGGCATCGGCGTCCATAAGCTCCACCGTGGCCGTGACGTCCTTTACCCTGATGAACCAAGCCTCATAAGGCGCCTGGTTGATGTTTTGCGGGCTGTCCAGCAATACTTCGTTGATCTCCGCCACTTCGCCGGAAACGGGGCTGTACACATCGCTGACGGCCTTCACCGATTCCACGTCGCCAAAGGTATCCCCCGCCAAAACGCTGTCACCGGGCTGGGGCAGGTTCACAAACACCAGGTCGCCCAGAGCCTCCTGGGCGTAATCCGTCAAGCCGATTTCCACCATTCCGCCTTCCAAGGTACGCACCCATTCGTGGGTTTTGGTATACCGAAGCTCTTTTAAGGTGTTCATGATGATAGCCTCCTTTTATTTAGCCTTTTTGTAAAAGGGCAGGGGAACGACCTTGGCCGCGATGCGCCGGCCCCGGACGTCCACCTCCACCTGTGTGCCCAGCTCCGAGATTTCTTTTTCCACCAACGCCATGGCCACCGCCTGATTGAGATACGGGCAGAAGGTGCCGGAGCTGGTGGTGCCCACCTGCTTCTCCCCCTGAAACACCGCGCAATGCTCCCTGGCGATGCCACGGCCCGTCATGATTAGGCCCACCCGGGCAATTTTCGGCTCACCCCTGCTAACAAGCGCCGCCTTGCCGATAAAATCCGGTTTGTTCATCTTCACAAAGATGCCAAGGCCGGTCTCCAGCGGCGTGATGTCATCGTCCATCTCATGGCCGTAAAGGGGCATGGCCGCCTCCAGCCGGAGGGTATCCCTGGCGCCCAAGCCGCAGGGCACAAGGCCCAAATCCTTTCCCGTATCCAGCAGAAGCTGCCACAGCCTGGGAGCATCCTCATTTTTGCAGTAGAGCTCGAATCCGCTTTCCCCCGTATATCCTGTGCGGGAAACGATGCAGGTAATACCGCCTACGGTTCCTTTTTCCACAAAGTAGTAGTACTTCTTGGGAATATCCTCATCCTTGACCAGCCGGGCCAGGATCTCACCGGCCTTCGGCCCCTGCAGCGCCACCTGGGCCGTTTCGTCGGACACATCCTCCATGCGCACATCCCCGAAAAGGTGCTGCCGCATAAAGGCCACATCCTTTTCCCGGTTGGAAGCGTTCACCACCATCATGTACCGGTTCTCGCCCATACGGTAAACGATCAGATCGTCCACCACGCCGCCCCGCTCGTTGCACATGGGGCTGTAGCGCACCTGCCCGTCCACCATGCTGCCCATATCGTTGGTGACCAGGTTTTGAATGTTGGCCAGCGCATCGGGCCCCGTGAACATGACCTCCCCCATATGGGATACATCAAATAGCCCGCAGGCCGTGCGTACCGCCATGTGCTCGGCAATCACCCCGGCGGGATATTGTACCGGCAGAATATACCCCGCAAAGGGCACCATCTTGCCACCCAAGGCAACATGGCTGTCATACAAGGGCGTTTTCCTGTCCATGATTACTCCTCCTATCATCATGTTTACATAAAACAGAAGCGAACAGGCCGCCTTCGCAGCCTATCCGCCTCTGTTATCGAACCTGAAAGATTCCTCCCCGCGCAATCTAGCACGAAGGAGTTGCTTCTTCGGTGCATCAATGCTTTCCAGAGTTTCGTCCCGGTTTAGTCTTTTTGCCTGAGAGTTTGTTGCGTCTTCCCCTTCGGCGCCGCCAAATGGCAGTCTCTCCTAAACCGTTCACCCGAAATATGCAATTTTTATTCCGCTGAAAGTGTACAATGACCGCCGTTTTTTGTCAATCTATTTTGGAGGGCTTTGCCCTCCAAACCACCCGCTCAAGGACTTGAAGTCCTTGAGAATCCTGGAATAGGGGAATTTATTCCGCATAGACCGAAATAACCATGATTGATGCCGGCATGGAGGACATTGTAAATCGTAGGGCGATTATGAATCACCCGCCAAGCGGCATTTATCGCCTGCATAAGATAGCCAGCCGCTCGCTGCCCCTCCCGGTTGCTTTACACCGGAACATGCGGGAGAACACAATCGCCCCCTCGTCGCAGTTTGTTTGTTGACTTCACTGCCGGCACATTTAGGGGCCGGAAGCAAAGCCAATACACTCTTTACGGCGTAGGGGCGATTATCAATCGCCCGCCAGGCTGCACTTATCGCCTGCACCGGATAGGCCTCGGTCAAACAGGAATCATTACTTATTTTTATTTTGAACCGGCATACCGCAGGGATATGTACTCTCCTGTAAGCCGGGCAGCTCCACCTTCACAGAAGCATACAAGCGGTATCCCCCTGCCAGATTATAGGCATCAAACCCGTTCTGAGTGAGGATGCGGCAGGCAATGTAGCTGCGAAGGCCGCTGTGGCAGTGGACGTAAACAGGCTTGGTTTTATCCAATTCGGAAAGCCTTTCCCGCAGCCCATCCACGGGGATATGCACCGTGCCCTCCATCTTTCCCCGCAGCCGTTCGAAAGACGTGCGCACATCCAGCAGCGTCACGCTGCCATCCCGGGGCAGGCTATCCACGTCATGCCAGTGGAACTGCTTCACCTTGCCGGTGAGCAGGTTTTCCGCCATGAATCCCGCCATATTTACCGGATCTTTGGCAGAGGAGAAGGGCGGCGCGTAGCACAGCTCCAGCTCCGTCAGGTCATACACCGTCATCCCGGCCCGGATGGCGGTATTGATCACGTCGCACCGCTTGTCGACGCCTTCAAAGCCCACAATCTGCGCCCCCAGCACCTTGCCGCCTTCCGGGCTGAACAGCAGCTTGATGGTTTGGCTGGTGGCACCGGGGTAATAGGAAGCGTGGGAATTGCCGAAGGCGTACACCTTGTCATAGGCCATATTCGCCGCCTTCAAGGCTGCTTCGTTCATCCCCGTAGCCGCCACCGTCATATCAAAGAGCTTTAATACCAGAGCGCCCTGGGTGCCCTTGAAAATGCTTGGAATGCCGCAGATGTTATCCGCGGCGATGCGCCCCTGCTTATTGGCGGGCCCCGCCAGGGGCACAAAGACCGGCTGGCCGGATACGAAATGCTTCACCTGCACCGCGTCGCCCACAGCATAGATGCCCGGGTCGGAGGTGCGCATATGCTCATCCACCAAAATAGCACCCTTGGGACTTACATGAAGCCCGGCCGCCTTGGCCAGGCTGCTTTCAGGCCGCACGCCTACGGATAAAAGCACCATATCGGCCGGCAGGCTGTTTTCCCCCGCCTGAACCATCAAGCCGTCTTCCTCCGGCACAATCGCCTTGACACCTGTATTCAGAAGCAAACGGATGCCTTTTTTCCGCACATAGCCATGGACATCGGAGGCCATGTCAAAATCCAGCGGAGCGATCACATGGTCCAGCAGCTCCACCACGGATACTTCTAGCCCGGCCTTAAGAAGGTTTTCCGCCATCTCCATGCCGATAGCGCCGCCGCCCACCACCACCGCTCGCCGGGGGTGCTTTTCTTCAATGAAATCCAGGATTTTTAGCGTATCCGGGATGGTACGCAGCGTGAATACCCTGGGATCCTTCACGCCGGGAATGGGCGGGATCACCGGCTCCGCGCCGGGGGAAAGAATCAAAGCATCATACGATTCCTGATACGAAGTTTCGTCCTTCAAATTCTTCACCGTGACCGTTTTCCCGGCGGGATCAATGGCCACGGCTTCCGAATGAATGCGCACATCCACCCGGAATCTATCAAAAAAGCTTTCCGGCGATTGCAGCGCCAGTTCTTCCTGATCCGTGATAACGCCGCCCACATAATAAGGCAGACCGCAGTTGGCGTAGGAAATGTACGCGCCGCGCTCCAGCAATACAATGCCGGCCTGCTCATTCAGCCTGCGTAAACGGGCGGCGGCGCTGGCTCCGCCCGCCACGCCGCCGATAATGACAACTTTCATGTATTCGTTCCCTCACTTTTCCAGGGGGCCTGCGTAACCGGAAATGCCGCCGATGTTCACAACCTCCGTATACCCGAGCCGCGCAAAGCCCCGGCAAGCCGCCTGGCTCCTTGCGCCGCTCAGGCAATAGACGTACAGAGGGGCGCCCTTGTCGGGAACCTTCTCTTGAATTTCTTCCCACCGGTCCAGCGGCACGGAAAGGCTGCCGGGAATATGACCCCGGCTGTATTCTGCGGGTGTCCTCACATCCACCAGGCGGGCATCCGGGTTGTCCTTGGCTGCAGCCACAGCCTCCCCCATGGGCATGATGCCGCCGCGGTCAAACAAGCCCGGCATTTTACGCCTCCAACAGCTTCAGGATGTCCTGCTTGGAACGGACTCCCACCATGGACCCGGCCAGGTGGCCATTCTTGAACACCGCCAGGGTGGGGATGCTCATTACGCCGAAACGGGAAGCCAGCTCCGGCTGCTCATCCACGTTGATTTTGCCCACCACGGCCTTTTCGCCCAATTCTTCCGAGATGCCTTCCACCACGGGGGCAATCATCCGGCAGGGGCCGCACCAAGGGGCCCAGAAGTCCACCAGCACAGGCACCTGCACGGCCAGCACGTCGTTGAAGTTTTCCTTTGTAACCTTTATCGCAGCCATTGTATATTTCCTCCTCTGTCCTTTCGGACAACTTTGATAGACATACTATACCCGCATTTGCGCCATTCGAAAGTGATAAAATCACAAAACGCGGACTTTTTAAAGAAAATCGATGACTTTTCTTACGTAAAAAGCTTATTTCGCCAGCATGGCGTTCAGAACCTTAAACCCTTCCCCGGTGAGCGCCATGCTGCCAAGCTCCAGCACGGGGGTGTCCAGCACGAATCCCGGCTTTTGGGCCGCCTCCTTTACCGTTTCCACAAAGTAGGCGTAGAGGTGGGACTGCTCGTACTCCTGATACGCGTACCCGGTAAGGCGTATATCGTAATCCAGGGTGACCAGCCCAAGATCCTCAAGGGATGCAAACAGTGCGCCGTTTGCTTTCACCGTGTCCATATCGTCCGCAATATCTGCAATGTACACGGGTTCCAGCGCCACGGCGTATGCGTCCGCATCCCGGCTTGAGCGCAAGGCAAACCGGGCGATAGGCAGGTATCCCCGCTGATGTATGGCCAGCAGCACATCGGCTTGTGCCTCAGTAAGAGCGCCCGCTTCAGGCACAATGTGCGCGTGGTGATGGCCGCAGCCGCAGCCGTCCTCGTGGGTATGTTCGTGATCGCAGCCGCAGCCGCAACCTTCTTGATGGGTGTTGTGATGGCCGCAGCCGCAGGTTTCGTGATGTTTGTGATGCAAAGGATTTCCGCCTTTCATAGTATATTGCAAATGACCGCCCGATGTCCCGCCGCGCCTGTGCTATTTACAAGAGGGCAGCGCATAAGGGGCACATACCGCAATTGTTCCTCCACCCGGCAGCTTTCAAACAGGGTGATTTCCTCCACCTGCTGGCTTGCGGGAGCCACAGGGATCATGGAGAGTGATACGGGATCCAGCCGTGCCTGCCGTGCCAGGGTGATGTGGGGATGAAAAGCCCCGTCCTCCAGCCGGAACCCTGCCCGAATCAGCCTTTCCTTCAGATCACTTGCCAATCGTTCCAAAGGCGGCGATTTTGCAAGGCCGCAAAAAAGCACGGCATCCTGTGGCCGCCGGAAAAAGGAGAGGCCTGTAAGCATTATGGAAAAAGGATCAATCTGCCCCGCTGCGTCTTTCATGGCTTTTTCTATGAGCAGGACGGCCGCCGTATCCGCCTGGCCAATGAATTGAAGGGTGCAGTGATAGTTGTCCCGCACCGCGTACCGCCCCGGGAACAGCTCTTGCGCCTGAAGCGCAGCTGCTGACAGCGAGTCTTTCATTCCCCGGTCAAGGCCTATGCCGACAAACACCCGCATGCAGTTTTTCCTCCCATCGTTTCCAGCATAGGCATATTTTGCCCGTCTGTCAATGCACAGCCGCAAGATTTTTGTTGACAGGCCGCCTTTGCGGGTGTATCAATGTACTGGATGGCCGCGAACAGAATATGATGCCGGGGAGGAAAACAATATGGAACGCTTTGCATGGAAAGCTATCGTGCTTGAGGGGATGCTGGAAGAATACAGGCGCCGCCACGATGAGATTTGGCCCGAGATGACGGCTCTATTAAACGAGGCAGGCATCCATAATTATACGATCTGGAACGTAGGCAATGAGCTTTTCGGCTATTATGAATGCGAAAGCATCGAACGTGCCAACCAGGTGCAGGCTCAAAGCGGCGTGGTCAAACGTTGGAACGAATCCATGGCACCGCTGATGCGCATGGTGGCCGACGGAAGAAAAGGCGAAGGCGGCATGGTGCAGGTGTTTTATCATCCGTAATACGTAGAAAGCGCCTGCCATTTGGCAGGCGTTCATGCCACCTTGGTCATTTTTGCGTCACTCTGACGAAGCAGCCTGATGGCGGAACACTGGGGATAAGTAAACATCCGTGCGTAAGCCAGTAGTCTTAGTTATCCTTGTCACTCGCAATAATTTCAAGGTAGACTGACCGTTTCTATACATAGATTCTTCATGTGGAACGAAAATGCTTGCTGGACATACAATGCCTTCTGTATCCCCATTCAAAAACAGATACGTGTTACCATAATGGAACTGCTTTATAATGATATATTTTGCATTAATCCGGGAACCACGCACGATGTTAGGATTAAATTGGATCACAAAGTCACATGACTCTATCATTTCTTCAATTCTTAGGATGCACTGTAACCTTTCAAAAATAAGAGTAGCGCGTTTCGATTTTTCTATAAGCGCATCGGTTATACTTCCGGAATCTATATGGGTAAATATGTCAGACCTGTTTCTAAAGGTTTGAATAGTGTCCGCATAGTGAAAACCGGCCAAATGATAAAAATCATCAAGACAAAAGCTAATGACAAACTGGAACAGCTTTGATTTCCTACCTGCCACTATCTCGTATTCATAATTAGTGAGACGCCTGTAGGCTTTAACACTCTCGTCCAGCATATAAACCAGACTCCTTTGCAAATAAAAAACATGGACGCTTTTATACGTCCATGCTGCGCATTTTCTTTCGGCGTTTCCGCCTATTCAAGTTGTGGTTGTTGCGCAACCCCCCGAGAGCTCCGTGTGCACTGCGACTTGAAACAGAAACACACTTCAGCGCTCAAGATGGACTCAAGATCCATCTGGCATTTATCTTTGCCGCCACTAGTATTATATTTCAAGACACAAAATATGTCAAGAAATATCTGGGATCTATTTGCTTGTTTCCCCAAACAGCTCGTCAACGATCTCCTTTGCGTTAGAAATATGTGAAAACGGAACATAAAACCGGTACCGTTCAAACGCGGGGCCTGTTCTCATGGCCAATCCCGCCCCCAATACGGGTTTATTCGTAAAAGGGATATTTTTTTGATTTAGGACGTCTTCCAGCATTCCGGCCCAAATCGTTTCCTTCTCTGTAAGAAAGCAGAAATCGCCATCCTCCGGTGCCTTCAGATCCCTTCCTCCACATGCCGGACAAACATCTTCTTGAGACAACAACATGCATTTTTCACAATAATACATAAGTAATCTCCTTTCTGTCGCAACGTTCTTAATGTGAGACTAGAAAGTCTATGTTCAAACCCCAGCTTTATTCAGGTATAATTTTACAGCAAAAAAAGAAAAAAAGCAAATTAAAACCTGACGCGTACCGCCCGCTTTATGCAGCGCCCGCGTCAGGCAGTTGATCCCGCTGAAGGAATACTCATAATACAACGATGTGCGGTACCTTCCTGCCGCAGAATTGGGATGGTTAATGGATTGGTTTTCTATAACCACTTTTGCAATTCATCATCTGTCGCCAATACCCGGTGGGTCCCCTCTACCAAATGGAACTTTCCCTTCAGATAGTCGATTCCGCTGGTAGCGTAATCGTAATGCAGCGAGGTGCGGCGCTTTTCCACCGTAGGGTTCGGATGGGGTATGGCCGACAGCAGCGATTTGGTATAGGGATGAATGGGATTGCGGAAGATTTCTTCCGTGGTGCCCGTTTCCACCATGTGCCCCAGGTGCAATACGCCAATGCGGTTGGAGATATACTTCACCATGGAAAGGTCGTGGGCAATAAACAAAAATGCCGTTTGGGTATCCTGCTGGATACTCTTCATGAGATTCACAACCTGGGCCTGAATGGACACATCCAAGGCACTGATGGGCTCATCCGCAATGATCAAGTCCGGATTCATGATCAGCGCCCTTGCGATGCCGATGCGCTGACGCTGGCCGCCGGAAAACTGGTGCGGATACCGGCTGGCATGCTCCTGGCTCAGGCCCACCTTATGGAGCATTTCGTATACCTTTTCTTCCCGCTCCTTGCGGCCGCTTAACAAGTGATGGATGTCCATGCCCTGGGCAATGATATCCAGAACCTTTTTGCGGGGGTTCAGGCATGCCATGGGATCCTGGAAAATCATCTGCATCTTGGTGTGCAAATAAGATTCATCCTGACTGGAAAGCTTCCCGGAGATATCACGCCCGCCGAAGGTGACCTTCCCGTCTGTGGGATCATATAACCGTATGATGGTGCGCCCGATGGTGCTTTTCCCACTTCCCGATTCTCCCACCAGTCCATAGATTTCGCCGGGATAAATGTCAAAGGAAACGTCGTCCACCGCCTTGACGGTAAACCGGCGGTTGATGCGGAAATACTGTTTCAGGTTGCGCACCGAAAGCAACGGTTTTCGCTCTGTCATTTATTCCGCCTCCTTTAGCAGCCGCCGCATCCTGTCCCGAAGCTCTATGGGCATATCCACCTTGGGCGCATTTTCATGCAACAGCCAGGTAGCGGCATAATGGGTATCGGTGATTTTGAACATGGGCGGCTCCTGGCGGTAATCGATGTTCAGCGCGTAGATGTTCCGGGGCGCGTAGGCATCCCCGTCCACATGATGCAGAAGGTTGGGCGGATTGCCTGGGATGGTGTAAAGCCTCTCGTCCCTGGTATCCAGGTCGGGCATGGAAGACAGAAGCCCCCATGTATAAGGATGCCTTGGATCGTAGAATATTTCTTCTACGGTTCCTTTTTCCACAATCTTGCCGGCGTACATCACCGCCACGTCGTCGGCCACCTTGGCTACCACGCCCAAGTCGTGGGTAATGTAGATGACCGAAATGCCAAGCTTCTTCTGAAGTTCGGCAATCAGTTCCAAAATCTTTGCCTGTATGGTCACATCCAGTGCCGTAGTGGGTTCGTCACAGATCAGTATCTCCGGTTCGCAGGCCAGCGCAATGGCGATCACCACACGCTGGCGCATGCCGCCGGATAATTGATGCGGGTAACTTTTCATGCGTTTTTCCGCTTCGGGTATGTTCACCAGATTCAAAAGGTTGACGGCTTTCTTCCATGCCTCCGCTTTGGAGACCTTGTAGTGGTAGCGCATTCCCTCCATGATCTGGGCCCCCACGGTCATGGTGGGGTTTAAGGATGTCATGGGATCCTGGAATACCATGGCAATCTTCGTGCCGTTGATCTCCCGGCGGATCTGTTTGTGGGGCATTTTCAAAAGATCAACGGTAACCGGCTTACCATCCTTTTGATAGGTGTAGGCAATGGCGCCGGAATTGATTTTTCCGTTGGAGGACAATATGCCCATGATGGCCTTGACGGTAACGGATTTGCCGCTGCCCGATTCCCCCACAATGGCCAGTGTCTTGCCCTTTTTCAAATCCAGGTTGACGCCCCGGATGGCATTTACCGTGCCGGCGGAGGTGGTGAAGGAAACGGAAAAATCCCGGATGGACAATATATTTTCTTTTTCCATGCTCCTCCTCCTCACATTTCCTTCATTTTGGGGTCAAAGGCGTCCCGCAGACCGTCTGCCAACAGGTTGAAGGACAGCATGATGATGCCCAGTACCACCACAGGGAAGATGATCATATACGGATGGGTGGTAAAAGACTTGAACGCCTCGCTGATCAAAGAGCCCAAAGAAGCCAGGGGCTGGGGCACGCCCAGGCCCACAAAGGCCAGGAACGCCTCGGTAAAGATGGCGTTGGGGATGGAGAACATGGACATGATGATCAACTGTCCAAATACGTTGGGCAATATTTCCCTGAAGATAATATAAAAGTTCTTGGCCCCAAGCGTCTTGGATGCCAGCACAAACTCCTGTTCCTTGAGCTTTAGCACCTGTGCCCTGGCAATGCGGCTCATGCCGATCCAGCCGGTGATCATCAGGGAAAAAGTGATGGTAATCAGGCCGGGCTTTAAAACCAGTATCAAAAGCGTTACGATGACAAGGTTGGGGATGCCGTTTAAAATCTCCACAAACCGCTGCATGGCGGCATCCACCTTGCCGCCGAAATAGCCGGATATCAGGCCATAGCTCAGGCCAAAGAGCATATCCACCAGCACGGCCACCAGCGCAATGTACAGGGAGATACGGGTCCCCTCCCAGGTCCTCGTAAACAGGTCCCGGCCCAGGGTATCGGTGCCGAACCAGTAATATACATTCTCCAGCCCGGTGGCCTTTGTTTCGCTGACATACTTGTTCACTTCTTTGGTGCCGGTGGAGGTGCGCAGTTCTTCCGATCCGTCAAATATGCCAAGCTTCTCCAGCCCCTGCACCCTGGGGGCCAAATTTTGATGCTTGATGATCTGCGCGTCGTAGGTACGCCCGCTCAGGCCCGGCCCGATGACAGCCAGCAGCGCCACCAGCAGAATGCAGCACAGACCTATAACGGCACCCTTATTTTTGCGGAATCTCGCGAAAATGTCCTTCCAGTAAGGCTGGCTGGCAAAGGTCTCATCCACAAAATCATCATGGGTGTTGCCCCGCAGCTGAAAGTCATCCTCCCGGAATACAGGCATGTCAGGCATGTTTGGCCTCCTTTGCAAGGCGGATACGGGGGTCGATCACGCCGTAAAGAATATCCACCACAAGCATGATGAAGATATACAGGGCGCTGTATATAAACGCCAAGGATACGATGACGTTATAATCGTTGGATTGAATGGCTGTCACCAAGAGACTGCCGATACCGGGTATGGAGAAAATCTTTTCCACCACCAGGGAGCCCGTCATCAGGCCTACCACCAGGGGGGCCAGGACGGTAATAATGGGGATCAGCGCATTGCGCAGCGCATGGCGGAAAATAAGGCGGAAGCCGGATATGCCCTTGGACTGGGCCAATAGCATATAATCGGAGCCCAGCACCTCCAGCATCTCGGTTCTGGTAAACCTGGCTACCGTAGCAATGGTAAACATGCTTAAAGAAATGGTAGGCAGCACGGAGGAATGCAGCGCATTTTCCGCCTGATACAAAAGGGGGAACCATTGCAGCTGATACCCCAGGCTATAGCTTAAAGCAAGTGCAAATACATAGGAAGGCAGGCTGACGCCCAGTACCGATATCACGGTCGTCAGCGTATCCCAAATGGTGTTGTGCTTGAGGGCTGCCACAATACCCAACACCAACCCGATCAGCGTACCCAGCAATACAGCCTGGCCGCCGATGCGGAGCGAAGTGGGAAGCCGCGACGCAAGGAGCTGGGTGATGGGCGTATTTTTGGAAATGGTATAGCTCACGCCGAAATCGCCCGTGACCATGTGACCTACATACCGGAAAAAGCGAATGAATACCGGCTGGTCCAGCCCGTATTTGGCGTTAATTATGACACGCTGCGATTCGGTCAGCTTCTCATCATTGAAAGGGGAGCCGGGCATCACCTCCAGCATGAGGAATAGAATCAAAAGGATGGCCAAAAGTATGACCACCGACATGCCCAAACGTTTGAGTATATATTTTTTCACCGGCACTCCCCCCAGAAATACACGACAGCGGCGCAGGGGAAACCGTCTGCGCCACTGCCGTGCTTTTTCCCCTCAGGCTACAGCCTGACGGTTATTTTTTGACGACGTTCTTGTAGATGCGGTTGATGCCCACGGAATGGAATTCAATGCCCTCCACGCCGGCTTTGATCATTTCGGCGTTGCCCTTCTGGTACACGGGCCAGATGACGGCTTCATCCATAACGATCTTCTCGGCGCCCTTCAAGGCTTCCCAGCGGGCAACAACGTCCAGGGCCAGTTCGCCCTTCTTGGCGGACTCGATGACGGCGTCATATTCGGGATTGCTCCAGAAGCCGTAGTTGTTGGGGCTGCCGGTGGTCCACATATCCAGGTAGGTCATGGGATCGGCATAGTCCGGGCCCCAACGGGTGAGGCCAAGCTCGAAGTCGCCATCTTGCATGCGCTCCACGCGGTTCTTTTTGGGCATGGTCAACAGCTCGATGGTGATGCCGGGCAGGTTGGTCTGGATCTCAGCTTGGATGAACTGTGCCACGTTGATGGCGGACTCGGTGTCTTCCACCACCATGGAGTACTTGAGCTCGCTGACACCAAGCTCTGCCTTGGCTTCTTCCCAAAGCTTCTGGGCTTCTTCCTTGTTGGTCGCAAGATAAGGTCCGCCGGCGGTCTCGCGGTAGTCCTTACCGTCGGGGCCGGTAGCCAACAGGGTGGGCACGGCAAAATCAGCCACGATGGAGCCATCCTTGAGGATGATATCCGTCACGGCAGACTTGTCAAAGGACATGGCCATGGCCTGGCGGAGCTTGGCGTTCTCCAGGCCCTTTACCTTCTGGTTGGGGGAGATGTACCACAGATAGCCGGCCATAATGTTGTGGAACTCGGGATCGTCCTGGAACAGTTCCACCTGCTCACCGGAGAGGGTGGCAACATCCAGATCGCCGTTCTGGTAAGACAGCATAGCCTGCTGGGAATCCTTGATCACAAGGAACGTGATGCCGCCCAGCGATACTTTGTCGGCATCATAATAGGTGGGGTTCTTCACAAGCTTGATGGTGGTGGCGGCGGGCTCATAGGCTTCCACAACGAAGGGGCCATTGGCCAGCAGCGTTTCGGGAGAAGTGGCATACGTATCCCCGGCAGCAGTGAAGAAGGCTTCGTTCACCGGCAGGAAGGAGGGGAATGCCATCAGGGACTCAAAATAGGGCACGGGAACGTCCAGCTTGACTTCCAGGGTCTTGTCGTCAACAGCCGTAACGCCCAGATCCGTCACGGGCTTTTCACCCTTGCTGATAGCGCCGGCGTTCACGAAACCGGCGATTTCGGCGATGAAGGCATACTCGCTGGCAACAGCGGGATCAACCAGCCGCCTCCAGGCGAACACGAAGTCATTGGCAGTCACGGGGGTGCCGTTGGACCAAGCCGCATCCTTCAGCTTGAAGGTGTATGTCATGCCATCGGCGCTCTTTTCGGCAGATTCGGCCATTGCCAGAATGGGGCTGCCGGCTGCATCAATGGAATACAGGCCTTCGGTAATGGCGGCCTGCACTTCAAAAGAAGTACCGTCGGTTGCAATTTGGGGATCCATGGATGCAACTTCCACATCCAGGTGCACATTCAGAATGGGGCCCGCAGCTTCGGCCAGGGACACAGTGGGCACGCCCAAGAGCATCGCAGCGGCCAACAGGAGAACCAGCAGTTGTTTGCCCAGCTTCATATGGTCTGCCTCCTCGAATATTTCATCTCTCTCTATTTCATATTGCCGGCATTGGCGCTGGTCCAAGCAAGGACAGGCCTTTGCCCCTACAGAGAAATATGATATTTAAGTATACGTTATTTTGTGAAAATGTCAAGAATCGCCCCTTGTGAAATGCACAAAAAGAACATCGATCAAAGCCTTATTCTTCTTCAGCTTTTTCACAATTTGTAGTATAATAAATATTTTATTCGTATGCATCACATAGAGATTTTATTCATAATTCATATCTATATAGGCAACGGGTGTATGCTCTTGACGCCTGGATATGCACATGGCTATGCTATTTGCAAATGCAGGATCGTCTCGGGAACAATGCATATACATTCTTTTTGACATGTTATGCACATTTGGATTATGGCATCCTCTGCATGACCGTATGGAACAGTGTCAAGCCATAAGCGGACTTGAACGGCGGGCCTTCCAGCATGCGATAGGTATTGCTTCCATCCCGGCTCCGCTGCGCCTTTAAGAACAATGTGTCGCTGGATGAGTGTTCGTATACGTCCATGGCGTAGCCGTACAAATGCGTCACAAAAATGACCAGGACCTGGGATTCCATAAGTGCCGGAACGATCTCCCCCGCAAGGCGCTTTGCGTCGCCGGGCGTGGTTGTCTGGAACGATTCGTTCATCAAAAGCAGCGCTCCGGGCCGCAAATCATCCACCAGTCCGCTAAGCTTTCTTAGCTCCACCTCCAGAAGGCCCATTTGCATGCGGGAATCCTCCCCGTTGGGGAAATGTGTGAATATGCCTGTGTACACCGGGCAAAGGTATTGTTTTGCCGTAATGAACATGCCGCACTGAGCCAGTAATTGGGCAAGGCCTACACTGCGCAGGAACGTGGTCTTTCCGCCCTGGTTGGGCCCGGTAATCAAGACCTGGCGCTTTTTCGAAAAGCATAGATCGTTGCCGGCCGGTACGTTTTCCTCTTTCAGCGCAAGCCCTGCATCCACTAGCAGTGCCGCCTCATGTCGCCCTTCCACAAATTCCGGATAGCAGACCGGCACGTCAAGGGATGCAAGCCTTTGGTGCAGCCTTATGCAGCCGACAAAGAATTTCATTTGAAATTCCAGCTTTTCTAAAAAGCGCTGCACCGCCCTGTTAAAGCCTGTGATGGTCGCGAGGACGGGTGCCAGCGCCTTTTCCGTAATCTCCTGCGCATTTTGGATCAGCGTGATGCTGTTGAGGGGGATCACAGCGCCCCGGGCCGCAAAGGATAAGCGGGTCTTTTTCTCCGGTCCCATAACCCTGTTCAGCACGACATCCGCCTGCTTGAGCCCATCTCCGATCCGGCCGCTGATCCAAACGCCGCACCCCTGCCGGAGGGCTAACAATTCCTCTATCCGCGATTGGATGCTGGAAAGGTATTCATCTGAAAGCGTGTCCTGTACCGCATCGCATAAATGAAGCAAACCATCTGCCTTAAAATTGCACCTGTGCCGGCTCAAGAGCGATTTCAGCTTATGCAGGCCCTGAATGAATATCCTGGCGATCTCCGTTTCATTGACAATTTTATTGCTGTTTGAAATCACCTTGTCGTATTTGGGTTTCACATACTCGACGTACTTTTGCATACGTTCCAGCGTCCCTCTGGTCTCCGTCCATAGCGATTCAAAGGCTTCCCCGTTTTTCACCGCATCCCTTACCACCAAATTGCGCATCTGGATGGAGTGTGCATCGGTAAGCGGATTCGTCAAAACCGCCGCGCAAGCATCGTAAACAGATTTGTCGCCACCGGACATCACACCAAGAAGGATATCCAGCTTCAAATCCCTGATGAGATCCTTGGCCCTGGGTGTTTGCTCCCCGAGCGGAGCATCCATAAACAACAGATCAAATTCCATTTGCGATCCGCTCCTTGATTTTTGTCGCGGTAAGGTGGTGCCTGCACGCGATTTCATTGGCGTACGCCTGTCCGTCGGGTTCCGCCCGTATAATCTTGTACATCCGCTGCCCGCTTGTCTTTTCTATCTGTGCCACCATGCTTACGGCATGCTGTAACCGCAGCCCGTCTATGTGCGTGACGCATACAACGTGAGCCCCCGCCTCCGCGAGCAGTTCCAGCGTGCGGCCGGCCATATCCAAGGCGTCCTGGGCGGTGGCAGAGGAAAAAAGCTCGTTGAGGATCACCATGCTGTTTTTCCCGGCGCCTTGCAGGATGGGCCTGAGCCTTAATAGCTCCTCCTTGAGCTTGCCGTTGTCCACGGTGGCATCCTCCGCCTGGGTAAACTGCGAAAAAATGGCATTATACAGCGGCAGGCATGCCCGCTGACACGGAACAGGCAGCCCCAGCGCCGTAAGCACCGCAATCTGCCCGATGCTCCTGGCATATGTCGTCTTGCCGCCCTGGTTCGCGCCTGTGATGACCGCGCTTTTTTCCTCCTGTGACAAAATGAAATCATTGGGCACCACCGTATCGGTACCGATGGCAAGTGCCAGGTCGTACGCACCCTCGAGGAAGACTTCCCTCTTCACGGCGATTTCCGGATATGTGAAGACGTGACCTTTGCCGCGCAGCATAATCATTAAGTCCAGGTACAGGAAATAAAACCGGATTTCCTTTACAAAGCGCCCGATAAACGGCACCGGGAGAATCGATGTTTCCTCCGCGGCTTCGTGCGCTTCTTGGAAAACCTTTGGATGCTTTTCCATCAGCGCCTTGATGATCATCACTTCCAAAGGAGACAGCTCTACCTGCCTGAAAGGGAGTATCTCCATCTGCCTTTCGCCAATCTCCGTGCCCCACCTTGCATTTGTATCAAAATCCTGATACAGGGCTTGTGCGTAATCAGCCGTATCCGCCTCAAAATCCACATGCAGGATGCCGTCATTCACGCGAAGGCTGTATGAAATCCGCTCTAGCGCGTTCTTGGCCCGTAAGGCATGATCCTCCAGCTTCTTAAACCGCGCTTCTTTTATATAAGCCCGAACCGCGTCCAGAAAGCCCGTGAGGCCCTGGGACCGGATCGGCAGCGTGGATGTTTGATCAAGCAGATTCTGAATGGCAGCACAGTAAACAGCGGTACCATCCAGCGCATATTTGTCCCTCTGACTGGGATGGTGCGCCTGCCTGCCATATTGAAGGAGCCTTCCCGCCTTTGCCATGGACTGAAGAAATGTTCGAAAAGCGCTGCCTGTCTTTGTTTCCTCCAGTGCCCGCATCACTTCCTGGCGGTAAAGCACCATGGCGGCATCGGGGCAAAAATGATAAAACAACTCCCGCAGTTCCTCATCAGCTTCATGGCATAGCACATTATCCATGACCTGATCCAGGTTCAGGTCCAGATAAAGTCCCGGGCGCATAGGCGCATCCGGTTTGCCCACCTTTGGCGCCAACATGATCTTGTTGCCGCGAACAGTATACTTTTCTCCTTTTTTATCATCCGCCCGTTCTGTCAGCCAGGGATGGTTCCCGGACCGCGCCTCATCTTCCAAAGAGGGAAACAAAATGCTGTAAAACGCCATAGTAGCTGCTCCTTGCCTTGGCTTTCCGCCGCACATATAGCATAGACCCTGACGCATGTGCAGAGTCAACAATATCTTTTCTTCCTCTTGATAATGGCATATAATGATGGTATGAAATGCGGCAAAGGGAGTTTCGAATATGAAAATGAAAATCGGCGAATTTGCGGCCTTCAGCGATGTATCCATCCGTGCGCTGCGCTTATACGATAGAATAGGGCTATTGAAGCCCTCCTTTGTGGATAAGGAATCCGGCTACCGGTATTATCTTCCCGACCAGATACAGACGCTTTACACCATCGTAAGCTTCAAGAAGGTCGGTTTTTCCCTCAAAGAAATCAAGGAGATGATATCCGCCCATCTTGACCGGGAGGCTGTGATCAAACGGCTGCGTGCAAAGCAGCGGGAAAATGAGCGTACCGCAGCCATATGCCAATACAATATGGAGAATATTCAAAAAATGCTGGACGCGCTGTCCGCTGCTCCCGAAGAGCCTGATGATCAAAAGCAAGCCCAGCGCCTTTCCCGGATCGCTTGCCTGGATAATGATAAGCTGGAACACGATTTTTCACAGATCCTGTGGCTGTAGGACACCTTTGCCGAATCATTCCCATCCATTGCGTTTTTTTCGGATCATTGCTATAATATTTCCGATTCGGGCAGGATGTGTTTGAAATATTCCCTGCCAAAGGACGCGTGATTATGACCGGCTCCGTCACATCCCCCGTCTACTCCCAGATCGCTTTGGACATCGCCCTGCGCATTGTAAGAGGCGAGCTGAAGGAAAACACGAAGGTATATGGCCGTTCCACAATGGCCTCCGAATACGGCGTTTCCCCCGAAACCATCCGGCGGGCCATGAAGCTGCTGGAGGATATGGAGATCATTGAAGTACGCCAGAACAGCGGCGTGGTGATCCTCTCCAGCGAAAAAGCCAGGCTGTATGTGGATAAACATAGCGAGCAGAACGACATCCGCCTTCGGCAAAAGGAATTGAACCAATTGCTTTTGCAGCAGGTGGAACTGGTGCGGCGCATTGAGGATGTGGCCGGTTCCATCGTGCACATCAACGAGCGCTTTTCTAAGACCACCCCCTTTTTAAATTATGAGGCTGTACTGCCGGAAGGATGTCCCCTGATCGGAAAGAATCTGGGCGAACTGAAGTTCTGGCAGCAGACGGGGGCCACCGTCATCGCCATCCGCCGGAAGGACAGGATCATTCTTTCCCCGGGCCCCTATGCCACCCTGGAGGAAAAGGATGTCCTGCTGTTTGTGGGCGATCTGAACTGTCCACGCGCGGTCAGCACATTCCTGACACAAGGCTACTGAACGATATGGCGCCGAAAATGACGGCGCTTTTTTCATATCTGCTCCTTCCGCTGCATATGATCCGTTGTGCGCTTTTGAGGGGCCCTGTTTTTCGTTGGTTGACATCTGACAACTTGTACACTATAATTAAGTTGCCACTTTTAAGAAATGCATTTTTGTTGAAGGGATGATGAGATGATCGAATTTGAGCACGTATATAAAAGCTACGGCCGCAATCTGATCCTGGACGACCTGAGCCTTAGCATCAAAGCCGGGGAGTTCGTAGTATTGATCGGCCCTAGCGGATGCGGCAAAACCACCACTCTGAAAGCGATCAACCGCTTGATCGAGGCGGACCGCGGCGCCATCCGCATCGGCGGAAAAGATATCAAAGCCCAGGACCCGGTAGCCCTTCGCCGCACCATTGGGTACGTCATCCAGCAGATCGGATTGTTCCCCAACATGACAGTCGAACAAAACATTGCCGTTGTGCCAAAGCTTTTGAAACAGCCAAAGGAAAAATGGCGGGAGACGGTGCATTCCCTTTTGGAGCTTGTGAATATGCCCTACGACCAGTATGCCAAAAAGTATCCATCGCAGTTATCTGGCGGGCAGCAGCAGCGCATCGGCGTGCTTCGGGCACTGGCTGCCTCGCCGCCCATTGTTTTGATGGATGAGCCTTTCGGTGCGCTGGATCCTATCACGCGGGACTCCCTGCAGGAAGAAATCAAGCGTATTCAAAAAAAGCTGAAGAAAACCATTGTGTTCGTCACCCACGATATGGAGGAAGCGCTGCGCCTGGCGGATACCATCGTGTTCATGGACTGTGGCAAGATCGTGCAGACGGCTTCACCGGAGGAAATGCTCAAAAGCCCTGCCGCACCCATTGTGCGCAGCTTTCTGGGCCGCCATATGGAAAACGGCAGCGCGGCGGCGAAGCTTACGGCCGAAAACTTTATGCGGGAAAAGGTATACAAAGTTCAAAAGAGCTCCCATACCCTGGAATGCATCGATATCATGCAGCGGCGGGATGTAAACTCCCTGATCGTGCTCCATGAGGATGATACATATGCCGGCACCGTTTGGATTGAAACCATCCGCGCCCAAGGTAAGGCCGGCCGGGAGATCGGCGAACTTATAACAACGGATGTGCCCACCGTGCATCGCCAGGATGACGCGAAGGACGCCTTTGACAAGCTGCTGTCATCCGCCGCCAACTATGTCGTTGTCCTCAATGATGATCAAACGGTGGCCGGCATTATTACCCGCACCAGTACCGCCAAAGCACTGGGCGAGGCGCTATGGGGGGAGATGCCTTCATGAACCTTATAGCCTTCGCCACAAAAAACCAGGGCGAAATCCTGCGCAGCATCTTAAGGCACCTGGAACTGGTCGGCCTGTCGGTGCTGGCGGGGATCGTGATTTCCATTCCCCTGGGCATATACCTCACACGCCACAAAAAGCTCGCCGGGCCGGTTCTGGCATTTGCCGGCATGATTCAAACGATTCCGGGGCTTGTCATGCTGGGGTTTGCTCTTTTGCTCTTTGGCATCGGAAAACTGCCGGCCCTGGTCGTCCTGTCGCTGTACGCCATTTTGCCGATCCTTCGCAACACCTACACCGGTATCACCCAGGTGGATAAGGGGTATATAGAAGCCGCCACGGGCATCGGTATGACGCGCTTCCAGGTACTTTACAAAGTGGAGCTCCCCCTGTCCCTGCCCGCGATCATCAGCGGCATCCGCATTTCTACCGTATACATTTTAAGCTGGGCAACCCTGGCCGGCCTGATTGGCGCGGGCGGCCTTGGCGATCTCATCTGGACCGGGCTTTCCACCTACAATACGCAATATATTTTGGCCGGCGCCATACCTTCCGCTATTTTGGCATTGGCGGCCAGCGGGCTCATCGGCCTTTTGCAAAAGGCCCTGACCCCCCGGGGATTAAGGGGGCGGAGCGTATGAACCTGTTTCCGTTGATCCTGGAGCATATGTACATCGTAATGATTGCCATGGCCATTGCGATTTTCCTTGGCGTATTTCTTGGCATCGCAGCCTACTGGGTGAAGTGGACCGCCCCTTTATTGATGGGGATCGCCGAAACCATTCAGACCATCCCCTCCCTGGCGCTGCTGGCCATGCTGATGATCCTCTTTGGCCTTGGCAATACCACCATGATTGCAGGGCTTGTGCTCTACGCGCTGCTGCCCATCATGCGCAATACCCATACCGGGCTTACCGGCGTATCCGAAGCGGTGAAGGATGCCGCACGGGGCATGGGCATGTCCAAAATACAGCGTCTTATCCAGGTGGAGCTGCCCCTCTCCTTTCCCCTGATCTTTTCAGGGTTGAAAATCGCCCTGGTCAATTCCCTTTCCATTGCGGTCATGGGGGTGTTGATTGGCGCCGGCGGACTGGGATACCCCATCTACCGGGGCATTCAAACGCGGAATATCGAACGCATACTCACAGGGGCCCTGCCCGTGGTTTTGATGGCGCTGCTCTTTGACGCATTGATGTCAAGGGTGGAAAAACGCTTGTCAAAGCAGGGCTGAATATATATCAAAGGAGGACTAAACATGAAACAAGGGAAAAAAGCCGTACTTGTGCTGCTGGTGGTGTCACTGCTGGCAGTATTCTCCGGGTTCGCGCCGCAGGGAACCGTGACCATCGGTTCCAAGGATTTCGGTGAGAACATCGTGCTGGGTGAAATGCTGGCACAGCTTGTAGAGGCCAAAACCGACCTCAAGGTCAACCGGAAGCTGAACATGGGCGGCACCTTCGTCAATTTTGAGGCCATCAAAAAGGGGGACATCGACATCTATCCCGAATACACGGGCACAGGCCTGACCGCACAATTGAAGATGGATGTGATTTCGGACCCGGAGGAAGCCTACAAGGTGGTGGCGGATGAATTCCAGAGCCAGTTCGGTATTACCTGGCTTGAGCCCTTCGGCTTCAACAACACGTATACTTTGGCCGTGACCGACGCGGTGTACCAGCAGTATGGCCTGGAAACCTACAGCGATCTGGTGGCTGTGGCCCCAAACCTGGTATTCGGCGCGGAGCATGAATTCTTCAACCGCCAGGACGGCTTTGACGGCCTGGTGGCGCTGTACGGCATAACCTTCAAGGGCGAGCCCTTGAAAATGAACGTATCCCTGAAATACCAGGCCATCGGCAACGGCGATATGGATGTCACCGATGCTTTTGCCACCGATGGCCCCATTCGCCAGTACAACCTGAAGGTGCTCAAAGACGACAAGGGCTTTTTCCCACCCTATTACGCCGCCCCCATCATCCGCACCGAGACGCTTGACAAGTATCCCCAGCTAAAAGAAGTTTTGAACTCCCTGGCCGGCCTGATTGACGACGCGGCCATGACGGAGCTCAACTACAAAATCGATGTGGAGGGCCAGGACGTGGAAGCAGTGGCGAAAGAATTTCTTACCGCAAAGGGCCTCCTCGCGCAATAACTTCCGTATACCCATACAGCCCGCCGGATTTCCGGCGGGCTAAAATTATCTATTCAAATATTATCCTTGATAAAGCCGGCGGCGCGTTACGCGCTTTTCCAAAATGGATACGCCGTAATACATGACACCTGCTAGCGTGCACAGGATCACCACGCTGCTCATAACGATATCCAGTTTAAAGACCTGCCCGCCATATACGATCAAATACCCCAAGCCTGCCCGGGAGATCAGAAATTCCCCGACGATTACGCCTACCCAGCTTAGACCAACGGACAGTTTCAGCGCGGAAACAATGGTGGGCACATTGGCGGGCAAAACCACCATGCGCAGCATTTGCAGCTTGGTGGCTCCAAACGCCCGCATGAGCAGGAGCTTTTCTTCGGAAACGCCGGAAAAACCGGTGGATACACTGGTGATGGATACGATGATGCTCACCAGCACCGCAATGGTCACAATGGCCGAAATACCGGTTCCGATCCACACGATCAGCACCGGGCCAAGGGCAATTTTCGGCAGGGAATTCAAAATCACCAGATATGGATCAAGCACCTTCGCCACCCGGGGGCACCACCACAAGAGGACGGCGATCAGTACCCCAAGCCCGGTGCCAAGGATAAAGCCAAGAACAGTCTCCCACAGCGTATAAACGATGTGGTAAAGCAGATTGCCCGTTTGAAACAGTGAAACCACCGTGCGGGCAATGCGGCTGGGTGAGCTGAAAATAAAGGGGTCCAGCATACCATTTCGCGTACAAACTTCCCACAAGATCAGAATCAATATAAGGATCAGCAGCCGGACCACCCTTATCACGATTCTTTCCCGCTTCAGCCGCCGAAGATATTTTTGCCGTTCCTTGGAGGGATGCTGCATATCAAACATGCACGTCCATCTCCTTCCATATGGTATGGAAGTATTCCTGAAAGGCGGGCTGACCGCGGCGCGTAAGCGGCGAAACGCCGGCCATGTCGATGGTCAGGCTGTGCTTTATGGTGGCCGGCCTTTTCGTAAGCAGAATTACCCGGTCCGCAATGCTGATGGCCTCGGCAATATCGTGCGTCACAAAGAGCGCCGTCTTTTTTTCATTGCGGATGATGGCGCTGATTTCATCACCCAGAGCCAAACGTGTTTGATAATCCAGCGCCGAAAAGGGTTCATCCAGCAATAGCAGCTTGGGGTCCACCGCCAGCGTCCGGATGAGTGCCGCCCGCTGGCGCATGCCCCCGGACAACTCGGAGGGGTACTGGTTACGAAAATCAAAAAGCCCATACGTTTTTAAAAGCTGCGTTGCGCGGTCAATCCCTTGGGAAACCTTTCCCCGCACCTGAAGCCCAAGGATCACATTTTGCCACACCGTTCTCCATTCAAAGAGGTGGTCCCTTTGAAACATGTAGCCGATGCTGCTGCTGGGCCCCGTCACTTCCCTGCCCATCAGGCGCACAGAGCCGCTGCTGGGCCGGATCAAGCCCGCGATCAGGGAAAGAATCGACGATTTTCCGCAGCCGGATGGCCCGACAATCGCCAAAAATTCCCCTGCGGCCACGTTAAGGCTCAACCCTGATATCGCCTGAGTTTCCGCGCTCTCGCTGTTATACACCAACGATACGTTGTCCATGCTCAATATTGGTTCCATGACAATACGCTCCCTTGATGGCTGCTTTTGGACTTTATTCACTAGTGGATGATACAGGCCAGGCAGACACTTGAGGCAGGCGTGCTTTCACGCCTGCCTGCCGCCTTTCTTGCTTACTTGTTGATGACTGCCAAAGCAATGGTATTGTCCACAATCGCATCAATAGGAACACGGGACGACAGTTCCCCGGCGCCCTCAATAATATCCTGCATCCTCATAAAGGCTTCTTCATTCATTATAGGCGTTTCACACCAGGCGCCTATGGTTTGATAGTTCTTTGCCACAGCCGTCAAAAGCTCCACATCTGCATCGGGGAACTGAGGCGCGATCGCCTTTGCGATTTCTTCCGGCGTATGATCCGCCACCCACTGCTGCCCCTTGGCAACGGCTTTGATGAAGCGGTAGTAAAGATCGCCCTTTTCATGGAGCAGGCTCTTCCTCACCATGTAGCCCGTAAAGGGCACCGCTCCGCTTTCCGCGCCTACAGAGGCAACAATGAATCCTATTCCCTCTTTCTCGCAAAGGCTGGCCGTCGGCTCAAACAGCGTGACGTAGTCGGCATCACTGCCTTCAAACGCACCAGCCATCAGGTTAAACTGTATGTCGGTGCGCACGTTCACATCTGTTCCTGGCGTGAGTCCCTTTTGCTTGAGCACATACAAAAGCGTCATCAACGGCATGCCGCCGGGCCGCCCGCCGATGATGGTCTTTCCCTTCAACTCCTGCCAGTCAAAAGCATCGTTGTTCTCGCGGCCCACCAGGAAAGATCCGTCCGTATTGGTGAGCTGGCCGATGATCATGGCGTGGTCTTCCTTGCCCTGGTTGTATACGTATACCGCCGTTTCCGGCCCCATCAGTCCTATGTCTGCTTCCGACGCCAGTATGGCCGTCATGCTTCTGTCCGATCCGCCGCCGTTGACCAGATCAATCTCGATTCCTTCCTCCGCAAAGAAACCCAGCTCGATGGCCACGTATTGCGGCGCGTAGAACACGGAATGCGTCACCTCATTGAGCGTGACCTTCTGAAGCTTCTCTTGCGCAAGTCCGATCGGTGCCAGCAGGAGCATTGCAGTAAGCAGCAGGACTATTCCCTTTTTCATGGCTATCCCTCCTTCTGGATGCAACGTATGCCGGAAGGAAGGGATGTGTGAATAGCAGGGGCATGCCTCAGTTTTGTATGCCAAACTCAATCTCTATCTTCATTTCTTCCATAGGGCTAAGCTTCACCATTTGGTTTTTCCGAAGAATTTTCTCTCTGCTTTCCGGGTATGCGGTACCGGGCTCGAGCCCCAGTACATAATCGCCCTGCAAAAAATTCCGCCACATGGTAAAGCAGGGGAGCTGGCTTTTCTTATACTTCATGTAAATGCCTTTGAACCCCTCCAGCTTTTCATTGCGGATACCGATCCTGATGTCCTCGTTATCAAACCGCATGAAGAGTGTACTTTCCGCTTTCTGCTGCGGCGCTTTCACTTGCGAGAGGCTCTCATTCCACCTGCTTGGCAAGCCATCCCGCAGCTCATTCACGAGATCGCCGGATGGGATGACCAGTTTTGCACCCTCATCAATGACCGGAAAGCCAAAATTAAAATGGTACAGAATGCAAACATACTCATCCCGTAACGCAAGATTTACAATTGTATCGGTGATTTTAAAAGTGTTTGAGCCAAGGGAGGTTTCAATCTTACGCGTAAAATGCAGATTCTCCTTATACAGAACCGCCTCGCGCATCGTCCCCTTCAGGCTGATCCTGTACTCATCCCCATCCCAGTCCGCTTCGACGCTGATATTTTCGGCCGGTGCATTGTGGATTCTTCCGTGCTGCGCAAATTCCTCGCCATCCACCATGCAGGGCGACCCCACATTCCGAAGCCCGCAGGTCGTAAGCAGCCCAGGCCCAAAGACACGGTGCAGCTCGTCCCCTTTGTGCTCAAAATACAGCGAGCTTGATATGCCCGCCTTGGATATAAACCCGATCGGCGCAGATTTGTAATCGGCCCAGGCGATATCCATACAGCGGTCGGCAAGCACTGTAAAGCGAAGCCCGGCGCCGGTATTTATTTCATAAGCGTCGATTCCTTTGGCCTTTCCGCCGTTTAGTGTAAAGCTTTTTACCCCGCCCACCTGGGATACATCACCGAACCGCTGAAAAAACTCCCGCTTGGTCATTTCTTTTCCAAACAGAAACATACCGGCCTCTCCTTTATTTCCTTATTTGCAATGGTTTTGCATCATTATCGCATACAATCGCCTGATGTGCAAAAGAATATAATATAATGGAACAGGAAAAAATTTACGCATTGTGATATTGGCTATGGCAGCAGCATTCCTTCCATGGGCCCTCCCGGCCGCAATAGCCGGTCCCTCCGTCGGCTATGCATATACTGTGAATGCGGATGGTACGACAGTTTCCATCACGGACTATACAGGCGCGGGCGGCACAAGCAACGGATAAAAGAGCTTGTTTCCATACAAAAAAAGCATCTGATTTAACAGAAGCTCGAAAACCTACTCTCAATGCCACAGCATGCGCTACACCCGTTTGTCATCCTGAGGGCTATGTCCGAAGGATCTTTTGCTGCAAATAATGTCCAATATCTCATCGGCAAGATCCTTCGGGCATAGCCCTCAGGATGACGTCTGCGGAGCTTGCTTTCTTTCTATGGACAGGTATTGGTAGAAGCCAGATGGTGGCGCGCAGCGCCGGATGAGGTGTCTAGCTGCTAATATCTGCTCATCGATTAACACCTCATCAGTCGACTTCGTCGCTAGCTTCCCGGAAGGCAGAGCCTGGAGCATTGGAGCGGAGCGACAATGCGGAACACCGGACAAGCGAAGCGGTACGGTGCGAAGGCCCTCAAGGGGAAGCCTTTTGGCGTCCCTTCGCTATTGGTATCAAAAAACATCAAACGATATCTGCTACAAAAAAAGAGCATCTGACTTAACAGATGCTCTTTATGGAATCCGGCGACGACCTACTCTCCCGGGCCGTGTCCAGCCAAGTACCATCGGCGCTGAAGGGCTTAACTTCTGTGTTCGGAATGGGAACAGGTGGATC
>JAEZQK010000079.1 GCA_023413135.1 Bacillota bacterium
GGTGATACTGGCCCCACTGGTCCGACAGGCGACACAGGTCCGACTGGTCCAACTGGCCCCACGGGTGACACCGGTCCCACTGGTCCGACGGGTGATACCGGACCCACTGGTCCGACAGGTGATACCGGTCCCACGGGCCCGACCGGTGACACTGGTCCAACTGGCCCTACGGGAGACACCGGCCCAACGGGTGATACCGGTCCCACCGGTCCGACAGGCGATACTGGCCCTATAGTAACAACAGAAGGCTTTTCTGCTTTCCTGCCTGCGGTAGCCACCGCGACCAGCACACAATTGGCCGGCTGGACCGTAACTGCCCCTTATTACGACAGCGCCAGCTTCGATGAAGTAACAGGCAACTATACCGTTCCTGTAACGGGCGTGTATTCCATTGAAGCCACCATCAATTATTCGACGACCGCTGCCGTTACGATCAACTTGGGCGCCGGCATTGATCCCGGATTTGTTGTCCGGAGAACTTCGCCAGTCGTAACCGATCTGATCAGCGGCCTGTTCCCGCTGCTGAATGTCGACGTTTTACTGGTGCTGACACTAAGAGCCATCCTGGGCAACGGCACCGTAACCTTGGCAGGCCAGGTACAACTGGACGCGGGCGACGTTATTGGCCTCTTCTATGAGGCAAACGGCCTGACCATCCCGCTGGATCTTGGCGGCGCGGGCGATCCGGGCATCGTCTGGTCCATCATCCGCTTGGTATGATGATGCGCAAGCACACGAAATTTGTATAATCGTTTGGCCGGGAAAGCAGTTTATTGCCTTCCCGGCTTTATTATTGAACCGGGTGGCAGACGTTTCCGCTTCGACATATCATTAAATTGGTGAGTGGGAATATGAACATAGCCGCTAAGGGGATTCGTATGAGTAATATAGCATTGCAGATAGAACGCTACATAGCCGGTTCGACGGCTGTCGGAAACAACATCATTTTCGACACAACAGTCTATTCTGCCGGGAATATAAGCTATAACAATATAACGGGTGTGATCACCTTCAACGAGCCGGGAAGGTATGTGTTCAATTGGTGGGTGGCAACCCAAACTGCTCAAAATATCGGCGGGGTTGTATTTGCCCTATCCTCATCTCAGGGGGATTTCCTGCAAGGCGCTTCTCCAAGCAAAACTGGGGAAGTAGTGGGCATTGGCATTATCGAAATTGCTGCCGCTCCGGCAACCGTTTCGCTGGTGAATGCAGGCGCAAGCACTGTGTTTTATTCTTCCACCGCTCCGCTGACAGCCGTCCTGACTGTTGTGGAAGACAATATTGTCGGCATCATTGGTGATACAGGCCCTACCGGTCCGACAGGTCCCACTGGTGATACAGGCTCCACGGGTGACACAGGACCGACAGGCGATACCGGTCCTATGGGTGACACAGGACTGACAGGCGATACCGGTCCTATGGGTGACACAGGTCCCATAGGTGACACGGGTCCTACGGGCGATACAGGCCCCACCGGTGACACAGGTTCCATGGGTGACACGGGTCCTGTGGGCGATACAGGCTCCACCGGTGACACAGGTCCCACGGGTGACACGGGCCCTACGGGCGTTACAGGTCTCACGGGTGACACAGGTCCCACGGGCGATACCGGGTCTACGGGCAATACCGGGTCTACGGGCGATACAGGTCCCACAGGCGACACAGGTCCCACAGGCGACACAGGCCCTACGGGCGACACGGGCCCCACCGGTGACACAGGTCCCATGGGTGATACGGGTCCAACCGGCGACACGGGACCCACCGGTGACACAGGTCCCACCGGAGACACAGGTCCCACCGGAGACACAGGCCCCACCGGTGTCACGGGTCCCATCGGTGACACAGGTCCCACCGGTGACACAGGTTCCACAGGCGACACGGGTCCTATCGGTGACACAGGTCCCACCGGTGACACAGGTTCCACAGGCGACACGGGTCCCATCGGTGAAATGGGTCCCACCGGTGACACAGGTCCCACAGGCGATACAGGTCCCACGGGCGATACGGGTTCCACCGGTGACACAGGTCCCGCCGGTGATACAGGTCCCACCGGTGACGCAGGTTCCATAGGCGACACAGGTCCCAGGGGTGACACAGGTTCCACGGGTGACACAGGTCCCACGGGTGACACAGGTCCCACAGGTGACACAGGTTCCACCGGTGACATAGGTCCCATCGGTGACACAGGTTCCACCGGTGACACAGGTCCCACGGGTGATACAGGTCCCATCGGTGACACAGGTTCCACCGGTGACACGGGTCTGACGGGCGACACGGGTCCGACGGGCGACACGGGCCTCACGGGCGACACAGGTCCCACGGGCGACACAGGTCTCACGGGTGACACAGGTCCCACCGGTGACGCAGGTCCCACCGGTGACACAGGTCCCATAGGTGACACGGGTCCCACCGGTGACGCAGGTCCCACCGGTGACACAGGTCCCACTGGTGACGCGGGCCCGACGGGCGACACGGGTCCGACGGGTGATACGGGCCTCACGGGCGACACAGGCCCTATGGGCGATACGGGTCCCACGGGCGACACGGGTCCCACCGGTGACACAGGTCCCACGGGCGACACAGGTCCCGCCGGTGACACAGGTTCAACAGGCGACACGGGTCCCACCGGCGACACGGGACCCACAGGCGACACGGGTCCCACAGGCGGCACGGGTCTCACAGGCGACACGGGTCCCACCGGCGACACGGGTCCGACAGGCGACACAGGTCCCACGGGCGACACGGGTCCCACCGGCGACACGGGTCTCACCGGTGACACAGGTCCCACCGGCGACACGGGTCCCACCGGTGATACAGGTCCTACGGGCGACACGGGTCCCACCGGTGATACTGGTCCCACGGGCGATACTGGTACCACTGGGGATACAGGCCCAGCCGGACCTTTGGTAACGTCGGAAGGTTTCTCGGCTTTCCTACCCACCCTATCTACCGCCGCCAGCACGCAATTGACCGGCTGGACGGTAACCTCACCATATTATGATAGTGCCACCTTTAATGAAGTAACAGGAAACTATACCATCCCGACAACAGGCGTATACGCCGTAGAGGCAACTATCAATTATTCAACAATAGCTGCTATCACGGTTTCCCTGGGGGCAGGTATCAATCCAGCTTTTGTTGTGCGCAGAACCTCACCCGTTGCAACCGACCTTATCAGTGGATTGTTCCCGATACTGAATGTAAACGTGGTGCTGCTAACTTTGCGTGCAATATTGGGCAGCGGTACCGTAACGCTTGCTGGCCATGTGGAATTGACGGCAGGCGATATTGTTGGCCTTTTCTACGAAGCCGATGGCTTGACTGTCCCACTGGATCTTGGCGGTGCAGGAGCACCGGGCATCGTCTGGTCTATGGTCCGTTTGGCCTGATAAGAAAAGCAATTACACATTATGCCGGGAAAGCGCGCTTTCCCGGCTTTGTTACGGGCCGGTGGCAGACATTTCCGCTTCAACATATCATGATATTGGTGAATGAAATTATACTGCATAGGAGCCTTTTGATGAGCCGCTATAAGATTTGCGTTTACGCAATATGCAAGAATGAAGAACAGTTTGTGGACCGCTGGATGGATGCCGTGAGCGAGGCAGACATGGTGGTGGTTTTGGATACGGGTTCCACCGACGCGACGGCGGAAAAACTTCGGGCCCGGGGAGCCATGGTATACGCGCAGACTATATCTCCCTGGCGCTTTGACACGGCCAGGAACATCGCTATGGACCACATCCCGGAGGATTTTGATATCTGCGTTTCCAATGACCTGGATGAGGTCTTTGAAGCGGGATGGCGCGAGAAGCTGGAGGATTCGTGGCAGTCTGAGCACACCCGCGCCCGGTATCTTTTTGTCTGGAGCCACCATGCCGATGGATCCATTGAGAAGCAATACCCCATGGAAAAGATACACCGGCGCAGAGACTTCCGATGGGTGCACCCCGTTCATGAAATACTGCAATATAATGGCCCGGATCCTGAGTCCATCGTCTGGGTGAATGGGATGGTACTCCATCATTATCCGGATCTTTCAAAACCCCGGGCGCAATACCTGCCCCTTTTGGAGCTGTCTGCCAAGGAGAACCCGGAGGATGACAGGACCATCTTCTGGCTGGGCAGAGAGTATATGTACCATGGCATGCATGATGAGTGTATTGCGACGCTCAAACGCCATTTAAATCTTCCTTCCGCCCAGTGGGATGTGGAGCGGTGTGCCTCCATGCGCTTCATCTCCAAAAGTTATCAGGCCAAGGGGGATATGAAGCAGGCGCAGATATGGCTTTACCGGGCGATTGCCGAGTGCCCGTATATCAGGGAGCCCTACCATCAGATGGCCCGGCTGGGTTATGTTACGGGTGACTGGCCGCTTACGATGCTGATGACGGAAAAGGCGCTGGCTATTTGGGACAAGGCGGGGGGATACCTGCAAGAACCTGCGTGCTGGGGCTACAGCCTGTATGATCTGGCGGCCATCGCCAATTACCGGCTGGGACTGTATCAGAAATCCCATGATTACGCCGTGAAGGCCATTGAGATGGAACCGAACGATCAGCGGCTAAAAAACAACCTTACGCTGATAGACGCAAAACTTAACTAATACTATTTCAAAACCTTAACGCTCCGATGCCACGGATCTTTTCGCGCATTACTTCGTCGACTTCCGCTCCACGTAGCGCTGCTACGTGTCGCTCCGTCTCCTTGTACTGCGTGAAAATCTCTCGCGGCATCAAAGCATTAATGTTTTTCAATAGTACAAAGCAGAGGATATGTATATGGCTGGATTCAAGATTTGCGTATATGCCATTTGCAAAAATGAAGAAAAATATGTGGACCGGTGGATGGACTCCATGGGTGAAGCCGATATGGTCGTGGTGACGGACACGGGTTCCACGGATCAAACGGTGGAAAAGCTGCGCGCGCGAGGTGCCGTGGTTTATATTGACGAGGTGAAGCCCTGGCGTTTTGACGTGGCGCGCAACCTTTCCTTAGAGAACTTGCCCGACGATGCGGATATCTGCGTATGTACCGATCTGGATGAGCTGTTTGAACCGGGGTGGCGGGAACGTTTGGAAAAAGCCTGGACGCCTGAAACGAGGCAGGCAAAATATATCTATAACTGGAGCCTGAAGGAGGACGGCACGCCATACGTGCAGATGCACTATGCCAAGGTGCATTCCCGTCAGGGCTTTGTGTGGCGCGACCCTGTTCATGAGTGGCTGAGCTTCGTGGGGGAAGGGGCCAAGAATACCGTTTTTGTGGAAGGGATGGTATTGAACCATTACCCGGATGCCGCAAAATCCAGAGGGTCATACCTGCCTTTATTGGAACTGGGGGTAGCCGAAAACCCAAAAAGTGACCGCCTTCGGTACTATTTGGGCAGAGAGTATATGTACAAGGGCGAGTGGCAAAAGTGCGTCGATACTTTGAAGGAATATTTGAAGCTGCCCAGCGCCACCTGGAACGAAGAGCGCTGCGCCGCCATGCGCTGGATTGCCAAATCCTATCATCAGCTTAAGAACGTAAGGGAGGCTTACTCCTGGTATTTGCGGGCCGTGGCGGAAGCGCCCCATATGCGCGACCCTTATGTGGAATGTGCCAAAATGGCCTATCAGCTTTCTGATTGGCCCATGGCGTTTTTCATGGCCGAGGAAGCGCTCAAGATCAAGGAAAGGTCCAGGACGTATGTGAACATGGGCTATTCCTGGGACTATACGCCCAGCGATCTGGCGGCCATTGCATCCTACCGGCTGGGCATGTATGAACGCGCTTTATGCCATGCAAAAGCGGCGCTGGAACTAAGCCCGGAGGACGAGCGGCTGAAAAACAATGTAAAACTCATAGAGGAGAAATGTGTGCATCGGTAATTTTTTTTGACAGGGTCTTGACAATTACACCACAGAATGGTAACATGCTTACTGCTGGTAAAAACACGGCGCGCTCAAAATTATGAAGAGAAAGGAGGCACGGGCTCAATGACAATCAGATTTGCAATTGTAATGGCAGGTGGTAGCGGTTTTGCAACCCGATTGGCAAACAGAGATCGTGTCTCTGCTTTGAATAACTTCATAATGGGCGCCTAGTGCTAAAAGACGTGGGATGACGAAGCACTCGGTGCTAGAGTCTGACCACGCCATGATTGTCATCGAAATAGCGGAATATCCATGATCTATGGATATGTGCGAGCTTTTTCACGGCGGGGTTGAGAAAATCCCGCCGTTTTTGTATGCAAAAAGCCATCCAGGCAGACCATGTAAGGAGAAAACGCCATGAAAACCCACATTCCCGAGTACATGCTATCCGCCTTTGAGGCTCAGGGCATCGACACACGCAGGCTGCTTTACGCCATTCATACCGATATGGCGCCGGATGGCAGCCACGCGGATACCTATGCTGCCCTGGACAATGATCACTTGTATGTTCTTTATGGCTTGGAAAAGGTGGTCAAGGTTACCGGAGCCCGGCGCATCGTATCCGCCTATGAGCTCCACAGCATGGATACGTTTGTGCTCAAAGACCTTGGAGAACTGAATTGCGAAAGGCTGTTATCCACCGGGCGGCTGTTCAGTGAAAAGGACGGGGAAGCTGCTATCCTCATGCTGTTCTCCGTCGGATACCTTTCCTATGTGGAGCGGCTGATCAAGGCCATCAAGAACATCCGCGAAGAAGTAGACCCGCTGACGGAGATCCTGGTGGACGAGGAGCTTTTCTGCGAAAAGTGCGGCACCCGGTATCCTGAGCCCGAGCGCAAGCTTTGTCCCAAGTGCATGGACAAAAGGTCCATCACCATGCGGCTGATGGGATTCTTCAAAAATTACTGGCGCAAAGTACTTGTCATTTTTGTGGTCATGCTGGGGAGCACGGCCTTCTCCATCCTTACGCCGTATGTCAGCACCAAGCTGCTCTTTGATGATGTGCTGGTGGAAAGCGGAAAGTATTACGGTATGGTGCTGGGCATCGTGGTTGTGATCTTCCTGGTCCGGGCTATCGGTGTAGGCATGAACATGCTGTATTCCTATGTGCTGTCCCGCACCGTGCCCTGGATCGTATATGATTTAAAGGTGAAGATCTTCGAGGCCATGCAGCGGCTGTCTGTGGGCTTTTACACCTCCAAGCGCACCGGCGCTCTGATGAACCGCGTCAACAAGGATGCCACCAACATCTATTGGTTCTTTGTGGATGGGCTGCCCTATGTGATCGTCAACGTGCTGACATTTGCCGGCGTTGTCACGCTCATGTGCCTTTTAAACCCGACGCTGGCGGCCATCTGTCTGATTGTGATGCCGGTTGCGATATTGATGTTCCGGATTCTGTGGAGCATTTTCCGCCGCTTTCACCACAAGAACTGGGTGTACGGCTCGCAGTTGAACGCCATGGTATCCGATTCCGTCAACGGCCAGCGGGTGATCAAGGCTTTTGCCCGTGAGGATGACGAAACCTCCCGTTTTATGGATGTGGGCAACAAGCAGGCCGGTGTGGATGCCGCTTCGCTGAATGTGGGCTTTACGGCCTTCCCGCTGATTTATCTGTTCATGTTCTTGGGCCAGGTGGCTATTACCATTGTGGGGGGCATGATGGTGATAAGGCAGGAAATCACCTTGGGAACACTGCTCACCTTCATCGCTTACCTGCAAATGCTCTACGGCCCCCTGGAGTTCATGTCCTGGGTATCTAACTGGTGGGCCCGCTGCGTGGATGCAGCCCAGCGTGTATTTGAGATCATCGACGCCAAGCCCGATGTGGCTGAACCTGAAAATCCTGTCGTCATGGATGACTTCAATGGCCGCATCGATGTGAGCAACGTATGGTTTGAGTATGACCCGGCAACCCCTATTTTGAAGGGCATCGATCTTCATGTGGAGGCAGGCAAAATGCTGGGCATCGTAGGCAAGACCGGCGCCGGCAAATCCACCTTGGCCAACCTGATCGCAAGGCTGTACGACGTAAACCAGGGCAGCATCAAGATCGACGGGGTGGATGTACGGCAGCTTTCCCTGAAAATGCTGCGCAGCAGCATCGGCATCGTATCCCAGGACATTTACCTGTTCATAGGCACCATCGCCGACAACATCCGCTATGCCAACCCCAAGGCCACCATTGAGGATGTGATCAGGGCAGCCAAGGCCGCTTCCGCCCATGACTTCATCATGAACCTCCCCGATGGATATGAAACCAGGGTTGGCGCCGGCGGGCAGGACCTTTCCGGCGGTGAAAAGCAGCGGCTGTCCATCGCCCGCACCATCATCCAGAACCCGAAGATTCTGATCCTGGACGAAGCTACCGCGGCCATGGACACCGAGACGGAAGGCAATATCCAAAAGGCATTGTCCAAGCTGCAAAAAGGGCGCACCACCATTTCCATTGCCCATCGCCTGTCCACCCTTAGGGACGCCGACAGCCTGGCGGTTATCAGCGAGGGCAAGGTGGTGGAAAGCGGTACCCATGCGGAGCTCATCGCCAAGAAGGGCGAATACTACAAACTGTACAACATTCAAATGGAGGGACTGAAGGTAATCAGCATGGAAGCGTGATTCCATGCCTTCTCCCCGCCATTTGCTAAAAATGTGGAGGATATTTCGTATGCAGAGCGCTATAACAAACAACACGCCAAGCCTTTCAGACGCTATTGACATTGGGTTTCTGGATGTAAATCAGTCGAAATTCTTTAAAACGCCCGGCGGGTTTACGGGCCTTGCCTACAAGGGTACGGAGTACAAGCGCATCAGCCTCCGGCGGGCGCTGCCCCTTGGCGATCCCAGGAGCTATATTTCAGTAGCCGATCATGAGAACAAGGAGATCGGCATCATCCACAGCCTTTCCGATTTTGCCGGGGAGCAGCTTCAAATTGTGCTGGATGAGCTGGACCGCAGGTACTATTGCCCCGAGGTATACGAGATCAAGTCCATCAAGGATAAGCTGGGCTACGTGTACATGGAAATGGTCATCGGCGGCAAGGATGGTAAGACCGAAAAGACCTGCGCCGTCAAGGATGTGAACAGAAACATCCGCATGCTCAAGGGAGATAAGCTGATCATATTCGATGTGGACGGCAACCGGTATATCATTCCCTCATTGGAAGGGCTTGACAAGAAGAGCCTGAAGCGCCTGGAACCCTATCTGTTCTAAAAAGCGCCATCACTGATTCTCACTACCCCGAAGAGGTTAGGAGTTGATTGTTTGAAAGTCTATACGTTTCCCTATGATTTGGGGCTGGACATGAAGCCGGGCTCAGGTGAACTCCAATTTGACGAGCAGGGGAATATCACCGTGTTCTGGGAAGGCAACAAAACCGACGGCCTTTCCCCCGAAGGGGTAAAGGAAGCCGCCGTCATTGCCGGGGTAGGCTGCGGCCAGTTGTTTGTAACAATGACGGATGAAACCGAAAAGGTTCTCTGCCGTTTTTCCATGTCGGGTTTAAAGGAAGCGGGGGAGTTCTGTAAGGTAGTCAACTACTATGCGCAGACCAGGATCGCTCTGATCCCCGAGGAAAAGGAAGTCCACTACTGCGAGATCTGCGGCAGGCCTTTGGTGGAAGGCATGAAGGTGTGCCTGTTCTGCTATAACAAGCGGGGGCTTTTAAAGCGGACACTGGGGCTGATGAAGCCGCATACGAAGAAGATGCTGTCATCCCAGCTTTTTTTGACAGCTTCTTCCGTGCTGTACCTGCTGGTGCCTCTGTTCAGCCGCTTTCTCATCGACAATTATTTGAAGCCTCTCAAGGGCACCTTTGCCGATGTGCTGATTCTGGGCCTTGGCATGCTGGTGGCCAGAGCGCTGGGTGAAGTGATATTCATCCTCAGCGCCAGGGTGTACAACCGTTCCACTGTGGCCTTTGCCAACGACCTTCGCACCATGACCTATGATAAGGTGCAAAAGCTTTCCATGACATCCCTGGCAAAGCGCACCCCCGGTGATCTCATCCGCCGGATCATGGAGGACACCACCACCATCAAGGATTTTATGGCCGACGGCGGCCGCTGGGCGGTGGAGCAGAGCATTACCTTTGTGGTGGTAATGACGATCCTGCTGGTGACCAACCCAAAGCTTACCCTGCTGGTGTTCCTGCCGGTGCCCATCGTGATGGTGGCGTTGTCCAGATTCTGGAAGTTTATCCGCAACCGCTATGAGCGGCAGTGGCGCAAAAGCTCCCAGTGCCAGTCCATCCTGCATGATATCATCCGGGGCATCCGAACCGTAAAAGCCTTTGGCAACGAGGAGATTGAGATCGCCAAGTTCTCCAAGGTCACAAGGGAGCTGGCCGAAGTGTCGTCCAACAATGAAGCCATGTGGTCGCTGCTTTTCCCCAGCATCACCTTTTTTACAGGCATCGGTGAATTCCTGGTCTTGTACTTTGGTGGCCGCGGGATACTGGATGGTACCTTAAGCATTGGCGTGCTGACCCAGTTCGTGATGTATATCGCCTATATTTACGCCCCGCTGCGCTGGCTGGTATCTTTCCCGCGCTGGCTGGCCGACGCCATGACATCCATGGTGAAAGTGTTTGAAATCCTGGATGAGGAACCGGATATCGCGGAGAAGGGCAGCCCCAACAATGTGGCCATCTCCGGCAATGTAGCCTTTGACGGCGTGACCTTCGGCTACAAGTCCTACGAACCGGTTTTAAAGGATGTAAGCCTGACCATCAACCCCGGCGAAATGGTAGGCATCGTAGGCCGGTCCGGTACAGGAAAATCCACTCTCATCAACATGCTCATGCGCCTGTATGATCCCAACACCGGAAAGATCACCATCAACGGCGCGGATTTAAGGGATATGTCGCCCCGGCATCTGCATGAGAACATCGGTGTCGTATTCCAGGATTCCTTCCTGTTTGCCGGCACCATTTACGACAATGTGGCCTACGGCAAGCCTGGTGCTACGCCGGAGGAAGTCATTGCCGCCTGCAAGGCTGCCAATGCCCATGATTTCATCATGCAGACCGCCGATGGCTACAATACCCTGTTGGGCGAGGGTGGGCATACCATCTCCGGCGGCGAACGGCAAAGGCTGTCTATCGCCCGGGCCATCATCAAAAATCCGGATGTGCTGATTCTGGATGAAGCCACCAGCTCTCTGGACGTGGAAACGGAATCCGCCATTCAGCAAAGCCTCAATAACCTCACCAAAGGCCGCACCACCGTGGCCATAGCCCACAGGCTTTCCACCCTGCGCAGCGCCGACCGCCTGATCGTGCTGGACAAAGGCAAGGTGGCCGAAGCGGGCACCCATGTGGAGCTGCTCAAGAAAAAAGGCATCTATTACAAGCTGGTCATGGCCCAGAGGCAGACCAGCAAGCTGGCAAAGGAAGAGCAGGCGGAGACCATTGGTGTTGCCGGATAAATAAAAAACAAAGAAAATAGCCGCATGGATGCAATAAGTCGTGCGGCTATTTTCTATAAAATTTTTCCTTATACCTATCCATAGGAAGTTGTGATCCGTCTATTTAGTGTAAGCCCTAGGATGAAGCGAAAGGAACCATGTTCATGGACGGCACGGAATTTGAAGCGCGTGTCATACATAGCGAAGCCCGCCTATACCGTATCGCCCGGTCCATGCTGCGAAACGACCACGACTGCGGCGATGCGCTGCAGGAAGCCATTTTGAAGGCTTGGCAGAGGCTTCATACCCTGAGGGATGAAAACTGCTTTGAAGCGTGGTTGACCCGCATCGTCATCAATGAGTGCAGAAACCTGCAGCGGGGATACAAGCGGCCGACCATACCCTTGGAGAATATCACTGAGGGTGGGATAGAGCTGCCCGATCCCGGGCTTGCAGATGCCCTGGGTACCCTTCCTGAAAAGTACAGGCTGCCTCTTGTGCTCCACCATGGGGAAGGCTTTGCGGTGGAGGAGATAGCCGCTATGCTTCGTTTGCCCAGAAGTACTATCAAATGGCGGCTGTATGAGGGACGCAGGCTGCTTTACGCTGTTTTGCACGAGGAGGCGAATTAAGACGAAGGAGCTGGATATTCAAAACGCGTTCTCTTCCGTGCCCTCGATGGTGCACCAAAAGGTGCTGCTGGCGCTGAAGGAGGTCAAGACAATGAAACCTGTCAAACGGCATTTTTCCATTGTCATTGTTGTGGCTGTACTTGTTACCCTTCTTTTGATGGGGGCGGCTATTGCCACCAACCAATGGGGCGTATTGGACTATTTGTTCGGCGGGGCCCAAAACGCCGATGAAGAAACAATCAAAAAGGTATGGCCGGTCGGGCAGACGCAAACGGCCCTTGGAGTTACGGCTATGATCGACAGCGTGCTGTATGACGGTGGACGGATCGCGGTAGGATGGGTGTTTGAAAATGCCGATCCCAAAGAGCCGGTCTATTTTATCCTGGACCATCTTCTGGCGGATGGCCGGACAATAACAATCACTTCAAATGACGGGTTGGAAAACACATGGCTTCCGGATCCCTTCCAGCTTGACATTCACCCGGACACTGTTGTCAAAGGCGGATTTACTGGCGTTATCCAGGGAGGCGGGCCTGAGGGGGAGTTTGATGTTGTGATTCGCATGTCTATTTTCAAGCCCATTCAACCCATATATATACTGAAGGATACGGATTTTCAAAACAAGTGGGGCCAGCTTGATGATAGCCGGCGGAATCCGTTCATTTGGGAAAAAAGCAGGCAGGGGTATCTTGTTGTCAGCGAGGATGGAGAGGTGCAGCTCACATTGCCTGAACATGAGGATACGGGCGAAGTGTATGTTGGAGGCTTGCCGGACGAGGTGGAGTCCATGGGAAGATTCGAGAGGGAGGATATGGAATTCACCTTTACACTCAATGCCCTAAAATGATGGCCAGATACCATGGTAAAAACTAAGCGGCTTCGGATGATTCCGTGGCCGCTTAGTGGACTGTAGGCTATAGGAGTTTGGAATATGGACGGTTGCACCTGTTTCATCTCGACTACCAAGCTTGAACAGGCGATTGGTAATCAACCTACGAAGCCGTATGCTTTTGTCTTATCTGCCGGAGGTTGTGATTGCCTGGCAAACCCATTCATCTTCGCCCCTACGGCGTTGTTTAATTATTGACTTCTCCACCGGTGATTGTGAAATTCGTTACTTCTGTAGTTGACGGTCCACTGGTTTCAACTGGGGCTTACATTTCCGCCGCTTTCGCTTCTCTTTCCGCCAGCGCCGCTGCCAGCGAGGGGGTGGCGATGAACAGCGGGAAGGAGGCGAACATCAGCACGATGCCCAGCGCTCCCGGCGTTAAGGCGATCAGCAGCAGCGCCACTACGGGCGCAGCGATCCATACGGAAAGGAAGCCTGTGAACAGGCCGAAAGCGGGATAGCGCAGCGCCAGCAGGCCCAAGAGCGACGCGAAGATGGCCCCGAAGCTGAACAGGAAGGCCCCGCCGGGAAGCATGACAGTGAATATAGCTGCCAGCACCACGGAAAGAAGAATGGCGGGAGCGGTCATTTCCTCAAAGGTCCGGCCCTTCTTGATCCTTCCGTGCATGTACAGCGTCAAAAGTACCAAAACTGCGGTGACCAGGGCGATGGTGATCCACTCGAAGCCCGGAAGGCCCACCAGGTTCATCAGGCTGTAGGGAAGGCCGAAAAGCCGCGCCAGCAGCCAGGCGATCCCCGTTCCAACTGCTGCGATGGCAATTGCCATGCCAAGGTAAACAAACGATCGCAGAAGATGGGACAGCTTCAACTTTCCGTGCTTGTGTGCCACAAGCAAATAGGCGGTAAGCGTTAGCAGGGCAAGGCCCAGCCACACCCAGTTCATAAAAGCAGGGAAAGAGATTAAAATCCCGCGCATCAGTGTGAACCAGGCCAAGTCTAGTGAGGCATCAAACGTATCCGGCGCGCTTCCGGAAGCGAAGGCATAAACCAGCGGCAAAACCTGCTCGCCGTAGTCCTGAATCGCGGACAGGCTGATATTTTCGTAGATATCCCTGGGCGTGTGGTTGTCCTCAATTTTATAGAGATTGGAAAAGTTAAGCCCCTGCATGCCTTGCTCAATGAAGGCCGTAAAGTCGGTATAGTTGGGCATGATGCGGTACACATCCGTCGCCAGGGACCAGGAGGCCGGGTGGGGATTGTTTGCCGCGTAAAAGCGGATCAGTGATGCGTTGTTCACACTGGTTTCAAACAGGATCGACGGCCCGGAAAGCCCCCGGGACTCGATATTGAACACCGCACCGGAGGAAGCGGCATGATAATCCGCGTCGGCGGCGATGGCTTCCGATCCCAGCATGGAAGTTTCCTCGGCATCGGTGAATACTACGCGGATGGTGTTTTGGATGTTGCCCCGGGCCGCAATGCACCGCAGCGTCTCCAGAATGACGGATACGCCGTAAGCGTCGTCGGAAGCGCCATGGGAGCCGGGCGCTTCGCCCATGCCAAGGCCGGGGTTGGAATCGTAATGCGCCACCAGCAGGATGGAACGGTCGGTTTTGCCCTGGAGCGTGCCGCAAACATCCACGGCGGTCACACGGATTCCGTGGCCATGCTCCGCCTTTTCGTAATCTTTCTCATAGGTGCGCATTTCCACCTCAAGGCCAATCTCTTTGAGGGTGTTTGCCAGGTATTCCCGAACGGCAGCAATCGCCTCGGTGTCATTATTGGTATGCACATCCTTGGCGATGACTTCGATGTCCCCGGCGGCACGCAGGGCGCTGAATTCCGTAGCCGGCACGCTTTCGCCCGGCGCGGGGGATGTGAAAAGTACGCTCAGACCAAGGGCCGCAGCGGTGATGACCGAAAGAAGTGCGGCCGCAAGTTTGACCGGTTTCATAGAGGGGCCTCCTTTTTAAGATTTCCGGAATGCGGATAGAAGAAGGGCGGAATGATGGTTGATATATTTGTTTACAAGTATAGCACACAGGGAATTTTTTATCAATTTCAAAAGTACCGACCCATGATCGGCCTGAAATTGTCAATAACACAGTTGCGTGTGATTACTATATCTCCTAAATCGTTTTTGATAAGGTGAAGATTATTCCGTATATATCGAGTCCTGATCTTTCAAATTATGCATTCTTTTTTTCAGACATTTCATTTTTGGTTGATTTCTGACCATATTTCTATGACGCGTGTATACTTTTTCAAATTTGGACAGGCCGCCCACTTGTTTTTCAACTGCTTTTGCAGTATGATACGTAAAGAAAGTATAAGGATATATGTCTAAATGCGAAAACGTTTTAGTAATATCCTGAGAAGCGGAGGCCCTCCCATGACGTACGGTTTTTTTGATGATGCCCGGAAGGAATATGTAATCACCCGCCCGGACACACCTTATCCCTGGATCAACTACCTGGGGAGCGAGGATTTCTTTTCCCTGCTGTCCAACACCGGCGGCGGCTACAGCTTCTGCAAGGATGCCCGGCTTTTACGCCTGACGCGCTATCGCTACAACAATGTGCCCACCGATGCGGGCGGGCACTATTTCTATATCAAGGATGGGGAAGACGTATGGAATCCCGGCTGGATGCCGGTAAAAACGGTACTTGACCGGTATGAATGCCGCCACGGCTTGGGATACAGCATATTCACTTCGGAAAAAAACGGCCTTAAGGCCAAGCAGACGGTGCTGGTGCCCAGGGGCCGCACCGCCGAGGTGACGCAAATCGTGCTGACCAATGCTTCCAAAGAAGAGAAGTGTGTCAGCCTATACAGCTTTGTGGAGTTTTGCCTGTGGAACGCCATGGATGACAATACTAACTTCCAGCGCAATTTTTCCACCGGCGAGGTGGAGGTACATGGCAGCGCGTTATACCACAAAACGGAATACAGGGAGCGGCGCAATCATTATGCCGTGTATGCGGTAAATGCTTCCGTAGACGGATTTGACACCGACCGGGAGTCTTTCGTGGGCTTGTATAACGGCTTGCATGCGCCCCAGGCGGTTCTGGAGGATAAATCCCGTAACAGCGTTGCCAGTGGCTGGGCTCCCATCGGTTCCCATTGTTTGCGCCGGGTGCTGAAGCCAGGCGAATCCGTTTCCTTCGTTTTCGTGCTGGGCTATTGCGAAAATCCGGAGGAAGAAAAGTTTGAAGCACCCGGCGTGATCAATAAGGCTCCTGCGCTTCGGCTTATGGAGGCATTCCGGACCAACGAACAGTTTGAGGCTGCCCTTGAAGAATTGAAGGCCTATTGGGAAGACCTGCTGCTCGGCTATCAGGTGCAAAGCGAAAACGACAAGCTGGACCGCATGGTAAATATTTGGAACCAGTACCAATGCATGGTCACCTTCAACATGTCCCGCTCCGCATCCTACTTCGAATCGGGCATCGGCCGGGGAATGGGTTTCCGCGATTCCACCCAGGACCTGTTGGGCTTTGTTCACCTGATTCCCGCCAGGGCCAGGGAGCGTATCCTGGACATCGCCGCCACCCAGTTTGAGGACGGCAGCGCATACCATCAGTACCAGCCTCTGACCAAGCGGGGAAATATGGATGTGGGCAGCGGTTTTAACGACGATCCGCTGTGGCTGATTTTCGGCGTGGCCGCGTATATCAAGGAGACAGGGGATTACTCCATTCTTCAGGAATCCGTGCCCTTTGACAACAATACGGAAAAGGCGCAGCCCCTGATGGAGCATTTGCGCCGCTCCTTCCGCTATACCAGCACGCACCTGGGCCCCCATGGCCTGCCACTGATCGGACGTGCCGACTGGAACGACTGTTTGAACCTGAACTGCTTTTCCAAAACACCGGGAGAAAGCTTTCAAACCGTTCAAAATTATGACAGCGGCGTGGCGGAATCGGTGTTCATCGCCGGGATGTTTGTGGCAGTGGCGGACGATTATGCCCAGCTTGCCAAGCGTTTTGGCTGGGCGGAAGAAGCTGCTTTCGCTGTGTATGAAAAGGCTAAAATGGAAAAAGCCGTGCTTGCGCATGGCTGGGACGGCCATTGGTTCCTTCGGGCTTACGACGCCTACGGCAACAAGGTGGGCAGCGCAGCATGCGCGGAAGGTCAAATCTTTATCGAGCCCCAGGGCTTCTGCGTGATGGGCGGCATTGGCGTGAAGGAAGGCCTGGCACAGCAGGCGCTTGATTCCGTGAGAGAAAGGCTCATGAGCCGCCATGGCATTGCGTTGCATACGCCGCCCTATACCGTGTATCATTTGGAGCTGGGGGAAATCAGTTCCTATCCGCCGGGATACAAGGAGAATGGGGGAATTTTCTGCCATAACAACCCCTGGATCGTCATTGCGGAAACGGTGCTGGGCCATGGCGGCCGGGCGTTTGAAGCCTATCGCCTTACCTGCCCTACCTACATTGAAGATCAAACGCTCCACCGCACTGAGCCCTATGTATATTCCCAGATGATCGCCGGTCCCTATGCTCCCCGTTTTGGCGAGGCAAAGAACAGCTGGCTCACCGGCACGGCGGCGTGGTGTTTCTATGCCATATCCCAGGCCATTTTAGGCGTGAAACCGGATTATGATGGACTGAAAATCGATCCCTGCCTGCCGGGGGAACTGAAGGAGCTTACGCTGACAAGGCGCTGGCGGGGGAATACATACGTCATCCGCGTGGAAAACAGGAGCGGTGGGGAGAAGAAGTCTGTGCGGCTTAAAGCAGAGGGCCAGGAATTGGAAGGAAACATGCTACCGGCATCCAAGGAAACGGGAAAAACGTTCCATATCCAAGCTATTGTGGAGTAAAATTCAATAAAGTTTTTGTTCTATATGGTTTTCTGGGCGGGCTGCGGGGAGTGCTCTTCAAAAGTACTCCCCGTTTTTTTGCATGTCCTACAGCGTCATATCAATTTTAGCTATGATTTCCTTAAGTGTATTGGCCGAATGGTGAAGCTTTTGCATTTCCTCCTCCGACATGGGTATATCAAGTATCTCTTGAACGCCGTGTTTGCCCACAATGGAGGGAAGCCCCAGGCATACATCCGCAAGCCCGTAGTGGCCGTTGACCAGACTTGAGACCGTTAATACCGAATGCTCATCCCGCGTAAGCGCCTCTGCAATACGCTTCACCGCCAGGGCCACGGCATAGTATGTGGCACCCTTGGCCTCAATGATCCGGTAGGCGCTGAGGCGTACCTCTTCAAACAGGTCTTTGAGATGCTCACTGTCTGTGCATTTTCCGCACTTTTTGCATAGATCATAAACCGGAATGCCGGAAACGCTGGCCGCGCTCCAAACGGCCAATTCCGTATCGCCATGCTCACCGACAACCAATGCATGAACGTTACGGGCATCTACCGAAAGATGTTCACCGATCAGATATTTGAAGCGGGCGGTATCCAGCACAGTGCCGGAACCGATGACCCTATGGGGTGGGAAGCCGGTGATTTTGAGTGTGACGTAAGTTAGTACATCCATAGGATTGGTGACGATGAGCAGGATGCAATCCTGGTTGCGCTTTTTGATTTCCGCCAGAATCGTTTTGAAAATAGCGGTGTTTTTTGTACCAGATCCATGCGGGTCTCCCCAACCTTTTGATTGGCGCCGGCCGCGATTATGATGAGGGCACAATCGGCGATGTCGTCATAGCATCCCACATAGATGCGGGCGGGTTTCGATAAGGGCATGCCGTGGTTCAAATCCATTTCCTCGCCCTTGGCCTTTTGGGTATTGACATCGATGAGCACAATTTCAGAAAAGATGCCCCCCTGCATGATGGCAAAGGCCGAAGTAGCGCCCACAAATCCGCAGCCGATCACAGCGCATTTCCGTATATCCATAACCTATCCCGCCCCACAGTGCATATTGACTGAACTGATGGATGAAACAAAAACAGCCTTCTCATCCGGCGCGCGATCTATACCCTGAAATGGCAGGAAACAGTGATATTCGAGGTGGCGCTTAAGCCTAAAGATGACAATCCCTTGTCCATGTGGTATCATACGCTAAGGTTACCACTAAGGAGGGCTTTTCCATGGCGGATGCGCCGCTGCTCACTGCCTGCATCGTTACCTACAACAGCGAGGAGCATATTGCAAAAGTGCTTTCTTCGCTGCTTCAAAGCACTATTGCGGACCGCATGGAAATCACCGTGGTCGACAACGCCTCCGCCGACCGGACGGCGGCCATTGTGGAAGCGAATTTTCCCAATGTGCGGCTGGTCAAGCTGCATCAAAATATCGGCTTTGGCCCGGGTCACAACAAGGTGCTGCCATTTTTGAACGCGCCTTATCACCTGATCGTGAATCCGGATATCACCTTTGAGCCGGATGTATTGAAACGGATGATCGCCTTTATGAACATCCGGACGGATGTGGCGCTTTTGACGCCCAAGGTGCTCCACATAGACGGAAGCGAGCAATTTTTACCCAAGGAGCTGCTATCCATTCATTTTCTGCTGGGCGGCTATCTGGAGCGGCTGGGCCGTCCCTTTACCACATGGAGGAGCCGGTTTACATGGCGGGACAGGATTGTCACGGAGCCCGCGGAGCTATTCTTTGCCACGGGCTGCTTTATGCTGACGCGTGCCGCTGCCTTTAGGGCGGTGGGCGGCTTTGATCCCCGGTACTTTTTGTATATGGAGGATGCGGACCTGACCCGGGAAATGAAAACAAAGGGGTTGACCTTGTATCATCCCGGCTTTTCCGTGACCCATGTCTGGGCCAGGGAAAGCGCGCATTCGCTGAAAGGTACCTTGCTGCATGTAAAATCCATGATGCAATATTTTTTCAAATGGGGCTTAAGGATATGAGATCTCCTTTTCTATTGTGATGAGAGGTATACAAAGTGAAAGAACAGCAAAGAAAAAGTCTTGCCATATTCCTATCCTTTTTGGGGTATGCCATCTTTGGTTTCAGTTTTCTGTTTTCCAAACAGGCGCTTAATATCGCAACGCCTTTTGTACTACTGGCGGTTAGGTTTTCTGTGGCGTTTTTTCTGCTGAATTGTCTGCTCTTATTTAGAACTTGCAAACTGCATCTGAAGGGCAAAAAGATCGGCTTGCTTTTATTGCTTGGCTTGATCCAGCCTGTTGTTTACTTCATCTGTGAAAATTATGGCGTGAAGCTCTCCGCCACATCGTTTGTAGGGACGATACTGGCCTTGATTCCCATTGCCAGCCTTGTAGCGGCACGTGTGTTTTTGAAGGAAAAAATCCGTGCTTTTCAAGCCGTTTGCTTTCTTGGTTCAGTGGGCGGGGTTTTTTTGACCACGCTTCAACAAAGCTCAGGCAGTTTCAGTTGGCTTGGCCTTATCCTTCTTCTTTTTGCGGTATGTGTAGGTGCCATGTTCAATGTGCTTAGCAGAAGGATATCGGTGCAGTTTTCGCCTTTTGAAAGGACCTATGTCATGTTCGCGGTGGGAAGCGCGGTTTTTACATGCATCGCATTGATACAAAGCGCGGGGAACATACGGGAAATGATCTTCGTTCCGCTTGGCGATGCAAAGTTCTGGGTTTCCATTTTCTATTTGGCGGGATTATCGTCCGTGGGAGCATTTCTGATGCTCAATTATGCCGTGACCCATCTGGACATTGCAAGCGCCTCCATATTTGCGAATATCACAACGGTAATTACGATTCTCGCCGGAGTGCTGATTTTGCATGAGAGCTTTGGCGTCTACCAGATCATTGGTTCGGTGATCATTATATTGGCCGCGTACGGGGTGAACGCAAAGCGCAAAGGTGTTGTAACAAGCCAAGAGAAACTGAACGATCAGGCGGTTGCGGACTAAGCTGGAAAAAAGCAAGATGGGCTATTGGCCGTGCAGGAAATATCCTGCGCGGCTTTTTGATTTTTTGTGCATCCGGACTTTTATCCTGAGGGAACTATTCACTGAAAAGTATTGTAAAGTTTGCTAAATGTGTGGAAATTATTATCCATGTTTTGTATAGTGGATGCAAGACGATCTGTGTTAGATGATGCCGTATTCACAGAGGAATGCTTGCCATCCGCAGTAGCATGGATCTTCCAAAAAATTATCCGATAGAATGGAGGCCGCCTATGAGATACCGTCGCACATTGCTTTGTTTGGTGTTAGCCGTTTTGGTTTTTCTATGCTTGCAGTTCTCCACACCGGCGAAAGCGGACACGCTTTCTCTTGTATCAGATGGAAAGGCGTTTATTCCCATTTCCATGGCGTCGGCGGGGAATGTTTTATATGTCTATACCTCCGAATATGCTTTGTTTTCCTATGATATGGCAACGGGGGAGGTCAGGCGGCTGCAGGCAAATTTGCCGGAACAGCTTTTTCTTGTGGAAAACGGCGGAGAGGTGCTTTACATATCCATCATTGATGGCTGCCTGTACCGTCTGGATACATCGGAGGGCCGGACGGAGCCTGAAAAGATCGTGCAACTGGACTTTCAGGGCCTTTTAGAACTGGAAGATTTGCTGCGGAAGGGGATATATGGCGGTGCCTTATTTCCATTCCTGCGGGCCGTGTTGCAGGGAGATACCCTTTATTTAATGATGTCAACCGAAGGAATGCCCCAAAGTGTCGTGGCTTTTGATCTTATCACCGGGAAGCGGACAGCAACCGCTTTGAAGGATATATTTGATTTTGCGGCCTATAAGAAGGATAGCCTGCTTGTAATCGACTATACCGTCAGTGATGGAAAAAGCAGCATAGACATTTACAATACGCAGAGCGGGGAGTTACGGGAGTGGAAGCTTCCGCCCACTTTGGATTGTGACAACGGCCTTGCATATGATGAAAAGAGCGATACAGTGTACGTGCTGGGTGGAGGAGTGATCTATGGCTCCAAGGATAGCGGCCCTTTTCGGGAATCAGGGTATTCGTCCATAAATCAATATGCCCAAGTGACCAATGTTGCCATTGGGGAAGGAAAATACTTTGCGTTGGTTCCGGGAGAAGCGGTTTACTGTTTTCCGCTGGATTCAGCCAAATCCGCTACGCCTTTGCATTTGGTGGACGGATGGTGGGATGAAGAAGCGTTGAAGGCATTTCGCGATGCCCACCCTGAAATCCCGCTGGTTTTTGAAAGCTTCAGCAACGCGGACAAAGAACAGCTTCACAAGAAAATGCTTACGCACGATACATATTTCGATGTATATGTGGCGGATGCAGGCACCAAGCTCTATGACGCCATGCTGGACAAGGGCTATGTGCAGAGCCTGTCGGGAAGCGAGGTGCTTGGGGCAGCTTCCCGGAGAATGTACCCGTACTTTGCCTCAAAGCTGTCCAAGGATGGCGAATTGATGGCTTTTCCCCTGCGGATATTCGGCTATGTGATGTCCTACTACCAGGAGCTTTTTGCGAAGAATGGATGGACATCTCCGGGCACGATGATGGAGTTTTTGGATTTTTGTGCGGAGCAGGCCGAGGCGGGCGATCACGTGGTGATGTACAGCAATGAAAAGCTGTCAAAAGCCGTGCTGACTTATCTCATAAGCGCCTATACGGCCAGGATGCAAAAGGAGACAGGGACGGTAGATTTTGATACGCCGCTTTTTAGGAAGCTGATGGAAAAATGGGAAGCGTGCGCGCCTGTCATCGACAGAGGCAGCCAGAATTCCTGGGATTGGATCAACGGCGAACCGCTTTTTGGCATGACGGCTGCGGTATTAAGATCCAAATATGACCAATTGCCTTTTTCCCATCAGCCATTGAGAATGTCCCTGGAGGAAGGGCAAACACCTGTCATCCCGGCCTATATGGACGTTGCGATGATCAACCCCATGTCCCGCAATATTCCTGCCGCCATGCAATTTCTGGAGTTCTATGCACAGCATATAGGCAGGGAGCTTTCCTTGATACTGTATCCCGATGACAACGAGCCTGTGATAGATCCTTTCGCCGAGCAGCGTCTGCCAATCGTAGAGCGGAACATAGAAGAGACCGAAAAGGCTTTGGCACAAGCAAAGGATGAAGACAAAAAACACCTGGAATCGCTGCTGGTATCCCAGAAGGCAAGCCTGAACAGCATAAAGGAAAACAGCCTCTGGAGCTATGGCGCCAAAACCATTGCAACGTACCGCAGCCTTGCGGGTGATCTTGCCTTTGTGCCCCGCGAAATGACACACACCAGCAGCCACCCGCAGATCACCGACTTGATTGATCGGTTTGCCCAAAGGAAAATCTCCGGCACGGAGTTCGTGCAGGAGATGATACGGATTCAAAGAGCGGTGGAGATGGAGGAATGAAGAGAAGTTTTACTGATCCATCCGTACCATTTTGTAATACGTCCTGGCCGTGGCCGTATAGACCATACCGTATAATATTGCGAATACTCCGGCGGTCAAGAAGATGCTGACGGCGATGAGCAGCCTGTCGCCCAGGCCGAACATGGAGAGCATTTCGGTCATCATGTGCAGCGCGCCCCAGGTATGCAATATGGCGGCGACGATGGGAAGGATGAATACCGACAGGATTTGCTTGCGCACGGTGGCCCGCACCTCATCACGGCTCATGCCTACCTGCTGGAGGATGATGAACCGGTCATGGTCCATATAGCCTTCCGAAACCTGCTTGAAGTAAATGATGAGAGTGGTGGCCATCAGAAACAGCAGGCCCAGGAACACGCCCAGGAACAGGAACCCGCCGTACATGGCATACCAATCCCGTTGCACTGTATGCGCGCTGGATATGTGGGAACTGACACCGGTTGACTTGGCATCATCCCATATGGCTTGGGAGTAATTCAAAAGCGCCTCATCGTCTCCGTCGCTGTTCCACCAGAAGCCCTCCTGGAAAGTGGCCGTGGCGTCCGGGCCATTGATGCTTTTGATAATGGCATCAATGACTTCCCTGTCTCTTACAATCAAGTATAAGGGTGGCTCCATACCCTTGTTGTTTTTGTGCGCGAGGGGGAACTGCGTCAAATCTTCCTTGATGCGCAAAATTGTGCTCCCGGCTGTCAGGCTGTCCACCTCAGGGCCGCTCCGGGATTGGAATAGAAGCACTTCATCCTTTGCAAGCGTGTAGGCATTGCCGGTGAAACGGTTATATTCATCCTGTGTGAACAGGCGGAGGGACCAAACGTTTTGGTACTGCTCTCTAGTATTTAGGTTCGTCATTTCTGCCTTGCGGATATGATTACCCTCCCGGTAGACGGCAATCTCCGTATAAATGCCGCTATATAAATCCGTGACGGTGACCTGATACTCGCGGGCTTTTTCGTGTATTGTTGCTTCTATTCTGTCGTGATCAATGGTGTTTTCCCGATAGCTGAGGGCATGATCCTGAGGGTACATGTCCCTTAGCATATTCTCCTGTCCCGCATACAGCGCCGCCGTGGTGCCGATGGTAATGATGGCCATGGTGCTCAAAATGCAGATACCGGCCAGGCCAGCGGCGTTTTGCTTCATGCGGTAGATCATGCCGGAAACGGAAATGAAATTGCGGGGCTTGTAGTAGTAGCCTTTGTTCCGCCTGAGCATCTTCAAAAAGGCGATGCTCCCGGCGGTAAACAGCGCATAGGTGCCCAAGATGACCAGGATGACCGCGATAAAGAAAATGGATAGTGCCTGCAGCGGATTGCCAACGGTGTTGGCCAGCCAATAGCCACCCCCCATGGCGGCAACGCCAATCAGTGCCAGAAGCCAGCGGGTCTTGGGCTCCTTTTCGCCCTTCTGCTGCCCCTTCAGCAAATTGACGGGGCTGGAAAGGTGCACCTGCAGGCGGTTGTACAGCAACAGGCAGAAGAACACGCCGCAAAACAGCCCGACAGTCAGCAATAAGGGAAGCTGGTTCACCTGAAAGACAATGGGGGTAGGAATATGCATCAACGCCTGAATCAGCAGGAACATGAGCTTGCTCATGGCGATCCCAAGGCCGATGCCGGTGATGAGGCTTACCATCAGCAGCGCCGTCATCTCGTGGAACAGAATGCGGGCGATGTGCTTTTTTTCCAGGCCCAGGATGGCATACAGGCCCAGTTCCTTTTTGCGACGCTTGATGAGAAAGCTGTTGGCATAAAAAAGAAACGTCAGCGCAAAGAGGGCTACCACAATGGCGCCAAGCACCATCATGACCAGCATGGATGATGCGCCGGGCATCTTTTTGATGCCGTCGTTCAATGCGAGCATGGAAAAGGTATAGAAAACAAATATGGTGCAGACGGAACTTAGGAAAAAGGAAATATAGGTTTGCCTGTTCTTCCATAGGTTGGAAAGGGCCAGGCGCAGGTATAAAAACCGCTTACGCACCTAATTCACCCCCGGCGGAAAGAACGGTGAGGGCGTTGATGATCTTTTGGTAGAAGGCATCTTGCGCCATGTCGCCCCGGTACATTTGATGGTAAACCCGCCCATCCCGGATGAACATGACCCGCCCGGCATAGCTGGCCGCCTGGGAGCTGTGGGTGACCATCAGCAGGGTCTGCCCCCTTTGATGAATAGAGGAGAAGGTTTGCAATAGGCTTTGGGATGCCTTGGAGTCCAGCGCGCCGGTAGGCTCGTCGGCCAGCACCAGCTTGGGGGCGGTGATGAGCGCCCGCGCCACGGCGGTGCGCTGCTTCTGGCCCCCGGAAATCTCATAGGGGAATTTGGGCAGGATCTCGGCGATGTGCAGAATATCTGCCACGGCAATGAGCTTGGGCTCCATGTCCCGGTAGCTTTTCCCCGCCAGCACCAGGGGCAGAAGGATGTTGTCGCGCACGGAGAAGGTGTCCAGCAGGTTGAAATCCTGGAACACAAAGCCCAGATTATCCCGGCGGAAGGCGGAAATTTCCTTGTCGCGGATCTGAGCCAGGTCTTTACCCTCCAGAAGTACCTGGCCTTCGGTAGGCTTGTCCAATGCGGCCAGGATGTTCAAAAGAGTCGTCTTGCCGGAGCCGGATTCGCCCATGATGGCCACAAACTCGCCCGGTTCCACGCTGAAGCTGGCGTCGGTGAGGGCTTCAACTTTTTGTCCGCCAAGAAGCGTAGTATATACTTTTTTCACATGGATGACGTCTAAAAGGGGCATGCAATATTCCTCCCGATGATGATTGCGCTGTAAGCACCGGTTTATTGTAGCGCAGGCCGCGGATTTTTGCCTTGATATAGCCTTACAAACCGGGAGGCAAAGCTTACATTTTTGAAAGATTGATCATTTTTTGTTTGAAATGAATCCTTAAAAAATCTCCAGCGGATTTTTCGATACGTCAATGGATACTTTCGTGCCTTTTCCCACCTCGGAGCGGATGGATAGCCGGTGGCCAAGCTTTTGTGCCACTTCCCTGGCCAGGTATAGCCCAATACCCGTAGCCCGTTGGTCGGCCCGCCCGTTATGGCCGGTAAAGCCACGGTCAAATACCCGGGGCAAGTCTTCCTTGGGTATGCCGGCACCGCTGTCGGCGATGGTCAGCATATGTCCTTGCTGCACATCGATACGCACCGTCCCATGCTGGGTATACTTCACCGCGTTGGACAGAATCTGCTCCAATAAAACCTGAAACCACTTTTCATCCGTCAGCACCTGCACTTGAAAAGGTTCCATAAAAAGGGTGATCTTTTTATGAATGAACATCAGCGCGTATTTTTTGACCGCCTTTTTCACAAGGCCGTACAGGTCGTAAGAGCGCAATTCGAAGTCGTCGGACAAGCTTTCCAGCCTCAGGTAGTGCAGCGCCATTTCTGCGTAACGCTCCGTTTTGAATAGCTCCTCCTCCAACTGACCGGTGCCTAACGCATCGCCGCTTTGCAAAAGCAGATGCATGGCGGAAAGGGGCGTCTTGATCTGATGCATCCACAGGGTATAGTAATCCTCCCGCTCTTTTATCCGGCGGGTCTGTTCATTTTTCTCCCTGAGCCTAAGCTGCGCCTGCTCCCCTAAAAAGGATTGATACATTTCTTCCAGCCTGCTTTCGGGGGAGGGCATGCCCTCCGGCAGCGTTTCCAGTCGCGAAAAGCCTGCCTCGGTCAGCCGGTGATGCCTTATGAACCTTAACCAGGAAACGATACCCACAATCAATATTACAATGCCGGAAAGCTCCAACGCGTACCAGAGCGGTTCCATATCAAGATGGGAAAGGGAACCTATTAAAAGGAAAAGGCCGGCTGTAAGCAGGCACAAGAAAAGAGCCCCCGCCTTCTCCCGGAGGAAGGATAAAAAAACACTCAAGCCGGAGGCTCTTTTCATGGCTGCGCCTCCAAAAGATACCCCATGCCCTTCTTGGTGACGATAAAGTCATGAAGCCCGGCATCCTCCAGCTTTTTGCGCAGCCGGGCTATGTTGACGGTAAGGGTATTGTCGTCGATGAACACGTCGCTGTCCCAAAGGTGCTGCATCAGCGCATCCCGGCTGACCACGTTTCCCTTGTTTGTGAGAAGCGTTTGCATGATCTTTGTTTCATTGCGTGTCAGTTCGATTTTCTGACCCTGAAAGTGAAGCGTGCCTTCCCCGGCATGGAACACGGCGCCGCGGTGCTCCAGTGCGTGAAGCTGACCCTGAAAATCGTAGCTGCGGCGAAGCAGCGCCTGCATTTTGGCCACCAGCACGCTTAGATCAAAGGGCTTGGTGATGTAGTCATCGCCGCCCATGGACATGGCCATCACGATATCCATGTTATCTGTATGGGAGGAAAGGAACAGGATGGGAACGCGGGAAACTTTGCGGATTTCGCCGCACCAGTAAAAGCCGTTGAACCGGGGCAGGGAAATATCCAGCAGGACAAGGTGCGGTTCCTCCCGATGGAATTCCGCAAGCACTTGGGAGAAATCCTTCACCGCAAAGGTGGTATAGCCCCACTTGGCCAGGTGGCTTATAAGCACCCCCGCAATGGTTACATCGTCTTCCACGATCATGATCTTGTAGGCTGCCATATGATCCCTCCCGTGGGGATTATAGCATAGCTGACTCACAATGCAAAGCGATGGCATGTAAAGAAAAAGCCCCTGAAAGAGGGCAGAAGAACTCTTCGGCAGCGGATGCGCAGCGCCGTCTCCAACAAGGGCTGGGCTTTACTTGCCATCCATCATGTGGTAAACAACGCAATGGTGTCACCAATCTTAAGGGATTGGTCCCTTTTCGATTTTAAAACCATTTTTTGGACATTTCCAAAGAAATTGAAACTAGTTCAGAAATTTGCGCATTTTTTTCTGGTGTATAGTGACATATAATCTTTCTAACAAGACATGGTCAACATGTCCAAAATCGAATGGAGGTATTGCCTCATGAAAAAACTGGTAGCTCTGGTACTGTGCCTTTTGATGGCGGTCGGCTTTGCCGCAAGCGCGTGCGCGGAAAAAACGCTGACTGTGGCCTTCTCGCAGATCGGCCAGGAATCTGACTGGCGCACTGCTAACACCGACGATCTCTGCAACGCCATCAAGGCCGAGGGCTGGAACCTGGTGTATGACGATGCCCAGCAGAAGCAGGAAAACCAGATCAAGGCTCTGCGCAACTTCATCTCCCAGGGTGTTGACTACATCCTCTTCACCGGCGTTGTGACCACCGGCTGGGATGAGGTCCTTAAGGAAGTCAACGAGGCCGAGATCCCCCTGATCCTGGTAGACCGTATGCCTGACTGCGCTGACGAGATCGAGTACGCCGCCGCTTTCGGCGGTGACTTCACCGAGGAAGGCCGCAGGATGGGCTTCTGGGCCGGCAACTATTTGAAGAGCGTCGGCCGCGGCGAAGAGCAGATCAGCGCTGTCGTGCTGGAAGGCACCACCGGCGCCACAGCCGCCACCGAACGCACCAACGGCATCAACGAAGCTCTCAAAAATTTCCCGAACATCAAGGTCGTAGCCTCCCAGACCGGCAACTTCACCCGCGCCGAAGGCCAGGCTGTTATGGAGAGCTTCCTTAAATCCGAGCCTGATATCGACCTTTTGTTCGCTGAGAACGACGACATGGGCCTTGGCGCCATCGCCGCCATCAAGGCCGCGGGCAAGGTGCCGGGCAAGGATATCATCATCGTTGGCTGCGACGCCGTGAAGACCGCGTTTGAAGCGATCGTTGCGGGCGAAATGAACGCCACCATCGAGTGCACGCCGCTCTACTCCAAGTTCGTTATCTCCTGCATCAAGGATCTGGAAGCCGGCAAGACCTTCGAAAAGGGAGTGCTGCATCCCGAAGAGTTCGTGTATGACCTGAACGGCGGCATCGCCTACACCGAGGACGGCACCAAGCTGTCCCAAAAGGCTGAGGACGACCTGGCTAACCGCAAGTACTGATCCCTTACAAAGGCCTTATGGGAAACGGGCCAAGACGGATGAGGGCCGGCGCCCTCATCCGTCCTTCGCGTATAAAGGCGGAAGCATTCCGGATTGAGGGGATGATGTTTTGCAGGACAACGTACTGGAAATGAAGGGCATTTCCATTGAGTTTCCGGGCGTCAAAGCGCTGGACAATGTGGATTTTTCGTTGAAAAGGGGCGAGGTGCACGCGCTGCTGGGCGAAAACGGTGCGGGCAAATCCACTTTGATCAAATGCCTGACCGGGGTCCACCGCATGGATACGGGCACCATCGAGCTGGATGGCCATACCATTCGGCCGACCACCCCGCAGGCCGCTATGGCCATGGGCATTTCAACGGTGTTCCAGGAGATCAACCTGTGCCCCAACCTTACGGTGGCGGAGAACATCTTTATTGGGCGCCAGCCGATGAAGCGGGTTCAAATTAACTGGAAACTGATCAACCGGCGCGCTTCGGAGCTGATGGAACGCATGGGCATGTCCATTGATGTGACGCGTCCCCTTTCCTACTATTCCATCGCGATCCAGCAGATGGCGTCCATCGCCCGGGCGGTGGATGTAAAGGCCAAGGTACTGATTTTGGATGAGCCCACCTCCTCCCTGGACGAGCATGAGGTTAACCGGCTGTTCAAGGTCATGCGGGATCTTAAGGCCGAGGGCCTGGGCATCGTCTTTATCACCCACTTCCTGGACCAGGTGTTTGAAATCTCCGACAGGATCACGGTGCTTCGGAACGGCCGCCTGGTGGGCGAGTATTTAACACAGGAAATCACCAAGCTTGATTTGGTGACCCATATGATCGGCAAGGACATGAATGAGATCTTCAACCTAAAACGCGCGGAGCAGAAGCCCGGGGCCATGCCGGTGCTGGAGGCAGACCATATCGGCATACCCGGCAAGGTGGAAGACATATCGCTGTCGGTCAAAAAGGGCGAGCTGGTAGGATTCGCGGGGCTGCTAGGCTCCGGGCGCACCGAGACGGCCGAGATGCTCTTTGGTGTTACGCGCCCGCAGCGCGGCACGGTGAAGGTGAACGGCAAAACTTTGCCTCTGAAGACCCCGCTGGACGCCATCGTGAACAAGGTGGCGTTCTGCCCCGAAGACCGCAAGCGTGACGGCATCATCGGCGACCTGTCTGTGCGCGAGAACATTTACCTTGCGGTGCAGGCCAAGCGCGGCTTTTTAAAGCCCATGCCCCAAAAGGAGCAGCAGGCTCTGGCTGACAAATACATACGTCTTCTTTCCATTGCGACACCCGACGCAGACAAAAAGGTCGGCGAACTCTCAGGCGGAAATCAGCAGAAGGTCATCCTGGCACGTTGGATGGCAACCGACCCCGACGTGCTGATCCTTGACGAGCCTACTCGCGGCATTGACGTGGGTGCCAAGGCCGAGATCCAGCGCCTGATGCTTAACATGTGTGAAAAGGATATGTCCGTGATTTTCATCAGCTCCGAGCTGGATGAGATCATCCGCTGTGCTAACCGCATTATCGTCATGCGGGATGGAGAAAAGGCGGGAGAGCTGGACGGCGAGTGCTGCCAGCAGTCGGATATACTCGCCATCATCGCCAATGAAGCCGCGGAGGTGAGCGTATGAAGCGCAAATGGAGCTGGGAGACCATCGTCCGCTCCAAAATATTCTGGGCGGTCGTGGCTGAGGCGCTGATCCTGCTGGTCAGCGTGATCCTCCGGCCGGATTTTTTGAAAATCGAATACAACCAGGCGACAGGCATGCTCTATGGCGTGCCCATCGACATTTTGAACCGTTCGGCTGAGATCGTCATCATCGGCATGGGCATGACGCTTGTTATCGCGCTGGGGGGCACGGACCTGTCGGTAGGCGCGCTTGTCGCGGTATCCGGTGCCATGGCTTTGAAATTCCTGCGCTGGGACGTTTTGCAGTACCCTACCCCCGGCGATTATACCATCACGCCTTTCTTTCTGGTCATTCTGGTGCCGCTTGCCGTATGCACCGTCATGGGCGCGTTCAACGGTCTGCTCATTTCCAAGCTTGGTATGCAGCCCATTATCGCGACGCTGATTTTGATGGTCGCGGGCCGCGGCATCGCGCAGATCACCACCAACGGCAAGCAGTTTACAACCATGTATACACCCTTCCAGTTCATCGGCCAGGGCAAGCTTCTTTGGCTGCCGATGCCGATCATTATCGCCGCCGTGGTGGTTGCATGTGTCGTGCTGTTTACACGCAAAACAGCCTTCGGCATGTTTGTTGAATCAGTAGGCATCAACCCCAGCGCAAGTCGCGTGTCAGGGCTCAAGTCCGGCCGCATCATCATGATCGCCTATATATTGACCGGGTTCCTGTCCGGCATTGCGGGGCTCATATACTCCAGCCGCATCTCCTCGTGCGATTCCAACAACGCCGGTGTCAACAATGAAATGGAAGCGATCCTCACGGTGGTCATCGGCGGCACCAGCATGTCGGGCGGCAAGTTCAGCCTGGCCGGCACGGTAGTTGGCGCGCTGATTATGCGCACCATCATCACGCTGGTGTACTTCTTCGGCATCGTTTCGGAGGCGATCCTGGCGTTTGAGGCCATGATCATCGCGGTGGTTATTGTACTCCAGTCCGAGCCTGTGCGTAAGGCGATGGCCAGGCGCGGCCGTCACCGCCGGGAAACGACGGGGGGTGTTGTACGTGCTTAAAATGCAAGTCGGCCGCCAGAAATGGACATCGCGGCTGTTCAATCCCAAATATCTCATGGTGTACGCCACCCTGGGCGTGTTTCTGGTCATTTACCTGTTCGGTGCGATCATGTTCGGCGATAAGGGCTTCACCACTATCCGCACGTTGATGCTGATGTTTATTGACAACGCGTACATCGGCATTTCCGCGGTGGGCATGACCATGGTATTAATCAGCGGCGGCATCGACCTGTCGGTTGCTTCTGTGGCTTCCCTCACGGGCATGCTCATCGCCTATGGCACCTCGGTGATGGGCCTTTCCCCGCTTTTGTGCATCGCCTTTTCGCTGCTTGTGGGCACGGGTCTCGGCCTTTTGATGGGCGCGGCCATCCATTACCTGAACGTGCCCGCCTTCATCACCACGCTAACCGGCTCATTCCTGGCCCGGGGCGTATGCTCGTTGATCAGCCGCGAATCCATCTCCATCAACAATGAGACGATCGACGCTTTGGCAGGGTGGAAAATTTACCTGATGCAGTTCAAGGACGGCGAATGGGTAAAACTCAAGCCTGTGGCTTACATCAACTTCAGCGTGCTGCTTTTGATCGCCATGGTGATCCTGGGCATGATCATATTACAACGGACGCGTTTCGGCCGTAACGTATTCGCCATTGGCGGCAATGAGCAGTCGGCCAAACTCATGGGGCTGCCGGTGGGGCGGACCAAAATTATGGTGTACGGCATCAACGGCCTCTGCTCTGCGCTGGCCGGTATCGCGTACGTACTGTACGTGAAATCCGGCTGGAACCTGGCGCTGGCGGGCGGCGAGCTTGATGTGATCTCCTCCGCGGTCATCGGCGGCGTGCTTTTAACCGGTGGAGTGGGCTACATGATCGGCACGCTGTTTGGTGTGATGCTCAAATCCACCATCCCCGCGCTGATCACTTTCAGCGGGAATCTATCCTCCTGGTGGGCCAAGATCGCAACAGGCGTGCTGCTGCTTTTGTTCATTGTCATCCAGCGCGTTGTTGTTACTTATTCCGCCCGCAAAAAGGCCAAATAGCATATGCCGGCAAGTAGAAAAGGGCTGTCCGGTTTTCAGGACAGCCCTTTTTGATAATCACTCTCACTTTTTGCAGGAGTTGCGGTATTCCCTGGGGTTCATGCCCACATACTTTTTGAACAGGTAGCTGAAGTAATGCGGATCGTTGTAACCGATGGCTACAGCTACCTCGCTGGAACGCTTGTCGGTGCTCTTGAGCAGGTCCCGTGCTTTTTTCATGCGCAGCGCTGTCAGATATTCAATGAAGGTACTTCCCACCTCTTGGGAAAACACGGTGCAGAAATGGTTATTGGACAACGCCACATGCTTGGCTACGTCACTCAATGTGATGTCCGGGTCGGCATAATTCTGGTCGATGAAAGCGAAGGCACTTCGGATCACCGCGCCGTATCGAGACATGGTCTGGCTGTCGCGGAACGAAATCGCCTTGAGCAGGATCTGCCGGGCGGAATTCACCATATCCTCCTGGTCGGTGAAGGTGGGCAGAGGATTGCTTTGATGTTGTATGGCCTCGGGAATGATCTCCGCGGGGTCACCGCCGTTTTCGCGGATCACGCGCATAGCGGCCAGAAGAATGTCCACATACAGATAATTAGCCATGATGACCGACTGGCGGGCGACGGTACCGATGGAATCGAAGTGATTCTTTAAAATATTCTCGGCCTCCTGACTGCTGGCGTAGCGCAGCTTTTCAAACAGCGGAACAACATCCAGGCCCATCAGTTTGGCACCCACCTGCATACCCCGGTCCACCGTATCCATGATGCGGGTCTGTTCGGCGTTTATGGCCATGCCCTTAAGCACATCTTGCGCAGAGGTGTAGGAGCCGGCCACGCCGTCGATCCCCTTGGCAGGGGCGCCGATGGCTACCCGAAGTGTGATGCCGACGGACCGCTCCACTTCGTATTTCACTGCCTGGGCAAAGGCAAAGGCGCGTTCTTCCAGATCCTCGTCGCTTTCACCCATCACCATGGCGACAATGCGCCCGCCGGTTTCACACAGCAGGATCGTCCCGCCCGAGCCCTCGGAAAGGCGCTGTACCTGCGCCCGCACCAGCAGCATATCGTCCTGTTCGCCCGCCGCAATAAGCATCACGCGGTACCAGCGCGCCGGCAGCCTGATGTCCAGGTTCGAGGCCTGCTTAAGATCACGATCGGCAGGCGCGCCGGAGATTAATTCCAGCAGCCATTTTTCCTGCAAAAAGCGATTGGAGGAGGCCAGCTGACGCTTCATGGCCTCGTAATCTGCCTGCTGGCGGCGCTCATCGTCGATGCTCTGGCCGATCCTATGCAGCACCTGCCCCAGTTCAAAGGCGCTGACAGGCTTTAGCAGATATTCCTTGACGCTCAGGGAAATCGCCTCTTTGGCATAGGAAAAATCGTCGTAGCCTGAAAGTATAACGATATGGATCCACGGCATGGTGTGCATGATTTTGCGGCACAGAGTCAGCCCATCCATAAAGGGCATTTTGATATCGGTGATCAGGATATCGGGCTTGATGTCTTGCAGCATGGACAGCGCGATCTCGCCGTCGGGTGCCTCGCCTGCCAGTTGAAAACCGCTTTCGTCCCACGGGAAGCTGTTGCGGATCCCCTCGCGGATCACGATCTCGTCGTCCACCAGGAAAACCTTATACATGTTCCTGCCTCCTTATGGGGACGGAAAAGGAAACGGATGTGCCTTGAGGACCGCTTTCGACGAAAAGGCCCCGGGGCGGGCTGTAGTACAACTGTAGCCGCTTATTCACATTGTACAGCCCGTATCCCAGGTTTTCCTTTTCCATGGGAATGCCCTGCGAAAGGCACTCGCGAATTTCATTTAACCGCGCCGCTGGCATACCCGCGCCGTCATCACGCACCTTAAAATGTAAAAGCGCTTCTTCCCGCCTGCCTGTGATCTCCACGTGGCCCTTCCCACGCCGGTGTTTGATGCCATGGTAAATGGCGTTTTCTACCAGGGGCTGGATGACCAGCTTCAAGATATGTAGATCATGCAGTTCTTCAGGAATATCGATGGAGTAATCAAGGATGTCCCTATAGCGGATTTTTTGAATAGTAAGATACCCCTGCAGGTGGCGGACCTCCTGGGATAGGGGGATCCAATCCCGCCCCTGGCTTAAGGAGATACGAAAAAAATCGGAAAGCGCCTGGGTGATTTGTATCACTTCCGCCGTGCGCCTCGCTTCCGCCAGCCAGACGATGGCGTCCAGGGTGTTGTACAAAAAATGCGGGGCAATTTGGGCCTGCAGCGCCTTCAGTTCACTTTTTTTCAGATTTTCCTGCTCCCGCTTGTTCTCCTCGATGAGGTCGGAAAGCTTGCCCGCCATGATGTTCAGGCTGGCGGTGAGGGACTTCAATTCCTCCACCTCTGTGGTGGGAGCGCGGGCCAAAAGGTTGCCCCCCGCCAGGCTGCCGGCGAATTCCTCCAACTGGGCAATGGGCTGGCGGATGGTTTGACCCAGGGAGGACTGGGCCATCATGGCAAACAGAATGGTCAGCAAGAGCAGAACCATTTCTGCCACGAGGATGATGCTCAGCATGTTTTGAAGATGGATGCTTGTATCGGTAGCGGCGCTGATTTCCAGGGCGATAAAATCCTCCAGCTTGTCGTCCACCAGGGCGGCTACGCTGCGTACTACCTCCAAAGTTGCCTCGTTATCCTTGACGCGGGCGCCGGCTTCCATCTGCTGGCCTATGATATTCACATACTTTTCCAGTGTGTTCATGGTACGCCGGGCCACTGTCAGTTCCATGGGGTTGCGGGTGACGCTGGAGGCCATGAGGCTATCCAGTTGATCGTTTACCGCGTGGATCATGTCGTAGTGGGTCCCTTCCGCAAACGTTTTGCGACCGGCCACTACGCTCCATAATTCGTCGGGGATGGTTTTCACCACCAACGGTTTTAGGGAAGATACTTTTTCAATTTGACTGATGACGCTGTGATAGCGGAAAGCATAGTTGGCCATGACGCCAACGCTGGCAATAAGGGGAATGAGCATCAGGCCCATAATGATTATGTAAGATAGCTTCAGCCGCTTGCCGATGCTGCTATCGACATGCAACCGCTTTAACGCCCGCTCAATAAGGCTACTCATGGTTAATAACCCCTTTCGGGCAGGCTGTCAAGATTGTCATCAAACTCGGTGAACACTGTTTCCTGGGAATAGGTATTGCGCTTAATAGCCTGTCCGGCAGCTAGCTTTTTGGCAAGATCCATTACCACGTCCCCAAGCAACGGGGTGCATTCCACTACGCAGTTGATTTTACCTTCCTTCAACAGGTCAATGGCCTTCTGCTCCCCGTCCACGGTAATGATGATGATATCCTTGCCTGGTATCAGGCCTGCCGCCTCAATGGTCTCCATGGCCCCAAGCGTCATGGAGTCGTTGTGAGAATAGAGCACGTCGATGTCCGGATACTCTTCCAGAAGGTACTCCATACATTCCCGGCCTTTGGACAGAAGGAAATCGCCGGAGATGCTTTCCAGTATCTTGTACTTGGGGTCGTCTCCCAGCACATCCCGGAAGCCTTTGCCCCGCTGGCGCATGGGGGAGGAATCCTCCGTACCTGCGATTTCCACGATGCGCACATGATCCATATCTTTTGCCTTCTTTTTAAGGAACAGCCCGGCGTTGCGTCCCTCCTCATAAAAGTCGGAGCCGATAAAGCCCACATACAGGCTTTCGTCCTCCGTTTTCACCAGCCGGTCCACCAGCAAAACGGGGATGCCCGCCTCCTTGGCCTCCCGAAGTACGTTATCCCAGCCATCCTCCACGATAGGGGAGAAGGCAATGACATCCACCTGATAGGCGATGAAGGAGCGGATGGCCTTGATCTGCTTTTCCTGACTTTGCTCCGCGTTTTCGAACATCAATTGTACGCCCGCCCGAGCTGCCGCGTCTTTTACAGACTTGCTGTTGCCGATGCGCCAGGCGCTTTCGGAGCCCAGCTGGGCGTAGCCAAGAAGGACGGCGTTTTCAGCAGGAGCATTGGCGGAAGGGGCGGATGGGGAACAGCCGGAGGGCAGGAAAAAGAGTGATAATAGCAACAGCAAGGAGATTTTTTTTCGCACAGATAGGCCCCCTTAGCACGGCATATGAACATGTAAAAACGATTAAAGATGATTACATTATACAGAAACATACAATGGTTTGCAATTGCAGAAAAAAGCGGCCGGCGGGATTGCCGCCGGCCGATTTTTGGAAGTAATTTACTTTAGTTTCCACACTACATCGCTTAAGAGCAGTTCCTTGGACAATTGGGGAATGGTGGTATCCTTGTTAATGTGAATGAACTCAATGCCCAGCATTTCGCAGAAATCACGCAAATACTCCGCATCCAACTGGTAGCTAAGCACTGTATGGTGGGCACCGCCGGCCAGGATCCAGGCTTCGGCAGAGGTGCTCAAATCGGGCAGGGGCTTCCACATCACCTGGGCCACAGGCAGCTTGGGCATGGGCTTATAGGGACTGCGGGCCTCGATATCGTTGACGATCATGCGGAAGCGGTCGCCCATGTCGACAAGGGTAGCTACGATGGCGGGGCCGTCGCCGGTGGCGAAGGTCAGGCGGGCCGGGGGCTCCCTGTCGCCGATGTTCATCACGTGCACCTCAATGGAAGGCCGGTTGGCGGCGATGTCCGGGTCCACCTCCAGCATGTGGGCGCCCAGGATGCCTTCGTTAGCGGGGTCCATATGGTAGGAGTAATCCTCCATGAAGGCTGTGCCGCCGGGCAAACCCTGGGCCATGACCTTCATGACCCGGGTCAGGGCGGCAATCTTCCAGTCGCCCTCCGCGCCAAAGCCAAAGCCGTCCTTCATTAGGTTTTGCGTGGCCAAGCCGGGAAGCTGGCGCATTTGCTGCAGATCCTGGAACGTGTCGGTATAGGCGGTAAAACCCCCTTCGGTGAGGAAACTGCGCAGCGCCACCTCCTGCCTGGCCTGGTAGCGCACAGCCTCGATGTTGTCGGTCTTGATGTCGTACTTTTGCTTGTATTCGGCCATCTTTAAGTCAACCTCGGCCTTGGTGACATTGTCCATACGGGCGATCAAATCGCCCACGCCGTAGCTGTTCACCGACCAGCCGAACTTGAGCTCGGCTTCCACCTTGTCACCTTCGGTGACCGCCACATCCCGCATATTGTCGCCAAAACGGCAGACCTTCAATTGCCTGGATTCATGCACGCCGATGGCGGAACGCATCCAGCGGCCGATGCGGGTACGCACCTTTCCATCCTCCCAGTGGCCGGCGATGACCTTGCGGGGTAGCCGCAAACGCGCGCCGATGAAGCCATGCTCCCGGTCGCCATGAGCGGATTGGTTCGTGTTCATGAAATCCATGTCGATCTCATTCCAGGGAATGTCCCGGTTGAACTGAGTATTCAGGTGCAGATAGGGCTTTTGCAGGCGGGAAAGGCCCGCAATCCACATCTTGCTGGGGGAGAAGGTATGCATCCAGGCGATGATGCCGGCACAGGACGGGGCATTGTTGGCTTCCTGGATCACGCGGAGGATGGAAGCGGAATCCAGCACCGCACCTTTGAATACTACTTTGCCCACGATGGCGTTATCCTTGTTTAGGCCTTCGGTAATGATCTGGCAATGGCGCTCCACTTCCTTGATGGTTTCCGGCCCGTAAAGGGATTGTGTTCCGGCGATAAACCAGAATTCGTACTTTTTCAGACTCATATGAAACCTCCTGGCGCACGTTGTTTATACGATTCATTATAGCATGGCCATTTGGGTGCGTCCAGATTCATCCATCTAAACTAAAGGTCCTTTTGTTTGTGTGTGTATAAAATGGCCACAGGTTGACATGGAAAAAAGCGGAGCGTAGAATGGAGGTAACAACCGTGACTCCGCTGCCGGCATAGGCGGACCACAGGATGCAATGATCGTCCGCTGATTGGCTGCAACAAGGATCGGGAACAACGCAAGACGATATATCGGCCCCATGAACACAACAAAAGGGGGGAGAGTTAATGATGCTATCCCGCGAGGATTTTCGCCGCATCCGCCTGTTCGTGTACCGCAATGCCCGGCCGCTGGACTTGTACCGCTGGCAGTACCATTTTGAACATGGATCCCTTGAGCAGGTGATACGTGCGCTATCCGCCTATCAAAACGCGGACGGGGGCTTTGGAAACGCCTTGGAGGCGGATGCCTGGAACCCCCATTCTTCGCCGATCCAAACGGGTTCGGCGGCAAATATCCTGCTGGAGTCCGGGTTTGCGTTCAAGAATCATCCCCTTCCCTGGGGAATGCTTAAGTATCTGGACAGCGGTGCGGATATGGAAGATGACCGCTGGATGAGCGTTGTGCCTTCCAATGACGATTATCCCCACGCCCCCTGGTGGCATTCGGGCTCCCAAAGCACCAGCCACAGCGAGTATAATCCTACCGCCATCCTGACAGGGTTCGCGCTGTATTTTGCGCCAAGGGATTCCCTTTTGTTTAAAAAGTGCAAACAAACCGCCCAGGAACTCATGGAAACTTTCCTTGGCTCGCCGGACCTAAACATGCATCCCCTTTTGTGCCTGGAAGCGATGGTAAGCTGGATCAAGCAGGCAAGGCTTCAGGATGCTTTCCCGATGAAGGATGTGGAAGATGAAATTCACCGCCAGGCAAGCCGCCTGATTCTAAAAGACCAGACCAATTGGAATGGCTATGCCTGCAGGCCTTCGGAGTTTATCCATTCGCCGGCACATCCCTTGTATGGGGACCTTCGGGAACTTACGGAAAAGGAATTGGAATGGCTGGCGGATACCCGCAACGACCAGGGCGTGTGGAACATCACCTGGGCCTGGGATGGCTACGAAAAGGCGTTTGCCATCAGCGAAAACTGGTGGAAGACCGATATCCTATTACGCAACCTGCGCTTTTTGCGGGCCTTTGGGCGGATGGAAACGGCGGATGACGGCCTTTGCTTATGAAAGAGGTATTACAGTATGACATTTGATACGATCCATGGGTACGGCGATTTTTGTGCAAGGCTTCGGCAAGCCGGCTTTTCCATTGGCGGAGATAACAGCGAGGGGATCTTTGCTCTCTGCGATTATTTCGGCAGCAATATCCATTGGCATACCGGCGACCCGGAAACCGATCCATGGGCATGGCGCATGCGTGTGCTGACGGAGGAAAGCGGTATCGGCTACGGCAAGCTGTTCTTTCAAAAGGGCGGCTTTGTAACAAGGGAATGGGTGCCCTGTTTCATCGCGAATAAGCGGCATGGCCGGACATTTGAGGAGGTGTACCGGGAAGGCCACATGAGCCAGCTGGAACGGTCCATCTGCCGGTATGTGGAGGATAAGGGTGAGGCCGCGCTGCACAATATCAAGGCTGCCGTGGGGGAGAAAGGGCTGGAGGCGGCGCTTGCCAAGCTGCAAACCGGTATGTTCCTGACCATATCCGGCCAGACCATGCGGCTTTCCAAGGACAATATGCCCTACGGCTGGCCTGTAACCACCTTCCGCCTGACGGATGATTTCTGGGGACCGGATGTCGTGAAAGAGGCACACGCTATGTCCGCCGGGGAAGCCAGGGAGCGGATCGTGCAGCGCGTATATGAACTGAATCCCGGCGTGGAAATGAAGGCGCTGGAACGGTTTTTACGGTGACTATATTAAATAAATTATTGGAAATTTGTGGGAGCTTGAAGCCTTTGCACAGGGAAAAAAGATGTTGACAGCATGGGTCGCATGTGGTAAGATTTTATCCTGTCAGCAAGAGCGGGGAACCTTGCTGTGCGGGTCGCCAGACTGCGGTATGCGCCTGTAGCTCAGTTGGATAGAGCAACGGCCTTCTAAGCCGTGGGTCAGGGGTTCGAATCCCTTCAGGCGCGCCAGTTTCATATGGTGGGTATAGTTCAGCGGTAGAGCGCCAGATTGTGGCTCTGGATGTCGTGGGTTCGAACCCCACTACTCACCCCATTTTCCCTTCTCCTGGCGGCTGGCCAAGCTGCGTTGGGGTGTCGCCAAGCGGTAAGGCACGGGACTTTGACTCCCGCATCCGTAGGTTCAAATCCTGCCACCCCAGCCATTTTTCTGACCCATTAGCTCAGTTGGCAGAGCACTTGACTTTTAATCAAGGTGTCCGGAGTTCGAATCTCCGATGGGTCACCACCTTCAAACCCTTGAAAACACTAGGTTTTCAAGGGATATTTTTTTATGATTTGCATTTTACCCGGTAGAATAAAATTCCGTGTTTGAAAATATTCCAATGAATTATCTATTACTATTCTTGATAATATGCTGGAATGGAAGTATAACAATGATGTATCAGGAATGGAGGGATCAGCATGGCTTTCGGTGTGGATATATTAAAAATCCTTGTACCAATCACGCAATTCAACAAAGGACAGGCGGCGCAGGTCTTTGACCGCCTGAAAATGAGCGCCAGCTTGTGGTGCTTAAGAATAATGTGCCCGCTGCCGTTGTGCTTTCCACCAGTGAATATGCGCGTTTGGCCGAGATTGAGGAAAACTATCACTTGCTTGTCATGGCCCAGGAGCGTCTTGCCAAAAGCAGCCCCTCAGATGCCTTAGATGAAGGAGAGGTTATGAAAAATCTCGGCATATCCCCTGAGGATGTTGCTGCGGCTGAGGATGTGGAGCTTGAATGAACTGGGTGATCAAGTACATGCCTGAAGCGCAGGAAGACTTAAGGAACCTGATTCAATCCATCCGCCCGCAGATCCTCAAGGGTATCCAGAAGGTGAGCCGGAATCCCGGATATCCAGACGGCTACGGCAAACCCTTGGGGAATGATGCTGGCAGTAATCTGGCAGAGCTTATAAAATCAAGTTCAAAAAGGCAGGCATCCGGGTGGTATACGCGCTGGAACGCAGGAATGAACATATGACGATCATCATCATTTCTGCCCGTGCGGATGAAGCAGTGTACCGCGATACGGACACCTTCCGCTGCTGGCTGTTCCGCCTGGGCCTCATCGGGGATGAATTCATGATGGCCCGGCTCCACCCGATGAAGCGCCTGGAGGGGAACAGCGCCTGGCGGCATGCCAGCTAACACCCCCTCTCAATTTGGTCCGTCGGGATGGATACCGACGGGCTTTTTGATACGAAACAGACGAACTTAAGTAAGAAAATAAAAGCAAGACAGCCAACTATTACCGTGGTATTTCTGGAACATCTATGCTAATATACACAAGGTTAAACGTTTGCCTAATCTACAGGCGAAAGTGCAAGGTTTATGTGGACAATTTTTTCGGGTTTGGCGATAGTCCTGCTGAGCCGCCTGGCCGCCTAGGTACCCTCACCTGGGCGGTCTTTTTTGTTACGGAATAGATGCATATAGTTAAGCGAAACAACCCGGAATCAACCGACTAATAACGTAGATTACCCTGACCGGAAGAGTTAAACTACACACGATCAAACGAAAGGGGCGCTGCAAAAAAAGCAAATAGATTAACCACAGGCCAGGGAGCGAGCGCAACCTGGCCTTTTGGTTTTTAGGCTTGTATGGTAAAATAGGTATTCGAGAAAAATGCCGGGGATATTGCGCGTAATTTATGGCTTATAGCACATCCTTTTCCATTGCATCCTTGCCCTTTATGGTTGATTGAAGGTTAGTGACAGATCATTCAGCAGGCCCGAATAAATGATGAGGAGAGAGAAAACGTGCCTGATGAACAATGGCTACATGAAATCTATTTAGCACATTACAAGCGGCTTTATACCATCGGGCGCCTTTTTGCCGGCAGGGAACCCGTGCATACGCAGGCTGTGGAGGATATGGTGCAGGAGGCGTTTTTGGTTCTCTGGAACAAAAGGGATAAGCTTTTTATGCACCCAAACATCGGCGGCTGGCTGGTGGAAACCATGCGTGGGCAAATGCTGAATTATCTGCGAAAGAAAAAGCGGCACAATGCGCGTTTGGCATTTTCGCTGGATGAGGAGGACACGGAACCGCGGGTGGCTTCCACTGCATTTGAACTGCCCGAGGATGCGCTGATGCAAAAGGAAAACCTGGAAACGCTCAAAACACTCCTGGGTGATGAAAACGCTGGACTGTTTTACAGCTATTGTGTGGAGAATCAAGGTTCCGGGGAGATCGCGAAAGCATATGGGCTAAGTGAAAGCTGTGTCAGGATGCGCGTGATGCGGCTTAAAAAAACCATCCTTGAAAACAAGGATTTGTTTATGGTGGTAATCGCGGTTTTACTTGTGACGAAATAGCGTATTCGCGACATAGCACAGTGAGAGGGGGCATCCTAAGTGCGGGAGATGACAAGGCAAGAAGTTGTAAAATTATTGCGCGGCCAAATTTTCTCGCCCGCAAAGAAAATAGATATGCCTCTTGTGGACGAGTGCCTAAAGTACCTTGATGAGGATTATTCTTTAGGCAACATTCCAAATGAGGACATTGTCTGGACGCGGATCAAGGCGCGGCTGAATGAAAAGCAAAGGGTTAGCATCCCTGCGCGCCGCGCGCTTGTGATCGCGCTGATTGCGGCGCTTTTGCTTGCGCTGCTTGGCGTTGCGTATGCCATTTTCGGGCGGAATGTGTTCAATTTCTATTTTGATGCGGGATGGCCAAAGTCCGAAGGCACGGTGCAGGACAGCGCGTATCAACTGCTTAACAGCAACCTTAAGCATACAAGCCTTGCCCATACCGATATTGATGTGCTGGAAGCGGTGTATGACGGGCATGAGCTTCGGGTGGTATACAGCCTGTGGTGGCGCGATGCCACGGAAGCGTTTCCGGCGATACAAAAGGTAAGAGAAGTCAATGGACAAAAGATGGAGGAAATAGACGCGAGTTGCTTTGAAGCGGATGGGATCGCGCAGATGTGCGATTGGCTGGAGGTAAACGGCGAATCGGTGTATTTTTACGACACATGGACGGTGATGGGCGATAAGCCCGGGCAGGTGCTATACTATCTGCAAACAAATCTGTTTGAGTATGATGTGGATATCGGGGAGGAACTGACCATCGGGCTGCCGCTTTTGAAGGTGCCGTATACCCGTGCCGACGGCTCCCAAACCATGGCGCACCTCCCTACGGCGGAAACCACCTTTACCATTCCCGTGGCGCAGGGGGAGGGGCTGTACTATCAGCTTGTGCCCATGGAAGCCAAAACCATCGGCGGCTATCCGATGCTCGTTGCCATGGGCTATTTCTCCCCCGTAAACGGGATCATGCGCATAGAAATAATAGACAGCAATCATGAAATGGGCTTCAAGGATTATATGAACGAATACCCTATCACACAGTACGCATCCACTTGGTGGGAGCGCGGCATGCTCTGTGATATGGATTGGAGCCCCATCGGCATTACCCAGGGAGAATCTTGGGGACCAACATGGGATGAGGACGGGTCTGGTAAATGCATTGCCACCTTCTCTATCACGCCGCCCGACGCGTGGCCCCAGCAGATGCAGCTTGTGCTCATGGATGAAAATGGCGAACCCCTCAAAGATAAGGCGCTGGTGTTCTCCTTAGAGCTCGATCCCAAGTAATACCTTTACGAAAGAAGCATGCGGAATGAAAATACAAACATACCGTATGCTTTTTTTATTTGCCTGTGACGGAATGAAAGCAAGGCGACATAGGGAGGGTGAAACGCAAAATCAAGGAGGCGCTTATGAGAAGAATCTGCGTGATCACCCTGCTCGTCTGTCTTGTACTGCTGCCGCTTGCAGGCAAGGCGCAAACGTACATGAAAGCACAGGCATACTACACCATTGGGGAATTGCGGGAAAGCATCCCGGAAAGATGGACACAGACCTATGAAACGAAGTGGCGCAAGGTGAGCATCGATGTGCAGCCCACCTTACCGCAGGTGGATAAGCTGCCCATCCTCAAGGTTATTCCAGATTTTCGGCCGCTGGATATTTCCGGGCTGGGAGAGGGCTGGAGCAGATGGGAAGTGAACGACCGGGCCACTTTTGCGGCATTTCAAAATGATTTAGATCAGGAAGAACGCGACGCAAAGGGCGAAACGACTACAACAAACTATTACCCTCCTTTCGATATGAGCGCCTCTTATGCGCAAAACAATGACCTGACGCTGAATGATGTCCTGAACCATCTTATGCGCATCATGGACGCGATGGGTGAGGATCAGGGGCAATGGCAGTACGATCGGCCAACCAGGATATTCGTTAATACAACAGTCAGCCGTACTACGGGCAAACCCCTGCTGCCCGGCAGCTATTCCGTCAGCCTTCATCAAAAGCTGCAGGGAGTTCCGGTGCTCTGCCATGCGCTCAACGGTGTTGATAGCCCAAAGGATCAGGAAATGTGGTTCCATGCCGGGCTGACATTTCAAATCCGCACGCCGGAGTCCGTTTCTCTTGGTGGTAAGGAGGTCACAGTAAAGGAAGTGCTGGCCGATGATGTGCCGCTGTGCGATTTCTCCAAGGTCAAATCGGCCATTGAGGAGGAGATACAGGCAGGCCATATACGGAAAATCTTTGATGTGGAGCTTGGATACGCTTTGTATAACGAGCCCGGCGTGTCCCGCAAACCCGGCCTGGAATGGCTTCATACCGCCATGTTCTACGCCGTTCCCGTATGGCAGGTGAACTGCTATTATGTGGAAAATGGTCAAAAGGAACTTAGGGACTATAAGGACTTGGATGTGCCTGAGCGTGCCGCGATGGAATACAAAACGCTGATCGTGAATGCCCAGACGGGCGTGGCTATGGACCGTTCCGACAACCGCAAGGGCTGCGGGGATTATTTAGGGTTCATCTCATGGGAGGAAGTGGGCGGCAAGCAATGAGGAAAGTATAACAAACACATGGTGTCGTAGGGGCGAACTGTGTTCGCCCGCCCTCTAATGCTTGACACAATCCACTTGTTTTCAGGGCAGCATTAGTACTTTTTTTATTTGTCTATGACGGAATGAAAACCAGGCGACATAGTGAGGATGAAACGCAAAATCAAGGAGGTACTTATGAAAAGGATCTTCGCCATGACCCTACTGGCCTGCTTTGCGCTGCTGCCGCTTGTGGGCAAAGCTCAAACGTACATTTCCATTTTGGAGATGAATGAACATCCACCGGAGCGCTGGGCTCAGGTCTATGAAACCAAGTGGCGTACGGTTGAGATCGATGTGCAGCCTATAGTGCCGTTGGTCGAAAACATTCCTATTCTCAAGGTTACCCCGGATATGGAGGTGCCCGATATCTCTCCTTTGGGTGAAGGGTGGACAAGCAAACAGAATGAAGAATTCGGGATCTTTTATGCATCTCTCAACGAGGGGGGGGATCCAGAATTACGTTACGCGGAAAAACGACTGGGTGGGGTTATTACGTCTACACACTACTTTCCGCCTTATAACACGGACAGGGTCTATGCAGAAAATAACGACATAACACTCGGCACCGCAATCGATCAGTTAAAAAGCACGCTGACCGCCATTGGTGAAGATCCGGAAGATTGGTGGTATAATCGGCCGAAAGATGTTCTGTGCAACAAAATCGTCAAGAAGAAAACCGGTGAACACTTACTGCCAGGAGAGTATGGTATCTCGTTAGATCAACAGTTATCCGGGATTCCTCTCCTTTGCTGTTATGTCAACCAAACAGTAAAGCGCAGCTTGAAGGAGGAAGTAGGTTTTAATGCGGGTTTTTTATATTCCATCCGCACACCCGAGGCGATAAGTATGGGCTGGTCAAAGGTAAAAATAACTGAAATATTATGTGATGACATTCCTTTGTGTGATTTTTCTTCCATTCAGGCCGCTTTGGAAAAGGAAATCAATGCGGGTCATATTCGCAAAATTTTCGATATTGATTTGGGATATGCATTGTATAACGAACCAGGCGCTGTGCGTGGCCCCGATCATCCGAGGGGGGCGATCTATTATGCCGTTCCGGTATGGCGGGTGAACTGCTACTACATAGAGAACGCCAAAAAAGGAATACGCGATTATACAGGAATGGACGTCCCCGAGCGCGCAGTAGCGGAATATATGACGCTGCTTGTAAATGCCCAAACGGGTAAACTGATTGATCGCGCCGATAAAAGAAAAGACGCCGGCGCTTACAAAGGGTTTATATCCTGGGATAAAGCAGGCGGCAAACCATGAGTAATGAACGAACGTATGGAGGTACCAATGTGAGGAAATTGTGCGCATTTGCTTTACTGCTTTGTTTTTTACTTGGTCCCATTGCCGGAGAGGCACAATCCTATTTCACTATTACGCAATTGCAAGAATCGCTGCCGCAAGGTGGACAGAAACTTTCAAAACCAAGTGGCGCACGGTTGAGATCGATGTGCAGCCTATTGTGCCAAAGGTCGAGAATATGCCGATTTTGAAGGTTACCCCGGATATGGAGGTGCCCGATATTCCCCCCCTGGGGGAAGGGTGGACAAGCGATTGGGACGCGGAATTCGCCCTGTTTCACGCATATCTCAACGGAGGCGGTTTTGATGAGGTGCGCCACGCGGAAAAAAAACTGGGTGGGGTTATTACATCGACACACTACTTTCCGCCTTATGATATGGACAGGGTGTATGCGGAAAACAACAATATCACCTTGGGCGGCGTCATCGACCGGTTGAAGAGCACGCTGACCGCCATTGGCGAAGATCCGGAAGATTGGTGGTATAATCGGCCAATCGACGTTATGTGCAACAAGACGGTCAATAAAGAGACCGGCAAATACTTGCTGCCAGGGGATTATACTATCTCGTTGGAGCAACAGTTATCCGGAATTCCTCTCTTTCACGAAAGTGTGGATCATACGGTAAAACGCAGTATGAAGCAGGAAGTGGGTTTTACTACAGTTTTTTCATTTGACATGCGCACACCTAAAGCGATTTGTTTTGGGTGGGCAAAAGTGAAAATAACAGAGGTTTTGAGCCAGGATGTCCCCCTGTGCGCTTTTTCTTCCGTTCAAGCGACTTTGGAGAAGGAAATGAACGCAGGCCATATCCGCAAGATTTTTGATATTGATCTGGGGTATGCGCTGTATCATGAGCCGGGCATTGTGCGCGGTGCCGATCATCCAAAGGGGGTCATCTATTATGCGCTCCCTGTATGGCGGGTAAACTGCCACTACGTAGAGAACGCCAAAAAGGGAATGCGGGATTATACGGGATTGGATGTCCCTGAACGTGGTGTAATTGAATATAGGACATTTCTCATCGATGCCCAAACGGGTAAGCTGATAGATAGCGAAAAAAAAGGCGCTGCCGACTACAAAGGGTTTATATCCTGGGATAAAGCAGGCGGCAAACCATGAGTAATGAACGAAAGTATGGAGGTACCGATGTGAGGAAATTGTGCGCATTTGCTTTACTGCTTTGTTTTTTACTTGGTCCCATTGCCGGAGAAGCACAATCCTATTTCACTATTACGCAATTGCAAGAATCGCTGCCGGAAAGGTGGACAGAAACTTACAAAACCAAATGGCGTACGGTTGAGATCGATGTGCAGCCTATTGTGCCAAAGGTCGAGAATATTCCCATTCTCAAGGTTACTCCGGATTTGGAGTTGCCCGATATCTCTCCTTTGGGTGAAGGGTGGACAAGCAAACAGGATGAAGAATTCGGGATATTTTACTTACTTCTCAACGGAGGTACTTATCCGCAGGTGCATCGTGCGGAAAAAGAGTTGGGTGGGGTTACTACGGGGATACACCACTTTCCACCCTATGATATGGACAGGGTGTATGCGGAAAACAGCGATATCACCCTCGGCAACGCCATTGACCGGCTAAAGAGCGTGTTTGCTGCCATTGGCGAAGATCCGGAAGATTGGTGGTATGACCGGCCGAGTAATGTTCTGTGCAATAAGACGGTCAAAAATAAAACCGGCAAATACTTGCTTGAAGGGGATTATACCATCTACTTAGACCAACAGATATCCGGGATACCTCTCCTTTGCTGTTATGTCAACCAAACGGTAAAGCGCAGCATGAAGGAAGAAATAGGTTTTAATGCAGGCCTTTTATTTTCCATCCTCACGCCCGAAGCACTGGATTTTTGCTTGTCAAAAGTAAAAATAGCGGAAGTTTTGAGCGAGGACGTCCCCTTGTGCGATTTTTCGTCTGTTCAGGCCGCTTTGGAAAAGGAAATCAAAGCGGGCCATATTCGCAAGATTTTTGATTTTGATCTGGGGTACGCATTGTATAACGAACCGGGCGCTGTGCGTGGCCCCGATCATCCCCGGGGGGCGATCTATTATGCGCTCCCTGTATGGCGGGTAAACTGCCACTACGTAGAGAACGCCAAAAAGGGTATGCGTGATTATACAGGTTTGGACGTCCCCGAGCGCGCTGTAGCGGAATATATGACGCTGCTTGTAAATGCCCAAACGGGCAAGCTGATTGATCGCGCCGATAAAAGCAAAGGCGCCGGCGCTTACAAAGGGTTTATATCCTGGGATAAAGCAGGCGGCAAACCATGAAAAATGAAATCAAACGTGCTTTTAGCTCCCCGTTGTTTTTTCTGTCTATAACAGTATTTTTCCTTTGTTTGCAAGGGTTTGCGCTGCCTGCCTTCATTAATCAAAGCATAAATGAACCAATCGAATATCGGGAGAGCGCTTTGGCGCTCTCCCTGGGCGGTTTCTTCTTCGGAGGCGTGCTCCTGCTGCTGCCCTTCTGCTCCCCAATGGCCCATGCCGTAAGCCAGGTGGACGATCTTCGCTCCAGCATGATGCGGTGGTTCGTTCTTAGAAGCTCAGTGGGCAGATATGCGTGCAGCAAGATGGTATCCTGCTTTTTTGCTTCCGCTGTCAGTGCGGGAGGCGCCTTTGTCGTGCATGCTATTCTGTGGAACCTGCTGGCAGTTCCTTATGATCCTGTGACATATCCGGTGCATGAGATTGGTTTCTCAGGGGCGAGCTTCTTCCTCGGCTGGTCAACCATCGCGCATGGATTGCCGATCTATGCTGAGATATGCCTGGGGCTTGCGTTCTCCGCCGGGATATGGTCAGTCACCGCGCTGGCCGCCGCTGTCTGGGTACCGGACAAGCTGCTGGTGGTGATTATCCCCGCCTGTGTCTATAAATTGTGGAGCTCACAGCTTACTTCCCACCTGTTTGGCATCCGCCTTACAGGCCCGGACACGCTTTTCAACGATTCACAGACCGTTTCCAGCGTGCTTGCAGCATTGACTACTTATAGCGTGCTGCTGGTGATCAGCGGGGCTATCTATTATGCCGGGCTGAAAAGGAGGGCTTGCCATGCATAGAAGACTCCGCGCTATGGCCGCGTTCCTGCGCGGACAGATGAGCGATTGGCTGCATTCGCCAAGAACCGTCATCATGGGGCTGGTTATCCTGGCACTGGCATACATGAACGCGAGAAGCTACAATAATATGCTGAAGACTTACGCCCTAACCTCCCATATGGGAGAAGCTTTCTATGTGTGCCTGTCCACAGGGTTTGGAAATATCATGTCGATCAGCGCGTTTTTCCTGATTATGGTTTCCGAGATTCCCAGGCGTATCGCATTCCAAAATGACATGCTGATTCGCTCCACCCGCGGCAGGTGGCTGCGGTCGCAAATCATGTTCTGCCTTACCGTGGTCGCGTTGATGCTGGCATTAATGATCGTTTTTAGCTTGGTGCTGATGTTACCCTGCCTGTCACCCGGCAGCGGCTGGAGTATGCGCATCGAAGTGGACCCGGATACTCCTGGGATACCATCTTATGTACCAGAGTACATCCGCGTTATCCCGCCATGGCAGGCCAGCCTCTTGGCTTCTGCGATCATCTTCGCTTTCTGGTTTACCATGGTACTGGTAATCCTTCTGTGTTCCCTGGCGGGCAAACCGAATCTGGGGCTGATCCTGTATGTGTTCGTATTGGTTTTACATGTAACCGTCATGTGGGAATATCTTCCGCCAAGCCTTCGCATCATGCCGATCAATTTTTCCACGGTCGCAGGCGTGGCCTCCCTGTATCCCGATCATGAGCTGGAAGCGATCCCAATCGTGCTTGTAGTGTACGCGGCGCTGGACTTGTGCCTGATGGGCGTCATGCACCTTCAGGTACGCTTTATGGATATGCGGTTCACCGAAAAGGAGAGAGCGTAATGATTACGATTGAACGCCTCATGAAACGGTATGGCAGGGCGACGGTTTTCAGTGACATCGATCTGCGTCTGCGCCCAGGCGCCATTTATGGCCTCGTAGGGGAGAACGGCTGCGGCAAGACTACCCTCATGCGCTGCATCTGCGGTTTCACACGCCCCAGCAGCGGCAGCGTCACGGTGCTTAGCAAGGTGATTGGCAAGGATGCGGACTTCGCACCCTCCACCGGCATCATCATCGAAAATCCCGGCTTCCTGTCCCACTTAAGCGCGCGGCAGAATTTAGCCATCCTTGCGGGCATCAGCGGCAAGGCCACAAAGGAGCGCATCGATGAGGTGATACGCCTGGTCGGCCTTGATCCAAACGACAAGAAGCCTGTAGGCAAGTACTCCCTGGGCATGTGCCAGCGTCTGGGTATCGCCCAGGCCATCATGGAAAACCCGGATGTGCTGATCCTGGATGAGCCTTTTAACGGCCTGGACAAGCATGGCATCGCGGACATCCATAATTTGCTTCAGGAGCTTAGGCTGCAAAGCAAGACGATCCTGTTGGCCAGCCACAGCGCCGCAGACATCGCGAAGGCGTGTGACGTAGTGTATGAATTCCAAGAGGGGAAATTGGTAGAGCAGCTTCCTGCAAATAAAGGCTGACATCACCGAGGCTTTTGTCATGACTGCATCCTTGGCAAAGAGCTGATCAGATTGTTATGTTGCCAGGGTAACTGGTAAATCGCAACACGCGGCATTTGAATGGGCTGGTATCCAAAGCTCCCATGCGGGCAGTGGAACCAGCCCTTTAATTCATCAACTAATAGAGGGGGAGGCATGGTAAAATCCATAACCGATGTTTTTGTATATAATTCGACAAAATAAATTATTGAAGCTATATACGTTATTAGATAAAATGGTAATCGTTGATGTTTTGTCCGGCTGAAAAAAATACATAAGAAGGTATCAAATAATGTTACTGAGTAATCAAATTAGAAAATCGGGAATAGAACCTATTGGAGATATTACTTGGGGAACGCATATTAGCCATATATATTCGTCAAAGGATGAGTTTGCCGAGTTATTGGCACCATTTATAAAAGAAGGCTTGTTGAACAATGAGTTGTGTATCTGGATCTATTCTCCCAATATCAGCAGGCGAGAAATAATGGAAATAATTGGGAAGATTGAAATAAGAATAGATACATTCATATCAAGCGGACAGTTAATCATCATCCCATATACAGAGTGGTATATTTTGGATGGCTGCTTTGATGGTGCAAGAGTAACAAGCCAATGGCTTGAGCTAATTAACCGTGCCCAAAAAAATGGTTATGAAGGCGTCAGGGCTGTTGGCGATACATATTGGCTAACATACTACTCCGAGGAATTTGCAAATTATGAAAGAAGTATTAGCTCGCTTATCTACAAATTGCCATTCACAGTAATTTGCTCATATGATATAAATCAAATAGATATCCATGAGTTTGAAGATATTATCAATAACCATAGTCTAAATATGATAAAAACCAATAATCAACTTCAAGTCATCAAAAACAATATAATAGGTATGACTGAAAGAAAAAAAACGGAACTAAAATTACTTAAAAAGGACATTGAATTAAAACAGAAGGAAAAGATACTGCTTGAAATATTAGACAGCTCAACAGCGGGTACATATGTTATTGATTATAAAGAAGAAACCGTTATTTATTCTGAACAATGGACAAAGCGGCTTGGATTGGAATTCGTTCCTTCTAATCGGCTTCTTCAAACATTTCATCAAAGAGTGTTGCCGGAAGATTTAATGGTATACCTCAGAACAATACATAATTCTGCGCTGAACAATGAACCAAGGTATATATCAGAATTTCGTATCAGGGATAAAAACAATGATGTTATCTGGGTATTGGAACAAGGCAAGCTGGTCTATGACGAAAAAGGAAAGCTTTCAAAAGGATATGGTACGTTTATGGATATCATCAGCCGTAAACGGCATGAATCACAGATTAAGCGTCAGAATAAAATATTACAAGCGATTAATGATATATATGAAAAAGCAATTCCATGTAAAAATGTTGAGGAGCTTGGGCAGGCTTGTCTTAGAATTGCAGAGACCGTCATGGAAAGCAAATTCAGTTTTATCGGCATGATTGGCGAAGACGGCCGGCTCCATGATATTGCCATCAGTGATGGTTGGGAACTTAGCAAAATGTCTGACACAACGGGACTTGGAATTCCGCCACGAGACTTTATAATACAGGGCCTGTATGGCGGCATTTTGTTGAGCGGCCAAAGCCTGTTAACAAACGAGCCATCCATGCACCCGGACAGTACCGGTACTCCAAAAGGGCATCCCACGCTTACGGCATTCTTGGGTGTGCCTTTCCTTCATGACAGCAAAGTTATCGGTATGATTGCAGTGGCCAACCGTGAAGGCGGTTTCAGGGGAGAAGATAAAGAAATGCTTGAGGCTTTAGCCCCTACAATAATGGAAGTACTCTTAAGAAAACGCACGGAGGTGGCTCTTAAGAAAAGTGAAACGCAAGCGCGTTTTCTGGTGGAGGAGTTAAAAACAGTAGATAAGAATAAGAATACATTTTTAAACTCCTTATCTCATGAACTGAGAAATCCATTGGCGGCCGTTTCCGTAGGCCTTGAGCTGCTGGACATCACGCAGGATAAAAATCAAACGGACAAAGCAAAGGAAGTCATAAAACGTCAACTAAACCAGCTATGTCATCTTGTAGATGATTTACTTGACCTTACGCGTATCACAAATAATAAGATTGAATTAAAAAAGGAAAAAGTAGACCTAAATAAAGCTGCTTTATCCATTGCGGATGACTATAAAACACATTTTGAGAAAAAGGGAGTAGAGTTAGCAACTGATATAAGCAGCAATTCGATTTTCGTTCATGCCGACCCTGTACGTTTGGCACAAATTATCGGTAATCTGCTTCATAACGCCCTGAAATTTACCGATATGGGCGGGAAGACCATTTTAAAGGTATATTATGAAAATGATGTTGCCGTTATAGATGTAGAAGATACGGGCATAGGAATCAAGCCGGAATTCCTCCCCGGTTTGTTTGAACCATTTAAACAGTTGGATAGTTCACTCGATAGACACAATGGCGGCCTTGGCTTGGGTCTATCCATTGTTAAAAGTATTGCCGAACTCCATGGCGGAAGTGTTAAAGTTCAGAGCTGCGGTTTGGGTAAAGGCTCAGTATTCAGTATTTGTCTGCCTCTTTGTGACATAAAAGTGGATAAAAAAACTGAACAGTATTTAAATCATAGGCATACTTCACGCATGGTTCGAATTTTGTTGATTGAGGATAATCAGGATTTAGCCAGTCTTCTATGCTCTATGTTTGTGATGATGGGGCATGAGGCCGTTGCAGCCCATGATGGTTTTAAAGGTATAAAGCAGGCAAAAGATTATAAACCAGATGTTATATTTTGCGATATTGGCCTTCCGGGTATGAACGGATTTGAAGTTGCAAAGCGCATAAGAGAGGATGATTCACTTAATGAATTATTCTTGGTTGCATTAACGGGATATGCCGGGCAAAAGGATCTTGAACTTGCTACTGAGGCAGGGTTCAACCTGCACTTGGCAAAACCTGTAGATGTGGCTTCACTTAAGGGAGTATTGGATAAAGTGCCCATAAGTACATAGTTTACCAAAATTTAGATCATGTCATTTTACGAATAATTTGTTGCATTAGTTTTAAAAAAACGTTAAAATAATCTTGCGTGGCTATATGGAACGAAATTGGATGCTTTATCGTTTATTAGCTGCAACAAAGATTCAGTAAACATTTGCAAGGAGGTCACTTCATGAAAAGATTGCTATGCCTGCTGATGGTGGTATGCCTTATTCCACTTCTGTATACAGCATCGGCGGGCGCAGAGGGCACCGTGATCAAAAATGAAAAAAACCGGAAGATTGATGTACAAGGCCGTGGAAGCGATGGCAACTTCCCTGTGAATCCGGAAATACCCGGTGAGAGCCCGACTACAGGACTTTCTTGGACAGGAACATATATGCCGATGTTGGTGCAGATCGACAACGACAACGGCGGCATCGGCGAGCGCGCCCCCTGGGGAGCCAGCGATGCGGATATCATTTATGAGACCCCTCTTCATAAGGGAGGATACACGCGGCTGTCCTATCTGTTCAGCGCTGTCATACCTGAAAGCGTAGGCCCTGTGCGGTCAGCCCGGGTTACCCATGTGGAACTGCGGGAAGAATGGGATGCCGGCTTCCTTTACTATGGCGGGCAGCCTTCCGACGGCACAAACATCAGTGCCGCTTTTAGAAAGACCGGTGCCAGCAAAAAGGGCGTTCTTTTTGACGGTACCGCGAGTGAGAGCAGGCCGTGGAAAGACTTTTATTACCGTGTGAACACCCTGCCCAGCCCCCACAATGTAGACGCCAACGTAAAGCAAATACAGGCGTTGATCCCGGCTGATTTCAAGGCGCCGTCCCGGCCTTACCTGTTTACCGATGAACTGCCTGCGGTGGGGGAAACGGCCAATACCATTGCCATCAAGCAAAACAACAGCCTATACTCCTCCAGCTTTAAGTATGATCCCGACACGAATGCTTATCTGCGCTATGTTCATGACGAACCCTACATGGACGGCGCTGCCGGCATACAGCTTTCCTTCTCCAACCTTATCATCCAGCGTACCGATGTGACTTATGCTGAAGGGATAGCCGAACGGCCTGTGACAAAGAATATCGGTTCCGGCAACGCGGACATCTTTATAGGCGGGCGGTACATTCCCGGCTATTGGGTGCGTACGGGTATGGACCAGCGGACCGTTTTCTTTGATCAGGATGGAAATGAGCTAAAGCTTCAAAGGGGAAAGACCTTTATCAGCATGATCGATTACAGTGTACCTGTCACTTACTCGGCAGAATAACATTTCACGCAAAGCATCGATAACTGCAAAATGCACGCCCCATGCCACTGTGCATGGGGCGTGTATTTTTGGGTCCAGGCATGGCTTGGAAACATTGCTCCGGACGAACCGCGATGCATGATTCAAGTTGCAAAGAACGATGACATAGGTAACGATGAGTTGAAACCGATACTTTTTTATCGCAAAAAAATGCCCCCGGCGGATTGCCTGCCGGGGGTGTTGGCGTTGCGGGAAACACTTGGAGGGAAGGTTTTCGCGCAAGCGCCCGATATAGCAATATTGCCGGGCGGCGTGAGCGCTTTTTGGCCTTTGCCCTAACTCGCTCAAACCGGTTTCAGGCCTGCATCCAGAAGAATTTTCGCGATATTTAGAAGTTCCTCGTGGCCGGCTTTGCTCCAGAGGTGGCAATAGCCATATTTTGTGATCCATTGCACGGTGTTAACATCCATATTGGTACAGGTGATAACCGTGTCATTGCCAATCCGCACATTTTTCTGGGAGCCTTCATCAATTTCGAAGAATATGCTGGAGGCTGTGGAAGCGGCGTATTTCTCGTTCATCGTGGATGTTTGAAGATTCAAACGGTTGCCGCTGCCATCCAAAAAGGTCAGGGTCAGCAGGCTGTCGGCTTCCGTTGTGAACAAGCTTCCGGTTTCAAAGGCATATTCATTAAGCAGCGGCTTGAACGCCTTGTCGCCCGGGGTGGACAACGCCAGCAGTTCCTCGGCACTGTTTAAGGTGATGTTCTCGTCCTGCGGCACTTCCGCCGCATCGCCTTCCCCATCTGCTTTCAAATAGCCGGGGCTGCCATCTTCTTTCACGGGCGTTTGAAAGGTGAGGATACCGTTTTGTGCAGAGAAGATGCGCAGAAAACCATCCCATTGGAACGCATTGGCAACGCCAAAGGTGCCTGCGGTCACCAGCAGAAGACTGGCCGCAACAGCGGCCATGCGCCTGAGGGCCTGCTGCCGGGCAGCACGGCTTTTTTGCGCCTTCAAGGCCGCGGCAGCCTTGCGCATGGTCTGCTCATAGGCGGGAAGAGAAGGTGCCGCAGTTTCCGGCATTAAGTTAAGCTGCGTGTCGATCCACTCCGTATCCATAACATCCAGCGGCTGGTCCAGCTGGTGAAGGATCTGAAGCAAGGAATCCGCATTCTGTATGTTTTGGGCGTCCGTATGGTTGTTGGGGCCCATGATAATGCTCCTTTCACTATATACATGTCATCTGTGATCCGCTATTTGGACACGGCTCGAAATTTTTCTTCCTCCATGAAATGGATCAGCCGCTGATGAAGCCTGTAGATGCGTTTTTTCAGCGCCTTTTCGCTGACGCCAAAATCCTGGCACAGCGAGGAGATGTCCCGCGGGATCAGGTACAGATGATGGTACAGGAGCTGGTCCTTGGGTGAAAGTTTGTTCAGGATGGGCTGCATGGCGTCCGACGGTTCACCAGCCAGCAAGGCTTCCAGGACATCGGTCGACTGCGGCTGGAAGCATTCCGCAGCATGGGGCTCATCCAGGCTCATGGCCTGCATCTTTTGCATGTAAAGCTGCTTGCGCAGGAAATTATTGAAGGTATACCTGACGGTTTTATAAAGCCAAGCCCTCACTTTTGGGTGGCTGCGGAGGTCTTCCCGTTTTTTCCAGGCGGTGAAAAAAACCTGCTGCACCAAATCCTCCGCCAGGGATATGTCAAATCCCGCGCTGTGTATCAGAAACCTGCAGAGCCTTTGTACGTGTTCATATTCTTTGAGGGCAACGGAATCAAACCATGCTTGCAGTCGTAAGTCGTCCGGCATAAAAACCTCACGTCGGTTTCGTTTCAATTCATTATACCATGAAACGCCCAGGGCTTCTATTTTCTTTCCATACAGTACTCATTCTTCACCGTTTTTCCTTTGCTGCTCAGGACCTTGGGATAAACACCGGAAAAGACGGGAAAAATTTGCTTGCCTTTTGGGGGAAAGAATGGTATTACTAAAAGGAAACAAAAAATGGACTTAAAACCCATAAATTGGAAGGAGTCGCCCGTGGAGATCAATTGGTATCCCGGACACATGGCGAGGGCCAAACGGCTGCTTGGCCAGCAGCTGGGAAGAGTGGACGTGGTGGTGGAGCTTTGCGATGCACGGCTGCCCCATGCCAGCCGAAATCCCGACCTGGACGCATTGATTCAAAACAAAAAGCGGGTACTGCTTTTGAATAAGGCCGATTTGGCCGATCCCAGGGAAACAAGCGCATGGCTGCAATACTTTAAATCGCAGGGGATTCCCGCGCAGCCGTTTATATCCACAGGCGGGAAGGCCAAGGATGTATTGGCGCTGATTGAGGAGGCCACCAGGGATGCCGTGGAGCGTGCCGCCCAAAAGGGCATGCGCAAGACTGTGCGGGTCATGGTGGTGGGTGTGCCCAACGTAGGGAAGAGTACATTGATCAACCGCTTAAACGGCGGGGCCGTGGCCCAGGTAGGGGACAGGCCCGGCGTCACCAGATCCAACCAATGGGTGAAGGTGACACCTTATCTGGAGCTGTTGGACACGCCGGGTATGCTTTGGCCCAGGCTGGATGATCAGCGGGCCGCCCGGCGGCTGGCGTATATCGGCACCATACGGGATCAGGTGGTGGATATGCAGATGCTTGCCATCCGCCTGCTGGAGGATTTGACGGCTGTCAGGCCGGAGGCGGTAGCGGAGCGCTTCAAGCTTTCCGATACTTCCCTTGGCGGCCTTCTGCTTTTGGAAGCGGTGTGCCGTGGCCGCGGCTTTTTGATGAAGGGCGGCGTGGTGGATACAGACCGGGGCGCAGCCGTGGTGCTGGATGAATTCCGGGCCGGAAAATTGGGGCGCGTCACTCTGGAGCTTGTGCGGGATGAAAAACCTGCCAAGACCCGTTTGACAATTAGGGCAGGGGATGCAGGGGCGCCCGAAACATCAAAGGAGCTTACACAGGATGAAGCGAAAGCTGCGGCTGATGGAACTTACCAAAACGGATGAGCCTTTGTGGGCCATGGGTATCCTCTTCGCCGGTATGGATGAGGCAGGCCGCGGCCCGCTGGCGGGGAATGTGGTCGCCGCCTGTGTGGCCATGCCCCCGGAACCGCTGATCGAGTGGGTGGACGACAGTAAAAAGCTTTCCCCCCGGCGCCGTGAAACGGTGTATGAACAGATCATGCAAACGGCGCTGTATGTGGGCGTTGGAGAGGCAACGCCTGAGGAAATCGACCGCATCAATATCCTGAATGCCACCAAGGAGGCCATGCGCCGGGCGGCTTCCAAAGTTCCGGCATCGCTTTTTTTGATCGACGCCTTGCAGGGCCTTGGGTTAAACGGGGAGGAGCGGGGCATCATCCATGGGGATGCGCTGTGCTATGCCATTGCCGCCGCCAGCATCGTGGCCAAGGTGACACGGGACAGGCAGATAGCAATGTTAGATGAGCAGTATCCTGCCTACGGTTTTTTGCAGCACAAGGGCTACGGCACGCCCCAGCACATTGCCGCCTTGAGGGCCTACGGTCCTTGCCCCCTCCACCGCCAAAGCTTTATCGGGAGCTTTGTATGACGGGAGCAGGGGAAAAAGGGCGGCAGGGGGAGGAACTGGCCTTAAAATACTTGATGGGAAAAGGCTACCGCCCGGTGGAAAGAAATTTCCGCGCCTTGGGCGGAGAGGTCGACCTCATTATGGAAATGGATGTGCTGCTGGTTTTTGTGGAGGTCAAGTTCCGTTCCCGGGGATACCTTGGCGCGGGGATGGAGGCGGTAACGTCTCAAAAGCAGCGGCGCATCGTAAAGGCCGCCGGGGAGTATCTGCTGAAAACGGATCAGTTCACAAGGCCAATGCGCTTTGATGTGGTGGAGATCACAGGGGAAAAAGTGATCCATGTGGAAAATGCTTTTTCCGGCGACTGGTCCTAATGTAATATCCTGCCGCAAGCGGCGGGGAGCCTTGTATAAGGAGCCTTTACCCATGAACCGAAAGTTTCTCTTCTACTTGATATGCTGCTTCTCTCTGGCGCTCATGCTGCCGCTGACAGGTGCCTTAGGCGCGGCAGAAGAAGAAAACCTGTTGGAGAACGGAAGCTTTGAAATGCTGGAAGCTTCCGGGCTGCCGGCGGGATGGTTTACGGAAGCTTATATCAACACGCCGGGATATACGGAATACAGCGTATCAGGCGGGGCCAGGGATGGTCAAAACGCCGTACTGGTGGAAAATTTCGGTGCCAACGACGCCAGGTTTGCCCAGATCGTTTCCGTGGAACCGAGCGCCGTTTACAAGCTCAACGGGTTTGTGCATACCGAAGGCATCCCCGACGCCGGCATGGGGGCCAACCTGTCTGTGGCCAACGTATATGTGTTTTCCGACAGCGTTTACGGAACGCAGGCCGGATGGCAGGAATTGACGCTTTACGGGCGGACGGGGCCTGACCAGAATACCATCACCGTATTTGCGCGTCTTGGCGGGTACAGCGGCGAAAGCGAGGGTAAGGCATATTTTGATGATATCCGCCTTACAAAGGTAACGGGTGCGGTCCCCTCCGGTGCGTTTGTGACGGACTGGTTCAAATCGGAGGTGCCGCAGCAATCTTTTGACGATGGATATGAGGAGGAGGGTGTGGCGGATCCTGCCTGGCCGCATCTGATTCTGCTATCCCTGCTCCTCCTTGTGTTGGCGCTTATTTTGGTGCCTTACCTGCAACAGGAAACGGCGGCGCCGCGGCTGAAAAGGGAGCCGGAGGGAAGGACTTCGCTTCTTGTAGCGCTTGCGTTGCTGGCCGCCTTTGTGCTGCGGATCATTCTGGCGGTGAAAATATACGGCTATGCGGTGGATATCGGCTGCTTCCTTAGCTGGAGCGGCACCATGGCTGAGGTGGGGCCGGTACAGTTTTATCCTGAAAGCGGCTTTGCGGATTATCCGCCCGGTTATCTGTACGTGCTGTGGATCAACGGTCTTTTTGCCAATCGCTTTGGCCCGCTAAGCCAAGGAATGCAGCTACTGAATATAAAGATCGTGCCCATCCTGGCGGATATGGCCGGATGCATCCTCCTTTTCTGCGCCGGAAAAAAAGCGCTGCCGGTAAAGGCTGCAGCCGCCATGGCGGTGCTGTATGCCATGAACCCCGCGTCTATTATTAACGGCGCGGCCTGGGGCCAGGTGGACAGCGTGCTGGCCTTGGGGCTTTTGGCTGTGGTGATTTACGCGCTTAACCATAAGTGGGAAAAAGCGCTGCCCATGTACATGCTGTGCGTTTTGATCAAACCCCAGGCGCTGATGCTTGGTCCCTTGGGCCTGACAGCCCTGCTTATGGATATTTTCAGCGAAAAGGAAAAAAGGCCCTGGAGGCAGGTGGGCTTTGGTCTTATATGGTCTGCGCTGGTGGCGGCTATCATAGTGGTACCCTTTACAATTGCGCAGCCGGCAGGCTGGATCATAGATTTGTATATAAAAACACTGGGTTCCTATCCCTTTCCATCGGTGAATACCACGAACCTCTATTATCTGGTGGGGGAGAACTGGGGAGCCCTGGACGCTACGGCGAATCTGGCCATCCCCCTTGGGATGGCGCTGATCACCGGTGCTCTGGCTTTCTGGCAGTTTGCGACGGTTAATAGGCGCAAGGGGAATACTTTTGAGAAATATGGGCAACTCGCTTTTTATGCGTTTGCCTTTGTAGCCTTCCTTGTCTTTGCGGCAATAGGCATGAATTATGCCGCATTAGGTACGGCGCTGATGGCCCTTACGATCCTGTGGACGGTTTTGACCTATGTCAGGGGGAGAAACATAAACCATCTTCCCCTGCTGGGCGGCATTCTGTATATCGGCCTGTATGTTCTGGGAATCAAGATGCACGAGCGCTATCTATTCCCGGCGCTGCTTTTACTGTCGGTTGCATACCTGAAAAAGAGGGATTGGCGTATCCTGCTTTTGCTGGCAGGCTTTTCGGTCACTACGTTTATCAATGTGGGTATTGTGCTGGACAACAGCATCCGCCTTGGCAGCGAAATGGGGCACTTAAGGCCCGATACCCACGTGTTGAGCATGATTCTCTCCAGCCTGAATCTGGCGCTTTGCTTCTTTGCCTTCTATACGGGGGAAGTGCTCTGCGCCGGGGACCGGGCGGAACGCCATATAGCTCGCCTGTTTGGGAAAGCCGATAAGGTTGTTGGGGAAATCCGAAGGAAAGCCGCGCTGCTTTCCCCACGTGATGCAAGGCTTCACCTGACACAGCTGGATATGCTCCTGCTCGCGGGCATCACTCTGGCGTATGCGGTGGTGGCCTTCTGGAACCTGGGAAGTCTCAAAGCACCGCAGACCGCCTGGATATCCACCAAGGCGGGGGAGCAGGTGGTATTGGACCTGGGCGCGGAAAAAAGCTTTCAGATGCTGTATTACGGCGGCATCAACCACAACGATTTCTCCGTGGCGGTGAGCTTGGACGGCGAAAGCTGGTCGGAGGAATACCCTGCCCGCATGCAGGAGGGAAACTGCTTCCAGTGGCAGTACGTGGTACATACCAACCAGGTGGGTGAGTCCGTATCCTATACCAGCACCCCCAGGGACCTTTCGGGTAGGTTTCTGCGGGTGACAGCGTCTAATATCAGCCTTAACCTGAGTGAAATACTGCTGCGCACATCGGATAAGCAGGTATTGCCCGTTACCGTCTCTGCCCATACGGGCAATAACCCGGGCTCCAGCCTGAACGCGCCTGCCCAGAATTTGCTGGATGAACAGGACACCTTGGAGGGCGAGCCCGGCTGGTATACGGGCACCTATTTTGATGAGATCTACCATGCCCGCACCGCGTATGAGCATGCCAACAACATTCATCCCTACGAGACGTCGCACCCGCCTCTTGGCAAGGTGATGATGAGCTGGGCCGTGATGGCCTTTGGCATGACGCCTTTTGGCTGGCGGTTCGCCGGGGCGCTGGCGGGGGTATTGATGCTGCCGGCCATGTACCTTTTAGGCAAGCAGGTGACACGCCGCACCGACCTGGCCGCCGCCGCCATGCTGCTGATGACCTTTGACCTGATGCACTTTACACAGACACGGATTGCCACCATCGACAGCTTCCCGGTGCTTTTCATCATGCTGTCGTACCTTTGCATGTTCCGTTATGTACAAATGGATTTCTGGGGTACGCGTTTTATAAAGACGCTGATCCCCCTCGCCCTTTCCGGCCTGTTCATGGGCCTTGGCATTGCCAGCAAGTGGGTGGGTATCTATGCGGGGGCAGGCCTGGCCATCCTCTTCTTCTGGAGCTGCTGGCGCCGCCTGATGGAAGCCCACGAAGCGAACAAAATGAAGGGGCAAAAGAAAGGCGTGCCGGAGGACCGGCGAAAGGCCGTAGCTGCGGCTTTCGAAAAGGGATATATGCGGGTGCTTGTCACCTGCCTGTGCTGCCTCGTCTTTTTCATGGCGGTTCCTGCCGTTATCTATTACCTTTCCTATATTCCCTATTTTGCCCCCAGCGGCGGGGTAACGGTGGAAAAGATCATAGAGGCCCAAAAGGGCATGCTTTCCTATCACAGCACGCCGGGCCTGGGCGCCGATCATCCCTACCAATCTCCCTGGTGGGAATGGCCCCTGATTTTGAAGCCCATGTGGTACTTCAAAGGAAACTATCAGCCATCAGACATGGGCTCCACCATTTATGCCATGGGCAATCCTGCCGTGTGGTGGACGGGTCTTGCCGCGCTTGTGATCGTGCTTGCCGTATTTGTAAAGCGCCATATCTGGCGCGGAGGCGGGGAAGGGGTTATACATATCCACACCAAGGGACACGATATCGTGCCGGCCATGATTTTGATCGGTTTTGCCAGCCAGTACATGCCCTGGGTGCTGGTGCCCCGCTCCACGTTTATCTATCACTATTTTGCCAGCGTGCCCTTCATCATACTGTGCACGGTGATCAGCTTCCAGTGGCTGAAGGATAAATGGAAAGCGGGATATGCCCCCCTTCTGTGGACGCTGGTGGCGGTTTCGGCCATTCTGTTCATCGGCTTCTATCCATACGCCAGCGGTGTGATCACTTCAAAGGCTTGGTTGGACGCCATGAGGAGGTTCCCCGGGATTTCTTATTGATACAATGGATGCAAAGGAGACGGAGCCATGCTTTCCCAAACCCTGGGCTATGGCTTGAGCGGTGTGGACGGCTTTGCCGTGAAGGTGGAGGTGTTTATCACCAACGGGCTTCCGGCGCTGGATGTGGTGGGCCTGCCTGATGCCTCGGTCAAGGAAAGCCGGGATCGGGTACGGGCCGCCATCATGAACAGCGGCTTTCACATGCCCGTGGCCAGGGTGACGGTAAATTTGGCTCCCGCTGATGTGCGCAAGGAAGGCCCGGCCTTCGACCTGCCCATTGCCATCGGTCTATTGCAGGCCAGCCACCAGACGGCTTTTCCATCCCTTAACGACGTGTTGCTTATAGGTGAACTGTCGCTGCAGGGGGAATTGAATCCTGTCAGAGGCGCGCTGCCCATGGTGATCAGCGCCCATGAGCACGGCATCCATCAGGTGGTGCTGCCTTTAAAGAACGCCAGGGAAGTCGAGAGCATCCAGGGCATGCAGGTATATCCCGCCGCCAACCTGACCGAGGCGGTGCGCCACCTGACAGGCCAAAACCGAATACCTGCGCAGATCCAAAAAAGTTACGACAGCTGCCTTCAGGAAACGGCGGATGCCAATGACCTAAGCCAGGTCAGGGGGCAAACCGCCGCCCGGCGGGCGCTGGAGATCGCCGCAGCCGGAGGCCACAACCTGCTGAAGTTGTGGGGCATTTTCCTGCGAATTATGGAGTCCTTAATCCATATTCTTGATACTTAAACTTCACCCAATCTTTCGTCCGCTTACCCATATAGTAGCTGCTGTCCTTTCGCTTCGCCACGACACCTTCCAACCCTTGCGCCTTCACCTGACTGAATAGGGCAGTTCCATATGTGTCGATTGTCCTTGATATGACAAGGTTCTGTGTCTCGGTAATAGCAGTCGCTAGGATTTGTTTGCGAACTACCAACGGAGTATATAGCAAGTCCTTATCCCCAAAGTAGAGAATATCAAAGGCGACATAACAAGCAGGGTTCGTGTGTGCCGCTGAAGCTATTTTGATATACCCTGTCATTAGCACTCTTCTCTGAACCAGATTTATGTTGGGTTTCCCATTTTCTAAAATCACTAACTCCCCATCTAGAATACACCTTTCAGACACAGACCGGTTGATTCCAGCGAGTTCTGGGAACGCAGAAATTAAAGATGTGTTCTGCCTACTGCGTAGGTCAGTAGAATTAGCGTCTAGGTATGCAACGCACCTGAATCCATCTAGTTTCAACTCATATAGATAATCATTGGAGTCAAACGGTTCCTGATTCTCTGCGATCAACATTGGAGAGACTTTCTTCTTCTCAAATAAGTCCATAATAGCTCCTCAATGACTTTTCGAATAGCATTCCCTTAAAATTCGTAAAAAATTGGGGACCAGCCGAAGCCAATCCCCATTGAAATAAAGTTACATGAACAGTGAAACAAATGAAACAAACCAACATTTTATTACATGCTCAAGTTAGGTCGCATAATGAAACAATTATGATCTCGATAGATTAATCGGTTGATAGAATCTGGGAATTGGCATATAATATGCCTAACTAGCAGTATACGATAGAAAGAGTGAGAGTATGAACTCGACGGTCATCAATTCAGGA
>JAEZQK010000097.1 GCA_023413135.1 Bacillota bacterium
TGCCCGGTGACCATATCGACATGGAGATCACGCTCATCACCCCCATCGCCATCGAGCAGGGCCTCCGCTTCGCTATCCGCGAAGGCGGCCGTACCGTAGGCTCCGGCGTTGTGGCCAACGTTCTCGAGTAATCACTATACGCCTGCGGAGGGAAACTTCCGCAGGCGCTGCGCCTGAACTTTCATTGACAGGGCTTGTCAGATATGATACAGTGTATGGGCGCGTTTTCATTTCTCCCCAATCAGGCAGGAGGTGTCCAAAGTGGCAAACGCCGTGCGCCAAAAGGTTGTGTTGGCCTGCACCGAGTGCAAGCAGCGCAATTACAATTCCATGAAAAACAAAAAGAACACGCCCGACCGGATCGAGCTGAGCAAATACTGCCGTTTTTGCAGAAAGCACACCGCCCACCGGGAGACCAAGTGACCTAACCGATGCTGAGGATGTGAAGAACATGGCAGACGAGAAGAACGCCAAAAAGGAAAAGGTTTCCTTCTTTGCGCGGCTTATGCGCTTTTTCAAGCTACTGCCCGGCCGTGTCGCCACACCGTTTAAAAACATGTGGCACGAACTGCGCAAGGTGACCTGGCCTACCCGCAAGGAACTTACGAACTATACAGTCATCGTGCTCTTGTTCATACTGGTTATGGGCGTGCTCATCGGCCTGCTGGACCTGGGTGCTTCGGCGCTTGTGGATCTTCTGATCAGCTAGCCCAGAAAATAGGAGAGCCATATGACCGAAAAGAAAAAGGAACCCTGCTGGTATGTGGTACATACCTATTCGGGGTACGAGAACAAAGTCAAGGACAACCTGGAAAAGGCCGTTGAAAACAATGGCATGCAGGACCTGATCATGGAAGCCAGGGTCCCTGTGGAGGATGTCGTTGAGATCAAAAATGGCAAGCGGGTGAAATCCCAGCGGAAAATCTATCCCGGCTATGTGCTGGTGAAGATGATCGAGACCAGCGAGAGCTGGTATCTTGTGCGCAACACCCGCGGCGTCACCGGCTTTGTGGGCCCGGACAGCAAGCCCATCCCCCTCACGGAGGAAGAAGTTGAGAAGATGCTCAACTGCGAAAAGCAGTCGGTGGAGTTTGGCATTGCCATTGGCGAAGAAGTTCGCATTCTTTCCGGTCCGCTGGAAAACTTCACCGGTACCGTTCTGGATGTGGACACCATCAGGCAAAAGCTGAACGTCAAGGTCAAAATGTTCCTTGGCCGCGAGATGCCTGTGGAGGTCGCACTGGACCAGGTGGAGAAAGTTTAGCTTTACCGCTGGTTTCTTCCGGCGTGAAGGCTGCGGCTTCGGCCGCATGCTGCCGCCGCCAATGCGGCGGGTGGGAGGAACGCAAACCGTTCCGCATGACCACATTTTGTAGGAGGTGCCATCTTTATGGCAAAGAAAGTTACAGCCATCATCAAGCTGCAGGTGAACGCGGCCAAGGCTACGCCCGCGCCGCCTATCGGCCCCGCGCTGGGTCAGCACGGCGTGAACATCCCCGGCTTCTGCAAGGAGTTCAACGAGCGCACGGCCAAGCAGGCCGGCCTGGTGATCCCCGTGGTCATCACCGTCTACTCCGACCGTACCTTTACCTTCATCACCAAGACCCCGCCCGTGCCCGTTCTGATCAAGAAGGCATTGGGGCTTGAAAGTGCCAGCGCCAGGCCCAACCGCGACAAGGTTGGCAAACTGACGCAGGCGCAGGTCCGCGAGATCGCCACCACCAAGATGCCCGACTTGAATGCCGCCAGCATCGAGGCTGCCATGAGCATGGTGGCCGGTACCGCCCGCAGCATGGGCATCACCGTCGAAGAGTAAGGGTTTAGTCGAGAAAATGGCCGCCATTTTCTCGAAGATCAATGTGGGAGGACAGAGTGCCGCTAATACCACATGGGAGGAAAGTTTGACATGAAACACGGCAAAAAGTATGTAGACAGCAAAAAGCTGATCGATCCCCTCAAGGCGTATGATCCCGCCGAGGCCATCGACATGGTTTTGAAGACCAGCAAGGCCAAGTTTGACGAGACGGTGGAAATTTCCGTCCGCCTGGGTGTTGACCCCCGCCATGCCGACCAGCAGGTCCGCGGCGCTGTGGTTTTGCCCCATGGCACGGGCCGCACGATCCGTGTGCTGGTGTTCGCCAAGAACGACAAGGCTAAGGAAGCGGAAGCCGCCGGGGCCGATTTTGTAGGCGCCGAGGACATGGTGGCCAAGATTCAAAATGAGAACTGGTTCGGGTTTGACGTTTGCGTCGCCACCCCTGATATGATGGGTGTCGTGGGCCGTCTGGGCCGCGTGTTGGGCCCCAAGGGCTTGATGCCCAACCCCAAGTCCGGCACCGTGACGATGGATGTGGCCAAGGCCATCTCCGACATCAAAGCCGGTAAGGTGGAATACAGGGTAGACAAAACGTCCATCGTGCACTGCCCCATTGGCAAGTCCTCCTTCGGCATTGATAAGCTGACGGAAAACCTCAGCGCCCTGATGGATGCCATCAACAAGGCCAAGCCCTCTGCGGCCAAGGGTACCTACCTGCGCTCCGTATATCTGAGCAGCACCATGGGCCCCGCCGTAAAGGTAAACGCACAGAAGTTTTAAGCTTCGCTTTCAAGTAAAAGTGGTCAAGTGCTTTGCGCTTGACCACTTTTACTTGAACTTGCACGATTCACTTGTGTGCCTGCACGCCATCCTGCGCTTCGCTTGGCTGGCATGAGGCACACGGCCGGTGAATCGTGTAATACTATTCCAAAACATAAATGCACTGATGAACACCGGCACATAGAATACACGTAAACTCCGCCCGCCTGGCGGAGCCAGGCGAGACGATTTAGAACGAGGGGGAATTGCTTCCGCAAGCTCAATCGTCGCGCTGCTGCGCTGCCGCTTGCATAGCTTGTTTCGCTTGATTCCTTCGCCTCGTTTCATCCGTCACTGGCGGCGCTCGGCTCACTCGCCCTCGTTGCTTCCGCAGAAGGACCCTTCCGCTAGAACGCTTTCCAAAATGGCTATTCACTGGAAGGGTTTTCCGATTCGAAACCTTGAGCTATGTCAAATCTTGTGGTATACTGGGAAAAAGTTCAGGCTATGCCCGACTGGAATATGAGGAATCTATCATGAAAATGCAAGAATCCGGCGAGAATTATTTGGAGTCTATCCTTGTTTTATCCCAGGAGAAGGGAATGGTGCGCTCCATTGACATTGTAAATGCCATGAGCTTTAGCAAGCCCAGCATCAGCAATGCTATGAGGCGGCTGCGCGAAAACGGTTACATAAAAATGGACCGCAGCGGCTTCATCACGCTGACCGACCAGGGCCGCCAGGTGGCCGAGTCCGTATACGAGAGGCACCGGCTATTGACGGAGTACCTGAAAAGCCTTGGCGTCAGCGAAAGGACGGCGGCGGAAGATGCCTGCCGTGTAGAGCATGTATTGAGCCAGGAAAGCTTCGACTGCATCAAAAGGCACATCGAGCAAAAGGAATAGTTGTCATCAAGCTTACCATCTCTTGAAAGTGACCATTCCGCTGGTGCTGAAGGAGAGGAAAGCCATGGGTTTGGAAATCGGTTTATTGGTCTTGCTGGCTGCCGGCTTTATCGTGGCTGTCTTTTTATACCTTGCCGATAAGCGCAACGTACGGCTGGAGGCCGTGCGGCTGGAGAAGATGCGCAACGGTGACCTGTATCAGGAATTGAACGATATTCTGCACCGCTTGCGCAAGCGGTATGTGGAGCAGGTATGTATCCGGCGGGAATGTGTGGAATTCAAGATGATGGTGCCTGCCGGGCGGCGGGTGATATTTTCCCTGGAGGGCCGCGGCTATCGTCCCTTATCAGTTAAGCGACAGCATACGATGTCCCTGCTTCTGGCTCAGGACCTGCCGGTGCTGAGCGACAGGGGCCGCTATACGCTTCGCAAGAAAAAACGGCCACTCCCCAATGGGGAGTTTGCCGTCGAATACGTCTATACCATGAGGATAGAGTATAAGGATGCGCTGAACCGCGCGCCTTATTATATGCAGGGCTAGACGGTTTCCCATACCGGCCCGCCCTTGATGGGCTTTTCCAGCCGCGACTCCACATAGCACCGCAAGCTGTCAAAAGGCGCTTCGCTGCCGGGAAGATGCGCTGAGGACTCCGGCCCCTCCTTGAATACGGTTTGAAGCCATTCGGCCTGCCCTTGTGTCAAGGGCAGGCTGCCTTCTGTTTTGGGGCATTGTAAGCAGGCAAGGCCCCCCGCCTCACAATCAAAAAATACAGGCGCACCCCCTTCATGTTTTTTTCCGCAATGCACGCAATGGTGAAGCCGCGGCTTGTAGCCCAAAACGGCAGCGTAATGCAAAAGAAAACCGCTGACCAGCCCGCGGCGGTCTTCCTGCCCGTAAGCCAGGCGGTTCAGCGACCTCAGCAGCAGCCAAAAAAGCGGCCCGCTTTCTTCTCCCGGTTGGGCCGCCGCCTCACATAGGTTCAGCAGGTATGCGCCGCAGGCCAGCAACCCGTAGTCCAGCCGCAAGGGATAGAAGCTGTCGTGCAGCGTGCAGGAAGTCAGTATGTTTTTGTCATGCTGGGAAAAAAGCACATACTCTCCCGTGCAAAATACCTCGCTGGCGCTCATGAACGGTGATCTGGGCCTGCGGCAGCCACGTGACAAAACCTCCACCCGGCCAAGGTTTGGGGCAAGCAGGGTGAGCATACGGTCATTGTCCCGGTAGTTGACGCTGCGCAGAACGATGGCGGATACGGTAACGGCAGGCATAGGCCCTCCAATGAGTTTGGATATATACAGCATATCATAAAGGAGCGTGAAAGGAAATGATCAGCTGCCGGTAGACCTGTATTTGCGTACACCCATCCGCCATACCAGCAGCATTACCGCAAGCACCACGAAGCCGGACAATGGCGATACGAAGGCCATCCAGGTCGCTTCTCCCATCAACGGCTTTCCCAATAGATAGGCTACGGGCATGTGGGTGGTTAATGCAAAGGGCGCCACGAACAGGAACAGAAACCGCATGGGCCTGGGATAGATATCAATGGGATACTGGCAGGAAGTTCGCCCGCCGTAGGTGAGGATGTTCACCATCTCGATGCTTTTGACGGAAAAAAAGCACAGCACCGCCTCGATCAGGAACAGCCCGATAAACAGCGCGCCACTGCCCAGCAGCGATACTACCAGGCACGATACCTTGCTCCACGTCCATTGAAGGCCAGTCAAATGCGAGGACAGGATGATGGCGGAAAGACCAATCAAAGTTGTGCCCAAACGGCGCGGATCCATTTGGCTGCACAGCACTTGAGTCAGCGCACCTCTGGGCCTCAAAAGTACAGTGTCAAAGCCCCCGGACCGTATCATGAGATCAAACGCGGTGATTCCCCGGGCAAACAATTCCACCAGGGAAAAGGCAAAATGCATCATGCCGAAGAACATCAGTATTTCCCCGCCACTCCATTGCCCAAGGGAAGTAAAACGGTCGAACAGCAAAAGCACAGCGCAAAGCTCGCCGCCGGTCATCACTGCCATGGCGATGGAGTGCCAGAAGAAGGAGCCCGGGTATTGCAGGTGGCTTTTAAGCAGCATCCGGGACGCATGCAGGCCATATTTCAGCGTATCCATCGTTACCCTCCCTGTATGGTGACGCGGCGCAGATTCCGCCGCCACAACATACGACCCAGAGCGATCAACAGGCTTAGCCACAAAATCTGTATGCAGAAGGAAAGAAGAATTTCCGCCGGGGGATAGCTTCCCATGTACAGGCGGATGGGCATATCCACCGCCTGGGCGAAGGGCTGGTAGCGCACAAGCACCTGCCATTTTTGCGGAAACAGCGTCAGGGGAATCAGGTTTCCCGAAAGGAAAAAGAGGATCATCTGAATGATGTTGGAGACGCCCCTTGAGTCAAGGCTTCGCATGATGATGCCGTTTTGAATGTTGCCGATGGCGCTGATGCACGCAAATCCAAGCGCCAGGGAAATCAAAAAGAGCATGAATGATCCTGGACTTTGCGGCGGGGCAATGTGAAGATACTTAGGCAGCAGAAAGGCGAAAAGGAACATGGGTACGGCCCGCATAGAACTGCCAACTGCCTTTTGCGCCAAATTGCGTAGATACCAGTAAAAGTATGTATCCACCGGGCGGCACAATTCGTAGGCGATGCCGCCGGTCATAATGGCCTCGCTCAAGGCGGCATCGCTGCTGAACAGAGCCCTGAAAAATGCCTGCTGAAGCCAGACGTAGGTGACCACCTGGGGAAATGGCACGGAGGTGTCGCCGCCGGAACGGTACAGCGCTTCGTACAAAAAGATCAGCGCCAGGCCGAAGGCGATCTGGGTGATAATGCCCCCCAATGCGGCGCCCCGATACTGCATTTCCAAAAGCGCCCGAAGCTTGAAGGCGGTAAGGTAGGGCTTCAGCCTTTCTTTCATAGCGCCATCTCCCGGTACATGGCCGCGATCAAATGGTCCAGCTGCTGCTCCAAAACGGTAAGCTCACTGAGCATGCCCTCTTTTTGCAAAAGCGACAGCATGAGGTCGGTAGACGTTTCCCGCTTGTCATACTGGATCAGGAAGCAGCCGTTTTCCTCCCGGCTTACGGCTGCCCCCGGCGGCAGAGGCGGCAAGCCGCGCTTATCGGCGTAGCAGGCCCGGATGGCTCCCTGGGTGTCGTACCGGGATAGAAGTGCAGGAAGCCCGCCGTCATACAGAAGGCTTCCTCGGCCTAGCACCATCACCCGGCTGCACAGCGCCGCGATGTCCGACATGTCGTGAGTGGTCAAAAGGATGGTGGTTCCATGGGTTTGATTTTCCTTCAACAAAAAGGAACGGAGAGCAAGTTTGCTTACCGCGTCCAGGCCGATGGTGGGCTCATCCAGGAACAGAAGCTCCGGGCTGTGCAAAAGGGAACCGCACAGCTCCGCCCGCATCCTCTGCCCAAGGCTCAAAAGGCGCAGAGGGGTGTTAAGGAGGCTTGAAAGTTCCAGCGCGGCACAAAGCTCTTCAAGGCGCGTGTCGTATTCTTTTTGAGGAATGCGGTAGATGTCTTTGAGCAGGGAATAGGAATCAAGGACAGGTACATCCCACCACAGCTGCGTCCGTTGGCCGAATACCACGCCGATGTGCCGGACATGGAATTTTCGCTCCAGCCACGGGGTACGCCCACCGATGGACACCTCTCCGCTGTCGGGGGTCAGAATGCCGCTTAAGATCTTGACCGTGGTAGACTTCCCGGCGCCGTTGGGACCGATATAGCCCACCAGTTCCCCTTGTTCAATAGCGAAAGAGACGTCTGTTAGCGCAGGGACAGAGGCCTTTTCCCGACGGAAAAGACGAAGCATTCCTTTTTCCATGCGGCGGCGCACCACAAAGGTCTTGTGAAGATGCTTGACGGATATGTAGGGCATATGTACTCCCTTCGGTCGAAAAAACAACAGGGTTTTTTATTATAGACGCAAAGGGAAGTTCTGTCAATCGGTTTTTAGTATACCATATGCCTGAAAGGGAGGAAAGAATGAAACTGCAATTGACGGGCAGAGGTTCCCTGGCAAAGCTTTACAGAAAATGGTGTGGAATACATAAGATTTCGCATAAACAGTTGCGCTTTTTCACCGAGATATATAAAGAAAGGGTATTAACCTATTAATGGGTTCCCGGCACCGGGTTGTTTATGGATTGACAATCGTGCCGATTCATGACATAATGTAGAAAATTGGTGGCTGGTGAACCATATACAGCATATCTCATCAATACGGTGCTGTGGGAGGCGCAACTCATGGATGTAGGCGTCATCCTGATCCGGCTTTTTGTTAATATTGTCCCGGTTCTGGCGGCGCTGTACACATGGATGGGTATCCGGTTCTGGCGGCAAGGGAGGAAAAGCGGGAATCCCTGGTATTCCTTGCTGCTGTTTTGTTGCGCCATATTCGCCTTGGAATACTACCTGGAGATGCAGATCGAGAATACCGCAGTTGAACTGGCCTTGCGAAGCATAGCCTTCTTGGGGCTGGCGTTCCTGCCTGCCTTTGGCATCCTTTTTATCCGCCATCTGACAACAGCAACGGCCACGCCGCGCCGGCTTCGAATATCCCTGTTCTCCCTGACGCTTATGCTATGGCTTCTGTTTGTGCTTAATCCGCTTCACGGCCTGTATTACGGGGAGCTTTACCACCGCTCCATCGGAGGGTACAGTTCGCTGCACCTTGCGAGGGGACCGCTATTCTTTGCACTGTACGGATATTGCACGGCTTTTCTGGCCTATGCTTTGTGGAAGCTGCGTGGCGCTTTGCAAAAGCATAAGCAGCGGTCGGATAGGCGGCGCTTTATCATGCTGATGGTTTTCTTTGCGTCGCTTTTACCCTGCGTGCTTTGGCTGTTTTTAGGTCTGGACAGAATTCTGGATCCAACGCCCGTATTTTTGTTGTTCCTGGGTTCCGTTTCCCTTTGGGGGGAAGGCAAGAACGATCTGATGCAAACGCAGCTTGCACGGTGGGAGGAAATGTTTGACGATTGCGCGGAGCCGGCATTTTTATTTCGCGAAAGCGGCGAGCTTCAAAAGGCCAACAGGGCGGCTGCTTTGCTGCCCGGCTCTGCAGATATGGAACCGGAAGCACTGAGCCGCCTTCTGGAGCGGGCTGTCTTAAGCCGGGGGCCTGTTGGCTTTCCTCCCTCCAAACCTGAAAGATGGCTGGATGTGCGCAAAAGCGTATTTGATGCGCGCCGGGGCCTGAATCATTACCAACTGACGGATGTAACCGACAGGCGCAGCCAGCATCAGCTTCTTCGGGCCAGTGAGGAACAATACCGGCTGCTCATTACCCAGATGCAGCAGGGTCTGGCTGTGTTTGAAGCAGGGGATGCAAGGCGTCCGGAAGAATACGTTTGCCTGCACGGAAACGAAGCGTTTGCAAAATCGGTAGGCATTGAAGCCGCCGTGCAGCTGCCGGGTTTTCGGATGGGAGAAGTTTTTCCCGTATTGGACGAGGGCTGGAAGGAAGCGCTTTTGCGCGCGGCCAGGGGCGAGGAGGTCCCCCGGTTCGAAAGGTACTGGCGCGAGAAGGCAAGGTATTTCGGCATCCGTGTCTATGCGCCGTTACCTGGCCAGGTGGCGGTGATCCTTTCGGATATTACTGCGCGCAAGGCAATTGAGCAGGAACTTCGCACAAAGGATAAGCTGCTGATGACCATTATCGGTCTGACGCAGGATCTTTTAGGTGTTCGGGAATACAGGCAGATCATTCCCAGGGCGCTGGCTCTGGTGGGAGAGACGTTGGACGTTAGCCGCGGTTACCTGTTCGAGAGCTGCTATGTAAATGGCAGGCTATGCACGGTCGGCCAGAAGGATGAATGGTGCGCAGAGGATACTGCGCCCCAAATCGATAATCCTAAGCTTCGGGAAATAAACGCCGATAAGATGCAGGCTTTCCTGTCGCTCCTTCAGGAAGGGAAAGCCTTCTCGGCTCATGTGGCGGATATGCATTTAGGCGATGCCCGTACGCTGCTGGAAGACCAGAATATACAGTCCATACTGATCCTGCCCGTGTTCGCGGGAGATTTGCTCTGGGGCTTTGTGGGCTTTGACGAATGCCGCCAAAGGCGGGAGTGGACGGTCACGGAGCAGGGCGTGCTGCGGCTGTTTGCCGACTCCCTTGGCCGTGCCGTGGAACGCTACGACAATGAACAAAAGCTGCAAAGCGTTCAGGAGCGCAATACGGCCATGCTCCACGCTATCCCTGACCTGTTCTTCATTATCACCTCGGAAGGCAGGATCACCCACTACCACGCCTCCTTAAAGCCGGAGGATATGTATGCCCAGCCGGAATGTTTCTTGGACAAGCTGGTGACAGAAGTATTTCCGCCGGAAACAGCGGAGCCTATGCGCAGCCGTGTCAGGGAAGCGCTTGACAGGAGCGCCATGCAGGTTTTTGAGTACTCCCTGGATTACCCCGGGCAAACAAAGCACTTCGAGGGGCGATTGCTGCCCATTAACCAGGAATCTGTGCTTCTGCTGGCCAGGGATATTACCGAGCGCAAGCAGCGCCTGGAAAAAATAGAATACCTCAGTTTCCATGATCAATTGACAGGGCTGTATAACCGCCGCCGGTATATGCAGCAGATCATTCATATGAACAGGCCAGAAAAGCTGCCATTGGCCATCATCATGGCAGATCTGAACGGCCTGAAGCTGACCAACGATGCTTTTGGCCATCAGATGGGCGATGTTTTGCTTACAAGAACAGCCGATGTACTGCGGCGGCTTTGTGACGAGGAAATGATTTTCCACATGGGCGGGGATGAGTTCGTGCTGCTGCTGCCCAATACGGATGCAAAGGCGGCCGATGCCGCGTGCCGGCGGATTCAGCAGGAGATTGCCGGCGAGTCTACGGGCATGCTGGTCTTCTCCGTATCCATCGGCTTTGCGGTAAAGCATTCGCTCCAGGAATCCTACAGCGATGTGTTCCAGCAGGCAGAGGACGACATGTACCGCCATAAGCTGACCGAAGGTGTGGAGATGCGCCGCCGCGCCGTGCATCAGATATTGCAGACGTTGTATCAAAGAAGCCCCAGGGAGATGCAGCATTCCCAAACGGTAGGAGATTTGAGCCGGAAAATTGCCCGCGTCATGGGTCTTAATCCGGAAACGGTGGAGCAGGCGTACCAGGCCGGGGTGATGCACGATATTGGCAAGATCGGTATTGATCAGGATCTTCTGGAAAAAACAATGCGGTTGGATGATGGAGAATTGAAAGAAATGCGGCGGCACAGCGAGGTGGGATACCGCCTGCTGAACTCTGTCCACGGTCTTGCTCATATCGCCCCCTTTGTGCTGGAGCACCATGAGCGCTGGGACGGTACTGGTTATCCCAAGGGCATTGCCGGGGAAAAAATCACCATGATCGCCAGAATCATCTCCGTGGCCGATGGATATGATGCCATGGTATCCCCGCGTACCTACAAGCAACCCATGAAACCCAAGGATGCGTTGATAGAGGTTTGCCGTTGCGCCGGGGGCCAGTATGATCCCCGGGTAGCCCATGCGTTTGTGGAGGGCGTAATGGGGGAGAAGCCCGATATCGGCGCAAAGATATCATTTGCGCAGCCCGGGGATAGGCAGCATACTGTAAAACAGCCGGTTCATAAGAACCAAACTTACCCGATGTAAAAGGGTATGGCCTGATAAGCTTCCCCGCTATGCATAGGTTGACGCGGGGAGGCTTTTTTGATATGCTGTTTCAATCAAACAAAAGGAGCGATCCTATGACCGCGTCTTTGTTCCTGTAGGATATGCCAAGGTTTTCCGCTGCGACAGCAGCGGTCATTTTGGTGTACCCTAAAGGCCTTTGGCCTTCATAAGGAACAGGAGGCGCTTTTTTGTGCAACGTAAGCATTGGAAAAAGCAATTTTATATTCTATGGGCTGGGCAAACCGTATCGCTGCTCACCAGTTCGGTTACGCAGTATGCCCTTTTATGGCATCTGACGCAAAGAACAGGCTCCGCCGCCGTGCTGTCCCTGGCGGCGCTGATGGGCTTTTTACCTATGGCGGTATTTGGTCCCTTTACCGGCAGTTTGGCCGACAGGTGGGACAGGCGGCGGATCATGATCGCTGCGGATATGGCGATTGCCGGAGCGGCGCTGATCCTTGTGGTTTGGGGAACGGGGAATGTATTGCCTATCCCCCTCATTCATGGGGTGCTGTTCTTGCGGGCGTTGGGTACCGCCTTCCATCAGCCTTGTTTGAATGCGGTGACGCCCTTGATGGTGCCTGTGGATGAGCTGGACCGCTGCGCCGGGCGCACCCAGGCGTTCCAGTCCATATCCACCCTTGTAAGCCCCGCGCTGGCAGCGCTTTTGTATAGCCTGATGCCTTTGAATCTTCTGATGGGCCTGGATGTGCTGGGAGCCGCAGCAGGTGTGCTGGCAGTGTGGCTTGCCCATATCCCGTCAACGCCGGGGGAGGGCCCTTTCGAAAAAGTGCATGTACTCCGGGACACCCTGGAGGGACTTACGTATCTGTACCGCCGGAGGGGATTGTTTGCCCTGACCATGGTGGCCACGCTGTTATCGTTTGCCTATATTCCTGCCGCCAGCCTGTATCCCCTGATGGTTCTTATTCGCTTTGATGGCACTACCGCCCATGCCGGAATCATCGAGACTGGTTTTTCTGTAGGGATGCTGTTGGGCGGGGCGATTTTAGCCGCCTTGCGGGGACCGAAACAGCGGATTTTCCTGATGGCAGCCTCCTTGACGGTGATTGGGCTGACCATCACCGGCATGGGGCTTTTGCCGCCGGAAGGATTGGTCGTCTTTGGTGTGCTCACGCTGCTTTCCGGCTTGGCCGCGCCTTTTTTCCAGGGATTGTTCATGGCGCTTTTGCAGCGCAAGGTGCGTCCGGATTATCTGGGCCGGGCCATGGGCGTATCCGGCTCGCTGATGTCGCTTGCATGCCCCTTGGGCCTGGCTGCTGCCGGGGCCGTTGCGGAAGCATGGGGCGCACCTGTCTGGTTTATAGCAGGCGGGCTCTTGTGTGTGCTGTGCGCCGGGCTGTGCATGCTGGTTCCGGCCGTGCGGCATGTGGATGAGGAGTAATACTTAAAAAATACTTGCCTCGGCGGAACGCATTGGCTATACTGCTTGCATGCGGCCCGCCGGGGCTTTATATGGAGGCATGTATGAAGTGGAAGGATAGCTTTCATCCCTATGCCATGACCACCATTTTGTTCTGGTCACTGGCATTTCCTATCACGCACCTGGCCATGAACCATTTTTCTGCCTACGGCTTGGGGCTTTTAAGGTATGCAGCGGCCAGCGCCGCGCTCTTGCCTGTGGTGCTTATTAAAAAGCTGCGCCCGCCGCGGATAAAGGATATTGGCTGGTTCCTGCTGTCCGGCGCGCTGGGCTTTGCCGTGTACATGGTGGTGTTTAACCTGGGCAATAACCTGGTGACATCGGCCACAGCCAGCGTGATGTTGGCTGTGACGCCTGTACTCACCGCGTTATTGGCCCGCTTCTTTTACAGGGAAAAGCTGAAAGCGCGCCAGTGGATAGCCGTAGCCGTGGAGTTTTCAGGCATTCTTATCCTGGCGTTGTGGCGGGGCGTGCTGGCCATCAATGAAGGTGTGCTGTGGCTGATGGCGGCGGTGGTCTGTATCAGCCTCTACAACATCATTCAGCGCAGGCTTACCAAAACCTATTCTTCGTTGCAATCCGCTGTATACAGCATTTATTTTGGTACGCTGCTTTTGTGCGTGTTCCTGCCCCAGGCTGTTTCCGAAGCAAAGACTGCAGCGACTTCCTACTGGCTGTACGTGGCACTGCTGGGTATCTTCCCCAGTGCCATCGCTTATGTTACCTGGTCCGCCGCCTTCCAAAGGGCGCCTCGTACCAGCGATGTGAGCAATTATATGTTCATTACACCTTTCTTGAGCGGCCTGGCAGGCTTTTTACTCAACGGTGAATCGCCGGATATCTCCACCCTACTGGGCGGCGCGGTGATCCTCTCCGGCGTAGCGCTGTTCAACTACCGGGGCACCAGGGGCGCTGTTCCGCAAGCTCAATAGTCGCTCTGCTTCGCTGCCGCTCGCATAGCTCCTTTTCGCTTGATTCCTTCGCCTCGCTTTATCCGCCACTGGCGGCGCTCGGCTCACTCACCCTGGACCCCGTCAAAGGGGTACATCCCTTTGAAATCCCTATATAGGGATATAAAGCAATAAGGCGCTATCCTCCCATGAGGATGGACGCCAGACAAAGCGGGCGATTGATAATCGCCCCTACCGCTGCAAGGAGTATATTGGCTTTTCTTCCGGTTCTAATATGTTCCGGCAGGAAAGCTAACAAACATACAGCGTCGTAGGGGCGATTATCAATCGCCCGCCTAACGATCCGGAACATTCCAGCTTATTTTAAGGCAGATTACATCCTATGGCTTTTCCACCTGATTCAAATCAATGGCGCACACCTGGGCGTTGCCGCTTTCATCGGGGGCGCTGAAAAGCACCATATCGCCCCGGCGGTTGAAGGAAGGGTGCTGGTGGTCCGCGCCGGTCTTGGGTGCGTAGGTGGTGGCCAGGTCCTTTGCCTTGCCCGTCTTTGCGTTTAAAAGCACCACCGCGTCCTGGACGGTGACGCCCAAATAGCTGGTGCGGTCGGCGCAGAGCCATTGTTTGTCCCGGGAGATGCAAGGGTGCAAGAGCTGCTCGCTGTAGGCCGCCTGCCAAAAATGCCGCCCGTCCTTGTCACCCAGCAGGATGCGCCCATGCAGCTTCATGAATGCCATTATTTCGCCGTCGGCGGACCATACCTCGTGGGTGATCCATTCGTTGGGATGCTCCACGTAATACGGGCGCGCAGCGCGGTTTTCGATGTCGAACATCCATGTGCGCTGCAGCGCGTCGCCCATGGTTTCGTGAATGTAGAAGAGCAGGTTGTCGTCGGTGGGGCAGATTTGGGCGTGGCCCAAGTGGTAGTCGCTTTGATGGACGACCTCGCTCTTGCCCGTTTTAGGATCCAGGATCACCAGGGCGAAGATCTTGTTGGCCAGATGATAGCTGCAGGCGATGCGGCCGCTTTTGCTTGTGGTCAGGTGCCCCGTAACGGCACCGCCCTCGGGCAGCGCGCCAAGCTCGGTGATAGTGCCCGTATCGCAGTCAAGGCGGCAGACCACATTCCCGCGGCAGAGCACGCCGTAATTTTCAAACCTGTCCATGGCAAAGCCCCTGTATTCGCTGCCGGCCATCAACTGCGCGTCGCCTGTTTCCACTTCACACTTATACAGCCCGCCGTCGGGCAGGGGGCCGTCCCCTGTCTGGCGGTTGAAAAAGAAATACTTATCGTCTACGGTGAAGTTTTCGGTGGTGAAATACAGCTTGGCGTTGCGCCCCGGTCCCTTTGTATACTGACGGATCAAAAATCCCGTCACCCGGTCGCGGTAGGTGAAAAACTCGTTCATTACCGCCGCTCCTTTTATGCATTTTCTTTTACTGTAACGCAATGGTATGAAAAGCGCAAGGGGGAGGCTTTTTTTCTGAAGTGTGGCGCGTAAATTCAACCGAAAAACATCCATCAGGAGCTGAGAAATGGCCTGAGGCTCTATTATAAAGGAAAAAAGCAACCAGATCGTCCATTAAATAACGAGGTTTCTGGGAATAAATGGTCGAAATTGCACAATATTGAAGCTCGATTGCTTTGCATGGGGAAAAAGCCTATGCTAGAATCCAGATAGACAGATCATAGCGGATGGGAAAAATGGCACGGCACGGGGCGCATGCGTATCCGGCGCCGGCTTTGAACTATATACATGCATCGCGTCATAGGATAAAGCAGCTGCAATGGAAGCGCCCGGGGCGTGTATTGCACGAATAACGTATACAGGGTGATGAGCTTGATCCAGATGAGAGCAAGGCCCGGGAAGCGCGTTGGCCTGGCGCCCCGCCTGTGGCGGGACAAATGGCTGTATCTTTTGATGGCGCCGGGGATCGTTTATTTCGTGATCTTCAAATATCTGCCCATGTGGGGCGTCGTGATCGCCTTTGAAAATTATGTGCCCTTTTCGGGAGTATTAGGCAGCGAGTGGGTGGGGCTGAAGTGGTTTGAGTATTTCTTCAGCAACCCTGCCTTCTTGCGCCTTTTGGAAAATACGCTGTGGCTTTCTCTTTTGAATATCGCATTTTTCTTTCCTGCGCCCATTATCCTGGCGCTGTTGCTCAACGAGCTTAGAAGCCAGCGCTACAAAAAGATCGTGCAGACATTTTTGTACGTACCACACTTTATCTCCATCGTCATCGTGGCGTCCATCACCTACGTGACCTTTGGCACAGGGGGGATCGTATACCGGCTTGCGGAGCAGCTATTTAACGCGCCCGTGAAATTCCTTACCGCGCCGGGGGCCTTCCGGCCCATGATCATCGGCCAAACCATCTGGAAGGAAACGGGATGGGGTACCATCATCTTTCTGGCGGCGCTTTCGGGCGTGGACATGCAATTGTACGAGGCGGCCATGTGCGACGGCGCGGGGCGGCTGCGCCAACTGTGGCACATCACCCTGCCCGCCATCCGTTCCACCATCGTGCTCTTGCTGGTATTGCGCATGGGCAGTGTGCTGGATACGGGCTATGAGCATCTGATCCTCATGGCCAATTCCTTGAACCGCAGCGTGTCGCAAACCTTTGATGTGTTCGTGTACCAGCAGGGCATTCAAAGCGGGCAGTACAGCTATGCCACGGCGGTGGGGCTGTTCAAGGCTGTGGTGAGCGTCACCCTGGTGGTGAGCGCCAACAAGCTGGCCCATAAATTTGGTGAGCCGGGCTTGTACTAGGGCGGCACCTCATCAGTCGCCTAGGGCGGCAGCTTCCCGGAGGGCGAAGCCTGGAGCATTGGAGCGGAGCGACAATGCGGAACACCGGACAAGCGAAGCGCGGTACGGTGTGAAGGGCCTCAAGGGGAAGCCATTCAACAAGAAAAGGGGGAAAACGTATGGCCATCAAGCGTTCCACAGCCAGCCGGGCCTTTGATGCGTGCAATGTAATCGTGCTGGCGCTGTGCGCGATGATCACCATCCTCCCCTTTGTGTACGTATTGGCGGCCTCCTTCGCCACGGAACGGGAGATTGTGGAACGGCCGTTGTTTTTGATTCCCAGGGACGTGAGCTTTGACGCCTACCACTACATTTTTTCCAGCAACACGCTTTTGCGGTCCATACTGAACTCGGTGATCATCACCGTTTCAGGTACTGCGGTGAACATGGCCTGCACCGTCACCATGGCCTACGGCTTAAGCAAGCGCCGCGTGGCGGGCCGGAACCTGATATTGAACCTGATCATTTTTTCCATGTTCTTTTCCGGGGGTATGATCCCCACCTACATCGTGGTGTCGGGCCTTGGGATCACCAACACGTATTGGTCGGTGATCATCCCCGGTGCCATCAGCGCCTACAACCTGATGATCATCAAGAACTTTTTCCAGAACATTCCTGCGGAGCTGGAGGAATCGGCCTACCTGGACGGTTGCAATGACATCGGTGCATTATGGCGCATCGCTCTGCCCCTGTCGCTGCCTGTCATCGCCACCTTTTCGCTGTTTTACGCGGTGGGGCACTGGAATGCCTACTTCTCCGCGATGCTGTACATGTCCAAAGCCCCGGAAAAATGGCCGCTGCAGGTGATGCTGCGGCAGCTCATCATCCTGTCCCAGATGACCGCGGGGGAGATGGTCAGCATGGATCCAAACTTCGTCAAGCCGCCGGACCAGTCCATCAAGATGGCTGTGATCATGGTTTCCACCATCCCCGTGATGATGCTCTATCCCTTTTTGCAGAAATATTTCACCAAGGGCGTGCTGGTGGGTGCGCTGAAAGGTTAGTCGGTTATGGCGGCCAAGACCGCCTGAACAATATTTTTTTCAAGGAGGGTCACACCATGAGGAAGCTGCTTGCCCTGCTCCTGACCATCGTTCTCTTATGCCCGCTGGTGGGCGCGGTGGCGCAGGAAGCGCCGTTTGAAATCACCATCATGCTGCCCAGTTTCTTTACTGAGACATTCCAGGCCGAGAACAACCCCGTGGTCCAAGCCATTGAGGCCGCCACCAACACCAAGCTTACCTTCAATTTCATCCCCAACGCCTCCTATGTGGAATTGACCGGTGTCACCCTGGCCGACAAGGACAAGATGCCCATGATCATGATCATCCAGGGCCCGCAGGACCCGGTGACAGTGAACGCGGCCCGTGCCGGTGCCTTCTGGGACATCACAGACTATATCAAGGATTATGAATACCTGGCTGCCGGCAGCCCCCTGGCCTATGACAACATCAAGGTGGACGGCCGCCTCTTCGGCGTATACCGCTCCCGCCCGCTGGCCCGTAACGGCATCATCTACCGCAGCGACGTGGCCGCAAAGCTGGGCTTCACTGAGCCGCCCAAAACGCTGGATGACCTGACAAAGCTGGCCAAGGCTTACGCCGAGCAGGGCAGCGACAAGTACGCGCTAAACATGTGCAAGTTTGTGGACGGCACCATCAAAATCATCACCATTATGCACGGCGCGCCCAACACCTGGGGCGTGGACGAGAACGGTAACATTTATCCCGCCCATGAGGACCCCGCCTTCCTGGAAGGCCTCAACTGGCTGCGGGAGCTGTACGCCATAGGCGGCATCGACCCCGACTTCATGGTCATCGAATCCGGCGTGTGGGACGACGCCATCAAGAACGAAGAATCCTTCATGAAGTTCGACGTGCTGGACGGCGGCTACCGCCTGCAGGATTGGTTCCAGAACGAAAAGGGCGTCACCGAGACGATCTTCAATCTCGTTCCCGCTGTTGAAAACGCCAAGGGCGAAATGCACATCTTTCCCACCACGGGCTTCAACGGCGAGATCGTGATCACCAAGGCCGTCAAGACCGAGGAGGACATGAAAAAGTGCCTGGCGTTCCTGAACTTCCTGAACGGACCCGAAGGGCAGACGCTGATCAACTGGGGCATCAAGGACGTGACCTGGTGGACGGACGCGGATGGCTTCCGCATTGCCACCCCCGCCGACAAGGATGAGTATGTGAAAACCGTGCACAACAGCCTCAACCAGTTGGGCATGGGCGTCAACGGCGACCTGACCCCGCCCATGAAGCTCACTCCGCTGCGCCAGCTGTACAACCAGATCCTGGTGGACTATCCCGGCTATGCCGTCCCCAACCCCTGCTTCACCTACGTCTCCGAGACGCAGACCATGTTCGGCAGCCAGCTAACTACCCTGCTGGAGGATGCCTGCGTGCAGTACATTGCCAACATTATCAATGAGGAGGAACTCAAAGCCCTGTTCCAGCAGTGGCGTGATGAGGGCGGCGCGAAGATCATTGAGGAGTTCAACGCCCTGTACCAGGCGTCCAAGAAATGATCAAAATATAGGGAAACGGCTGAAGCTGCTTTTGTGAAGCATCAAGGTTTCCCTGAGAGGTCCATATGGCAAAAGGTCCGGCGGAACAAAACCCGCCGGGCCTCTTGCCATCATTATCTTATTTCCGGCTTCAGTTCAATCCGTCATCACGGCGTCAAGCCAGGCCTCGGCCATGAGTGCGGAACCGGCAGGGGTGGGATGGACGCCGTCGGCGGCCCAGAAGGCCAGCTCCTGGCGGGCGCTGGCCTGGGCAAAGATGCCGTCGAAGGGCACATAGATCGCGCCGTATTCACGGGCCAGGGAGCGGACAATATGGATCTTGGGGTCCAGGTCCTCCCGCCAGGCGGCCCGGTCTTCCGGGATGGGCAGCAAAAAGGGCTCGCATAGAATCAGGCTGGCATTTGTGCGGGTACGCACATCTTCCAGCATGGCCCGGTAATGCTCGGCAAATTCGGCGGCGGTGGTGCGCATGTTGGAATCGAAAAAGCGCCATGTATCGTTGATGCCGATGAGGATGGAGACCCAGTCTGGCTGGAGGCCTACGCAATCCTCCTGCCACCGAAGGCGCATGTCGCTGGCCCTGTCGCCGCTGACGCCACGGTTTAGGAAGGTGACGCCCAACTCCGGGTAGCGTGCGGAAAAGAGGCTGGCGGCGATATAGGCGTAGCCGTAGCCCAGGTTGCCGGGTTCCAGGCGGTTGCGGCCGCAGTCGGTAATGGAGTCACCCTGAAAGAGGACAAGGTCGCCCTGCTGGAAGATGGGACGCATGGGGAGCACTCCTTTTCTGTTGTGGTTTACGAGGAAAGCAATATCTTTGCTTGCAGGATACACAACGTGGAGGATTTTGTCAAATGGTTTCGAAAAAATGAAAGGGGACTGATGCGGGAATGAATCAGGCCTCCGGCTTGATGCCGAAGGGGTACAGTGCCATGGCGGTGGGGGAATCGGCAAAGCCGTGTTTTTCATATAGCGGCCTGCCCATATCCGAGGTGTTGAGCAGTATCCGCTGGCACAGGTTCTCTTTTGCCTCCTCTATGATCAGAGCAAGCAGGCGGGAGGCAATGCCTTTCCTGCGGAAAGAAGGCAGCGTATACATGTTGCCGATGTAGGCCGTCTTCCCGCCGGGGCACCAGTCATTGGGCGGCAGGGTAAAGTAGGCCGCGCCGCCCATAGCGATGATATCGCCGCCTTCCTCAGCCACCCATGCCGAAAAGCTGCCGTCTGCCAGCCCGTTTTCGATGTATTGCTTTGTATTCCCAAATAGCAGATTAAGAAATGTTTCAGGGTAATTTTCTTCCTCGCGGAACATGTCTGAGCGCATGCGGGATAGGGTTTCTGCATCCAAAAGCGTCGCTTTTCGAAATTCCATGGTACAACCTCTCTATGTAAAATGGGAAGGGCGCTCAGTGAATGGATTCATGCGCCGCGTTTTATGTAATCAACAAAAGCCTGCATTGGCCTCTTATCAGGCAGGCTGACTTCCTGAGGCAGGTCGTCGATATCAAACCACTGAAGATCCAGCGTTTCATCGGTCTCCAGGATCAATTCACCCGAAAAATCATTGCAGACATAGTAGATGCCAACAATATATACCTGATCGCCGTTTGGATAGGTGTAGAACATATCCTCTCCTGAAAAGACACCCAGCAACGTCATAGTATTGGCCACAAGCCCGGTCTCTTCAAACAGTTCACGCTTTGCGGCCGCCTCCACGCTTTCGCCTATTTCCAAACCGCCGCCGTGCAGAGACCAGCAGGCATTGTCACGGCGCTTTTGCAGCAGTACCTTTTTATCCTGATAGATAAAAACACCGGCTCCCACTACAATCAAGAGGTCATGTCCGATTTTGCTTCGCATGTCTTTCGTATAGCCCATTATGTTTTCTCCTTATGTTTATAAAGAGTTCTTTCAGTCCGGTGATTGGTGGCGGAAGTATGTAAATTAAATCGATGACACCATTATAAACCAATAGGGTGGGCTATGGAAAGCTGGGGCTGCCATGTTATACGCAAAAAGGCGGGCGATTGATAATCGCCCCTACATCCATATAGGTGTTTATTGCTGCCTTCGCCATGGCTTGTATCTGTCAGGCAAAGATTTCAACTTTCTCTTTTAAACCGTAGGGGCGATTATCAATCGCCCGCAAAGCACCGGTTATCGATAAACCGGGAGGATTCTCCTCTCATAATGCGCCTATCCACGTACTCGTATTTTGAGCAAGTTTCGCTATTATAGCGAAAAAGACAAATCCCCATATTTAACCCTAAATATGGGGATTCAAAGGGGCTGTGTTCCGGCTGGCTCAATCGTCGCATTGCTTCGCATTCCGCAAGCTCAATGGTCGTTCCGGTTCGCTGCCGCTCCCGGCCCTCCCTTTCGCTTGATTCATCCGCCCAGCCTATTGCCGCCACTGGCGGCGGCTGGGCTCCTTCACCGCTCGCACTGCTCGTTTCGCCAGCTTCCTCCGCCTCACTTCTTCCCTCCATCTGGCTCAATCGGCGCATTTCTCACTGCCGTTCGCACTGCTTGTTTCGCCAGCCTCCTCCGCCTCGCTTCACCCGCCACAGGCGGCGTTCGGCTACGGAACCTTTGGTGGGAGTGCAGAGGGCGAAGCCCTCTGCCTACCGGCTTTTGTGGAACAGCAGCCTTTCATACCGCTCCCTGTCCGTGGTGCGGGTCAATGTCTCTAATTCTTCATCACCCATCACAGTATTGCGGCCCTGGGCATACAGGACATCCACCTTTTCCTTGATGGCTGATACCAGGGGATCCTGTTTTTGAACGGCATGCTCGCCCTTGAGCTTGAAATAGCCGTTCATCCAATGGGCGATGCCGGCCAGGCCGCTATGGCTGTCCACGGCCACGGAAGCGGGACGGTTCAGTATCTTGGCTGTGTCGAAGATGTTGTAGATTTCCTCATCCTTGAGCATGCCATCGGCATGGATGCCAGCCCTTGTTACATTGAAATGACGGCCTACAAAGGGCTGGCGGGGATCGATTTCAATGCCGATTTCCCGCTCCATGTAATCGGCGATCTCGGTGATGGCGGTCAGGTCCATACCGTCGGTAGTACCGCGCATAGCCTGGTACTCAATGGCCATTGCTTCCAGGGGACAGTTGCCGGTGCGCTCGCCAATGCCCAGCAGCGAACAATTGATGCTGGCGCAGCCATACAGCCACGCGGTGCCCGCGTTGCTGACCACCTTGTAAAAATCGTTGTGGCCGTGCCATTCCAGGTCCTCAGCGGGAACCTCGGCATAGTGGCGGAGGCCATAGATGATGCCCTGCACGCTGCGGGGCAATGCTGTGCCGGGATAGGACACGCCGTAGCCCATGGTGTCGCAGGCGCGGATCTTGATGGGCAGTCCGCTTTCTTGGCCCAAACGCATCAGCTCCGTGGCAAAGGGGACTACAAATCCGTAAAAATCGGCCCGGGTAATATCCTCAAAATGGCAACGGGGCTTGATGCCCTTCTCCAGCGCGGCGCGGACGATGGCCAGATACTTTTCCATGGCCTGGCCGCGAGTGAGATGCATTTTGTTGAAGATGTGGTAATCGCTGCAGGATACCAGGATGCCCGTCTCCTTTACGCCGGCATCCTTGACAAGCTGGAAGTCCTTTTCGTTGGCCCGGATCCAGGTGGTGATCTCAGGAAAGGGCAAATCCAGCTCCTGGCAGCGGCGCAGCGCTTCCCGGTCCTTTTCTGTGTAGAGGAAAAATTCGCTCTGCCGCACGATGCCTTTGGGGCCGCCCAGGCGGCTCATGAGCTTGAACAGCGTTACGATCTGATCCACCGTGAAAGGCGACACGCTCTGCTGCCCATCCCTAAAGGTGGTGTCGGTGATCCATATTTCATCAGGCATATTGATGGGCACCAGGCGGTTGTTGAAAGCGATTTTGGGGACGGAGGCGTAATCGAAACTTTCTCTGTACAGGTTAGGCTCCTTCACATCCTGAAGGTAGTACTTGTATTTGGCCTGCTGAATTAAGTTGGTGCGCCGGTCAAACTTGAGCATTTCGATTCACCTCGGCCTTTCTCATAAATAATGAATGGTTAATTGGAGGGCTCCAGCAAGGAAACAAAGTGTTCGATGCGGTCAAGCCCTTTTTTGATATCGTCCAGGGAAACGGCATAGCTTAACCGGCAGTAACCCTCCGCCTCAAAGGCCACGCCGGGCACTACGGCCACCTTCTCCTGGGTGAGAAGAAGCTCCGCAAAGTCCATGCTGCCGGTGATCTCCCGATCCTTGTACTTGCAGCCGATGAGCCTTTTCATATTCAGCATCACATAAAAAGCACCGGCGGGTTTTTTGCAGCTAAGGCCCGGTATCCAGCCGATATGCTCCACCATATAGTTGCGCCTGTGTTCAAACTCCGCCGCCATTTCTTTCACGCAGCTTTGATCGCTCAAAAGGGCCGTGACGCCGGCATGCTGGGCAATGCTGTTGGGATTGGAGGTGGCCTGGCTTTGGAAATTGCCCATGGCTTTTATTACTTCCAGCGGCCCCGCGCAGTAACCGATGCGCCAGCCGGTCATGGCATATGACTTGCTTAGTCCATTGACCACGAAGGTGCGGGCTTTGGCGTCATCCGACAAGGAGGCAATGGAAACATGCTTGCGTCCGTCATAAAGCAGGTTTTCGTAAATCTCGTCGCTGACGATAAAAAAGTCATGTTCTTTCGCCAAATCGGCAGCGTTTGTGAGCGCTTGGCGGGACCATACGCTGCCGTTGGGGTTGGAGGGACTGGTGATAACGATGGCCTTGGTGCGGGATGTGATTTTTTCCTGAAGGGCGGCCTTGGTGGGCACAAAGTCGGCATCTTCCGATGTTTGCACAAACACCGGTACACCCCCGGCCATACGCACCATCTCAGGATAGCTCACCCAGCAGGGGGTGGGGATCAATACCTCGTCACCGTCATCCAGGATCGCCTGGAAGATGGTGAACAGGGAATGCTTGGCTCCGCCCGATACGATGACTTCCCCTGGAGTATAGGTAAGGCCGTTATCCCTTTGCAGCTTCTGGCAGATGGCCTTGCGCAGCGCCAGCGTCCCTTCCGAGGGGGTATAACGGGTTAGCCCAAGGGCAATGGCCTCGCGGGCGGCGTCGCAAATGTGCTTAGGCGTGGGAAAGTCCGGCTCGCCGGCCCCAAAGCCCACCACGTCAAGGCCCTGCTGCTTCATATCCTTGGCTTTTGCATCAATGCTCAGCGTGACCGAAGGGGCGATAGCTTTACACTTCCGGGAAATAGAACGCGACATGGGAGACTCCTCCTAAAGGTTTTTGACAATAAAAAAATCGGCCTGCATTTGGCCGCGGACATCCCTTGTGAGGCTGCGCCATTGCGGCCGTTCTGCATGGTGGTATATTCTATTCTACAGAATTGGGGCAGTTCCTGCTTGCAAGACGGCATTTATAAAAACCTTTTGCATATTTTTTTTATGAACTTGCATTTTGGCAACGCAGGAACAAGGGTTCAGAGCAGAGGAGAGAGAAATCGTTGCCTTACATATTTTTCGACTTGCTGATAAAAACGATGCACGGCGTGCTTAGGGATTCAAAGAGCGCAATAAAAAAGCAAGCAGCTGTTCATGCGTATGCTTGACAATCGTCTTCCTGCAATTTATAATTGAAAAATATTTCAATAAAAAGGAGCAGTTGCATGTCACCGAGGACAAAAGCGCAGTTTGAAGCCATGCAGGATAAGACCAGGGAAAAGATACTGGATGCCGGGCTTGTTCTTTTTGCGCGCAAGGGATTGGCCGCAACCGGGGTGACGGAGATCGCCAAGGAGGCGGGGGTAAGCCTGGGGCTTTTGTATCACTATTACGCCTCCAAGGAGGAACTGTTTGCCTCGCTTGTGGGCATGGCCCTTCAAGGATCCAGGGATGCGCTTAAGGCTTATGGGGAAAGCGGAGAAGACGCGGTGGAGGCAATCCGGAAAATATCCCGGATCGCCTGCGGAGTTTTGCAGCGGGAGAACAAGACGGCGTATTATTTTCTGCTGCTTACACAGGCCGGGCTTCAAGGGATTTCCCCTGAGGAACAGGGGAAGAACCTGCTTTCCAATGAGGAAGCGGGAGCGCCGTTTTCCATATTGGAAAGCGTTGTCCGCGCCGGGCAGGTGCAAGGCACGGTGAAGGCAGGTGACCCCCGGCAGCTGGCCCAGCTATATTGGGCGGCCTTCCAGGGCTTGTGCCTGTACAAAATCACCATGCGAAGCTTCATGCCCCCGGCACCGGAACAATTGGACGGTATTTTATTGCTGTGAAGGGAAGGAATGTGTACAAATGAAACCGGAATATTTGGAAACTACCGGTCAGGATTGGGCCAATTACATTGCTCATGAGCTTGACGCCAACGGCATGATCTATCTGGCTGCCGTGCTGGATGGACAGCCGGACGCGAATGTTCTTCGTCAGGCGGTGATGGACAGCATTGATCTGCAGCCTGTGCTGGGCTGCCGGTTTGACGATGGACAGGACCCGCCTGTATGGGCGCCCATAGGGGAAGGTGCCACCTGGTTTTCTGTAGATCAGGCTGATCATTGGCAGGAGGGGTTTGATACCTTCCTTCGGATTGGGCCAGGCCAGGAGCAGCTTGCGGTGCGGCTGATCACATGCCCCCGCCAGCCGGTGCTGTGTTTGAGGCTTAACCATGCGGTTGCGGACGGAGCCGGCGCAAAGGGATATTTGGCGCTTTTAAGCCGGCTGTACAATGCGCGCCTTGCGGGTGAGAAGCTGCCGGAGAGCATCCCGCAGGACAGAGGCGAGGGGCAGGTGTTTGCAGCGTGCGGGATCAAGGATTTCCGCATGGCGTTGCGTAAGGATAACCAGGCTCCCGGACCGTTTGTCACTTTTCCCTATCGGCACATGGATGGGGGGCATGTACAGTATGCCTTTATTACCTTCCCCTTGGCTGAGATAAAGGCCGTTCCCGGCTGCACGGTGAACGATCTGCTGCTGGCGGCCTGCGCCAGGGCGCTGACCCATGAGGCTTCCGGGGAGTGGCCGGCTTGCCTTAACATGACGGTGGACCTGAGGCGATATCTGGCAGAAGAAAACATGCCGGTGGCCTGCAATCTATCGGGGATGGAAAAGGTATGTTTCACCGTTTCGCCGGGGGAACCCTTTGCGGAAACGGCAGGAAAAGCATCGAGGGAGACGGCATCGGTCAAGGCTGATCATCCGGGGCTAAGCAGCGCAGCATCCATGACCTATCTGCGTTTGATGCCGTATGGAAGAGCACGTGCGTTCCTGCTGGATGCAAGCCGGAAAGCAAAGGCCGCGGGGGTGGCGGCACCTATCGTGTCCAACCTGGGATGGCTGTATAGGGGCGAAATGAGGTTTGGAGATATTTTGGTGGCGGATATGATCCCCCTGGTTCTTGCCATGCACGCCCCTGCCGTCATGCTGGGCGCTGGAAGCTATGGAGACAGGATAACGCTGTCCGCCGGGTTTTATGAGGGGGAACGGGAAGCGGAGGACGTGGAACAGTTTTTGCAAAATGTCAAAGACGAGATGACGGGGGTTGAACGTTAACAGACCCTGGGCTGCTGCAATTGCTGAAGCAAAATAGCAACGGCCGGCCTGCTGAGGGGGCAGACCGGCTTTTTTAGGTTGTCAATGAACCTGTGCAGACGGGTATTCCTTATTTAAACGCCATCATGGAGAGGTTGGTGAGCGTCACGGCGTCCAGATACTCCACCGAAACGCCTACGGTGGTATCATCCTTTACCAGCCTTTCTTCTATCACAAAACACCATGCAGGCTTATAGGTGCGTTTTTCCTCGCTGAAGTAGATAGGCTTGATTTCCGTCAAAACGCTGTAGGAGGCATATTCCGTATATTCGCGCTCCTTTACGGTATCGGTTTTTATGACATCCTTGGGATTGGCACGGCTCCCAAAGTAGGTTGCAATGTATTCCCGAAAGGCATCCTGCCAGGAGACGGCGGAAGCGGCCAGAGGCGAGGCCGATATTTCCACCGGCAGATTCTGCAGCATGACTTCTACAACGGCACCGCCATCCTTTACAACCAGCTCGGCTGTACTAAGGTCACCTACGATTGCATCAGGCTCTCTCCTGGTCCCATCGGGCCAAAGGAAATCAGGTGATACCGGCAGGCCCCTAAGCATGAATCCCACCTTGACTACCGTATAATCAAAGTCCGTCCGGTTATATTTTTTTGTTTGTCTTGCATATTCCCGTTTCTTTTCCTCCTGAAGCTCTTTCCAGTCGCTGCGCTTGAGGTACAGGCCATATTCAGCCGGGTCATACAGCCGTTTGACGAGCATGCCTTCTTCATAAGGCATAAAGCCCAGTTCTGTCAGCAGGGTGGCGGCATGGTGCGCGGCAAGAGCCATCTGGGTAACCTTCTCGTGGGATGCGTTCAGTGTTTTTGAAGCCAGTACATCCACGCCAAGCCCTACTGTAAGGCTTTGCAGGTCTTCCGCCCGATAAAGAGCCGAGCGCCGGCTCCAACCCCCATCGGAAACCGACAGCTTTCCACGGCTTAAGTCGGTGCCCATTGCCGATAGCGCGGCCGACAGCGCCTTTTTATCAAACTTTTTATATTCTACCGTAATGGTACTCAATTGCTCCGGCGTAAAGGCCGCGGGGACCGGGCAATCGATATAAAGCACGCGGGGATCCACCTTGGGCCTAAAGGTTTGCACCGTGCCTTTGAGACGCCCGTCCGCCTCCGAGATATAGGACAGGTCCACATCCTTGGCGTAGTATACGAGCCATTTGCCCAGTTTACCTGTTTCAGCCAGGGCGGGGATGATGCCAAGCAGCAGCGCCAGCAGGATGGCGATTGCGAAGAAGCCTTTCCATTTGTTCCTCATCGTACAATTTCCTCCATTGCTTTAATAACTGTCATATTGCTTCCTCCATTCTTCCACCGTGAAGGCTTCTATGGTTACGGTCAAGGTGCTTTGCTCCCTGGCATCGCTCTCGTATACCCAACTGGATACAGGAACTTCCACCTTCATGTTCCCGTTTTCGTCCAGCAGCTTTTCATAGCGCTCCGGGGTGATATGGAAAAGATCCACTTCCAACAGGAAGGTTTCACCCAGTTCCTCCGGTACCCAGTCCAACATGCCGGCCAGGCTTTTGCCGGCAATATTCATGCGGGACACATCAATGACCAGCGCCTGCTTCCCTTCCGGCAGCCATTTATCCATGGTGGTATGTTCGCCGTCCCACCAAACCTCATCCATATGGATGCCGTCCGCCCCGATGTCGTCCTGGCCGATGAGCCGGTACTTTAAAGGCTCCGCAGGGGAAACGTGCAGTACCAGGGAGAGCTTCATATCATTCCAAAGATAATCCCTGGCCTGCAAGATCAGCTGCTTCCCGTCAAAGCTTTGGCTTAAGGGCTTGCGCACGTTATTTTCCACCGTGGCTTTGTCAATGGGCACGGAAGTCCTTTCCGTCAGAAAGTAAAGCACTCCAAGGCTTTTGGCTGCCAACGCGCCGCCTGCCAGAAGCACCAGGCATGCGACAGCGATGGGTATCCAGCGCATGGTTTTTTTTGCGGCCTGTGCGGATTTCATTTCCTGCATCGCATGTGCGACCTGGCTGGAAAAGCCTGCCGGAGTTTGTTCAAATGCGTTGTCCAGGTTGATCCCCAAGGGGGTATCGTGTGTTTTCATGTCTGCGCCTCCGTTTCGTCAAGCTCTTTGCGCAACAGCTCCCTGGCTTTGAACAGGCGCCATTTTACCGTGCCAACAGGGATTTGAAGCATCCGGGCCGCCTCCGCAACGGTAAAGCCTTCCAGGCAGTTGAGGACCAAAGGCAGGCGCAGCTTTTCGGGCAAGGCAAACATGGCGTCGCGAAGGGCCGTATCGGGGACCTCTCTCCGAATGGTTTGAGGGATTTCCGCTACCGGGATCATCCGGTGCTTCCGGCGCTGTATGTTGCGGCATTCATTGATGACGATGCGCATGAGCCATGCTCGAAAGCAGGTGCGTTCCGCCCGGGAGCGCTTTTCCCATGCCTTTTTGAGTGCCTCTTGCACGGCGTCGGCGCAGTCGGCCCAATCGCTGAGCATACTGCGGGATACCCGGTACAGCGTGCGCTCCATGGCCGTAACTTCGCTTACAAAGGTTTCCTCGTCCACCAGGGGGAACCACTCCTCTTTTGTGATGCTTGACTTGTTCAAACGCGTTTGGCAGGTTTTTATGCTTATACTGCTTCCAAACATTATTGCGTCGTTGCCACGGATCTTTTCGCGCTACTTAAGCGTCGTCTGCCGCTCAGCGTAGCGCTGCTACGCTTCGCTTAGTCTCCTTGTATTGCGCAAAAATCTCTCGCGGCTTTGGACGCAATAATGTTTTCCATTAGTATTACACTATAATGACGCGGGAAAAGGAAAAACGGTTGGAAAAGATGGAAATTTTTTTGGGGAATGGACAATACCGTACAAGATGTAAATTGTTCCTTTGAATGCAAAAGGTTGGAAGAGAAAATCGTTGTATGGTCAGGAAAAGGATGGGAGGAGAAATTATGAAAAAATTCTGTGTCCTGATGGTGTGCCTTGCGCTTTTGCTGTCATTCCCGGCCCTGGGTCTGGCCAACAGCAACGGGGCTGTGGTCAACAACCCCAATCCTCAGGACCGGCTGCATCTGAGGGCAGAACCCAATACTGCGTCGCAATCCTTGGGCAAGTATTACAACGGCACGCCGGTGACGATTATCGAATACAGAACAGACGGATGGGTGAAGGTGAATGTGGGCTACCCGACAGGTCCGGACTACCAGGCTTACGAAGGATATATGATGGAAAAATACCTGACTTCCGACTTTGACGGGGCGGCGGACAGGGTAAAGTCAGCCATGCCGGAATACTCGTCCGCCTCTTCATCATGGAAGATGTACAGCTCGCCTGATAAAAACGCCTCCTATAACACCTATGGCGCCGGGGAAGCGATTCGCCTGATGGGCTTTACGGACAGATGGTGGCACATCCTCATCATGCGGGGTGGCGATGAATACCGCTCGGGGTTTGTTCCCGCCAACAGCTTCAAAGCACCTGAAACCGCCGTGGTGAACAACCCCAATGCCAAGGACCGGCTGCATCTTCGTACAGGCACTGATTCAGCCGCCCAATCCCTGGGCAAGTATTATAATGGCGTCAAGGCTCAGGTGTTGAGCTATCATGCGGGCGGGGATTGGGTGAAGGTGCGCATCGGTGGTGCGGAAGGATTTATGATGACCAAATATCTGGCCTTTGGCAATGACGCCCAAAGGGTGAAAAGCGCCATCCCCACGGTGCGCCTGACCACCGACAAGGTAAATCTTAGGGAGACGGCCAGCTTAAATGGCAAGGCTCTGGGCCAGTACGCATTGGGCACCTCCGCGAAGGTGTGGGGCGTGGGGGAGACTTGGCTGCATGTGGAAGTGAACGGCAAATCGGGATATATGCTGGCCTCCATGCTGTCGGCGCTGCCGGGGGAAGGCCCTGGAAATACCTCCCCGCCGGTATCCGGCAAGGCGGCAAAGCTGAAGGCCGACGCCAATTTCCGGGATAGCGCGGGCTATACGGGCAAGGTTCTGGCCTTCTTGGGAAAGGGTACCAAGGTGACCATTCAGAGCCAGAGCGGGGATTGGTACTATGTTCGCATCGGCACAACCGACGCCTACGGCTGGATACTGAAAAGCCTGGTTAGCGTTGAGTAGTATGTTACTATTTCGCAATTATACGAAGGTGCGGGGAAGGGGATTTTTAGTAATTCCCTTCCCTGCAGATTTTTTGCCTTCTTATTGTTCTTGCTTCAGCAGCGCTTCGATATGTTCGATGGCTTCCACATCCTTGGCCATGCTCCGGCGGCCTTCATCGGCCAGGATCTTGCGGATGGCGGGATCTGTGAACTTTTCATACCCTTTCGGGTCCATGGTCACATATTTCCACAGGAAGCCGCCATAGGCGGAGCATTCCTTCCAGGCCGCGATGGCTGGAGTCAGGTGCTCCGTCCACTCCGGATAATGATCCGCCAGGTACTGATAGTAGTGCAGCGCCACGCCCCGCTCGTGGATTTGGCAAAGTGCGTCGCAGTAGATGAAAAAGCGGCCCTGGGCGGTTTCGTTCCAAACATCATTGCTGTCCATGTCCCATTTTTCGGGCAGCACGATTCCCTTTAAGTGGGTAAAGTCGTCATGCTCCAGCTGGTCAATCATCTGCTCCCAGGCGGCAAAGCCTACCCTCGCGCCCCGGACCTCGTATTGTCGGGCATGGCTTGTGATGGCGCGGAAGGCTGCCAAAGCACTGTCACGCTGGCTTGGCTGTGTATCGGCACGGCTCAAAATCAGATAGCCCGTCAGGCCGGACAGCCAGTTTTCCTTTTTGAACGGCTGCTCCGGAGAAAAGCCCTCGCTGTCCTGGAAATAGTTCCAGCCGATGAGCACATCGCCGCCCTTTTCAAAGCCGTACACCACGCAGCATTCCGGCGGGCCGATGATGCCCATGGCAATGACGGGGATGCCGGAAGCAATGGAGGCCACGATTTCTTCCTTTGCCTTATCAAGCGGAGCGTAAGGGCCGGGCAGGTCTACCGTTTCACGTAAGAGGCGGACTTGCGCCGTCAGGCCGATGGCGGTAAGCACCCGCTGATGCGGCGCAAAGGGAGGTTCTTCGCAAGCCAAAATGTCGCAGTTGCCGCCAAACCATTCATTGGGCCGCCAGGTGAGCCGGTTGCCGGCGCCGGACAGGGCCAGCAGCTCGGCATAGTATCTGGGCGTCCCCATGCCGTGCAGCGTGGCATACAGCGAGCCGATGAAAGGCGTCAGGTAGGATTCCTTGCCGATGAACTGGGCGATGCGGGGTACGTTTTCGATGATGTGGCTATCCATTTCGATACCTCCAAAATTGATTTATACTATCTGGCCGATGGCCTCGGCGGCCTGGTGATCCAGATCCCGGCAGGTTTTCAATATGGAGATGATCTCTTTGCGTACTTCGGGGTCATTGAGCTTTGCCTGGGCATCTTCGCCCTCGCACAGGCTGTTTAAGCGCCACATCAGGTCATGCGTCCGGCGGCAGGCTTCCGTGGCGGGGGAAAGGGCTTCGGTTTTTAATGCCTGCCCCACTTCCTCCAGGAATTCCGCCACGAAAGAGCGCCGCTCGGCCAGATCCCAGATATCCGGGTCAATATAAGGACGTCCGGTAAAAGGCGACGGCCAGGAGGGCGCTTTCTGCAGATTGCCTATCCATTCATCATAGAAGTTGCATATTTGGCCATGGGGATGACCGAGAGACTCACGCAGAAACTGCTTCCCCCGGGAAAGTGCCCGGCGGAAGATGGCTTCCTTATCGTTGACTTCCTCCAGCGCACCAGTGATGAGCGCTACGGCATCCGTGCCCCGTGCCCAATCCTTTATATACTGGCAATCCTCCGGCGAAAAGGATTTGTTGGACATGTCCGCACCGGGAACGAACATCCAGCCCACCAGCGTATCGCCGCATTCCTCAAAGCCCGTGGCCAGCACCACCCAATCGCTGGCCGTGCGCCCCAGCAGCAATACGGGATAGCCCTGAACGAGCGTGTTCAAAACCAGCTCCTTCAGGTGCTTTTCATCCCGCCACACATTTTCGGTGCCCTGGACCTTGTTTGCGGCATACACCTTTACGGGAATACCCTCCATGGCAAAGCAGTCAAGAAGCGGCTGTGCGCCTTCTTCAGCGCTGAAGCGGAAATATTCCGCCGTGTCGAACAGAAAGCGGAACCCCTCCCCCGAAAGGCCAAGGTGCAGGTAGTAATCCTCATCGGACCGCCAGGTACGGTTATGGGCCGAAAGCTCATGGGTACGGTGATTGCCGCCCATGAACACCTTCAATGATATCATGGCTGAGGGAAAAGCCATGCTGTGGGGCACCAGGTGCGGGCCATCCCGCTTTACGCGGCCCGAAAAGGGAATACGCACGGAATTTGGCAGTTCCGCCATTGAACAACGCCTCCTTGGTGTTATAATGGAAACAGTATACAGCACGAAACAAAGGAAAAATGAACCGGAATTGCGGTGAGGAATATGGCGACGCCCCAGGAGATTTTTGCAAGGACGCTGGCCTATATTGAAGATAACCACGACGCGGCGCTTACGCTGGAAGAATTGACGGAAATAAGCGGGCTCAGCCGCTTTGCGCTCATCCGGCTGTTTTCCAGGCTATGCGGGCTGACACCCATGGAATATGTACGCGCCCGGCGGCTGGCTGGCAGCATACCACAGCTCATGCGGGGCGACAGGATCATCGATATCGCTTTGGAGGCCGGATTCGAGCACGAGCAGTCGTATATCAGGGCATTCCGGGAGGCGTACCACATGACGCCCGCTCGCTTCCGCAGGCAGGAAAAACCTGTGCCCATTGTGGATGTGCCAAGGCTTACTGGGTTCACGGTGTCCCACAGCGGCATGCTGGGCAAGCCGGCGCTATTGGCCCGGCCGGCCTTTAGCCTTAAGGGCATATTACGCTGCTATAACTACGCGGACAATTTGCTGGATGGTACGCCGCTTGTTAACGGCATGGCTACCCTGACGAAGGAAAGCTACACCGCCGCATGCCGCACCTCGCCAAAGAACCAGTTTACCCATCTGTACCTGGAGGAGGGGGAGGGCACGCCTGGCGGGCAGGAGACTATGACCTGGTCCTGGCCGGCCGGCCAGTGGGCGCAGTTTCAGTACATCGGCCTGCACGCCCTGGATAGGGAAGGCGCGCGGCGCATGCGGCTGATGGCTTCGCTGGTGGCCGGCATCTGGTTTTCCGAGCGCAATGCCCGCTGGGATGGGCAGTTTATCGAGCATGTGGAAAAAAGCTGGCTGGGCGAGCAATATTGCGAGGTGGAATTCCTCTGCCCGGTGGATATATATCCCCGGGGATAGACAAATCAAAAACTTTCCTTTCCGTGAACCCCGTCCATCTTCCTTTCATCTTTATATTGACCGGTCAAATGAAAACAGGGGGCGCATCCATGACGTCGGAGGAATTTGCCGCACGCATCGTTGCCATGCAGGAAACGCTTTACCGGGTGTCCTACAGCATCCTCAAAAGGCGCTGCGACCAGGAGGATGCCGTGCAGGAGGCCATACAAAAGGCATGGCAGAAAAGGGGAAAGCTTCGGGAGGATGCGGCGATGCAAATGTGGGTCACGCGCATTCTGATCCACGAATGCTATGCTTTGCTGCGCCGCCGTAAACGCGAAGTGCCTATGGATTCGCTACCGGAGCGGGAAGCGCCGCCGGATGCGGATATTGCGCTGCACGAGCTGTTCCTTTCCCTGGAGGAAAGCTTGCGCCTCCCCGCTGTCTTGCATTACATAGAAGGCTACGAGCTCAAAGACATCGCCCGCATGCTGCGCCTGCCCACAGGTACCGTGAAATCCAGGCTGCACAGGGCGCGAAAAAAGATGAAGGAGACATTTGAGAAGCAGGAGGTGTGCAGGGCATGAACGGGCAGGAGTATAAAAATGCCTTCGGCAAAGCGCCGGAGTCATTCAAAAGCCGTGTCACCTTCACGCTCTCCCACGTGGAGGAGGAACGAAAAGTGAAGAAGTTCAGTGTAAGACTGGTTTTGATCGCAGGGATACTGCTCATTTTAATGGCAGGTGTGGTGTATGCCGCCAGTACGGAATGGAAGCTGTTTGACTTTTTCAGCGGCATGTACGGCCTTACGCCCGGCAACGGGCTGCAAAAGACGTTGGATGAAAACAATATTCAGCAGAGCTTCGATGCGGGGGAGTATGTTGTGACCCTTCAGGAAGCCATAGCCGATGGGAAGTACGTATACGTTACCGCCAGCGTGCATGCCAAGGATGGGAAAAGCGTATACATGATGCCCATGGATGTGGCGCCGGATGAAACCATTTCCATCTGGGCCGCCAAAGCGGGAGGTAAAAGTGAAGGGGAGAACGATCAGCGTACCTTCCTGCAGGCGGCAAAGGAGGAAGAGAAACTGCTGATAGCCGTCAACCTTCAATACAACGCCCAAGGCAAAGGCCACGTCAGCAGCCAGGTGCATTCCCTGAGCAACGATAGCTCGGACTTTGCCCTGTTTTCGGGCGGAGCGATCAATTTTGTGCTGGGGGGCGACCTCATTACGGAGGAAAGTCACCTGCCTATTAATATCACGCTTTCCGCTCAGGAATGGACCGAAGAAGGTGAGTACAAGGAGAATGGAGGAACCAAGGAGACTTTCCGGTTCGACCTTCCCGTTACAGCTACTTTGATGAAAAAAACAGTCCAGGGGAATGGGATCAAGGTTCCGGATACCGATGCCTCCATCGACCGGGTAGAACTGATGCTGACACCGCTCACCATGCACTATGAGATTTATTATACCAGAGATCCGGAAACGCCTCTTAACGTCGGAAAAATGGGCCTAAGCGGGCTGTGGTTCAAATTCGTGGATGAAGCGGGAAACGCTATACGGGATGGATTGTCCCTTGGCGGCAGCCGTGGCAGCAGGGACAATATCCACTTTACGCAAACAGGCTCCGTCATGATGGAGCAAATGCCTGATACCATCACCTTGCAGGGGTATGAGCGTGATACAGGCGAGCTTCACGGTACGGCGACCATGAAGGTGGATTAGCGGATCATTAAAAAGGCCATGGCCTGGGACCGCATATGCTACTCCGGCTTTGGGCTTTTCCAAAACATAAATGCACCAATGAACACCGGCACATAGAATACACGTAAACTCCACCCTTTGTCATCCCTCGCTGCGCGAAGGATCTTTCAGAAGCATGAAAATCCAAGATCCTTCGCGCAGCGAGGGATGACTGTCTGCGGGGGTGGACTCGCCTTTAGAGCACATCGCCATCGACGCATGAATGTTTTAAATTAGTATTGTCCCCGGATGCTTCTTCGTGCAACAAAAAACACCGCCTCTTTTGACAGTGTCATTGTATGTGTCGCCGCCTCCGCCTGCAAAAGAAGGATGCCTATTTCCCTCCAGGATAAGCGCCTTCTTTTGCAGGCGTGGCATTTAGCCTAAAAAACCGGATCCGGCTTATATATCATCGGCTCGCCGGTTTCCCGGCCACCGTCTTGCATATAGGATAACCGGGCAATATGAAGTAGCCATGGAAAGAATGTGAACAAACGGCGAAATCTGCACGCAAATCTGAGGAGTTTTGGATAAGTAAAATGCACCATCTTTTCTCAAGTGCCAGTCTACCTCTTTGCAACAATAAAAAAACACCGCCCTTTTAGACGATGCTGTTGCCTGCTTTGTCGCCTCCGCCTGCAAAAGAAGGATGCTTATTTCCCTCTGGGATAAGCGCCTACTTTTGCAGGCGTGGCATTTAGCCTTGTGGGCCCGAAACCGGATCCGGTTTATATATCATCGGCTCACCGGTTTCCCGGCTGCCGTATGCATATAGGATAACTTGGAAATATGAAGAAAGTATGAACAAGATGTGAACAAGCGGCACGGTCTAAACACAAAACCTGAGGTTTTACATATGTACACGCCTTGAAAATGCAATAGAAAAAGTGCCGGAAAGCATTTTGCCCCGGCACTTTGCAGCCTTACCAATACATCTTAAGCCGTGCCGGGTACATCATTTCTTCCCCGTGATTTGCATCCACCTTTTTTTTGACGGCTCGTACCCTATATCCATGGCGTTCTTGTAGCAGGCCTTTGCCTTTTCCATATCACCGGTGACCTCATAAAATGCCCCCAGATTGTGCAAAGGCATAAAGGATCCCATGCCTACAATCCCCTGGTATTTTGGGTTTTCACCTATGGCAATGCTTTTTTCATATGATTCTTTTATCCTGGGGAAATATTGAATATATTTTTGCGGATTGCTGAGTACAAGCTCCATAAACAGGGCTCCGCATACAAAATGGAACTCCGGGTAATCAAAAAACCGCTTTTCTTCCTGCCGCACAATTTCCAATGCTTTGGTATATGCTTTTATTTTAACAAGGTTGTTGATATATTCCACAATCAGGTTCGGGTAATAATTCCGGTCCTTTTCAATTGTTTGATAAGCGGCGGAAAATAATTGATCCGCCTTGTCTGGCTGCTCGATGCCCCTGTATTCCTGGGCCAGCTTATAGATAAGATAGGGATCATTTTGCACCTGTAATGCTTTTTCCAGAATGTCGATATTCCTTTTCGCTTTGGACTCGTCCCTATGGTCGTATCCGTCATGAAATATGGTAATAGGCAGCTTCACCCTTGGGTAGGAGGAATCGATTTGTTCATGAACCGGGCCAATATACCTGGCCTCCCTGGGGAAAACGGCAGCCGCATACGACCTGTCCAGTATTTTCTGTCCGTTCTGGGTGTAGCTGTTCACAATTTCGGCCAGCCCCAATACCCTTTTCCCTTCCATATATTTCAAGGCTTGCTCTTTTTCGAATTTCATCAAAATTTGATCGGCATCCATTGAAAGAACGTAATCCCCTGTCGTATTTTCGATGCTGTAATTCCTGGCCTTTGAAAAATCGCCGCACCATGTGAAATCAAAGATCCTGGCCCCAAACGACAAGGCGATCTCCTTTGTGGTGTCGGTGGAGCCTGTATCTACTACTACCAGTTCATCAACGTATCCGACAATGCTTTCCAGGCATCTTTTCAGCTTTGCCTCCTCGTTCTTTACGATCATTGCAAGACTTAACTTCAATTCGATCCCTCTTTTCGTTTTCATAATACCGTATACAAAGGAAATCCGCAAGCAATAACGGATCGGCAAGCGTATGCCGTGGGGTCGATCGCGTTCTTGACCGATTATATCACTTTATGTTAAAATATAAGAAATTTTGGCAAAGAATGAGGCAATGGAAAGCGCATGTTGCCGCAAGTTTTTTTTGAGGATACGGAGCAGATCATTTCTGATAAAAACATCCCTTGGGACAAAATGCGGGGAAGCACGGTGCTTGTCACCGGCTCGACGGGCATGATCGGTGCCGCGCTTGTCCGGGCATTGTCCGCACAAGACAAAAAACTGGGGCTCGACATCCGGATATTAGCATCCGGCAGGGACAAGGAAAAGGGGAAGGCCCTATGTGAAACATATAAAGCGATGTTCCTTGAACATGATATCCGTGCACCCCTGCTGGTGGATGGCTGCATTGATTATATTTTCCATTGCGCGGCGGTAACAAAATCCTCCGAGATGGCGGAGAATCCTGTTGGTGTAATAGAAACCTCGGTCAAAGGCATCATGAACATTCTGGCGCTTGCCAGAGAGAAGCAGATCAAAAGCATGGTATATCTTTCTTCTATGGAAGTCTACGGTATTACGGACCCCGCGCTTCCGGCTATTTATGAAAGCGACTTAGGCACTATTGACCTGAAGAGCCCGCGAAGCTGCTATCCCCAAAGCAAGCGGACGTGCGAAAGCCTGTGCAACAGCTACTTTTCGCAATACGGCATCCCCGTGAAAATAGCTCGCCTTGCCCAAACCTTCGGTGCCGGGAGCGCAATAGACGATCCCCGCGTATTTGCACAATTCGCCCGAAGCGGCATTGCAGGCGAAAACATCGTCCTGCATACGGAAGGAAGATCCCGCGGCAACTACTGCTATATATCCGATGCCGTGTGCGGACTCCTTTTGCTGCTTTTAAGAGGTGAAGACGGCGAAGCATACAATATAGCCAATCCCGCCGCAAATGCGACCATCCGTGAAATGGCAGAGATGGTTGCCAACCAAGTCTTTGGCGGAAGGGTTTCCGTTATTGTTGATGTGCCGCCGGATATAGCAAAACGGGGTTACGCACCGGATGTGACCATGAAATTGAACGCAGAAAAAATAAAAAACCTTGGCTGGAGGCCGAGATATAATCTTGTGGAGATGTATGAACGGATGATAGCCGGGTGGCAGGACTGAATGACGCCAAAATGCTGACGGAGTGAGATGGATGCGAAAACATCAGCAAAAGCAGGTATTGGAGCTGATAAAGACGCTGAATGAGGCATATGCCGAAATCAAGCGTTTGTTTTCCCGCCGGGAATTTGCTGCTGTATTGCAATTGCTCTCCGATTGCCAGGATTTTGTGGTTCAGATTGGCAGCTACATTAAAAGCGTTGAGGACGAAGGAACACAGACTGTGGCCCTTTTGGAAGAGTGCCATGAAGCTTTATATCAGATAGGCAGCAAAATCAACGAGGGAAATCCTGATGGCAATTTGATCAAGCGTCTCCGGGAAAGGTTCCTTAAAATCGAAGGCAGTGTACACAGCGAACTGAAGCCGAATAAGATCGAGGTAGTGTTTCTACCCTATATGGCGGCCATGTGGGACAGCCTGGAATCTATATGGCTTGTCGCCAGGGATGATCCGAACTGCGATGCCTACGTCGTTCCCGTGCCTTATTATGACCGTTTGCCCGACGGTACGCTGGGGCAGATGCATTATGAGGGGGACCAGTATCCCGCTTACGTTCCCATTACCGATTGGCAGGTCTACGACATTGAAGCGAGGCATCCGGACATCATCTTTATCCATAATCCTTATGACGGCGGCAATCACGTAACGATCATTCACCCCAGCTATTACAGCAAGCGCCTGAAGGTTTTTACGGATCTGCTGGTCTATGTTCCTTATTTTGTTTGTGTGGACGACGTGCCGGAGCATTTTTGCGTCTGCGCCGGGACATTGCACGCCGACAAGGTGATCGTCCAGTCGGAAAAGATCAGGCAGACCTATATCCGTGTGTTCAAGGCGGCTGAGAAGGAAAACGGTTGCGCCGGCAAATTCGGCAAGGCCGAGGATAAGTTTGTTGCGCTCGGTTCCCCGAAGTTTGACAAGGTTATACATTCAAAACCGGAGGATTTCACCCTTCCGGATGAATGGCGGCGGTTGATTGACAGACCCGATGGTACGCAAAAGAAGACAGTGCTATACAACACAACCATTGGAGCAATTTTGCGGGGGGAGGAAGCATATCTCAAGAAAATCCGCTGCGTACTTGACACCTTTCGCGACAGAGATGATGTCGTTCTTTGGTGGCGGCCGCATCCTTTGAATAAAGAAGCCTTTCAATCCATGCGGCTTAAGCTTTTGGATGAGTATGAGCAGATTGTCACGGAGTATAAGCGCGAGGGCTTTGGCTTTTACGACGATACGCCTGATCTTAATAGAAGTATATGCCTGTCATCTGTCTACTACGGTGATATGAGCTCTTTGGTAGCAATGTACAAGATCACCGGAAAGCTTGCGATGATACAGAATATTAACGCCCTTTCTTCGAAAAGTGAAGCAGCCACATTGGCTTTTGAAACATTATGTGATGACGGAGAATCCTTTTGGTGTACGGCATATGAATATAATGCACTGTTTAAAATCGATAAGGCAACGTGGCAGGTAGAGTATGCTGGTTGCTTTCCCCATGAAAAATTGGATGGATTACGTTTGTATACAGCCATTGCCAAATGTGATGGAAGGCTATTTTTTGCTCCCGGAAGGGCAGAAGAAATTGCCGTTTTTGATATCGGCAGCAAAACATTCACAAAAATACAAATCAAAAAGCCAGATAGTATTGCACTAGTGAAAAATTCACATCATCTGAAATTTTGTGATATCGTGTTAAGAGGAGACTATTTATACTTTGTGCCATGCTCATATCCCGCTTTTGTTGAATTGAACATAGCAACTGGTGAAGTCTGTTATTACTCTGATTGGTTAAGCAAATTAAGCGGATATATCAACGATCCCTTGGAAGCTTTCTTCTGGCACAAGTCTGCAATGATCGGTTCCAGCTTTTTTGTTGCCGCCTGCAATGCGAATGCGGTTGTTTCTTTCAACATGGATACCCGGACATCTATAGCACATGAAGTAGGAAGTGCATCCAACCGGTATTCTGATATTTGTTATGACGGAGAACGGCTTTGGATGGCGCCAAGGCATGATGGCCCTATAGTGGCCTGGGATCCCAAAACTGGCCGTTGGACGGAATTTGGAGCATATCCTGAAGAATTCTCAAACGCCAAATATTCGTTTAATGATATTGTGTATTCAAATGGGCATGTATGGGCATTTCCCAACAAAGCGAATGCAACGCTGAAGATTAACGTTCAAAGTGGCTACATTTTTATTGCGGATGCCTTTTCACAAATGTGTCAGCTAACTGACGACCAAACTTCGTACAAGCGCAGCCATTACCTTCTGGCAAAAATATGCAACGGCAAATTGCTGGCCTATAATGGCAAAAACAATCTTTTGATGGAATACGACTGTGATACGGATAGCTTCAATGCCATGCCTGTTCAGTTGGAACCAGAGAGCATTAATGCCAGAAAAAAGGCTTTTTCGAAAGAAGCTTTTGGCAAACAAAAAAACGGAAAAGATTATTGCATCAAAGAAAACAAGCTGCTTGTCATTGATGATTTTGTTACGTACATTGCTGAAAAAAACGAAGATAGCGGCGATGAAAATGTCGAAACAGGATATTTTGCAGGCATGGCCAGTTATGCCGATGGGTCATCGGGCAAGGCAATCCTTGCTTACTGCAAGCAGGACGTCTTTCGTAAAGGAGAACAGATATGAATGTCGCATTGATTTTTGCTGGTGGAACAGGGCAACGCATGAATACTCGCGCAAAACCAAAACAATTTCTTGAGCTTTATGGGAAGCCCATCATCCTATATACGCTGGAACATTTTGAAGACCATCCGGAGATTGATGGGATTATGATTGTCTGCCTTACAAACTGGATGGATGAACTGGAGCATCTGATAAAACGGTATGATATCAATAAGGTGATCGATATAGTTCCGGGTGGCAATACGGGTCACGAATCCATATACAACGGCTTGTCCGCATTGGAGAGCCGCTGCAATCCGGATGACATTGTACTCATACATGACGGCGTGCGGCCCTTTATTACACAAGAGCTCATTTCCGCCAATATCGCCAAAGTGAAAGAATGCGGTACGGCCATTACCGTTGAGCCTGCAATAGAGAGCATTGTACAAAGTGATAGTGGCGATTTGATTGACAGTGTACCTAGGCGCAACAGCATGTACACAGCAAAAGCTCCTCAGTCGTTTCGATATGGGATGATATGGGAAATGTACCAGCAGGCTCGAAAGGACAACCGGCTGACGATTGATTCTGCGCATCTGCTTAGCGTTTACGGTATACAGATGCATACGGTAAAGAGCCCTCCCAACAACATAAAAATTACTGCACCCGCTGACTATTATATTTTTAGGGCACTGTACGAGGCTAAGGAGAACCAACAGATTTTGGGAATGTAGGCACCTGCGTGCCGGACTTGGACTGGAAGGTATATATCTATGGGGAAGAACATCGGGGTGAGCGTCGTCATCCCTGTGTACAATGTGGCGCCGTATCTGGATCGTTGCGTAAAGTCCATTGTGGAGCAAACGTATACCAATCTGGAGATTATTTTGGTGGATGACGGTTCGACTGACCAATCCGGTACATTATGTCAACGCTGGATTGAAAAGGATAGCCGTGTCATCTATATCCGACGACAAAACAAAGGATTGGGTGAATCGCGAAATATCGGTATTCGTGCTTCTTCGTTTGAACTGATTACATTTGTTGATTCAGATGATTGGCTTGAATTTGACTTTATCGAAAAAGTGCTGAGTAAAATGCATGAAGCTGATGCCGATATTGGGATCTGTGATATTTATTATGTAGACAGTATTGATATGCATAAAGAAATATCAGCCATCCGGCTTCCAGAGGCGAGCATATCAGCAGCAGATGATACCCGTGTTCTGAACAGGGTTCGCACCTTTGCCTGGGGCAAAATATATAAAAAGAAGCTGTTTACAGATCAGAGAATATGGTTTCCAGCATGTATTTTTGAGGATATTCCATGTACGCCTGTTTTGGCTGCTTTGGCCCAGCGCGTGGTGAGGATGCCGGAGCCGTTATACAACTATTTTCGAAACCGGCCCGGAAGCTTGGCCAATGATGCCGCAAACATTGAGGATATGGGGACGGCGCTTGCCTTGCTGTACGAGCAACTTAGAGATCGTAAATTACTCACAGCCTGTGCCTTGGAGCTCAAAAAGCTGATGATAGGCCAGGTGCGCTTTGCTATCAGGAAATGGGGGAACCTTGAAAGTGATCTTATCGGCAAGAAACTTGAACGTCTTGTAAAGATGATTGATTCCTATTTCCCGGGTTTGTTTGATGTGCTAAGCAGCAAATTTTATGTTTATGGAAATGACGAATTCATGACAAAGGCCCTTGACAGGGTTGTGCCAAGGGCGCAGCAGATTGTGCGGGACATTGAGAACGCGGATGTGATGGTTTCTGCCATGGTGCATTCTTGGGAAGAAGCGGATGGTATAAAGACAATCTGCATAAAGAGGCCTGCTTCGAACGACTGTACAGAGTCAGTGATCTGGGAAGCCGCAGAAGCAATTATGGAAGCATTATAGAGGGGGTCGATCGCAAATGAAATTAAGAAAGTGCGGAATTGCAGAGTTCGCAAAAGAGACCGAAGGAAAACAGATTGTTTGCTTCGGAGCATCCTCTTTGATTCATGACTTATGCTCATTTTATAATCAATTCAAGTTTCACAATCGAATTACCGCCATTGCTGATAATAACACTTCCAAACATGGAAGTTATTTTGATGTAATGGGGGAAACCATGAAAATTATATCTGTCGATGATCTAAAAAATATGGTTTCTGCAAATAAAGACCTGGCCCTACTTATTACGGTTCATCATTTAAGTTGCGCCGGTGTCTATAGACAGTTGAATGCTGTGCCGGAACTTGAAGACTTGAATTGCTATATATATGCGATGTTTCCATTTTGTGAGACGGTTGGTGAAATTCCCAAGGCGATTTTGGCTTTAAAGCGTGATAAGCCACAAATACCGAAGATTATCCACTATTTCTGGGTTGGCGGGAACCCTATACCGGAAAAGAATTTGAAATGCATTGAAAGCTGGAAGAAACATTGCCCGGAGTATGAAATAAAGCGCTGGGACGAACATAATTATGACTTTCGGAAAAATGCATATATGGCGGAGGCTTACGCTTCTAAAAAGTGGGGATATGCATCCGACTATGCACGCCTGGACATCATTTATCAATATGGCGGGATATATCTGGATGTGGATGTAGAAATAATAAAGAGTTTCGATGATTTGTTATGTTATCCGGCATTTTTGGGGTTAGGGCAGCATAATGTAGTGAATACTGGGCATGGGTTTGGCGCTGCGACCGGCAATCAATTAATAAAGGAAATGCGTGATGAATACGAAGGCATTCATTTTTTGAAGGAAGACGGCTCGTACAGGCTTGCTACCTGCGATCAATATCAAACAGAAACTTTGCGCAGACACGGCTTCACTGGAGGAAATAGATTTTCGGTGGTTTATGATACTGTCATATTTCCAACCGAATTTTTTTCACCAAAGAACACTGCATTTGGAATCATAAGAATAACGGATCACTGCCATTCCATACACCATTTCGACAATTCTTTATTCTCTTCGCAGGAGCTTTTGCAAAGAAAAGCTAATCGGGATATGTTTCAAACATATTTGCGGGATGAGAATGTGCTTTATGAATAAAAGAGTGATTCTTTTTTAATTCAACCAAAGGAGACAGTGCAGATGAAGAATATCATCGTATTTGGCGCAGGGGATACTGGGAGAATTGTTTATGAAACGCTTGGAACGAAGTGCATCCGCTATTTCGCTGACAACTATCCCAAAGCCGAATCATTCTTTAATATCCCTGTGATAGACTTTGAAAGCTTAAAAGAAGTGTACCATGAGGATAAAAACATAGTTATTATTGTTGCTTCTTATGATCACTGGGAAAACATATGTTACCAATTGAGCATAAACAAAATGGGCAGGTTCTTTGTATGGCCTAGACAGGGCGATATACAGCAAAACAGCAGACAGGATGGATATCACTATCAAAAATTGATGGAAGACTATCATATCTTCGATTATAAGAATATTGCAATATATGCATATGGGGCGAAATTGCTCTTTTGGCTGGATACTTTGGAAAGAGCGGGGTTGTTAGACCGTGTAAGATACGTGATTCGTTATGAGAAGGATAATATTGAAGTGCCTGCACATATAAGCGTCATTGAAAGCACTGATCTAATTGCTATTGAAAAGAAAATTGATCTTTTGCTGATGGACGTCCGCAGAGACTGCAGCAAGCTTCACGATTATGTGGAAAGCAGGCACGTTTCATTTGCTGTTGCAGATTGCAGCAAATTTGATGTCTTTGTAAAGCGGAAAAGCATAGCGGCATTCTACAATAAGCACTGCGGGGAGAGGTGCTTTATCGTCGGCAACGGTCCCAGCTTAACCATGAAAGATCTGGATATGTTACACAGGCATCAGGAAATATGCTTTGGCACCAATAAAATCTATCATGCATTCAGCCATACAGCATGGCGACCGGATTATTTTATTGCACAGGATCGGTTGATGCTGAAGCAGCATGCCATAGAACTGTATAATATGAACGTTGGTTATAAATTTATAGCGGACAGATATCCGGCTTTCTGGGATTTGGAGAATTCCAGGGACGCCATCAAGTTCCATATCAAGAGTGAGGCATTTACTCCCAATCTGCCTGATTTTTCCGAAGATTTCAGCGCATATTGCGTTGAAGGATCAACAGTAACTTACTCCGCCCTCCAGCTTGCTGCTTATATGGGGTTTGCTGAGATATATCTGATAGGGGTGGATTTTGATTACTCCGGCGATATGGCCAAAGGGGAAAACCATTTTTGTGCGGCATACGTTGGTGCAAATGATGAATATAACCCATTTGTTCCTGAAAGGTCTATCCTCGCTTATCGGAAAGCAGAGTTATATTCCCGGCAGCATGGTTTCAGAATCTTCAACGCCACCCGCGGCGGCAAGCTGGAGGAATTTGAACGGGTCGACTTAAACGGGTTGTTTAAATAGGTGTGTGGAAAATGAGCATACAAATGCCTGAATTTCGTGCAATCATACCCGCCCGCAGCGGCTCAAAGATAATCACAGATAAACACATATGTGTGTCTTGTGACACGCCTCTGCTGGCGCCCTCTACAAAACATGCTGTGGATGCTGTGCCAGAACGGTCAATCGGGTCACCGTGTCGACAGACAGTAAGCATTATGCGAATATTGCCCAATGCACCGCAGTGCACATTTTGCGGCTGAATCGAGGATACTCACATGAACAATCTCCTTCAAAACAAACCAGTTTATCTGATGCCTTTTACGCCCAAATCTATATTGGTCTATTATTTGCTGCGCCGTCACGGCATGGAAGTCCTTGGTTTTTGCGACAACGACAGTATGTTGTCGTCTAGGCGTTTTGCGGGAAAGCCGCTCCTCCTGCCCGAACAAGCCTATTCCGCTTGTCCAGACGCAGTGGTAGTTCTTTGCGAGATGAAATTTTTCCATGAGAACGAAGACCAGCTGCGTCAAATCGGTTTTGACGCTGCCGTAACGATGGATCTATTGCATTTTAGCGATGACTTATCCGGGTACGTTTCCTTGCTTCAGGAAGAGAGCTATGCAGGGCTGATCCCAAGGCAGGTCCCCTATGGCAGGCGTTTTGTGCAGTACCTGTCTGTATTGAGGACATGGGATAACCTGATAAGAGAGCTGAAGAATGATTACATGCCCCCGTATTGTTTTCGGGAAAGCGAGGCGCCTTCCCTTCAGGCGCCCGGTGAAGGGCCAAGATTCCTTGTCCTGGTCAATGCTACCAGTGTTCTTAACGGGTTGTTCTTTGTCCAGTGCATGAACAGTTTGTCCGCGCAAAAGTACCGCCGTACCGCGGCTCTCATACTTTGCACTCCCGAAGGGCAGGGGGTTGTGGAGCAAGCGTTGCGTGAAAAGTGTCTGGATGGAGCCAAGGCCTTTTTGGCGCCAAGCGGGATGAACAATATGAAAACCATTACCTATGCCAAATTCCATTACCCAGAATATACGGCCTATGATTATATCGTTACCCTTGGCGCCAATGATACGTTTTCCGATCATGCGCTTTCCGTGCTTGCGGGCGAAATAATTGCCGCCCCAGGAGCCGCGGTATATACAGCCAATGAAGACCGCCTTTTCAATGAGGAATACATTGCTCCGTATTACAAGGAGGACTATCAAAGGCTCAAATCGCTGGATGCAGCGCAGCTGGCAAGAAATTTGATATGCATCCGCACGGACGCATCAGCGGATATCCGTGCCATCGATCCGGCCGATATTGTTATTATCCGAGAGGTGCTATATCATTACAGAGTACTCCCAGGCTCGGACTGCGCTAACCAAATCAAGCCCATCGCCTTTTATCTACCCCAGTTCCATGCCATCCCAGAAAATGACCAATGGTGGGGGAAAGGCTTTACGGAGTGGACGAATGTCAGAAGTGGAGCACCCATGTTTGAGGGGCATTATCAGCCTCATGTGCCGGGTGCTTTGGGATATTATGATTTGGCAAACGATGCGGACATTCAAAAAAAGCAGATGGAGTTGGCGCAAAAGTACGGCATTTACGGCTTTTGCTACTACTACTATTGGTTCAATGGGAAAAAGTTGCTGGAAAAACCGCTTGAAAATATGCTGAGAAATTCTGAGCTTAATATGCCCTTTTGCATCCTTTGGGCCAACGAAAACTGGACGCGCCGCTGGGATGGACTTGAACAGGAGATATTGATGGAGCAGGTCCATAATGACGAATCGGACAGGCGGTTTATATATGATATTCTGCCAATACTTACCGATCCACGCTATATCAGGGTCCGTGGAGCGCCCCTATTGCTGATATACAGGGTGGACATGTTCCCAGATTTCAAGCGGACTGTGCAAATGTGGAGAAGCATCGCTGCCGATCATGGCATTCCACACTTGCATATATCTTTGGTAATCCACAGTCATTCTTATTACCACCAGGCGCTTAAATACGATTGCGAGTCGGTCGCCGAGTTTCCCCTTCACAAAAGCGGAGTACAGAAGGCTAGATATAAAATAGTTGGTTTGCAGCATCAGTTTTCGGGAACAGTGGCTGACTACAAGCATTATGTACAATGCAGCATGAACCGCCGAACGGAGGAGGAACTGCGATTTCGGACAGCCATGATGGGTTTTGACAATACGGCTAGACGAAAGGAGAAAGCAACCATTGTCCATGGATGTAATCCTTATGAATATGAGAAGCTGTTTGCATCATTAGTGGATTTTACATCAAGGCGACCTCCCGAGGAACGGTTCATTTTCATCAACGCCTGGAATGAATGGGCGGAGGGGAATCATCTGGAACCTGATGAAAAATACGGAGAGGATTATTTACAGGCCACTCGGGACGCGATCCGGATAAATTGCTAACTGTTGAATCTGCATGGTGGTTTTTGCCGTTGTACTGTATATGCGCAGATACCGGCACCTGAATGCATGGATACAGGATGGCGGCCTATATCAGGTCAATGCAGATTCATGATCGGATTAAGCCCGGAAAGGAAAAGCAAATGAAAAACGGTGAAACAATGAATAGGCCTATTATCCTCTTTGGCGCCGGGAAGATAGGGAAACAGGCGCTGGATTATTATGGCCGAAGGAATGTACATTTTTTTGCAGACAATCACAAGGCAGGCCTATATTACTTTGGGGTTCCGGTCATATCGGCGGAAGATTTGCGAAGGATCTACCAAGGGTATCATATCATCATTTCCACAGCGCCGGGTTTATTTGGTGAAATAAAGGAGCAGCTGGAACGCGCGGGCATTTCGGGAGTGGATTTTTTCGTTCAAAGCGAAGCGAAAAAATACATCAAGGACCCCCGTTTGGAGAAATTTGCAAACGGACATAAAGGGATGCGTTGCTTTATCATTGGAAACGGACCCAGCTTACGGACGGAGGATCTGGACAAAATCGCACAGTACGAATACATTTCATTTGCGTGCAATAAGATCTATAAAATCTTTGAACAAACACATTGGCGGCCAGATTACTATTTTGCATCGGATGCACCATTTATTGCGCAGAATTGGGATGCAATCATGGATATTCATGGAAAAAAGTTTTTTGCATATACAGAAGAGATCATGCCTTCTGATATGCTTGAAAAGTTGATCCATGGTGGAAATGCATTTTTGTTCAATGCAAGGCATTTGCAGATCAAACCCAATAAGCATAACTTCCTTCCGGTTTATGAAACTTTCCATGAACCATATCCTTCGTTTTCGCAGGATGCGGCAAGCTTTGTTTACGAAGGATTTAATGTCGTATATCTTATGATGCAATGGGCTGCATATATGGGATTTGCCGAGATATATCTATTAGGTGTCGATCATTATTACGCACAAACATGCAACTATTTTGAACAGATCGTTCCCCCGCAGGCCATTGCAGATACGAACAACGCTGATCATTTTTGCGGCGACTATTATAAGGTGGGCGAATTGATTCATGTTTCCGACGTAAATTCCACCGAACAAGCCTACAAAAAGGCAGAGCTGTATTCCCGGGAACATGGCTTTCGGATATATAACGCCACCCGAGGCGGCAAATTGGAGGTGTTTGAGCGGGTGGACTTTGATGGGTTGTTTAAATAGATGAGTGAAAAAGGAGCATGCATGGAAGTAAGCTGTTTTTCCAGGCAGGCCAAGATATTACGCCTTATTTCCTTTCAAAATGAGATCAACTGCCTCGCGTACAGCACCATCACCCCCGCGGGCATTCGTTACATAGCCCGCCGCCGTTTTTGCTTCCGGGCAGCCATCGCTGACACATATACCATAACCGACGAAGGCGATCGCATCCACATCGTTCAGGTCGTCACCGATATAGGCTACAGAAGCAATATCCATGCCATACTTATCGCATAGCAACGAAATTGCAGTCTTCTTATCGCCGACTCCCATCAGGAGTTCATCTACACCCAACTTTTCTGCCCGTTTGCGGACGGAGGAACAAATCTCTCCTGTAACGATCCCCGTGATGATTCCACGCTCTTTTAAAAGGCGCAAACCGGCGCCGTCACGGGTGTTGAATTTTTTCATTACTTCACCCTCAGCAGAATAATACATACCTCCGTCTGTCAGCGTACCGTCGCAATCTGTAAGGAACATTTTTATTTCAGGAATTCCTGATGATTTCTGCCGTCTTTGCAAAAGATGCTCAACGATCAGCCAGTCCTCCGGTTCATCGATCTCCACATAACTCTCCGGCGGCATTTCAACCGTTTTGATGTTCCCCGACAAACGGCATTTGCTTTGAAGCAGGGAGGTTCTGTCTGTAATGTAAAATGCGCCGTTTTCTACGAGGAATCCACTAAACTCCTGTCTGCGCGGTCTGCGGAAGAAATCATAATTTTGCGGTAAAGCATGGCCTCCCTCTGAATCCTCCCACAAAAACCGCTTCTGCCGAACAACGGACAGCACACTGTCCACATCCTTCTGACGCAACAACGAAAAGCCTTTAGCCAAGTCATCTGCGGTAATTAACGGCGAAGTCGCCTGAATCAAAACAATTTTGTCAAAATGATATTTTTCTGCAAATTCAAGCATGGCGGATTCTGTCGAAGCCGTATCTGTAGCCGTTTCCGCGCTTCTTCCAATGACCGCAGTTTTGGTAAATCCAAAGCCTTCAACGACTGATGCAATCGTATCGCTGTCGGTGCCGACAAATACCTTATCAATTTCTTTGCACTCACAGGCAGCCTTGACCGCCCAATAGACAAGCGGTTTTCCTGCAATTGATTTTATGTTCTTCATTGGAATGGACTTGCTCCCACCCCGTACGGGAATATAAGCGATGTTCATTTTTCATTCACCCTATATTTTAATTTATCCCGTTGCACCTGCTCCACAGGAAGAATCTCGTCTTTTTTGTACGACAGTGCTTTTTGTGTATTCATAAGATCTCGCTTCAATCTCCTTAGACCGTCCGGTTCCAGCGAGGCTGCATGGTCTGTCCCCTTCCAGGTTCTATCGAGGGTAAAGTGGCGTTCTATGACGCCTACTCCAAGCGTATAAGCCGCAATATCAAGGGCAATCCCGTTGTGATGCCCCGAAAAGCCAATCTGCTTCACCCTGTCTCCATAGCTTTCCCGAAGGCGCAGAATCTCCAGCAAACAGACATCCTCCGGTGCCACCGGATAACCGGAGGTACAGGCATAGACGGTCAAGTCTTGACCTCTTTCCCTTTGTACAAAGAAATCGATCAGATCCGCCTCTTCCTTCCGCGTCGTCATTCCTACCGAAATATGGATTTCACCTCGATAGTTTTCGCAAAGCCACTCCAGCATCCCATAATGATTGTTGCACGCAGAAGGAATTTTGATAAAGCGGGGATTCAGCGTGGCAATCTCTTTTGCGGAAGTTAGATCCCACACCGATGTGCTGTATGCGAGGTCCCATTCTTCACACCAGGATTTCAGCTGCGCATGCTGCTCTACGGTAAATTCAAGAAATTCCCGATGCTCGCCGTAGGTTTTACCGTAGGAATTATACGGATTTGGGTGCGGGGCATCATATTGCTCCGCCGTCAACAATTCCCGATTGCAGCGCTTCTGAAATTTTACTGCATCTGCTTTGCAGAAGACTGCCACAGTCCTAATAAATTCATGTGCGATCTCCAGATCGCCCTTGTGGTTGCATCCTACCTCGGCGATCAGATAGGGATTCGTTGCTTTCATAGCTGCACCTCCGCCGCCTTTTGTGTTCTCTTTTCTTCGCTGCACCCAGCGCAATAATTGCATATATCCAGATAAGCTCTATCTTCCAGGGCAGATAAGGCCGCTGGAATTCCAGCACCAGACAACTGGCGGGTATCAATCCAATCCTGTCTGAATTCCGCCCATTTGTGCAGATAATACAGCATCCCGTTCGCAACTCCGCAGCGCAGGTTCAGTTTGCCCTCCATCATAATATAGTAATATCCGTCACTTTTATCAAAACTGCAGTTTTGGTACAATGCTTTAAGTTCTTCCACCGTTCGCCCCCGAAAAGAAAGATCGCTAAAATCGTACCAGCCGTTATTGTCTCGTACCTGATAAGAAATCTCTCTCTTTTTCAATTGGGCTTGCAGTTCTTTGGAACCCGCATTGATATCATAATTATTGATTACGATTCTCACTCGCTCATTATTCTCTTCTATAGCCCTCAGGACATCATCATGAAGAACGTAGGTTCCGTTGGTCAGAGCATAAACCTCCCCAACATTCTCCAGCCGGACCGTCTCCCTGATTACCTTGGCAAGCTGCCTGTTCAGCATGACATCCCCGCCCGAAAAGCTCAGGGTTTTGATGTACTCAAGGGATTCGGACAGTTTTTTTATGTCGCTGATTACCCCGTCGGCATCAAAGGGCTTTTTATGGCTATCGTCAAAGTGTGGCAAAAACTCACAGCAGTATTCACATTTCAAATTGCAGACATACCCTGCTTTTACAGCGATATGACGCAAAACCTTTTGAGGTTTTTTTAAATTTCTTCTTTCATACCAGCTTGACCGGACCGGGCAGCTTCTGAAGGCTGCCACGCAACTGCGGCAGCCCAGGAGTAAGTCATCTCTTCGGTTTTCCTTTACACAGCGCAAATAATTCGGATAGAAAATGATATCAAAGGCACTGAATACGGTATGATAGTTTTCCGCTCCAAAATACCGCATCCATTTTCGCTCCTGCCTTTCCGCACACGCCACAATTACAATCCCGGGGGAAATGGAACGGATATCATTGGGCGGCGGTTGAATAAGAATCCCCCTTTTATCATATTCCCGCCTAAAGTTTTCATATTTATTTAAATGGTACAAAAGCAGAAAAGCTTCGTCGTATACTGCCGAAAGCTTCACCGCATGCTCTTCAAAATACTGCAGTAACTTAAAGCACATGGGCATAGATGCGCCATACAGGTAGACCGGCCTGCCGCTTTCTGCAATTCTCTTCATTTGAAATTCATCAATCTGTATCATAAAAGCTGCCTCCCTGCAATACAATCAGAAGCTTGATAGGTAGGAATGCAATATTGGCACATGGGAGTAAACGTCTTATCGTCTAATTCACGGAGCTTTGTTTCAATCTCTCCATCGCAGGCTGACCTAAGATCAAAAAAGAAACCGGTCACATCACGATGAAGATCCAGATAGTAAAGTAAACTGCCTGCTGTGGGGCAGTGAGCCGTTACGATTCCATCTACAAGGCTAAAATAACTTTTACGGAAAGAGCTGCATTTCTTTGCGATTTCATTTAGGTCACTGCTGCTGTAATCTTTTAATGAAATATCGCTTTTATCCTTCCATATCATTTCTTTCATTACAACATGGTTCACCTTTTGCCTCTGAAAGGAATCAATCAAAGAGCGGTTGTCAACTCCCGCCTCACTGTAATCACTTATCAATACAACGATTTTTTTACCGCAATTCCGCAATACAGCCAGCGTAATATCATCCGGCACAACGGTACCGTTTGTTACAACCTCTACGGTTCCAACGGAAGGCAGAGCCGTCAGAAAGTTAACAAGCAAAAACAGGTCTTTATGCAAAAAAGGCTCTCCCCCTGCAATATGGATGGTATTGATCCTTGCTACTCTCATCAGAATACGGAATACATCCCGGCAAAGGGTTTCGGCGCTCAATAAAAAAGATTTTTCCTTCGATAAAAAGTATGGATTGAATTCGCCGCATTTTTCACATCGCAAAGAACAGACTGTCCCCGTTTTGATTACTAATTTTTCGATAATCATAGATTCTCCTCCAACTAAAAAACTATTTCAAAAATGCTATCACTTGTAGCGTTAGCAGTTCCTTTTTCCTACAGATATTTCTTATTGCGTCACGATCAGATGTATCGATGGCAGTCTCTGCAAATGTAACAATCCTCTTCGATTCCTCCGCATCGGGAAGGGCATTGAATACGATCTGCTTGTTCTCGGGTATCTCCAGCACCTCTTGCAATGACGCAGTTTTATGAGAATTGCTTCCCATGAAGACACAAGGCGTTCCGCCCAAAGAAGCCAAAATGGATGGATGGTATCGCCCTGAAACAAAACAGGCGGCATTACCCAGTATGTAACCGGCAAGGCGTATATTGGTTTCAATGGGAATAACCGGTATCTTCATCTGCATTCCAATATCCCTGAGTATCCTATCTCCGGCACAACACTCTATTAGAAAGAATTGCATATTTCGTTGTCTGGCAGAATCCCGTAATATCTCCGCCAGTTGCATGAACGAGCGGTAGGCTTGTGTCGGATAATGGGCTGCGTAAGAGTTTCCACTCATCAGGATGTAGCTCTTTTCAAAATCTATGTCACAGCCATACCCTCCAAGCTCGGAAAAAGGCAGTACCCACTGAGGATTTTTTAGAATCCCCCTAAGCACCTGCTTATTCTCCTCATAAAAGGTAAACCATGAAAAGAGAGCATCAGGCACATACTGAATATTGATTTTTTCATGATACTGAGCCAAGAGTTCCGCAGAATGGGGATCTCTTACCGCCACCACCTGCGCAGCCTTTAATATGGGCAGACATGCTTCCATCAGCTTATGATTGAACAGCTCATTGGCAAAGGGAGTGAACATGGCATTCAAAATATAAAAAGGTCTTCCAACCTCGATACAAGCAAGCATGATAACTGCGTAATTGAGCATATCCAGTCTTGGCGGTGACTGAAAAATAAAGCTACCTTCTCCGTTGAGCACAATAGCATCGACTTGATTGATGCGGAGCTTGATTTCATCAAAAATCCTATCGTTGTATTTCTTGACAGCAGCAAAATATTGGAGCAAATCTTCGCCAATCGGTATTGCCTCAAATAAAGCAAGTATCTCATTTCGACTTATTTTATCAGAGACCGTTACCGCTTTGGAAAGAAGTTGATACAGTGCCTGACTGGTTGCACGGCATCCAAAGTTCGGAGTATCGGTATTATCCCCGACATAAAGAATCGACCGGATTCTATTATGTATTTTCGCAATGCGAATAAAAGATGGCACTCTCACATCAGGTTGGATAGACACCTGTTCAAAAACTTTAAAAATTTGTGTTTCCGGCATTTTTCGCTCAGAAAGCCGTTTATAAATCACCTCCTGATAATCCCATGATGCGATGATAATCGTCTTAGGCTGCGTTTCCACATCCTCTGTTCGAAAAATGGAGATAGATTCAAAAACGTTCTGATGATTTTGTCCCAAACCATCATCTATAAAGCCGATGACACGAATATTCTCATCTTGCAAAAAGGCCGTGAGACCTTGCGCATGCAGGCCGGTTCCATAGACAAATACTTCAGAGATTTTTATCTGTGCTAACCTATACTTTAAATACCAATAAAATGATTTGAATTTATTATGATGCAGCTGTGGCATAGCAACCTCCCAAACTTCCTGCTATACACGGGCTTCACACTCATTCACCAATAAACCAGAGGAAACAGACTTACAAAATTCAATGCACTCGAACACTTCCTATTGCCCCTGTGTATAGCGTGTTGGATAGCTCTTTGGCAAAAAATCCATACGCATAATGTATATCGCCACAGCACATCATTTCTTAAATTTAAAACGTTTGGGCGAACTTGTAAAATACGTGCTATGTGAGCGAATGAGCCCGGAAGCATACAGCAAAAGGCGGATAGCATATGCCTCCGTCCAAGAAATGACCATGCTCGTCCGTTCGTGACCCTGCTCAAGCTCAAGAAGGTCGACTGTCTTCTCAGTTTTCATTACTTTTCATTACTCAGTAGGAGAATACTATATCCTGGTGCGGGAAGCTTGGATCACCCGCATGCTTTTTCCACAGCCGTGTTATCCCAAACTATTGGCAGTTAATTAATACCCCCCCTCCATATCCTTTAGCACTTCCGCTTCCTTGAGCAAACCCGCCGCTTCCCGCTTCAGAGCCTCTTCCATGATGGCTTCCGTGGCGCTGACGCCGCAGCGGGAGGCTCCGACGACCCTTGCGGCCAGCACCGTATCCAGGTCCCTGATGCCGCCGGAACCCTTAACGCGCATGTGATCCGGCACATTTGCCCGCATGAGCTTCAAATCTTCGATGGTGCAGCCTTTGGTACCATATCCCGTGCTGGTCTTGACAAAGTCTGCCCCGGCCTGGGCGCACAGGCGGCACGCCCGTATTTTTTGCTCTTCGCTTAAGTAGCATGTTTCCAGAATCACCTTCACGATGGCTCCCGCCCCGTGGGCTTCTTTGACCACCAGGGCAATATCGTTCAATACGTAGTCATCGTCGCCGGACAGCAGCTTGCCAATGTGCAGCACCATATCCAGCTCCATACAGCCGTCGGCCAAGGCCTGACGGGCTTCAAATACCTTTGTTTCCGTCTTGTGGGCGCCGTGGGGGAAGCCGATGACGGTGCAGGGCTTTACATCGCTGCCTTTTAAAAGCGTCACGACCAGGGGCATGTCGGCGGGGCGGGCACAGACGGAAGCCGTGCCGTATTTCAGGGCTGTCTTGCAGCCTTTAATGATATCCTCCTCCGTGAGAAAGGGCTGAAGCGTGCTGTGGTCCAGCATCTTGGCGATATCCTTGGCGGTGATGGGCATGTGGAAGGCCTCCTTGAAGATATTTGAAAGTGCGTATGTTTTACAAAGTATCCATATCGTATGATGGGTGCTAAGACTGTTATTCATTCGCCACTTACATTCCGTTCCCCTGCCGCGATAGAAGATAATGGATCAGGGACTCCATATGGAACCCAAAGATTTGATATTTTTGGAAAATATTGCGTTTTTCAGAAATTTTCCTTATAATCAAAGCAAATCATGTATTAATTGCGCGTTAGGTGCACATACAACAAAAAACTGAATGGTACCTATCCGGTACCTGACGGGAAGAAGTGACTGCTGTGGAAGTATATGTAGCACGGCAACCTATCTTTGACAGGGGAATGGATATTGCTGGCTATGAACTGTTCTACCGGCGGAGCATGAACAATTTTTTCGAAGGCGACAACGACAATCAGGCAACGGCGGATTTGATCAACAGCGCCTTCCTGGTGATGCAGTTCAATGAGCTCACAAGCGGAACAAGGGCATTTATCAACTTCTCCGCGGAGATGTTGATCAAGGAGATTCCTTTGCTGCTACCCAAAGGGTATATCGTCGTAGAGATAGTGGAAAGGGTGGAAGCCACGGCGGAGGTACTTCAGGCATGCAAAAAATTAAAGTCCGAAGGCTATATGATTGCGCTGGATGATTTTACCTTCCGGGAATCCAACATGCCTTTGATGGAATTGGCGGATATTGTAAAGGTTGAATTTTCAGCCGTGAATGTCGAAACACAGCGTAAATATATTCATCAGTATGGGAATCATGTAAAATTTCTGGCCGAGAAAGTGGAAACGCGGGAAGAATATCAGTTGGCCGCCGCCATGGGGTATGATTACTTTCAGGGCTACTTTTTCAGCAGGCCGGTCATCGAAAAAAGAAAAGAAATTGCCAGCATGCCCACGGTCCTGATACGTTTGATGCAGGAACTGAACCAGCCGGAGCCGATCTACCAAAGGCTGACGGAGATCATTGAGGCGGACGTGGGCCTTTCCTATAAGCTGCTGAGATTTGCCGGATCTGTCTTTTTCGGGAGCAGGGGGGACGTATACACTGTCAAGCAGGCGCTGATCCGTCTGGGGATGAATGAGATCAAAAAATGGGTTTATCTGCTGCTGCTCAAGAATATGCAGAGCGCAGAGAATAAGGAATTGGTGAAAACCTGCCTCATACGGGCAAAATTCATGGAGTTGCTGGCGCTGGAAGCCGACGGAGACAGAAAGCATAATGACTTCTTCCTGACGGGGTTGTTCTCTTCTATTGATGTGCTGCTGGAATGCACCATGGAAGAGGCGCTCAGGGAGTTACCCATCGCCCCGGAGGTGAAGGATGCGTTGCTGGGAAGGGAAAATGATATCGCGTATGCGCTGCAGCTTGTTCTTTACCATGAATGGGGCAAATGGGATGAAATAGACATCAGCAGATTTGCCCCCGGGATGATACGGGATAGGATGATGAGCCTGTACATACAGTCCTTGCAATGGGCTTTCAGGCTGGAACCTTGATGTAGGCTGCCCCAAATAGTTCCTATTTTGGCAGCAGTCCCGGGAAAATAAGGTTTCATTTTCTCGGGTTTGCATTTTTCACCTGTGATCCCCATGCACCGGTCTGCGTTAAGCTCGACCAGTGTTTTTTGATATGCTTGTTGATAATTGTGCTATGAATACGATAATTGCGTGTAGCATAGTATAGAAAACGGAGTTGGGTCTTGCTTCAATTTTGATAGTGGTTGCGTTTTTTCGCAAATTCCCCTATAATTAGTAAAAATTCGCGCAAAAAATCGCCCAGTCATTATTATGTGTAGTATGATATTTATTTACTGCCTGACAGGAAGAGGGAACCGCTGTGGAAGTTTATGTAGCGCGGCAGCCGATATTTGATAAAGGAATGGGCATTGTCGGCTATGAACTGTTATACCGGCGGAGCATGAACAATTTTTTCGAAGGTGTTGACGATAATCAGGCGACGGCGGATTTGATCAACAGCGCTTTCCTGGTGATGGAGTTCAATGAGCTTACAAGCGGAACAAGGGCGTTTATCAATTTCTCCACAGAGATGCTGATCAGGGAGATTCCCTTGCTGCTGCCCAAGGGGAGTATCGTCGTGGAGATAGTGGAAAGGGTGGAGGTTTCGCCTGAAGTCATCAAGGCTTGCCAAAAGCTCAAGGCGGAGGGGTATATGATCGCCCTGGATGACTTTACCTTTGAGGAATCCGGCATTCCGCTGCTTGAACTGGCTGATATCGTCAAGGTTGAGTTCACCGTAGTGGGTTTTGAAAAACAGCGCCGGTTTCTTAGAAAATATGGAAAACGCGTGAAGTTTCTGGCGGAGAAGGTGGAGACAAGGGAAGAATATCAGTTGGCCGCCTCCATGGGGTATGATTACTTTCAGGGCTACTTCTTCAGCAGGCCGGTGATTGAAAAGAAGCAGGAGATCGTCAGCATTCCATCGACCCTGCTGCGGCTGATGGCGGAGCTGAACCGGGAAGAGCCCGCCTTTCGGAAACTTGTAGAGATTATCCAAACGGATGTTGGGCTTTCATACAAGCTTTTAAAGCTGGCCGGATCGGTATACTATGGCACCAGGTATGGTGTCTGCACTATCAGGCTCGCTTTGTCCCGCCTGGGTTTGATTGAAATCAGAAAATGGGTGTATCTCCTTCTTCTCAAGGATGTAAGAAACGTTGAGAACAAGGAATTAATCACCACCTGCCTTATACGCGCGAGATTTATGGAGCTGCTGGCATTGAAAACCGGCAAGGGCACTAGAGAAAACGACTACTTTTTGGCAGGACTTTTCTCTGCCATACATGTGCTGCTCGATTGCACCATGGAGGAAGCCATAAGGGAACTGCCTATATCTCCCGGGGTGAAGGAGGCCTTGCTGGGGCAGGACAACGATATCAAGTGTGCCATGGATCTTGTTCTGAACTATGAGATGGGAAAATGGGACAAGGTGGATGCCATGTGGCTTACTCCTTCCATGAGCAGGGAAGACCTGATGCAGATATACATCGAAGCGCTACAGTGGATATTCAGGCTGGATTTCTAAAGGCCGACCCTAAAGGGCGTCCGCCCCGCACAGAATTGGGTGCGGGGCTTTACATATCTGAATAACTCCACCGTTTGCATATCCGCACTGCCGGGTTGTACCGCATGGCAATGGAAGACAACAAAAGCCATGAGGGTGCATGTCATATGGGGTGTATGTGTGGTATGATGTAGCATAAGAAGTTGTGGGGAGGCGTTTTCATGCGCTACGGGTATTTTGACAATGCGGCCAAGGAATATGTGATCGACCGGGTGGACGTGCCCGTATCCTGGACCAACTATGTGGGTACCCAGCGGATGGGCGGTGTGTTCAACCATACGGCGGGAGGCTATGTATGGCTGGATTCGCCCCAGTACCACCGCATTACCCGCTTTCGGCCCAACGGCGTGCCTATGGACAGGCCCGGCCACTATGTGTATTTGAGAGATGCGGAAACGGGCAAATACTGGTCGGTAAGCTGGCAGCCCACAGGCCTCCCGCTCACACAGGCGAAATACGCCTGCCGACATGGGCTCAGCTATTCAAAATATCTGTGCGAATACGAGGGCATTTCTGCCAGCCAGACCATTTTCATTCCAAGAAACGATGAGGTGGTTTTGTGGGATGTGACCATCGAGAACACCTCCGATAAGGAACGTGCGCTGGATGTGTTCGGGTATGTGGAATTTTCCTTCCACCATATCGATATGGACAATCAAAACTTCCAAATGAGCCTGTACGCCACCGGTTCAAGGTATCAGGACGGAGCCGTGGAATACGAACTGCACTACGAGGAGGACAGTTACCAATACTTCACCGCCAGCTTCCAGCCCGTAAGTTTTGATTGCTTGCGGGATGGTTTCATCGGCCCATACCGCACCGAAACGAATCCCCTTGGCGTGGAAAAGGGACTTCTTTCAGGCAGCTTTGAAAAGACGGGCAACCATTGCGGGGCGCTGCATACCCACATCACCTTAAAGCCGGGGAAAAAGAAGCGCATTTTGTTCATTCTCGGTCAGGGCAACTGCAAAGAGGCGAAGAAGGCCAGAGAAAAGTATGATTTCCTTGCGGTGGACGCGGCTTTCAAAGATTTGGCTACCTTCTGGGCGGAAAAGCTTTCAAGGCTGCAAATAGTAACGCCCAACCCCGATATGGATACCAGCCTGAACCTGTGGACCCTGTACCAAAGCGAGGTCAACGTCATGTTCTCCCGCTTTGCCTCCTTCATTGAGGTGGGCGGCCGCACGGGTCTTGGCTACCGGGATACAGCCCAGGATGCCATGTGCGTACCCCATTCCAATCCGGATATGTGCCGCACGCGTATTTTGCAATTGCTGCGGGGCCAGGTGCGGGAGGGCTATGGGCTGCACTTGTTTGACCCCGCCTGGTTCACGCCGGGCAAAAAGCAATCCTTCCAGTCGCCTACGGTGGTGCCTACGCCCGACAAGAGCACCATGATCCATGGCCTGAAGGACGTATGCGCCGACGACGCGCTGTGGCTGATCCCCGCAATCTGCGAATATGTGCGGGAAACGGGGGATACGGACTTTTTCCATCAGGTGATCCCCTATGCCGACGGCGGCCAGGATACGGTGTACGAGCACATGAAGAAGATCCTTGACTTTACTTACAGCCAGCTGGGCGCCCATGGCATTGCCAAAGGACTTCGGGCCGACTGGAACGACTGCCTGAACCTGGGTGGCGGGGAAAGCGCTATGGTGGCTTTCCTGCACCTGTGGGCTTTGAACCACTTCCTCTCGGTGGCGAATTACTTAAGCCGCAGCGAGGATGTGCGGTTATACCGGGCCATGGAAAAAGAAATGGCGGAAAACTGCCGCCGCGTTCTGTGGAACGGCAAGTGGTTCATTCGCGGTATTACGGGCAAAGGTGCGCCCATCGGCACGTTGGACTCCGCTGAAGGGAAAGTGCACCTGGAGAGCAATACCTGGGCCGTGATCTCCGGGGCGGTGACGCGGGAGCAGGGGGAATCCGCCATGGACGCGGTGATGGACTATCTGTTCACCCCCTACGGGCTGATGCTCAACGCCCCGTCCTTCACCATTCCCGACGATTCCATCGGTTTTGTTGCCCGCGTTTATCCCGGCGTGAAGGAAAACGGGGCAATTTTCAGCCATCCCAACCCCTGGGCCTGGGTGGCGGAAACCATGTTGGGCCGGGGCGGCAAAGCCATGAAGATGTACAACGCGCTGCTGCCGGTACGCCAAAACGATATGATCGAAATCCGTCAAAGTGAGCCTTATGCTTACTGCCAGTTCATCATGGGCAAGGAGCACACCGCCCACGGAAGGGCCAGGCACCCTTGGATGACGGGCAGCGCAGGCTGGGCCTACTACGCCGCCACCAGGTATATGCTGGGCATCCGGCCCGAGTGGGACGGCCTGACCATCGACCCCTGCATTCCGGCAGACTGGGAGGGCTTCACGGTCACCCGCGTCTTCCGGGGGGCAACCTACCGCATCGCGGTGAAAAATCCCACGCATGTGGAAAAAGGCGTTTCCCGGCTGCGCTTGGACGGGCAGGATGTGGACCGCATCCCCGTATGCCAGGCAGGTACGGTGCACACCGTTGAAGTTGTTATGGGAAACATGTAAAATAGGGGAGAGGCGGGAAAGCCATGATTACGTTTGGCACGGGCGGCTGGCGGGCCATTATCGGGGAGGATTTTACCAAGGAAAACGTGCAGCGGCTGACATTGGCCGTGGCCCGCCGCATGAAAGCGGAGGATGTTGTTACTCCGGGCTTTGTGATCGGTTACGACAGGCGCTTTCTATCCCGGGAAGCGGCCCGCTGGGCGGCGGAAGTGATGGCGGCGGAGCATATCCACACCTATCTGATCACAAGGGAGGCTCCGACGCCGCTGATCATGTTCACGGTGCGCTATTACGGGCTGCATTACGGCATGGCCGTTACCGCCAGCCATAACCCGGCGCTGTACAACGGCATCAAGCTGTTCACCAGGGGCGGGCGGGACGCGGCCCAGGAGATTACCGAGCCTATCGGGGAAAGCGCCAACGCGATCGGGAAAGAGGAGATCTCCGCCATACCTTACGAGCATGCGGTGATGAAGGGGTTGGTGGAGGAGATCAATCCCCAAAACCAATATCTTGATGCCATCATCCGCGGCGTGAACATGGATGCCATCCGTTCCAGAAACCTGCGCATTATCCTGGACCCCATGTACGGCGTGAGCCGCACGTCGCTGCAGACCATTCTTCTAACAGCCAGATGCGATGTGGATGTGATCCACGAGCGGCACGACGCGCTGTTTGGCGGCAGGCTCCCCGCACCCAATGTGGAAACGCTGGGCGCGCTTCGCGGCGCGGTATTGGAGAGCAGGGCCGACATCGGCATCGCCACCGACGGGGATGCGGACCGAATCGGCGTGATCGACGATACCGGGCGGTTCATCCACCCCAATGAGATTCTGGTGCTTTTGTATTACTACCTGCTCAAGTACAAGCGCTGGCACGGCCCGGCGGTGCGCAATCTGGCCACCACACACTTGCTGGACAAGGTGGCCGCCGCCTTTGGGGAAACGTGCTACGAGGTGCCCGTGGGCTTCAAGCATATTTCTGCCGCCATGGAAAAATACAATGCCGTGATCGGCGGCGAGTCCTCCGGCGGGCTCACGGTGCGTGGCCATATTCTGGGCAAGGACGGCATCCACGCCGCAACGCTGCTTGTGGAAATGATGGCAGTCACCGGGGAAAAGCTGAGCGTCCTCACGAAAAGAATGTACCAGGAATTCGGCGAAGCCTATATGGCCGAATATGACTGGCCCTTTGAGCCGGAGCAAAAGGAGAGGCTGCTTCGTTTGTTGATGGAGGAAAAGAAGCTGCCGGTTTTCCCGGAGGAAGTCGAAAGCGTTTCCTACATGGACGGCGTGAAGGTCCGCTTTGTAAATGGCTGGATCATCATCCGCTTCAGCGGCACGGAGCCAAGGCTCCGGGTATTCTGCGAAATGCCCGACAGGGAGCGGGCGGAAGCGATGTGCCTGACCGCCGCCCATTTCCTGGGATTGAAGATGTAGCTAAATCAGGCAATTGCGGAATGTGTTGTTTTGCGGGCGAACGTAATAGGGGCGGCCTTTGGTCGCCCGCATATTTCACAATTACCTAATCAAACAGCATGGAGGCGTATGTCATGCGCCCAAAACTCCGCTCATATATAAAATCCCTGCGCTTCCGCATCCTTATGATCGTGCTTTTGTGCTGGCTTTTGCCTGCGCTGGCGCTGGGGGGATATATGGGCGGCGCCTTTTTTGGCGCGCTTCAGGAAAAGACGGAGGCGGCCTTGGCCTCCAGCGCGGAGCATGCCCATACGCTCACCATTCAAATCATCCAGCGCGCCATCACCCTGGCCAAGGATGCCACCTACGACGGGGAGCTGGATGATGCCTATGCCGGACTTGAGGCACAGAAGCTGAGCTATCACGACTTTTACCGCATCAGCCGCAATTACCTGGAACGCAAGTATGGCCGGGATTCGCTATTCACCTTCGCGGCCTACTTTCCCTTAAGCCGCCCCGACGCATTTATGTATACCGTGGCCGGGTACCAAAGTGCGCTGGGTTTTCAACAAAACTGCCAGCAGCTGGCCATGGATATGGGGCTGATCCTGGATACCAGGTGCAGCTTTGCCGGATGGAACGGCAACCTGTATCTGGTGCGCAACCTGTACAACCTGCGCATGGAGCGCTACGGCATGCTGGTGCTGGGCATGAACATGCAGGAGCTGTATGCCCCCCTTTACAGTGCGGGGCTTAAGTGGGACAGCGGCTTTGATATTCTTTTGGGCGGATATGAAAGCTATCAGGGGGCAGCCGTTAACTTGACCGGCGAACCTCAGGGATTGTCGGAGATGAAGGAAAACCTTAATTATGTACAGGGTCATACGGAACGGGATTATACGCTGTACACCAGGCTCCAGGTAGCCAAGAAGTCCGTCTACGCCCAGATGACGCAATTCCGGCAGCTTTTATTGGTGCTGGTGCTGGCCATTGTGCCCATCGGCATCATCATCATGTGGTTTGTGCACAGGAGAATATCCAAGCCCATCCTTATTTTGTCACAGGCCTCCCGGCGCATGGCGGACGGGGAACTGGGCGTGACCGTGCCCATGCACGGCAAGGATGAACTGGGGCAACTGGGCGTTGCCTTCTCCAGCATGAGCACGCAGATACGCCATCTCATCGATACGGCCTTCAAGGAGGAAATCGCCCTTCGGGATGCCCGCATTGAGGCCATGCAAAGCCGCATCAACCCCCACTTTTTGAACAATGCCCTGGAAATGATCAACTGGCAGGCGCGCATGGACAACAATGAGGCCATCGCCGCCATGGTGGAGGCGCTGAGCGTGCTGTTAAATGCCAGCATGGATAGGGGCAACCATCGCATGGTACCGCTGTCCCAGGAGCTTTCCATCGCCGATGCCTATTTTTACTTTGTCAGGCTGCGCTTTGGCGACAGGCTCACCATTTTCAAGGATGTGAACCCGACGCTCATGCATCACAAGCTTCCCCGCATGGTAATTCAAACGCTTTTGGAAAATGCCATTGAGCATGGCATTGCCCCGGCGGGGGGCGGCCGCATCCGCCTGAACGTGTTCCCGGATGCCGCTTTCCTGCATGTGGAGGTTTTGAACAACGGGAAGCAACTGACACGGGAGGACCAGGAAAAGATCATAGCACTGCTGAACGAGGAGGGGCCCGGGGAAGGGCATGTGGGTATTCGCAACGTGAGTCAGCGGCTGCGTTTGATCTACCGGGGCCGGGCCAGGCTGCACATTGCCCAGGACAATCATGGCGACACCGTTGCCACGATTTTGATCCCTTTGGATAAGGAAGCAAGTTCAGCGGCGCCGCAAGAGCAAAAGGCGGGCGAAGCTGCCGCTGTCATGTGACAGGACTATATTGCTATCATGAAACCGCCTTGCGCTTAAGATGTGAAGGAGGAGTTTACCCGTGAAGAAGCTGACGGCCGTTTTGCTGGCCCTCACCCTATCCCTTGGCTTTCAATCCGCCGCTCTTTCCCAAAGCATCACCCTCAAGACGGTTTCTATCTTTGCCGGCACCGATGCCGCCGCCGGCGCCTATGTGGAGCTGCTGGAAGCCTGGGAAAAGGAGACCGGCAACAAGGTGGAGGATGCTTCCGCCACTTCCGATGAAGCATGGAAGACAGGCGTGCTGAACGACTTTGCCGCCGGCAATGAGGCGGACGTGCTGTTCTATTTTGCCAGAACCGCCGATTCCATCCCCATCCTGAGCAGGGTGGTGCCTATCAGTGAGATCAACGCCTCCTATCGTAACTTAAAGCTCAAGGAGAGTCCTCTCAGCGCCGAAGCCGACGGCGTGATCTACTCCATTCCCGTGCGCCCCTACTGGGAGGGGCTGTTTGTAAACACCGACCTGTTTGAACAGTATGGTTTGGAGCTGCCCACCGACTGGGCCAGGCTGGAAACTGCCATCAGGAAGTTCAACGAAGCGGGCATCGTGCCCATCGCCGTCAGCTTTGCCGATGTGCCCCACTATATTGTGGAGTTTTTGATCATTGCCAGCGGCACCCCCGAAGAGTACAAGGCCCGCCCCGCCACCATCGAGGAAGTGCCCGATTCCTGGAAGGAAGGCATGGCGCTCCTGAACAAGCTGTACGATCTGGGCGCCTTTGCCAAGGATGCCAGCACCACCACCGAGGCCGTCACTTCCCAAATGTTCCGTGACAAGAAGGCGGCCATGCAGTTGGACGGCTCCTGGTTCGCCAACGGCATTCGCGATGCCAACTGGGAAACCATCACGGTCATGCCCTTCCCCACCTATGCCGAGGATGCTGAGCCCACCGCTTTTATTGGCGGCATTTCCATGGGCTTCTATCTCAGCCGCAAGGCGTGGGAGGACCCCGCCAAGCGTGACGTGGCCGTGAACCTGCTGGCTTACCTCACCATGGGTGAAAACGGCCAGCGCCTGGGCGGCTTCTCCTTTGGCGGCCAGCTGATGGATTCTTCCTACAGATTGCTGGAAAACCAGGAATTCATGCTTTCTCCCATCCAGGATGATATGAATGCCGAGGCCCGTAGCGCCTGGTTTGCGAAAATCCCCGCCCTGGTGGAGGGAACCGCCGATCCTATGAAGGTGTGGGCCGAGGTCATGGCCCTGAATCCCTTTGGAAAGTGATGTATTGATAAGCTGTCGTTCAGGAGGTGGCCGCATGTACTCGGTGATATTAGTGGATGATGAGCAGGTGATCCTTCAGGGGCTTATGCGTGTTCTGCCCTGGGAGAACTACGGATGCCGCGTCGTCGGCACCGCCAGCGACGGGGTGGAAGGCACCGCCCTCATCCGCAAGCTTCGGCCCGACATCCTCTTTACCGATATCCGCATGCCTAACCGGGATGGCCTTTCCATGATGGCCGCGCTGAAAAGCGAGTTTCCCCGGCTTCAAATAGCCGTGCTCACCGCCTACCGGGATTTTGAGTACGCCCGCCAGGCCATTCAGCTTGGCGTATGCCGGTATCTTTTAAAGCCCAGCAAAATGGAAGAATTGAAGGAAGCCATCCGCTTCATGACCGCCGCGCTGGACGGAATGCCAGTAGGAGGCGGGCCGGACGATAGCGTGCTTCCGGAAAGCGAAGCCGCGGGCAGCTTTGTGGTGAAGGCCGCCATGGCCTTTATGGAGCAGCACTACGCGGAGCATATCACCCTTTCCCAGGTGGCCGACCATGTGTTCGTCAGCCAGTGGCATTTATCAAAGCTCATCAACCGCCATCTGAACAAGAATTTCTTTGACATCGTCAACCAGCTCCGCATCCAACGGGCCCGGGAACTTCTGAAAGATCCGGCACTTAAGGTCCACGAAATTTCGGAACAGATTGGTTTTGCCGATGTGGCCCATTTCTCGAAGAACTTCAAGCGCCTGACCGGAAAATCCCCCGTGGAGTACCGTGCCGGGTTATAAAGCCTATACTGTCGCGTTATTTATGCAGACAAGGGGTTCGCGTACAACAACTCCGGCCTGACCTGCGTTATGCTCACCGGCAGCATCGATATTTCGGTGGTGTAGGCTATGTGATCGGCTCGTTCTTCGGCGTGCTAATCAACGGAACGATCAAAACCAACGGCAAACTGGTCTCCTCCTGGTTCAACGTGGTGACGGCCTTGCTGCTATGCTTTTTCATCATGCTGCAGGCGATTATCGCCAAGCTGAAGGCGCGTGCCCATAAGTGAGAAGGCTATACCGTAAATCTACCTGTATCCGCGCTTTACCCTGGGCGCCGCATACAACCGCCCTCCTTTGCGGCGCCCGATTTCTGCATAGACTCTTGAAATTCCATCAATATATTGATGCGCAAAGCCATTCTTTGTGTGGGATTGCCGCATATTTGACCATACTTAGGCTTGGACAGCAAATTGAAAATCCGCTCTTGCTTTTCTTCAGGATGTATGATAAAATATTTTTCGCAACTGCTGTAGTATGGGATTATAGCTCAGTTGGTTAGAGCGCCACGTTGACATCGTGGAGGTCATAGGTTCGAGCCCTACTAATCCCACCATGAAAACCCTTGAGAAATCAAGGGTTTTTTCATTTGTCTTTTAGTGGGCACATAAAACGTAGCGGTAATTGGGCACAAAAGTGGGCACAGAGTACAAAAGTGCTGCCCCAACCTTAACGTGATGACGATACTTTTTATACGCATTTCGTTTAAATTATCCGTTTTCAAGCGCATATATACGGATGGTGTTATTTTAATACAGAAGAGGGATACAGAAGAGGGATGCGTATGGTAAGAAACAGGCTGGCCATCCTGCTAGCTGAACGGAAATGGAATCAAAGTGATCTTGTACGGGCTACAGGTATACGTCAGGGAACTATCAATGATATCTACCATGAGATGAGCGAAAGGATGTCCTTGGACCATATCGATTTGATTTGTGAAGCGCTTGAGTGCGAGATCTCCGACCTGCTGATACGCACTCCAAACAAAACGCCGCGGGTCAGCGATAGGTTTACCAAGAATAAAAATAAAAAGGCCCCGGAATGATCCGGGGCCTTTTATCGCTTATAGGTTATACGCCCGCGTTTGGCGGCTTTTCTTCTTGCTTCGCCTGCTCTAGTGTAAGCTGCTGCACGGCCGCCTCAATCGCTGCCCGTACCTTATCAGTATCTACATTATAGCCCCATTTGGCCAGATAAGCCTTGGCGGCCTCCAGCTTGTCCTCGCCCATGTGAGGCCCGATTAGCTTTTCAGCTGCATACACGGCAATGTGGGCGTAATTCATCAATTTCTTTTGCTGCAGCCACGGTATCACATACGCGGCAATAGCAGCTGCGGCCAGGCCGATGGCGGCTTGCAGCAACGGAGTTAGATCCAGGGGCGGCCGTTCTGCCGGTTCTATGACGACGGAAGCCGGCACAGCTAGGCCGTCCACAGCGGTCTGTACCTCCAGCACCGGATGCTCTGCAAGGGCCACAAGGCCGTACAGGGGTAGGGCCAGTACCATGGCCAAGGCTAAGAGAAGAATGAGAACCTTTTTCATTTGGAATACCTTCCCTTTCTATCCAGCTCAATGGCTGTTTATATGCTCGTCCAGGCGTTTGTGGGCGGAGGATGCCTTTTCCTCCACTCGGGTTATGCGCTCTTTCATTCCGCCCATTTCCTCGCGAGTGACGCGCTGCTCAACTTTGATGTCATCCACGCCGCGCATTATATAGCGGATATCGGCCTGAAGGTTGGCGTCGACGGTGCTTTCCTGGCGGGCCTCCACCTGCACTGCTTGCTTGTCCAGGCGCTTGTTACGGCGCCATAAGGCCACGCCCAGGATGGCGCTGCATATCACTCCCAACGCCCCGATTATCCCCGCCACGATAGATACTGTCTGCTGCATTGGTCGGTCCTCCTACTCTTTAGTGCATTAAAAAGGCTCGTGGCTAGGCCTGCAGGGCGCCCGTGGAAGATTCATAGCTATCACCCCACTGACATGGTAGAGCCTGGCCAGGTGGCCAGTAATGCATCAGCCTGGGCCTTTGTGATGCCGGGGATTATGACGGTCACAAGGTCTTCTGCCGGCGGATTTACTTCTGGCTCCTTAAGCAGTGCCGCCCAGGTCCAGGGGCCGCATACGCCATCCACGGTCAGGCCATGCAGCCCTTGGAATTGCTTAACAGCCGTTTCAGTTTCCCGGCCAAAATCGCCGTCTACGCCGTATCGTGGCAACTTGATGCCGTGGATCAGCAGGCGCTGCTGCATGCTGGATACGTAGGGCCCGGTAAACATATCATCTTGAGCACCACGGCTCAGTGTGGGCTGCAGCACTTTTGGGGTTTCCGGCTGAACGTCTGGAATGGTGGGTGTCGTTCCAACGTCCAGATCGCGTAGTTTCGCCCAGTGCGTGAAGCTACGTCCGGCCATGCTGCGTCGCACAACGCCGTACTGGTGGCCCAGCGCTTCCGCTTCCGTGCCGTCGCCCAGGCACACAGCCACGTGTGCCATTTTGCTGCCGTCCTGGCGGAAAAGCATTATCCCTCGACTGTCGGCCGGCAGTGTGTCGATTGTGCCCTTGTCTTCCCATGTGTCTTGATTCCATTGGCTGGTAGCACCAGATACCAGCTTATAGCCGGCAGCTTCCGCGCAGGTTCTGGTGAGCTGGGCACAGTCATAGCATTTTATTCCAATCCATTGCGGGCCGTATTTGTAGATTTTGGCCGCGTAGTCAGGGTATTGCTTTGCCTGGGCATCAAGACGGGCCTGCGTGCATATCCAGCCGGTGGCGCCCATGATGTAGCCGCATACTACTTTTGATGCCGGCGGCGTACCTATGTAGGCGTCAACAGGGCAACGGTCAATGGCCGCCTGGACGATCAAATCACGCTTATCCATGGTCAATACCTCCTTTTTGAGTAATCAAAAGGGAGCGGTCTCCCGCTCCCGGCAAGTTGTTTCACTTTTTATTGGTTCAGGTGCTTCTTGTACTCATAGGCCGCAGTATCCCGGTCGGTCTGTGCGTATACAAGCGTTGTATCAAGGCTCTCATGCCCAAGTAGGTCGTGGATCACGTTGATCGAAACACCGGACTTAAGTCCCTGGGTAGCGAAGCTATGTCTGAGAAGGTGAGGATAGATAGACTTGTTTATTCCCGCTTTGCCGGCGATCTTCTTTATTTCTACCTCAATGGACTTATGTCCCAGGCGCCCGTGTGGCTTTTTGCTATTGATGAAAAGTGCATCTGTCTCGTGGATCCCTCGCTCCGCCAAATACTTTTTGAGGTAAACCTTTGCTTTTGCTGAGAAATAGACGATCCTTTCCTTGTCACCTTTACCAATAACTCGAAGAGAATTGTCGGTCCAGTTGAGGTCTGCAATGTTGATCTTTGATAATTCATCTAACCGGACCCCTGTGCTGAAGAACATTTCCAGCATGCAGCGCTCCCGTGTAGTTGTGCATGCATCCCGAAGTAGCTCCAGTTCTTCCAGTGTCAATGCCTTTCGGAGCCGCTTTTCGACCTTTGACGGTTTGATCTTCCTGGCCGGGCTTTTTGCAATATACTCTTCATCCTCCAGCCACAAAAAGAACGCCTTCAGGATCGACTTCTCAGTCTCCAACGTGGTGCATTTTAGGTGTTTTGTTTCCACCAGGAAGGAAAGGAACTTTCGGATGTCGGCGGTAGTTACGGTAGATACGTTTTTCTGCACGAAGCTGGCAAAGCGATTCAGGTGGTACAAGTTATTATGCAGTGTCTTTTCACTTAATCCATCCAGGCGCTTGTTCTCCATATAGGACCGGATTTTATCTGGTATATCTGAAATAGCTTCCAGGCCCTCTTTGATCGTAATTATGTAGCAGCTTAGCGTTTCCTCCAGTATGATCCGCAAACCGTCTTGGTCGATCCCTGTCATCTGCTCCTTTGTTTTAACGAGAATCCTGCTGATGGCATCGTCAGTAATCATGATATTTCTCCTTGTTTTTTCCAAGGAGGCGTGCTATACTCAGCGTGTAGTCTCCTTGGAGATTTGCGGTAAAAAGGATCCGATGCTTTGGCCGGCTGTGGATCCTTTTTATTTTATGATTCCAATGTCTTTGAGGAATAGAATACGTGCGTACTCAGATAGATTCATGCCGGCGGCCTTCGCCTTCTCGATAAGTTTCAATTTGTGCTCAGGCTCAATTCGCACAACCACCTGTTCTTCCTTCATCCCTTCACCTCCAATGCATTACAATTGTAATGCATTTGTCGAATGTTGTCAAGAAGGAAAATGGAAAGGGAGCGCTTTTAAGCGCCCCCTGGTTACTTCGCAATATGAAACAATTATGATCTCGATAGATTAATCGGTTGATAGAATCTGGGAATTGGCATATAATATGCCTAACTAGCAGTATACGATAGAAAGAGTGAGAGTATGAACTCGACGGTCATCAATTCAGGA
>JAEZQK010000125.1 GCA_023413135.1 Bacillota bacterium
GCCCGCTAATGGTTGTCCAACTTCCGGAAGTGTATTTCTTCCAAACGTATGTTGCGCCGCTGGTGATCTGAGTACTGCCATTATACCCCACGCTTTGAATCGTTAACGTGCCGCCTTGATTGACAAATACCGAACCATTGGGAGCATACAGGGAAAACAGTACGGCATTTTGGCCAGATGCACCTGTGCCGCCCGTAGCGCCCGTGTTGACCTTGCTCCAGGTGAGCAGCAGTGTGGTGCTGACGGGGGAGGTGACGGGTATGGATAGCGAACCGGTCAGCTGCCCCGCACCTCCCAGCGTGGCGTTGGATGAAATGTCGATCTTGAGGGGTATCTCATTATTCGATGCGGCCTGCGGCGTCACAGTCATGCCTGACGGGGCTCCGGTGACCGTCCCGACGACAGGCGTAACCTTGGTGGTGCCCGTATATGCCATGACATTGCAGTATACGGTGGTTGTGGCGATCTGGCCAGAGGCGTTAGCGGCAAAAGTGATATCGCCGTTGGTGAGCATCGCCATGCTGGTCTGGGCCCCGTCCCGCACCCGGGCAATGGTGGTTATGTCGGTCACGTTGGCATCCGATGTGAGGACCTTGATCCGCACTGTATCGTTGATAAAAACCGAGTGAGTCGGCTTTACATTCAATGTCTGACTGGTTATATTGGCATTGTCGCCGGTTGTCGGGTAATCAGCCCATGCGGTGCCATTGTAATACTGCCATTTACTTACCGTCACTTCGGAAAGGTTTGCCGTAAGCGTGATCTGCGAAGGCGTCACGGCCCCCGCGCTATCATACTTGAACACTTGGTCCCCGGTGATCCACGCCAGTCTTGCGTTGGTACCGGTTTTCACTTGAGCAAAAGAAATATCCGATACCGCATTGATCGTATTTTGCGTATCAGGATCCACATAGGCCACATAGATGATATAGGTCAGCAGCCCGCTGGTGACGTTGTTCAGCTTGTTGGCGTTCACCGTGAGCACGTTGTTTGTGACGGTCTCATTCGTGGTAAGGTTCGCCTCTGCTCCGCTTCCTTCTTTGCGCTTCCACGTGATAGTCAGGCCCGCCGCATTAAGGGCCACGGCGGTCTGGTTGAGATAAACTACGGGCGTTAGTATCACAGGGGCCGATGCCCAGTCAGGGGATATGCCGCCCGTATTGGGGTTGTATACCTGCGTTTTTGGCTGATTGCTGCCCAAATAGGCAGTCAATGATTTGCCATCAGAAAGGTCAACAATCGTCTTTGCACCTGTTGCAACGATAGGCGGCATCCTTATCCCTCCTCCAAGATATCGCATTGGAACGTGGTCTCGTAGACCACTGTTGCCGTGTTTATAGTGACGCTCTTCATCCCCACGTGCGCCTCATTCCAAATCTGGTCCGCCATGGCATCCCGACTGTGCCGGGTCCACACAAACCGGGACGCATCAATCTGGTCCGTGATATTGACGCTACCCCGCCATACCTGCGCACTTAGAACGGTTTGCTTGATGTTGTCGGTCAGTACCGTCCCATGCGTTGAGACTATCTCCACCCGCATGGAAGCGAGGGAATTCAGCCAATCAAGTAAAGTACCGGCGAAGCCGTTTTCAACTGCAAGCTCGTAAGCACTTTTTCCCGGTGGGCCACCTAAACTCCCGACTCCAGTTATGGTTGGAATATCGGTCTGAAAATTGGGTAGCGCCTTTGGCCGGCTCCTAAAACCGACAAACGCATAACCGTCGGAAATATCATGGGACCGCATGTCGATCTGATTTTGTACACCGCCGGATTGCCACCAAGCATCGATGCAGCTGTCCGCAAATACAACCAGGCATTCGTCACCCTTTTGTATCGGCATGGTTAAGGCGTACTGTCCACCGCCTGGGAAGAACACCGGCACGTTGGCCAGGAGTGGAAGCTGTACATGCTCAATCCCAGTTTCAGTCTTCACCCTTGTTCTGACTGCCGGCTGAATGGTTGCTGTCTGGGTAATCGGATCAAAAGCATGCACAATACCAGGTAGGGAGCAATGTATTTCGCTTTTAATCGCATCTCTAAGGGCTTGAAATGGAGCGGCCGGATCCTGGATCATTTCATCAACAGCCGGGCGCCGCATGTAGCTCACCTCCAGATGCCACTATTTCTCGCCGCCATAACCGTATTGTCAATCGCGGTGTAGGAGCATTGCCACTCACCGGACCTGGTATCACCGCGCCCTGAAGCGGCAACAATGCGGAAGACTCCATTAAGGGTATCGCTCTCGATTTGGACCATATTGTTTAGCAGAAGGGGCAGCACCCGCGTTTGGAATGCTGCCCCTGTTTCTGTTTTCTTCGGCTCACCTATCAGCCCGGTTTCTGCGTTCAGCAGAAACGGAATAGCCTGGGGCACGTCCGCCGGCACAAGGTGAAGAACACCATTTTGCACATAGCATGCGGCGCCCACAGAGGCCGCCAACTGTCGGATGCGGGCCAGGGCATTACCATGTACAGATATCGCCCTGGGAAGGCGTATGGCATCCATAACGGGCGGATACGAGCCAATGTTTATTCCAGCACTCCCCCTGGCCGCACAGGCGTCAAGGAGTTGATGAAGAGTACTGCCGGCAGCAAGGGCGAACGAGGCAAAGGACGCCATGAATACATCCCCATCGATGGCCATGATGGAAGAAATCTTTTTCCCATCTTGAAATCTTGTTTCAGGCGTTACTCCATCTCCAGAAAACAGATTCACCCGTTTGGACTCCTGAGCAATCAGGCTTATACTCTGGGCGCTGCGCACGGCTCCTTCGAGATCACTCGGTAGCTGATACAAATCAATGCTCATGGCCCCTGGGGAGTAAGAGATCGCCCGTTGAAAAGCAAATGCCATGTGCACATCATCCTGGGTGATTTCCGTGCTTTTTCCAAAGTCATCCGTTACAACGAGGGTAAGCTTCCGGTCAAACAATCCGATCACCCCATACCAACGCATATTCGGTGCCAAAGTTGGTTTTTGACGGGTTTGGTGTGGTGGGTACCTTAACCAGCGGGACAATGCATGCGCTGCCGATTCCCAGGCTGCCAAAAGGGCCAAGTAAGTCGGAAGCTGGGTAAAGACCACTAAGAATGGGGATTGACTTGGCCATACACTCACCGGTCTTGGGATTGTAGATCGACATATGCCAGAGGCCAAGCGCCTCCATGAAACGAAAGCGGAGCTGAAGGTTTAGCTTAGCACCATCCACCTCGACGGTAACGGTCTTGCGCTCGTTGAGGGTTGCCGGTGGGGGTATGATCTGATACATGGTTTTCACCTGCCTACATCACTTCCCGAAAATGGAGCCCCACACATCACCGAACATTGTGAACAAGCCTGATCCTGCTGGGGTTGTCTGCACATCCCCTTGGTCTTGCTGCTCGTCATTGCCACCACCGCCGCCCTTTTTCTTTTTCTTTGCCACTTCAAGCACTTCTCGAAAAGTGATGCTTGCAGACAGCCCTTCAGGGTTCGTGTTGTCCTCTACGGCGATAATGGATTTGATCAACATTCGGGTGTAATCAAAAAGCCGCGTGGATACTCCAAGCATCACCCGGCTTTTTTGCAGTTCGATTAGCTTTTGATAGGCGTTCACGGATCTTGTCCCGCTGCCAGTGGTCAGGTCGTCGATGGTGCTGATGCAGTCTGACATGGTGATGTCAAGGGCCAACTCCTTGGGCTCAATGCTTGCATTGTTGGTATACTTTTCACCCTTGGCGTTGGCTGGATCATCCTCGATTTTAAGGTTGGAGGTGTGCTGCGCTTTGACCACGGCATCAAACCAAAAGACCATGTTTCCCTGGCTGATGTACACCGTTTGAGGCGGCCTGTTCACTCTATCACCGCCTTAAGGGTGCGTACGAGGTTCCGTTCCTGCGCATTGTAGGCAGCTTGGCCAATTGCTTGCGGGTCGTTCCCGGAACCGTTGATGTTGAAAGTAGAGGGGGCATTTACGGTATTGGTGTAGTTGTAGTTATTCACAACGTTGATGATGGGACTTCCACCGCCCGGCCTTCCAAGGCCTTTGCTGGCAACAAGCGCTTCGATATCAGTATCCGGTGTGATACCAAAATCTGAAAGCATCTGACGGCCCTTCTCCCCAATCTCGGAAAGCATCATTCTAATGAGGGGTATGGCGCGGTTGAGTTTCTTGATGGGGATCACATATTCAGGTTCATTATCTTCAGCAAGGGTAGATGCGACCGGCTTGTCATACCGTCCGCCCAGGGCATTTCGTGTAAGATAAAATGCACCGCCGCCGGCTGGTGAAGCGGATTGTTGAAAGGGGTCATCAACCACAATGTTGGCTGGAATAGTTATAGGTTTGGTAGCACCTTGGGCAACATCAACGGCCTCCTTGGTAGCCTGAGTGACCTGGGTGGCATCGTATTGGACCTGAGCTTCTGTAGACACCCCTTTTTCGGTTAAACCTTTTTGCCACATATCCCAACGTCCGTTATCATACGGCGGGGTGAAGGGCCAAAGGTGCCCATTTTGGTAGTTCTCATACCATCCTGATTTGTCTCGCATCATCCCATCAAGCGCTGCTTGAATCCGTTCCTCAAACAAGGCTTGATATGATTTACCATTATCAAGGGCCTCTTTCTCGGTTGTAAAGATCTTCTGAAGCTCCACCATGCCTGGTAGAAGTGCAAGCGGGCCAACATCTCCACTTTTTAGTGCAGCAAGTATTTCTCTTTGTATTGCTCGAACTTCAGGTGTTAAGCCACCATCATCCAACCGCTCATAAGATTCACCCTTTCCAGGCAAATACGGATCTCCGCCGCTCTCATACTGTGCCAGTGCAGCCGCAAGGTTGTCTTTTGCAAACTGGGGTATGTTGTTTTTATCCATAAACCTTTCATACTCTGGAGCATATTCAGGAACAAACTTGTCGCCTACATTGCGATATGCGACGCCTGGATATTGTTTATCAGCGGCAATAATCTCACCAGGATTGACGGTTGTGCCCAAAGGATTGTCCCCGTCACCGACGAATGCATTTTTATCAGGTTCGGGTTCTGGTATTTTCCATCCCATTCCCTTTTCCCAACCAAGTGCATCCTGCACAGCTTGAGGCAAGAGATCCATAATGGCCATAAATATCTTATTTGCCATTAAGGTTATCCCTTCTTCAATCCCCCCTAAAATGGATTTACCAAGTTCAAGGGCGGCAGCCAAAACAGCATCGTCCATAAGTGCATCAGCAATCATACCGGCAATATTTAATGCACCGGCGATTATATTTCCTAATGTTTCCCCAACGGCTGCTATTTCCGCCTCATGTTCATCAATCCATTTGGTTAGCGAATTGATGCCATTTTCTACCGCCGAGGTGAGCCTCTCGCCTATTGTGCCATCCTCAAGGCCTTCCCATAGTCCAGACAATGCAGATGGCTGATTTGGATCATGCTTCATCCATGTCCAGTAATCATCGAGCAAAAGGAGAATAGCTGTCAAACCACCCAGCAGCCATCCCAGCGGCCCGGCGCGGATGATACTCCAGAGACCTGCTATTGCAGTACCAGCTACCTTGACACCATCTGGAAGGTCATTCAGAAACTTTAGTACCTTCCCTCCAGCAATTACCGCTGTATCCAGAAGCCGCACAAACACAGCAATACCATCCGCTATCTTTGCGGTCCACATCGGCATTTCAATCTGAAGCCTTTCGCGCCAGGCCTTCATGGTATCCCGGATACGGGTGAGCGGACCTTCAAGCTTCGAAATGATATGGTAGTTGACCCACTGCATCGCATACTGGATCGTGGACTTGAACTTCAAGAATTCCTGGCTGATACTCCGCACAAGGGCAAGGCCCCGGCTGCCGTCCGGAAGAGCCATTGCCTTGTTCATCGCCACAAGGTCATCATAGACGGCCTTTAGGGACTTGTCCTTTGCCACTTCCTGCTTGGTCTTCCCCATGGCCTTCAAGGCGTTTTCGCTGGCGCGGATGGTCTCAATGCTTTTCTTCTGGGCTTTCGCTTCCTTCTCGAAAGCCAGTTCGGCTTCATTGACCTGCTTGACCCACTTCGTTGCAACGGTCGCCGCAGTGACCATGATACCGGTCAAGGCTAAAAAGCCCATTTTCGAGCTTTTTAGGAAGCCCTCCATCTTGGACATGCCTTTTTCATCGAGCTTGACGCCTAAGGAGACAAGATACTCCTGCAGGGTTTTTGCCCCCAAACCTGCTGCCATAATGGATACCTCCCTCAGTGCTGCTGTTTTGCAGCTTCATTCGCTCGTCTTTGGTTTTCCTGTTGTACGGTCATAGCCTCAATGACATCCAGCAAATCGTCCAGATCATAGGTACCGTCCCAAAGCTGGTATTGTTGCCAGCGCCCGGTGTCTACTGGTGCCCAGGCCCATCCGTCGATGTTTTCGGTGTGAACTGCAGGATACGATTGATCGTTGTGGGGCTGAAAAGCGAGCCCCCGCCGCCGAAAAAACCAGCCACGTTGAACTCCACAACCCGGTAGCAGAGAATCAGGCATGTGACAATGTCATCTTCGAGGTCAGGAACTCCAAATTCATTCCCTTGCATCACTGGCTGCGGGCCAGCAGGTAGCATCTTGTCACAGCGGTTGAGACAGTCGGTCATGATTTGGGTAAGGTCCTGCTTAGAAATGGAGGACAGGATCGGAATAACGGTAGCTACCATCTCATCCACCGTCAATTCCTTGTCGGCTTCAGCAGCCCCTTTCCCCGTCAATGTTTTCGACAGGCCGGGGAAAGCCGTGATAATGACCCTAACCGCTGGGATCAGCTTTTCCATGATCAGCTTTACGAAATATGCGCCGTCTATCGCCGGAAACTTCCGCAGGCGGTATGAACCGTCATTGAGAGGTATGATCTTTTCCTTTTCACGCATGAGTTGCAACCTCCATCAAAAACGGGAGCCGCCATTCATAGCAGCTCCCGTAGTGGTTATTTTTCCTGGATATTTGCCGCAAGTAGGGGGAATGCGACATTACCGGCGGTCGCCTCGTAAGACCGTCCAGGCTTTTTTTGTGGGGTAATTCCGGTGCACTGAATGGTCACATTACCAGCCTGATCATAAACCGTGATGCTGCCGATGGCAAAGCGATCCGAAGGGCATATATCCAAGTAGGAAGTGACCTTTCGCAGGAACTTTTCCACCGGCGAGTTTTGCGGAACCTCAATGGTGATGGTGCCGTTATCGCTCCGTATGCGGTTGACTGTGGTATAGCCATTGGAAGTAGCCGTATGGCTGGACATATCGCCAGCGCGCTCAATGGTAATCTTTCCGACCGCACCATCAGCAGACAAGACGTTCTGCCCGATATCGGGATGGTTGAACACACAGCGTACATCAGCAAAGGAATAAACAGTATACATCGTTTTTCACTCTCCTTACAGCTGCGCGGCCAGCTCAATCACTGCCGATTCGACTGCACCAGACAGATGCACAACCACATACATCGGTACCGCTTTCTTTGCCAGCCTGTCCGCGTTGGATTGACTGGCGTAGCTGTCGGCCATGATGATGTATCCGTCAGGCAAAGGCGTACCGGTCTCCAAGGTGTGGTATTTCTCTTCCCGCCAAATGCCCGGGCTGAGGACACCTCTGTCAAAGTGGGCACTAAGAATATCCGAATAGGCGTTTATGAACCTTACGGTGGTCGAATCATCCTGCGGGAGCTTTGTTTCAGACCCGGTGACCAGATTGAAGCCAGCCTGCTTTAGCTCACTGGCAATCCGATCGAGTGACATCACCTCGTCGTACCGCTTCCCGCTGGCCACAGCTCCGACTTCAAGCAGGTTCTTTGTCCCGCGGGTAACATAAACGTTCGCGTTCACGCCCATTAGGGACGTCACCTGGGGCTGTTCGATGCCCTGCGAAGGATTGATCCCCTGCAACTGCTTGTAGCATAGCTGCCATGCCTTGTCCCTGTACTTATTGGCCAAGCCGCATACAAGGCCCATCAAGGCTGCACCGGCATAGTCAGCACTGTTCCAAAATCCAAGGGCACGATCATTGACCGCTGCTTTCAGTGTGCCGAACACACCGGATGCTCCAGCAGCTTCGTCGATTGTAGCGTCGTTTTCATAGATCAGAACCATACCGCCAGTTGTTTTGATATATCCGGCCAGCGCAGGAACTTGTTCTTCAGTGGCGCTGCAGGAATACACTGGATAAAAGTCCGAAGACTTTGCCACACAGGCCGCCAAAGCCTGCTCTGGCGTCTCGCTGGTGTCAATACGCCCTATCATCACCGCTTCGGGTGCTGGGCTTTGAGCAAAATACTTCACGGCAGCAAGGTATTCCGGCATTACATCAGTGAACGCATCAGCAAGCATAGCCGCTGGAGATGCATACCCTTTAACCCGGATGGCCGCAGAAATGGGGCTGCTGGGGCCCAAGATCAGGCCAACATCATAGCGATAGCGATCCTGCCCCGGAGACGCAGCCGTGACATTCACCCGCACAATTTGATCGGTGGAAAGCAATTCTTCATTCCTCCTCTTGGATCACAATATCCGGAGGCATCTCGACCCCGTCGGATATAAAGTCGTTCTGTTCGGTATAGTTGAATTGGATGGCAAGATCGGACCTGTCGCGCCAACCGTCCGTGCTTGGCTCAGGTAAACGCACAGGCTGATCAGGGAAAGGCTCGGGAACTATATTGTTTTGGCGCAGGATGCCCATTGGAGGCGGGTATTCAACATCGTTGACCCTCTCATATACCCGCCTATACAAGGCTGTACGAAGCCACGAAGAATGCCTGCTTGCATTAGGGCCGTAGAAGATCCATTGGCAGACAAGCGGCAGGGTTTCTGTGAATTTCATGCCGGTGATGGTGGGCTCTCGGAAGGTCGTGTTCGCGGTGGGATCATCTCGGTTATACAGCCGGTAATAGCAGACATCCTAATTGACTGGCGGTGCCGGGCTACCATCGCTTGGCCAGGAAGCGCGAAAAAATGCGCAAGCCTCGTCACTTTCGGGATCCATACGCATGGCGGCACAAGAAGCTTGATAGATGGCGGTATTGACCGTATCCTCCCAACCGGCAGGTATATTATCCATGAACCTCACCACCACCTATTGCAGCGTTGCGAAAGCGCACTGGAATCCGTACAGGCTCCAATCGTCGATCTTCAGCACACGGTAACGCTTACCGCCGATGATGACCACATCGGGATCGGTATAGGCCTTTCCACCGTCGTCTGATCCCATTTGAAAATTGAAAGTAGACCGGATGGCTATGACATTCTTTTTCCGGTCCTCTTCCGGCAGCCTTTCAAGTTCTTTTGGTTGGGCAGGCTGGATGTTGCCTGTAGCGTTGTGAAGTGTTGGGGTGCTGGGCACCTTCTTGCCGTTGGCCCGTATGCCTGAAGTGCGCTCCACCTGAAAGGACTGGCCGCCACCAACATCAGGATCATCAAGGAGTTCGGTGATATCAGGCATGATCAATTTAATCACCTGCCCTTTGACCTGATAACAAAGGTAATTGCGTTACGAAGGGCACCGGTATCTACAAGCGGCGCTTTGCTTCGCTTTTTTCTTCGCCGAATTGTCGATAGCTTCAGGGGTGCAAGCCGCCCACTTCCGAATACCGCCTTGATAGAGTTTGCGGCCAGCATCCCAGCCTTCTTTTGCGCCAGTTGTGCACCGGCAATATTACCGGTGATGGCAGCCTTTGCAGCATCACCAAGAAGCATTTGCAGGACCGGCCTTGCCTTTGGATCCTCGATGCCAGGTTCAACAGTTGGACGAGCAGGGATGTTGTTCGCCGGGCTGCCATTAGAATGGATGTATAGCAGCTCAGCGTTGGTCACCCCAGCATGCCCGCCATTGCTCTCCTGGGGGATCCCAACAAGAACATCTGAACTGCGAATATAGGCCCATCCTTGTAGGAGTTGGGCGATGGCCATGGTGTTTTCCTTGATCTCAACCTTTGCATTCATGGGACATACATCCCTCCAATGCCTACCATCCGGGCCAGGGTCATGAACTGGATGCCGTACTCGGTTGTCTTGAAAGCGCCCCATCCTTCGATAGCCGCCGTAGCACTGCTCTCGGCCATACCGACGCTCACGCCGCCCACGGCTTTGTTGGTCTTGATCCCCTTGGCGTCCCCGGAGACAGCTATCTGCGCGTCGGTTGCGTTCTCCGCAGTGATTGTTTTCAAGTAGAGCGTCAGTTTGTGGGCGATGTAGAGCCGAATCCCTTCGTTGCGCATATCCATCCAGCGTTCTTCATCGCAGATGCTATGCGCCTGCAGAAGGTATTCCTCCACGACAGGGGGCCGGTCAGTTGCGAGCTTATTGAATTCAGGATAGAAGGTGGTGAACTCGGTTACCGTCATTCAGCATCATTCCCATCAACGCCGGGCTCCTCTTCCTTCTGATCAGGCCCCTCTTCCTGCTGATCGGGTTCCTTTTCAGCCTCGGCGCCCCTGTCCTTCGTTTTCCTCCGGCCACCGGCAGCCTGATCCTTGATTGCCTTCCCATCAGGGCCGACACCCTTGGTAGGGTCATTCTCCAGCGCCCGCTTGATGGCTGGCGTGGTGGCAATCACCAAACTGCCATCTTTGACAAGCAGATCAAACAACCGGTCCTTCTGAATCCACGCAGGGGCGGCATTGTCAATCTGCAGGGGTTTTACCGTATACACTCCGCCTTCATCGTTGCGGAAAACAGCCGCCACGCGGCTCATGATGCTGATTGTGCCTTGGTTTGCCATATAGTTACCTCCAAAAATAAGAATAGCGCGCATGCAGCAGATTGCATGCGCGCCTGCGCTTGTGTGGAGTGTTGATTAGATGTCGTCCCCGTAAGCCACACTGGCGGGCTCCAGGAACTGAACCTCGGAGAACTGGGATACGAACGGCGTGCGGAACATAAGGTTCGCGGTTTCGGTGGGAAGACGCCGCAGTGTAACCGTCTGATCGATACGCACGCAGTCAATGTTGTTGCAGTATGCCACCATCCGGTCAGTGCCGCCGGAACCGGCACCCTTGCAAAGGGGAAGCGGATCAATGACCAGCTGGTGGCCCTGCTTTAGACCGATGTTGTTTTCATAGAGGTAAGTAAGAATGGACTTGTCACCGGTGGTGCCGACCTTCCGGGAAACAAGGCTGGTGTACTGCTCAATGGGGATCAGAATGTGATTGGCCATGTAGGCTGTTACGTGCTCCACGGCCTCCCAGGTGTAGGCAATGATGGAGTTGACATCGGTGAGGATTTCATCGGGCGTTTTGTCCTTCCACTTTGCAGAAGAACCCGCGGCGTTGTTTTTCACGGCATAACGATGCACGCCGGCATTGTTGAGCAGGCCGGTTTTGTTGTACCGGGTGAGACCCTTGTAGACGTTCTTGTCCAAGGACTTGTCGTAGAACAGCCTGATGCCCTTGTTCAGGAATTCCTCGATGTTGCGGCCGATCTGGATCAGCTTCTCCTGCTGGAGATACGGAACGTCCAGATAGTGGGCCCAGCTGAAAAGCACCCACTTTTCCTTGTCGAAGTCAGCTTGCATACTGGGGATGTTGTTGTTCTGCTCACCGATGAAGCTGTCTTCATCAGCGCCGGTGGTGGCATAGTTGACATTGATCACTGCCACATTGTCCAGCCAGCCACCGCCGGTACGCACAGGCATATCACGCGGCCACCAGGTACTCGCAAGGGGTTCGCGGATCTTCGGGTCAACCTTTTCCAACTCGCGGGACAAAAAGCTCAAACCGTCCCGCATATAAGCGGCGTCATAGGTAAGCATGGGGGCAGCGCCAAAAGGATTAACGACTTGGCTGCCAATGGGAAGAGTACTCATATTGTCATTGTCCTCCTTTGTTTCATCTGCCGGACAGGATTACATCTGCCGGGTGAGGATGGTAATCTCGGTGCGGTTGTTGGCATCCTTGCCGTTGTGGCTGAAGACCACATTGGCCAGTTGCACAGTATCAGCGCCACCGCTGCCCTCTGCGGCGCACACAATCTCACCGTTCGCCTTTCTGAGGTAGACCTTTCCACCCTTGGCGGGGGTGCCGGTGGCTACCTCGACCACCATGGAGCCACGGAGCAGAACGTCCGCTTCTTCGTCCTGCTGATAAGCAGGATCATTGCCACCATAGGTCTGCTCCGGCTTGACTGTGCGGATCGTGAAGCCCACCAGGTCAGCGGCCGTGCTAGTGGCTGCAAAGGGGATGACGCCAGCCTTTGTAGCATCAAACACCACAGGACGGCCAAAAGCCAGGACAGCCTCGCCCTTGTTGGGGAAGCTGTCTTTGATGGCGTCGATATGCCGGGATACGGTACCCGGAAAGCCTTGAAGGAAATCAGCACCGATTTTATGACTCATAATTGATCCTCCGTTTCTTTCAAAAGGCCGAAAGGCCAGTTACTTCACAGGCTGGGTAGCCTGGGTGCGCATATTGGCATTGCGCTGCTGCATGATCTTGGCGCCGAGGTCACGGTCATCCATGGTGGCGGGCTTGCCATCCTTGCCTTTGGCCACAGCGGTTTTGACGGCCAGATAGGCATTGTCCTTGGTGGCGGGGGTGGTATTCATGCCATATACCGACCTCAGCTGCTTGGCCATGGCGTCCGATGCCGCCCGGCGGTCCTTTTCGGGCAGCTTGGCAATGATGGGCTTGATTGCGTCGATCGCCGCCTTGATGGTGGCCTTGTCCTGGGTAGGCTTTTCCTCCTCCGGTTTCTTTTCCTCTTCGGCGGGTTCCTCATCGGTCAATTTTTTGGGATCGATCAGGTTGCCTTCGGGAGCCGCCGGGGATTCTCCGGTAACTTCCTTCTCCAACTGAGCCAGGGGGTCTTCGTCCACTTTGGCAGCGCCGCCCTCAACCTTGGCAGCCAGGGCGTCCACCTTGGCGACGAGGGCAGTAACAGCCTGGGTCAGGACCGTCATGGGATCCTCGTCCTTCTGGGGAGGATTCTGTTGCGCGGGTTGCTGCTGGGGTGGGGTGACCGTCGGGGGTGTCGGCTCGGCATCCTTTGCCTTGATCGGTTCGCCACTGGTATCATTTGTGCCATAAAGCAGCTTGCCGGCTGCATCAAGCTCTTCAGGCTCCGCATCCTGGGCAAAGGCCTTGAAGATCTTCCCGAGAATACCACCGGCGGAATTGGGTTTGGGACTCATAGATGTGCTCCTTTCTTTGCCCTGTGCGGGGCGTTGGTCTTTTATAGCAACGCGGGGACCGGCGCGGCCTTGGTCAACAACAGCCACATGATTCCCGCGGATTGCCCGTTGATAAAACTTCCCGTTGACTTCCTGGTACTCACATTGGTAGCCGCAAGAAACCTCTCTTTTGCCATTCTGTATGGCCTCTATCAGGTCAGGATGGGTGATCACCAGATCAGCCAACAAAAGGTCTGATTGATCACCCTGCCCGCGCCTGACATTTTGAACATGGCCACGCTGATAGACCCGGATGTTATTGGCATCAACATCTGAGCCGGGGTGATCGTTTGTTACCGGCATGCCCTCGAAGCTGGCGATGGTTGCCGGGGAAAAGACCTCGCTTTCCTCCCGGTATACCTGGATCATTTCATTGCCCTCTCGGCCAAGCTCCTGGGGTGCATACTCCTGCATGCCTGTCCTGGCCACCGGGACGTTCTGGCAGATCAGGTACCCCTCCGGTTGCCTGATGGCAATGTTTTCACTGATGCGATTTCCATAGTAGGGCACCCGGCATCATCCTTTCTGGGTAATAAAAAAGCCCGGAAGTGTCCGGGCTAAGCTGCTATCATCCTCTGGAATTCGGATTTGTTCATGCTCTCGATTCCTCCGCCGGTGTAAACCCTGAAGGTCTCGGGCAGAAGACTCACATCAATGACCGGCTCCGCGTAACATCGGCAGTTAGGGCACCCACCGGCATGATATCGCCCAAAGGTAGCTCGTACGCCGCGCAGAGCCTCCGGATTGGGTGGATTGCTCCAAGGGACAAGCACCCCCTGCATGAGCCTATGGGATGGCCTCACACGGTCGCCGTCCTTGGCTGTCTGCCATATGTACCATCGGATGTCCATCTCCTGACATCGGGCCTCGGTGATAGCAGAGTTGGCCTTTGATACTTCGGTACGGGCTATCAATTCAAGGTTTGTTACAATATCACGGGGCACCATACTTCTCAGACGCTGAGTGATTTCCTCTTGTCGAAGGCCCTTCATCGTCCATTCAAGAATCTTCGCATTCACATCTCTGGCCAGATCACGGGGAAGGGTTTTGATCAACTCCGCGTTCTGCATTGCCAAGTGCTGCACATAGCCATTCAGCCCTGTCATTACCTCTTGCCTAAGCGCCCTGTGAATCGCCCGGCCTTGTGTTCCCTTCATAGCTGCTTCGCGCCAGGACCGGGCATTTTCAATCTTCTGTGCAGTGAGCATCCGGGATGCCGCCATATCAGCAAGACTTCGAAATTGTGGGTTGTCGGCATATACTTGCAGGATCACAGCGATTTCATCAGGGGGTATCTCATCGTTCGACAGCATGTGTAACAGTGAGGAGTATGTTTCATTCAGATGCCTCAAATATAACTGTTCAGCAGCGCGCTTTGGATCGAAGACCATTAGATCCCCCCTTTAAGGGCATGAAAAAAGCCCACCTTGAATGGCGGGCTGGAATCAACCATGCATGGTTGTCAGTTTACTTTTCGGCCATCCTTGAAGGCAGCGCGGGCTTCATTGAGTGACATGTGGTTGGCGCCGCCAGCACGATCAGGGCGGTCGTTTTGAACAGGGTCATCTTCCCAACCGCAAACCTCGCAAATATCATAGTTCCCAGGCTCCTCTACAGTCAATTGACCACAGCAGGAACATGGATGCAACTTACTTCCTTCCATCTCGCTCCACCGTGTCCTTCCAATAGTCAGCACTATCATCCGGCGAGTAAAAAGTCTTCAGATCCCCAGATTTACCAACCACGCCATACCAGTTTTTTTGATGATTATATCTTACCCTTTTTCCATCAGAAGTCAACAGTTCCTCCGTCCACTCGTCCAAAGGTCTGCTCATAAAGTCGATTCCGGCGTTTTCATACTCCCTTGGGGTTTTGAATTTCATTTCTGATGCATGATCTTTGCCGTGAGAACCTTGCTTATCCCTCTTGAAGCCACCTGTCGGGATGACCCTTGTGTCACCCGAAAGCCCATTCCGGATGTTCTTATAGGTACTTCCCCGCTCTTGTATAGCTTCTCTACTGCTAAAACCTCCGCTACCCTTCTGGCTACCGCCTACCTTGCCGGGACGCCCAGCATGCCCGTGGTTGCCGCTATTGCTGTTTCCTTCGTCGCCGGCGATGACTTCTCCATCACCGGCGGTTTGGTAGGGTTTCCGAGCTCCGGCCTTTCAGCGCCATATGCACCAGGCAAACCCATGAGCGTGCCCGGCATGCCTTCTCCTGCTGGCTCCAGGCTGGCGTTTGCCATTTTGATATCTTCATCGGTGATGTGCGTCCACATGCCCAGCGGCCGGCCAGCCTCACGAAGTTCCTGCAGGGCGATTTTCTGCGATACAATTCCCGCAGTAAAAGCCCCTTGAATGGTTTGTGTATTCTTCTGCCCAATGTCCGCGCGTTCCTGTGCGCTGACCGGGCGGACAGGCTCAAATCCAATGGACAAGTCATCAGGTACCGCACCCCATAGACTCATAGCCATGACCGGCAGCAACCGTTCAATTGCAGGTCGAAGCTGGTTCTCCTGGTTCTTTCCAAGGGATTCATAATAGTTGTCCTGGTCGGATTCTCCAGTGGAGTTCATACCCTGGGGAGCCCGGCCAAACAGCTTTGTCGCAGGCATATCTGAGGCACCGGACATGTCCAGCATGAACGTTTCATAGACATCGGATATGCCGCTGAAGGTGTATTGGTGGGTCTCAAACGCATCTTTTGATCCCACCATCTGCATCCCAAACGATGTGGCCAGCCTGTTTTGCTCAAGGACAGCACGTCGAAGCCTCGATATCTGCTCCTTCGATGCGCTCCCCATAAACTCGCCAAGATCCTCGTTTTTCCATACCCTAAGGTTCGCCTGAAAGATCAATTGCGCAATGTTCGCGCTGGTGGCATTCCTCTTGTTGAGCTCCTCGAAGATGTGCTCAAACTCGCTGGCTCCCCAATATAGCTCTATAGCTTCATCTTCCGCAGGCAGCCTCCGGCCCATGAAGCGCAGTAACCGGCTGTGATGAACCTTGACATAGCTTGACTTCCAGGCGTCGACGTTGATTTGATAATACTCAGGTAGTCCGAAATCAGGGTCATCCATATCTGTCACAAGGTCACCATAGGGCTGTAAATTCCAACGGTCAACGACGATCAGCCCTCGGAAATCTCCCGGCATGATCAAGCTCATGTCCAGCGGTTGATCCAAGATATCCTCTTGGCCCTTAAGCACCATCAGCGCACCAGCGCCACCAAACAGGCGTGCCCACTTTAGACCGGTTGTCATCTCATCCTTGATGCCATGCCGCGTCTCCAGGGCTTTCAACTGGTCCACATAAGCAGGGCTGATTTGGGATATGAGCTTGTACCAATTTTTCGTCATATCCTCAGCTGGGATATCAACGATCTTCTTGGCAAGCCAGCTCCCCCGATATAGAGCCTTAAGCAACTCCCGGTCCTGAGTGATGTTTTCCACGGTGTAGCGGGAAGCGGCCATAACATTGGGCTGGTCCATTCCGAGCCTGGCCAGCGGATTGGAATACCCATCCGACATCCTGATAGCCGCATCTTCGACGGCATGAGCAGGTGCCTTCCCGGAAGGCAGCGCCGCTGCTGCTTTGCGCGGCCGTTTTGTTTGAGTAGCCATAGCGGTTCACTCCTTCCATCAGGCAGCCAAACGATAGTTCTTGACAATGGTTTTGACCAAATACCGGGCGGCATCCATAGCGTGGTCACGTTGCTTGACCGGCGCTTCCTTGCCAAGCTTGACGGCCTTTTCGTCCCATATGTAGGTATCCCGTTCACGCAAGAAGTACTTGCAGGTCTTCTCCACCTTCAAACGCCGCTTGTTGATCATGGTGGCTGTGCGCCGGATCCCATCCGAAACATCGTTGTCCGCATCTCGGACGATGTACCCGCGTTTGCGCATCTCTACCTGGAACGAAGCAGCGGAAGGGTCAACAATGAGAATGGCGCCCTTGTCATACCCGATAAACTCTTCCAGATCATCGGCATATTCGGAGTCCGTCTTCTGCCGCTGCTTTTCCTTGCTGTCCCAATAGAGCTCCTTGGTGATCCACATGGTGGTATCATCATCCCAGACATCCAGGGCAGCAAAAGGATTGGTGGTGCCATAGTCCACCGCGACATAATGCTTCCAATCGTCTTTATATCCTTTGGGGAGCATGTCCATAGCATAGGTGTTCTCGGTATCCGACCACATATCATAGATCAGGCCATCAGCGGATACCCACAGACCAAGGATATAGCGCTTATAGAACATGCCGATGTACATGGACTTGTACCGCTCCTTGGTTTCTTCCGACAGAGAAAGGTTATCGTCCATGGTAAAGTGCAGATAAACAAGCTTCTTTTCCTTGAATTTGTTGATCCAGTTGACCTTGAACCAATGCAATTTGCTGTCAGGATTGCAATTGAACCAGAGCTTTGCTCCCTCTACCGAGCAGCGGGCCGTGGCCTGATTGACAAAGGATTCCGGCATCAAGGCCACTTCATCGAAGAAAGCGCCGGCCAGGGTGATGCCTTGGATAAAATCCTGGGAACGTTCGTCCTTGCCGCCGAACATGTAGAAATAATTTAGGTGGCTGCCCTTGGCAACCACCATCATGTTCAAGCCGCGTTTGTAATCAACCAGATACCCGCGGCTTTTAAGAATACGCTGCAGGTCATGGATCACATTCCGACGCAAGGCGCCTATGCTTTTGCCGCATAGGGCAAAATTACATTCATCGAAAGCTTCCATGGCCCACATCATGAAGGACATTGACATGGAGAGTGTTTTTCCCGACCTGATGGAACCATCAGCAATGATCCCGTTCATGTCCTTGTAAGGGCTGTCTTTGGTCCACCAGCTGAGCACCATCTTTTGCCTCGGGGAGAAGGCTTGGAACTTGAAAAGGGCTGCCTTACGGATCCGTATCTTGCGGTTCGTCCATGCCATTTTCAAACACCTTCCCGCCTTCTGCGTTCAGTGCAGCTATGAATCCATCGTCCTCGTTGTCCTCATCCCCATCTCCGAAACCGTCCTTGCGCCTCATATGCTCCAGCTTCTTGATATCGATGCCCATGCGGTGTAAGGCAATAATGGCATTCTGCCGGCCGATCTGGACCCTGGTGAGTGCATCTTCCACATTGATAATGCTTTCCAGGGCATCCCGGGTCTCGTTGACAACCTGCTTCGGATTTATCGTCGGCTGGCCACCAAGAGGTGAAGCACCCATACTACCGGTGACCCGGGTGCTCACCGCAATCATGCCATTCCGGTTCGTGCGCTCCAGATCGGAGAGGATCCCGATGCGACCGAGCATCCGTTTCTCACGGACAGCACCCAAAAGGATTTCCTGCTGGATAAGCACCATGGGATCATCAACGGCCTGCTGGATCATCTCCAGTTCCTCCGGGGTCAGGCTTGAAAAAAGAATGCGCTCAAACTCTCCAGTTTTGAGCGCACGCTTATTATCAAGAGGAGGTGGGGGTGGCGGTTGCTTATTATTCCTGTTCCCAGGCTGTGCGCCGCGCTTCCTTTTCGGAGTACTCCGTTCCTCATTATCATTTATCGGAGTACTCCGTTCTTTTTTTTTATCCCATTGATCCTTGGCCTTCCAGCCGGAAACGGACTTCTCCGGGATGCCCAATTCCTCCGCTATTATTCGTAGGGTTTTCTTCCCGCCGCTGTCTTTCCATAGCTGATAGGCCTTATCCCTTTCGGGGCTTCGGGCCTTGGGCATTCCGGTTCACCTCAGCCTTCGTGCTGTTTTCGACCATGGCATTCAACTAATACGTGTTGCTTGCCGTCCAGTCAATTTTTACCCACGAACAATAATAAGATCACAGTAAGCCGGCTCCATCTCCATGATGTAGCAGATGCGCCCTAGCTGCTCTGCAGCAAGGAGTGTCGGTCCGCTTCCACCGAACATGTCCAAGGCAATATCGCCTTTTCTTGAGCTGTTGAACATAGCCCTTGCAACAAGCTCAATAGGCTTCATAGTGGGATGATCTTCCGATACCTTTGGCCTGGGACAATCCCAAACATCTGATTGGGTTCGATCATCCAAAGGGCAAAGGCGCGGACCTTCGTTCCATCCATACCAGATAGGTTCATATTGAGTATGATAGTCCTTCCTGGAGAGGACAAACTCATCCTTACGCCAGATGATGGTGCTGGACCAATGGAAGTTAAGGGCTTCAAGGATATCCATTGTCTTACCCCACTCCTTGGCACCCATAACAACATAAACCATGCATCCAGGCTCACCGGCTTCTTTCATCCGAGAGAAAGCCGCATTGAGGAAAGCGGCAAAATCACTTTCCTCCATGGAGTCATTAAGGATTTTCCTGCGTTTCCATGTGGGATGATTGGTTTCCCCATAACTCACATTCCACGGTGGATCCGTAAAAATCAACTTGGCGGAACGCCCATCCATCAGCTTCGCCATATCCTCCATTAAGGTTGAGTCCCCGCACATGAGGCGATGAGGGCTCAGCCCCCACACCTCCCCGGGCTTCGCCCGGGGAGGCGGCTGTTGCGTATAATCATAATCGTCCTCTTTTATGACAGGTAGCGCTTCTGATTCAGCAAGCAAGACAGCCGTATCAAAGCCAAATCCAGACATGTCAAATTCCATTTCCATCAGCTGCTGAAGCTCCGCCTGCAGAGCATCCATATCCCATGTGGCTATTTCGGCCACCTTGTTATCTGCAAGCCGAAATGCCTTGATCTGCCCTTCGGAAAGATCATCTGCGATAATACAAGGGACTTCAACAAGCTCCAGCTTTTGGGCTGCCTTATATCTGGTGTGCCCGGCGACGATGACCTTTTCAGAAGTAATGATAATCGGCACCTTGAAGCCGAATTCTTTGATGCTCGCGGCCACCGCATTGACAGCAGCTTCGTTATGCCGCGGGTTATTGGCGTAGGGAATAAGGCTATTGGTTGGTATCATAACGATTTGAGGCGTTTGCATGCTTCTATTATCCTCCTGACATATTAACAGGTAGCGTGGACAAGGAATTTCACCTTGCACGTTAGGGCATGGCTCGGACTTTATGGCTGACGATTTAACGGCGTCTTATCCCTGTCTGCCGCACCTTACGGAATCGCACCGTAACACCCTACACTGAATAGCGTCTTATTCCGCCACCGCGCATAAAAAACGGCCGCCCCCTCCGGATGGGACGGCCTGCAACAAAGGATTCAATTTCGGATCATAAAAAGGATAACAGATGATTTGTGCGCGCGCAATGGGCGATTTGTGACGGCGATTTGTGACGGTATTTATCCGACCGCATCTACCCCATAAAGGCGTATAGAGACTATACGTACCAGCCTTCCACGGTGCTTTCGCACCGTAGAAGGATCGCAGTTTAAGGTTTCGGCAATACTCTCATCAGGTTCATCTTTGAGGTACCTTCCTTCTACGGCGGGATAGTAATAGTCCGCCTTGATGGCCCCCAGGGCCGCCCGCACCACCCGCACCTCCTCCTCATCCGCCGCAATCCTTGATTCCAGGTCTTTGACGAGAGTATCTTGCATTTCCTCAGCAGAAACCCTATACCCGCCTCTCTGAAAACGTACAATGCTTTTGCTGGTTCCCTGACCATATGTGCATCCTTCTCCACCTTGGGTATAATACTCTAAGTTTTCCTTGTCTGCCGCAATCTTTTCCTCAAGATGAGGTAGGGCATAAAGCCGGCGTTCAGTCAGCTTGTACGGTGCCAATGTTTCTTCCTTCTGGGCAGCCCTTCCCGCCTGCAGCGCGTCATTAACAGCCTTTTTGATAATCGCTTCAATATTCGCCGGGAGCGCACCGGCAGCTTTTTTACCTTTAGACATTGCCTCCCCGCCCCTTTCCATGATACAATCATCATGCGAATGTTCGTTCCCGGTTGGGAGCGGGCTGCCGGCCGATGTGATGTGCGGCCGGCTTATTTTTCTATTTCTGCGGCTTCTGCGAAGAAGCGTTTGGAATCCTCCCAGACCTCTATGGGATCATCCCCACCAAGTTCGGCATAGACCTTCATAGCCGCTCTGAGCAGTACTCGAATCCCTTCCTTGTTATCAGAAATTACGATTGCCGGATCAAACTCCTTTGCTCCGCTTGTTTTCTTGATATGGTCCCCAATGGGCAATGGTTTATCAAGGCGAGAGACAACAACACCCCACCTTACACCATGCGAGGACTTCTCGTCCTTGGTTACTCCGACAGCACATATGCCATGCCCCAATACATAGGTGTTTATGTAGTTCATTTCAACCGTTTTTTTCACCTTTAAATGCCTCCTCTGTCAGCTTGATCAGAAATTGTTTTAATTCTGGGCTTACCTTGCCATCCGACCAATCGCAATCACAGCAGAAGGCTTTAAAGTTTGCATCGAAGGCTGTAACCATGTGATTACTTCCGCATTTTGGGCACTTGTCCATGATATCACTCCTGTTAAATGAGAACGTATGTACCCATTATATCATGCCAAATGCGCTATTACCACCTCCAAATCAACTGCACACAGCTTCTTCCATCAGTTACCTACACTAAGCCAGACACTTGGCGAGGGCATCCTTGACCATGTACGCCTTCCGGTCACGCTCGCACATCTCAATCATTTTAAGGCCGAAGGCCCGCCAATCTACATCGCTGGCCTGGTGATTGAGTTTTCCGATCTTGAATAGATCGACGGCATCTTTTGTAATCTCATAAAGGTTATATACATCATCAGGATTAAGAACCGGCTCAAAAGATACCCAGGTGGTAATGCCGTGCTTCTTGGCCTTGTACAAGCTTTCAATGCGGTCAAAGGGCAAAGCGGCGCCCGGCTCTCTTTTCATGGAATCCTCACTGAACATGCATGTAAGTGTTGCGGCATATGCGTCGCCGGGCTTGTACAGATCGAAGTCCCGTGTTGCCCTAACCCCTCCTTTGGTTAGCACCTGAAAAGGATGATTGAACTCATAAAAGAGCTCAAGAACGAACCTTGTAAGAGAATCAAATTTTGGGTAAGGGTCGCATGTGAAACAGAGCAATATCGGACGCTTGTCTCCAGCACCGTTCATTTCAATCAAGTCGTTACGGACCAAATCAAGCATGCCCTGCTTTCGGGGATCGCTATGGCTATGAAATTCCTCTTTGCTTTTATGCAGCACCCCGGGCACAAAGCAGTAATCGCACCTGTTTTCACAGCCTTCGTAAAGGTTCAGCGCCAGCGGGGAGTATTCCAACGCGGCGCCGCGGGGCTGGTAGATAACACGGTATTTGTCTTTCATGCGGATATGCCTTCTTTCTTTTGTGATGGTCACTCAAATCATAAATTTCATAAAGAGCCAGGTATATGGGATCTTCCTTTTCCATACTTGCTCATACCTCTCTTGGGTCTCGGTCTTGGGTTTTGAACCATTGAGGCAACCATATGCAGTCATCAGCGCATGTAGGGTGTTTGCGTAGTTCATTTTTGTCCTCTTTGGAAAGAAGCTTTGAAATATCAAGCATATCAAGCCCATGGTGCTTAGGAGGGCACTGAACAGGATGATTGGTGGTTGCCCATATGATCCAAGTCGGTCGGATATAAATCCATTCAAAGCCCATCAGCCATACAGCAACCATCACTTTTGAAAGTGGGCTGAGGTTTATATACTCAGTCATGCAGCTCTCTCCGATTATCATTTGCGCTTCCAGTTTCATTTACACCGCCTCCTCCACTGTCCCACTCCTCACACTCTATCCCGTTCGCCTTCAGCCATTCAGCCACAATATGCCGGTGGCAGAAAGTGTCGGGGCGCTCATAGCAGATAAGGACGATATCCTTCCCCCTGAAAAGAGACTCCAGGCTGTCTCTCAATGCGGCAGGGTTAAGGCGGTCAAGAATTTGGTTATACGCCGCTTTGTAGGCCGCTTCATCATGATCAATCTTGTATTTGCCGAGTATTTCTTGGGTTGGTGCGAGCGTTGAGAGGCTTTGCCCGGCCCACCTTTTAGGCTGATATAGGGCAATCGATACCGGAATTACATTAGGTGGCAGTTTTCGTACATTGGCAAAGTAGCTGGTGTAGATGTTCATGCCACACCCTCCCAGTTCCACAACCCCTGCTTGCCCTTCGCAGGGATGGGCATGTCCAGCATGCGCATGTTGGCAAACTCCCAGGCAAAACGGCCGGGTGTGAAGTCACCAAATAGTTGATCGGTTTTACTTGTTATTGTAATGTAGCTGGTTACTTTACCGTTTGAGGCTGCCAAAAAGGGATCGCCAAACCGATTGATTGAATCAACCTCCCAGCACTGTACCAACTCCGCGGTAGCAATAACACAGCCGCGGGGAAGTTCATGCATGCATGAGAACCCCGGTAGCAAGGTTTTCAACGCCGCGTGGGCTGCTTCTGCAAACTCATTAAGAAAGCAATTGTCATAAGCCAGGCCGGCGTGAATGGCAATCGGCCCCCTGTACTTTGTGGCCCATGACCGGGTTTCGTACTTCTTAGCGAGGATGGCTAACAACCAGGACCATGGGTTATGAACTGTAATCGCCTTCATCGGTTCAATTATCATGACCGTTCCTCCCATTCCCCGTCGGTAAGCTTTTGTTTTCCTTCTTCTGCCTGATCGCCTGCCTGCGTTTCATCTCTTGGATGCTATACTCCTCCCGGGCTCTCCGGGATCTATGCTTTCTGATAGCAAATAGTGCATACGCGCACATGGGGGAAAGAATAGCCAGAAGCATCAGTGCTATCGCCTTCAAAACATCCCCTTCTTCCGAATATTATTTGAAACACATGACATCCTCATTTTGCTTGTAGGCCGTAACGAATATTTATTTTGTACATCTCCCATATCTCATGAATAATCCAATATCACAACATCATATTGTTTAATGCCCACAGTATGCTCCACGACTGCGAAGGAGGAAATTGTTATGCTGCTCCCCAAAATAATCCTAAAGGAACTCGGTGAAGCCGTACTCCGGATTCTTAAAAGAATTTTCAATGACGAGTCTTCTGGTAAGCAAGCAAAGGATCAACAAGAACCCAATCAGCAGTGTATTCCCAACATTCCTCCGATTTTGTCTAATCCCACTTTGGTGAATATCCCGGAGAACATAATGGAAGGCGCTGAAGTAATAGTCAGGCGCGATATCATAGTCGCAGAATTGGTGAAACTACCGAGTGGCTCCTATGTCTGGAATAACTATATTCAATCATCGGCAATCGTCAATGAAATAGTTAAATCAGACAAAACAAATGCATAGTGGGACAATGGGTTTGCTGCATAGGCTAAGGCCATTGCAGCAAACTCACCCTTATCAACCCGCCGTGCCGCTATGTCCCATACAGCCCTTTTTCCAGTCATGGTTGTCGCAATCGGTCATCGGCAAGAATTCATGGCCCTGGGATATTTCATCCAAAAGGAAATCCTGTACTTCTTTGGCGGTTTTCAGTTTCTTTCCATCAACGGTTATGCAGGGTGCCAGCCGCTTTAATTCTGCAGCGCTCTGGGCCAAAGCTCCCCTGACGCTTAAGCTGATATGGCGTATCATTTGCTTTCCTCCCCATCCGGTTCGTCTATGAATGTGATTTCGGTCGCCCTTGCTTCAATGACGGTTCTTTCCGGTAGCATCTCTACAATGGCAACTGGAAAGGTGACTTGCCCTCCTGGGTAGCCGCCTCTAACGACACTTGCTCCGATGGGATATGATACATCACCCCACCGATGGAAAAGGCCATCCTGGCCGTTCACTTTACATTTTCTCATGTACTTACCTCCCTGCCCGACTCCGGGCCACACTGCAACTCCTCCGCAAAATACTTTCCATACTTTTTCCCCACGATTTCAGGCCGTAACCATTCTCGTTGAAACCTGCCCCATACAGGATCTTTTGCCCCGTCTGGGCCGCGGTATAGCATTGCATACGGTATAAATCCTGCCTTGATGGTGTCAATCAGCCGCTTTTCTGCCTTATCGTATGAGTCACCTTGGTAGCCGATCAAGACATAGCACGCCATGCCGTGATCTTTGAAGCGGTGTCCCTCATGCTGCATGATCCGGCCGGCACAGACAAGCGGCTCGTAGTCGTCGGGCGTGTCGAATGCGAAATACATACGACGTGCCTTGATTTTTCGAAGCAGAGCGGCATGCCAGGGTTTAAGTAATCGCGCCTCCAAACCACCTGTAAACAAGGCTTGTTCGGGCTGCCGGGCCAGCATATGGAACACTGCCCGAATATGCACATCACTACATGCCAGAAGGTTGTCGTCCAGAATGTTCCACCCATCCTTAATGGGCAGCTCCCGGAGCCTGCTGCCTTCACGCTTGGGAACTGCACAGAACCAGCAATGGTTCGGGCAACCCCTGCTTGTGATCGTTACCCCGTGCTTAACATACATGCCAGGAATGAACTCCCCACTCGGTTGATTGAATGCGGGTCCTCCCATCAGCACCGGCACCCCCAGCACCCGCCACGCTTCAGCCATCTGCTCAGCGCGGGGAAGATCCCAGGTGAAGGTGACACTGATATGAACCTCATGCACATCAGTCAGGGTGAATGGTGGCTGGAAGCAGGTAAAGGCCAACTCATCTGTGGGCGTCAAATTGGTTCGGGATGGAAAGACTCGGGCGATACGCATCATATTGTTCTACCTCCCATAATACGGGCAGAACCCGCCCTCATTCTCTGTAAGCAATATCCGCTTGTAAAGCTTTCTCATCTCGCAAGCCTCAACCGCCTCGATGATAACCGTGGTGCCCCCGTCCTCACCAGCGATCAGGCAAGGGCAATTGAGGGAACATTCGGACAAGGCGAATTGCACGAGGGTTTCCATGTCTCCCCCGGTGATTACATGAAACTCGGGGTGCTTCTGCGGTGCGGCTTTTAGCTCAAATTGATAAGTATTGACCTTCCGAGCCAACCCTTCCCGATGATCCGGATCCGGTTCACTCTCCAGAAGGGTGTTTTCCAGATTGCGAATCTGGCTAAACAGGGCTTTGACGCGACCATGAATGCCCATCTTCTCCAAGCGTCCCTGTCCTTTGTGGGCTTCGTCGCCAGTTAAGCGCTCAATGGCGCCACATAGGGCAACTGCTGAGACATGGAGCATGGAAAGGCCAATGCACTCTTCAGAGCGGAAATAGCGCTTGTACTCTTTCATGGCTTGTCCTCCGTGTCCCGGGGATCTGTACCAAACTCAATGAATGGCCGACGAGCTTTGGCTTTTCCGGGCACAGGTTCGCTCCCAATTTGGATATAGCCGTACCCGGCCTCCAGGAGCAGCATGGCGAGTTCCCGCTTCTTTTGCTCCTGGAAGGTAGATTTCAGGATGTAGATACGCTGCTTATCCATTAGAACACCCTCCAGCATTGAACATTGATACCTGAGCATTTCTCTCGGCAGCCAATGGATTGATCCAAAGGCATTCGGTACGAGTTGCGGCGCGTTCGGCTCTGGTAATAATGGCCTTCACTTCCCATCCATGGAGTAAATCACGATATAGTGGACAATCATACCCGGACAAGAGGACCATCCCGGAATGCCGAACAAGTGCCTTTAGTAACGCCTCATGCTCCTTTTCCGACATCTCAAATCTGTACTGATCGCCATTCATTGACCGAGTATCCTTCATGTAAGGTGGGTCAGCGTATATCAGCGATTCTTCCCCGTCTACCTCACGAATCAAGTCCAAGGCAGGACGGTTATCGATTTGTGCTTTTAATAGCCTTCGGCCGACCTGTTGCACGATGTCGGGCAGTCTTGACCATATCGCTGGGCAGTTGGGCCCGTTATTAACCTGCTTCCCCGTACTATGCCTCCAACTATTTTTTACTGCCGTACGCGCCCCGAATGCCATCCAGCATCGCACGGCAAATTGCCGGGCAGCCTCAACATCGTCCAGGATTTCCTCCCCGAAATCGCTTTTCAGGAATTCCTCGCGGCTCCATGGGGTTAGGCCGATTGCTCTGGCCAGAGCTTCAGGTTGTTCCCGGCACGTTCGAAAGAAGCGGATAATAGAACCATCAATGTCGGATATGGTTTCAATGCGGGATGGTTCTTTATTGAAAAACACAGCACCGCTTCCAAAGTACGGTTCAACATAGCCTATATGCGGTGGCATATGGCTGATGATCCAGTCGGACAGCCGCCATTTGGCGCCGGGGTATTTCAAGATAGGTCTCATATAGTTGCCTCATCAAATAGCGAAATTTGATTTGGGATCGAATCTTCATGCTGTGGTTTTTTTGGTACCTTGGGTGGCGGCTTGCCAGCCATTTTTTTCACATCACCGTTTTTGATAACCGCAACCGCACCAGCCTGCATCATCATCGCCTTTTTTATTTGATCCCACTTGCCATATCCGCCTTCTTGTAACATCAGGGCAAACTTGTCAAGAACAGGTACACCGTCGGGGTCAAAGAAACCAACTATTGCCGGCACTTCCTCCATGACAAAGGTTTTCGGTTGAAGCTCCACAATTAAGCGGCCATACTCATAAACGAGGTTGTTTCGGGGATCAGCAATATTTTGCTTCCCCGCAGCACTGTACCCCTGGCAGGGTGGTCCGCCGCATACGCAATCCAATTCACCAGGTTTCATGCCCAAAGCATCCAATATCATCTTTCCGGTAAGCTTGCGAACGTTCCCGAAGAAAAAGTTTCTCACCGGAGCAGCTTCCGGGTGGTGCCTGATCCATCCACTTCCGGCAAGCCCACTTCCCATTGCAGCGTTGTATAAGCCTCCCGGAGTGTCGTGCTTTTCATTGGCAACGATACCCGCAGGAACCGATTTCACTTTGCCGCCGAAAATATACCGTTCACAGGCCTTATTGAGGCGGTCTTTATCCTTTTCCCCCTCGATGTAATGTATCTGCACCGGATAGCTGGCAAGGTTGGTGAGATAGGTCAGTGTGGCGGATTCTTCATACTCATTTGCGCCAACAACCTCAAACCCGGCCTGTATAAACCCCAGGTCCATACCGCCACATCCGGCAAAGCAGGAAAAACACGTCGGTCGCTTTGAAGGTCTTGTTCTGGCAAGCCTTTCTGGAACCAACAATCCAGTATGGTCTATTGCAAACTTTCCGAAAGGCATATTCAAATCTGCTTCTCCTTTCGTGTTAAGGCTAAGAATTGCACACGGGGCTTATCAAAGGCCGTGAATACGGTACACTTTGCCCGGCCATTTCTATTTTTCTCAACGATGACAGCGGCGAGGCTCAATCCATGCTCTCTAAGCGACTGGAAGGTTTCCAGATCTTCCGGCTTATGCATTTCTGCTTCCTCAGGATCATGCAGGATCAGGAAGATATCTGCATCCTGCTCAATCGCTCCGGAATCTCGCGCCTCGGCCATGGTCGGTGCCCGGCGGATGCGGTTCCCGTCCTTGGTTGTTCCGCCCTGGGATTGGCGATTTAACTGGCTTAGCACCACTATGGGTATTTTCAGTTCCTTGGCCAGCAGCTTCAGTTCCCGGGAGATTTCCGATATCTGATCATTGCGGTTCATCTTCTTGTTATCGGAGGACATAAGCTGGATGTAGTCCACAATGATCATGTCCAAGCCGCTTTCCTGGGCCATGGCGTATGCCGCCCTGCGCAGCTTCGATATGGTATTACACTCCATGGTGGAGAAAATGGGCATTTGGGCTATCTCGCCGCATAGAGGTCCTATACGTCGGTAATCCTCTTCCGTCAGGTTGCCGGTCTCAATATTTTCTGTGGGTACCCCGGAGAGCGTCGCAAGTACGCGTGCGGCCGTTTCATCCTCGCTCATTTCCAGGGAATCAAGCAGGGTGCGCTTTCCCTTCCCTGCCGCATCCCTGGCAATTTGTAAGGCCAAAGAGCTTTTCCCGACAGAAGGCCTTGCCGCTATGACGATGAGCTTTCCCGCCGACAACCGGATAATCTTGTCCAGCGGTGGTATGCCTGTGGCGATCCGCCCCTCTTCCGGTTTCTTTGTAACCTCGCTGATCCTGTCAAGAAGCCTTTCCATGGCCGTATCCATGGTGATCAACTGCGGCGCGTCATTCGATTTTGTTTCCTTTAAGCCCAGGATTACCCGGTCCCGAAGATCATCCGGCATTATGGAGCCATCGCCGGCTTCGTTGATCATCTTCTGGCCGGCCGCCCGGAGGATCCGGCGCTTATGGCATTCCTGAAGGATCTTCATGTATGCCGGATAATTCAAGGTCGTGGGTACATACTGCTGGGTATCAATCAGGTAGGCGGTACCCCCGGCTTCCGCCAGCCTGTTGAGCTTTGTAAGCTGGCTGTCCATGGTTGTGAGGTCTATTGGCATCTTAGCCGCATATAAATCCCGCATAGCCGCCAGTATCGCCCGGTGCCTGACATCTGTGAGCATTGAATCCGGCATCTCTACGGTCTTGCTTGCGCATTGTTCATCCAGTAAGGCACAGCCAAGAACACTGCGTTCCGCCTCCAGGTTGGCATATACATTGGCCATGTGCTATTCCAACCTTTCGTATCCCTGATATGGGTCATAATCCGGTGCTGTCCTGCCTTGACTCGGTATCGCAACCTGAATGGCCCGCTTAAAAGATAGAATCTGCGCATTTGCTTGCACTTCCGTTTTGATACCATCTGCCTGCCATCGACGCAAGGTTGTGCATAACCATCGCAGCGGATATTTGGGCTGGCTTCTGGCGGCTTCTTCAATACCTTTTTTGACCAGTGCTTCCCCGAGCTCATCATATAGCTGCTGCAGGTCATCGAGCGCGATCCCCATGGGCAGGTTCCCGAGGTTGTCCATATAGTGGGTGCACACCCGCTGCCAACCGTGGTCGACCTTGACGGGACCAAATGGGGTGATCACCTCATCTTCTTCATCATCATCTTCCCCCGCGGGTATAGAAGATGATGGAGTTATATATATACTTTCCTTTACTTTACTTTGGGGATTGTTTCCGGTTTTATCGGGGTTTCTTCCGGTTTTATCAAGGTTTCTGGTACCAGAAACGGCGATAAGGACAACTTTATTAAGGATGCTCTTTGGAACATCCTTGGGATTGCCCATGTCCAGCAGGAAGTAGTCCTTTATCATGCGAATCTCATCGCGTTTGCTGATCATCCGGATGTATCTCTGCTGTATTCCATGGCTGGTAAGCACGCCAAACGCCTTATATACCCCCTGATCGAAAAGGGAACGTCTAAGGCACCCCTGCACTACCTCCCCTACAAACTCAGGTGTGCAACCACAACCGACACCATCAGACATCATGAAGCAGCTGTCATCTGCCCAAGCTATGTAATAACCGTTCTCTCCGTAGATCCGACACATCAGCACCATCCATACGACAACACCTTTTGCACCGAACTCCCAACGGAGAAATTTGACCTTATCGTCGGCCAGAAACCCGACATCAAGCGGGAAGTAATCAACCCCGTCCTTCAATGGACGGGCCAAACAACACACCTCCCGTTTATTTGAATGACCGGCCCTGCGTGGCACACAAGATTTTGAGCATTCGCAGGGCCGGCGAGAATCGCGGCATCAGCCCGCCTTGTCATCGTTTGTGAAGCTATGCCCAACCTCACACCAAATGAGGCAAGCGGCAAGGTTAAGGAGGACCAGCCTGCGGTTATACCGCGCCGCGGGGCTCGTTAGGCAATGATCTCAACATTGACCGGGTTATCGATATCCTTCAGCTGGGCCTTCAGCCAGGCAGCGATGTTTTGCACAGCCTTGTACTTCCAGGCACCACCATCCGATTCAAAGAGGGCGGCATATGTGGCCTTTTCCTCAGCTTTAAAGCGGAGCACGAAGGGGCTGGCTGGCTGTGGGACTTCGTGGAATGTGCGCTTAGGCACCAGGTAGATCGGATTTTCGATCTTGACATCCTCAGCCACAGCGACACCGGCCTTTACCGTAACCCGCTGTGAATAGCCATCATCTGCCGTTTGGTCGCTCTGCTCATTACGAAGATTGCCCACCAGCTGCATGGCCAACTTTCGGTTGCAGACCGTGCCCTGGATAACGGCATCATCTTCGAATCTGGTGTTCAGCATGATCAGCAGGTCCTCTGCTGGAAGAAATGTGTCAAAAAGAATGCTGGGAAGCGTGATCTCACAAAATGCGATGCACTCACGCTTACGCAAAGGGCCAAATACCGGCGTATAAACTTCCACCCGGGTGGGGCTGGTGACGCGGACGATGAAACGTTCAAATGCTGTGGGATCGACTGATGCTTTGGAACTACCTGCATTGCCGTCAGAGAAATATTTGTCCACATCGGTCTTGAGGAAGTCCACAAGACCCTGCAGGGAATAAACCGGGAAAATATCCGAGAAAACGGGTTGCTTGGGCTGGAAGCGTTCGAGCTTGCTGCCGGTGGCAATGTACTTTTCACCATGGACGGTGATCTCTTTGGGCTCCAAAGCCTTCTCAGTGTTCTCCTTGCCCAGGTTAACCAGGAATTCCATCGCCTCGCGATCGCCGGGGACATTATAGGTACCGTTGATACCGGCCATTCTTACCCTTCTTTCTTTTGTTGGTCGTCTGGTTTCTGGAAGCGTACAACATTGGGGATATTAATCGAACCGTCCAGGCCGATCTGTCCGGGTACTTGGCTTGAGACCTCCTGTGCAACTACGTTCCCTTCATCGTCCCGGGCGATCAACACCATCTGAGATAGCGTTACCGGCGGGGCAACAACTGTCTTGATGTCGGTCTGAAAGGATGCAGAGGTGCGATCCTTATTGGGCTGGACGGTGACCGTCAGGATTATTTTCCGCTTCTTCTCCGGATCGGTGTTCGGGTCGAACACATTACGAAGCAGTTCATCAAAACTCCGATTAAAGCGTCCAGTAAGAGCACCTTCCATAAGGTCATCCAGCTTCTTGATATTGCGTGTCTTGGCTGCCATGGGCTTCTCCTTTCATTAGAATGGGTGCATATTCAGGGGAATGATAGCCCCTGGGGTTGCTGTTGTGACTGGCTTGCGGGTCACCTGCCGAATGGTGGCGGTCATGTACTCAGCGTCTCCCCGCTCTCCCGACAAGTGGCAAAGCACTATCTGCCGACATGCAGTCAGGTCATTTGCCCGGAATACCCCGCAAAGCCGATCAAGGCTCATATGGCTTTGCAAAAGGCGTTTTCGAAGGTTTTCCGGAGTTTCGTCGGTTACCAGGTGGTCCGAGTAGTTGCACTCCACAAGCCAGTAATTAACGCCCGGGAAGGTATGGGGCAGGTAGTAGGTATCCGTAGCATATATCATCTGCTCGCCAGTACGGGTGTTGCGGATTAGGAAACCTACAGGTTCCGCCGCATCATGCTTGGCTGGGAATGGGAGCACCGCAAACGGACCGATGTTGATCTTCTGGTAAACCCGGATCTCACGAAGGGGAGGTACAGCTGCGATCTCCAGTGATTCCCGGGTCCCTGCTGTGATGCAGCAGGGGATGCCAGCGCGAAGTAGGTCCTTTACAGCCACCGCATGATCCTGATGCTCATGAGTGATCAGCGCACCGGCAACACCTTGCAGTTGGTATCCAAGACTCTTTAAGATCCGTTTGTAGGCTATGCCTGCGTCAAGGATCAGGGTGTCATTTCCGTCACCGAGCAGGTATGCGTTCCCGCTGCTCCCCGACGCAAGCACTTGGAGTATCATCAGAAATTCGGCCTCCTACCAGAGGGCTTACCGGTTTTGGATTGGGCGGTCTGTGCTTCCCGGGAAAGGGGGATATCCAGCTCGTCGGGCTTTTGCGCAGGAGCGGTTAAATCCAACTCAACAGGCGGGGCCTCCAGTGAGGGCTTGTCCGGTTGCACATAGGCGTCCTCATCGTCTAGTTGGAGGGGTGTTCTATTTTGATTCTGGTCCGCTTCCTGTTGGGCTGGGGATGCGTCGGGGCGATCCCTTTCTTCGTCCTCTTCAACGCTGGCCATTGCAGCACTGTTCACTTTCCGGGGATCGGTGTAAAGCTTCTTGGCCACGCGATGAACCAAGGTCTTGAAGGACATTTCATCGGTCCATTTGGTCCAGAAGTCCCCATCCTTTCCCTGTGAGACACTCCTCGCCTTTTCAATTTCCTTGGCTGACACAAGGACCAACTCATTGCGCGAGGAATCGGGGTAGTCAATGTACCCAAATGCACCAACCAAAGACCCTCGTTCGAATGGATTGTTGATCTTGAATTCGTACCCCTCCACGGTGTTTTTCATGTCCTTTTTGTACACCACCAGGGTATCGGTGCTATATACCAGTTCAAGGCGTATGGCAGAAGGTGGGAAAACAGCGGATTCAGACTTGTAGAGAAGGACGCCTTTATAGCCAATGCGAAGATCCACATCATACTTTTTCTGGTGCTTGTTCCAATAGCAGATCGGGTAGATGTGGCCTGGGATCAGCGCATCCAGTCCGAGGCGCACACGATTGACAACGTCCAGAGCGAGCTTGATCATATTCACATTTTCCCATGTGAAGGGCTCAAAAGACTGATTCTTTTCAATCCGCCTTGCCTCAAACTCTTTCAGAGAGGCATCAATCTTGATGAACATGTGCTGGGCAAGCATGCGCTCATACTCGCTGAATTCAATCGGTTGTCCCACCTCGGCTTCGAACTGCCGGGCAATGTTAAGGGCAAATCGTTCGCTGGCCGAAGGTTTCTTTGTATCGGGTGAGAGGATCTTGGTCGGATCGCTCATTATGCTTACCTCGCTTTCTTTTAAGCTACGTTCTCCATCCGCAATTCAGGATCTTTGGATACCACCAGGGCAATCAACTGCCCAGCCGGAATGCCGATGTCGTTGACGCTTTCGGCATTGTCGACAAAGCATGGGCAGGTGATGCCATGGGCCAGGCTGATGACCCGGGAGGCCTCAATGCCTGCGTTGATCCTTGCGGCGTTGTTCAGGTCAGCATAGGGCACGCCATTGACGGTTGCCGTACAGCAGTCCTCGACCCCGCCGTTTTTCAAGGTGTTGAAGAGCTGCCACCGTATTGTCGGGAACAAGGCATTGATATGTTCCTCCAGGCGGCTGCACCGGGCAGAAACGAACTGGGCGAGAAGACCCAATTGCCCGTCGATGGTGGCGATATTCTGACCTAAGGTGGCCTTACGTGTCATCAGCTCATCGATGCGAGCTTGGGCGGCCTTAGCCTGATCTTGTGTGGCGAGAATCCGGTCTTGCATGGCGATAGCCTGCTGGAGTTCCTTTTTACGACCAAGAAGACTGGTGTTGTCGCTGGTGGCGCCAAAGGAATCGATATCGCTTTGCACCTTGTTGATGGCGCCCCGAAGATACTGGCATTCTGGATCGTCCGAGAAGTTGATAGCAGGCACAGGAGAATTGATAAAGGTCCGAAGCTTGTCCATCTCAGGAATGAGCCCTTGGATTTCCTTCTCCTTTTCCTCCAGTTCTTTTGTGCGGGCCTCAAGCTCCTGGCGAGCTCCTTTGGCTCGGCTGGCAGCGGTTTTTCCTTGAGTTTCGATACTGTCCAAGAGGCGGTGCTTATTAAGCTCAAACTGATCAAAGGCCTTTTGCTGAGCTGCCTCGATTTGATCAGGAGGGAGCGGCTGACCGCATGCAGCGCAAGAGTTCGGAAGTCCAGTGGGAGAGAATTGTCTTGCTTCTGCCTCAGTCCACTCTTCCCGAAAACGATCTACAAGGGCTTCCTCGGTTTTAATAACATCCTGAATACGTGGGATATCATCTTTGAGGCGCTTAACCCGCTGCTCGGCAGTAAAGAAGGTGCTCTCCTTGATAGCCAACTCCTGTCGGGCTTTGCGAACTTCTGCGCCTGCTTCCTGCTCCAGTTTGTTGTTCCGATCACGAAGCTGCTTTTCCAGGCCGTTCTTCTTGCCATATAGCTCCGAGAGCTTCTTGCTGGTTTCCTCGCCGGATGCAAGCGTCTTGTCGATCTCAGCAACATCAGCCTCAAACTCTACTTTGCGAGCATAAGCCTCGTTTAGCTCCTGGTATGGCCGCGGAGTGGCCGTTTTCTGAAGCTCATCCACTCGTGCAGGAATCTCATCCAGTTCCCTGTTCATACCCTTGCGTTGTTCCATCAGGCGCTTCCGGGCATCGTCGGTGTTCTTAACGCCCTCCAGGATGGCAGGGATACCAGTAAAAGCAGGATCGGAAAGAAGCTCGCCATCAACATCCGGGTTGCTGATCTGGATAAGGTGCTGCCGGCGCTCAGTCCAAGGGAGCCGCATGAAGTAGCTGTGATGCAATGCGTTCTTGAAAAGCGCCTCGGGGATCAAGCTGTTTATGAAGGGGGTGTATTCCTTGTCGATCTTCATGGGCACATCATTCACCCAAGCCTGTACTTCGTCCCGATCATATACCGGCTGAGCCTGGCCGGTGGGTTTGCGCCAAACCTCCTTGAGTGTCTTGCGGAGCGTGTAGGGCTTTCCATCGACGATGATCTCAACCAACACTTCCGGCTCGGTGCCGGGGATCTTGTTCCCCGCATTATCCAAGGGCTTTACGTTGAAGTTGGAACTATCCTGGCTGTCCTTACCAAAGAACAACCAGTTCGTGGCATCATAGATCGTTGTCTTGCCCGTTGCGTTGGCTCCGTAGATGGTGGCATCCCCGCCATCGAAGCGAAGATCCAGAGACTTGATTCCCTTGAACTGGCAGATGAATAGGCGGTAAAGGATCAAGTTCATTCCCGCACCCCCTCAATTTCGCCAGACTTAAACATGATGTAGTCTTGCAAATCCATGGCCGCTAGGGCCATTTCGAAGCGTTCCTTGCCCATAACCGTCTTGAGACATGTAAGGATCGCTATGTGATTTGAGTTGGAGAAAATACCTTCGGCGGTCATGACGATTGCATTCTGCTGGACTTTATTGAAAAGGATATAGCCCTCACCCTCGGCGTGAGACATCGTACCATCGGGCTTTGTAGCATCGACTACGAATTTCTTAGTTGCTGTCTTTTCCATAATCCTTTTCATCTCCTCATTTTATGGGTATAATGAGGGTGATGGTTTGGAGATCATCACCCTTGCGCCTTGCCCGTCTGCTCACGGGCGGGCGCTTTTTGCTGCTTGGCATCATAGATCATTTTGAAGACGGGGCAGGCGATCACCAACCCGCCCTCGCCTTTGATTAACATAATCGCTGGTTGTCCGGGCAGTATGTTCTTAGCACTGGCGATTGTAGGCTTCATGCCGGCATGCCCTCCCGCTCAAGCTCGCGGACCTTTTCCTTCATGTACTTGACAGTCTTGTAGCCGCATTCGGCAGCCACCTTGACTGGATCCTCATTGTTGGCAAGAGCATCCCTGGCCTTTTGCGCCCTCATGAGACCCTCTGCCTGCCGGTTACGGTTGGCAGCCTTGAGTGCGTCTGCGCGCGTCATCTTGGGATTTTGAGTGATTGCCACGACGGAAGGTATCACCGGTATCCCAGTGACGGGAAGATCAGAAAGGCGATCCTTTGCCTCTTGTATTGCAGGGCATAGCTCATTTCCGGGTAGGTCAGGCATATCCAGCGGCCGACAGGGGTCATCTTTCTGTTGCTGATTGATCTGCACGCGGGGCTTGACATCGCCCTCGTCGGGAAGATCATCAAGAACTTCATCTACTGTTCTTGAACGCCGATGAACTACAGCCCATATGAGAAGGGCAGCCGTGCCTAATGACAACAGGACGACAATTTCGGGGTTCATTTGTACCTCACTTTCTCCCCGTGATGGGGATCGTTTGTATCAGGCCTTTTTTGAATACAAAATGGCATTTACAAACCGCTCAAGTTGTTCCCCGGATATGGCATATGGTCCGTATCCGCCACGAAGCCATCCCGATAGATGGAACATTGCGTTTCTCAGGTTCTGGTTTACATTGGCATCGGGCTCTGCCACTGGCAGTTTCTGTGCTGTGGAGATTGCGAGGTTCAAGGATTCCTGGGGCAGTAACGTCATCTGCTGCAGCGTTTTTACCACCTTCCCCTACCGTTGCTAGGCAAGGGCGCCGGGCAACAATTCTTTCACCGCGGTCAGATGCTCCCGGATCTCATTGGCACATTCCGTATCAACGCCTTTGAGGTGATCCAGCGTGAGGTTAACAGCATCCATAGCAGGCCCGTCGATGCTGAATTTCCTGAGGATGATGTGGCCGTCATCCCCAGTGAAAATCTCAATCGGATCACCGGGATTGAGGCCAAGCGTTCTGCAGAGTTCGATTGGGATCACGATACGGTGCAATGTATCAAGGTTCCGAACGATACCAGTTGCCTTCATCATTTGGGTTTCCTCCCTCAAATATTTAGAAAGTAGTTACCACTTCACCCGGCGAGCCAGACTCCCCATCGTTCTGACAAGGCGGCTATTTTGCCCGGCGATGAACATGGCTGCCTGTGCAGCGGTCATAGGGGGCAGCGATAAGGCCGCTGGTCGCCGATTCGCGTGTCGGAGATAGATTTTCCTGATGGGCGGGAGACGGGAGAACCAGAGACAGGCTTTTTGAAAGGTGTTTTTGATGTGATGGAGCACGTTCTTTTCCCCCCTTCTCTTTTGTGGTGGGTTGTGCTATACTACAAGTACAATCATTGCCTAGCGGGCGATGGATGCGCGGGCCGGCACTGTTCCAGCAGTACGGTCCTTTTCTTTACCCTTGGGACGAATCAGGCCGAGAGCCATGCTTTGAAGAAGAAGCTCTCGCGACGCGGTTTCGATACTCCGGAGAAATGCGACTGCATCCTCATAGTCTGGCAGCTCCTGCTTATCCACGGTACCGTCATCCATGATGCGCTCCAGTCGATCGGCGTAATCTGCTGCCTGCCGCAAGCGGTTTGAAAGCCGAAGCGCGGTCCAGATGAGTTCCCGGTCAGTTGGGCCTGTTCCATACAGTGCATGATGGATAGGGCACTCGCCGCAATACCGGAGAAGAAGATCAGGGCGGTTATACGCACCGGCGTATTGGATCAGGTCTTGAGGATGGAGATTGACCTCGCCGCGTTCATGGCGGCCTACGGATTCAGGGCTCCGGTTGGTTTCCTTAGCTGCTTCGATGATGCTATCCAAACCGGCGCTGCGTCTGGCCTCACGTAGACATGTCCCGATGGGATTTGTGGCACACATTGACATGATGTAAAACCTCCTTTCATCTATAATGGGAAATGACCTATATTAAAGTAGCCTAATGGTGCTTTCAGTCTGGCGAAGGAATTTCTGTAGCATGGACATGGTCTCCATGTCGTTGAAGTCTTCGCCGGTCACCTGGGCTTCAAGCTTGCGGGTGAATGTCGTTTCCACAAGGTTGGTCCATTCATCGGCCCGGTGCTGCAAGTATGCCTTCTTCGCTTCCGAAAGGTCCCGGCACTTGCCAAACTTGTCAAGGAACATCCTGTGAACACCGCGGCAGTTCTGAAGAAAGGCGTCGCCAGCGCAGTTTACGGTGAAGGTATTGAGTATCCGGATCATCTGAAGATCGATCTCCGGCCTTTTGAGGACAAGCTTCCATTCAGTGCCGCACCTTGAAAACTGGATTGCTTCCATAAAGTAGATCACCCCCTTCCTGATATGTTCAGGATCTTACCGCCTCCGGAAAAAGCGTACCCCTTGCCCTGTATCCGGTCATCCAGGGCTGCCTCCAACCTTACCTGCTCCCGAAGCTTTGAAACGTCCCGATGAAGAGCAGTTACCTCAGAGTCCCGGGAGCGTGCACCAGCTTGATAAGCATCTTTTACGCGACGTTCCGTGATCACCGAATCCAATGCCTGGCACCGTTGCTTAAGGCCAATGTTTTCACTGGTGGCCAGGGCTTTGGCGTTTTCCAACTTTTGTCCGGTACTTTTCATCGCCCGGTAGGTGATGAATGATCCGGCAGCGTCTGAGAGAATGGCAATAATGAGCTCCGTCATTTTTGTCCACCTTCAAGGACTCGAAGCGGCTGGGCAAAACGTGTAAGGCTGCCGTCCCGCTGGTCCCGCCACTCATTGAAATAGGAAATGTGGAGTCGGAAGCCGCGTCCTTCCTTGATGGCTTTCTTCTGCTCATAGAACTGGCGCATGAGATCCTGCCCCCGGCTCTTGGGCCATCCCATGATGGTATTGATATCCTTGATGCTCAGGTATTCCTGACGGATAACAACAGGGGCATCATAGAGGGGATCTGCCTGGGAAGGTGGGGATTTAACTGACGTTTGCATCTCGTTCACCTTCATCATTTCTTCTAAGCTTGTCCGTAAGTTCATCGATAGTCATTCCGAAAACTCGGGCCAGCTTTGAAAGTGTGCATATTCCGGGGGAGCGTTCTCCGCGTTCAATCGACCCGATCATTGAGTCACTTACACCAGATGCTCTTGAAAGAGCAGATATCGAGCTAAACCCATGGGTTTCTCGAATTTCCTTTAGCAAAGGATCACCTCCTTGAAACGAATATTACCACATATGCGGCATGTTGTCAATACATATGTGGCAGTATTTTTACGCAAATGCGGCATTCAAAAATAACCACATTTGTGGTAATCTCACATCGGAAGGTGATGTTATGGACACTATGAAGCGTGTTCGAGAATTGATTGATGCCCGAGGTATTTCACTAAACAAATTAGCCACAATTAGTGGCTTAAAAGTCTCTACTCTTCAAATGGCAGAAGCCAGAGGAACACAACTATCTATAGATACAATAGAGAGAATTTGTGCAGGGCTTGGAATAACGCTTGCGGAATTCTTTTCAACAAATGATTACCAACAAATAGTTGCTCCAAAAACAGTTGCTGCACATACAGACGGGTCTATGACGCCAGAATTGGAAGCACGAATACAGGAATTAATAAAAGAGGCTTTTGAGAAGTACGGGAAGAAATAATCTTGATAACCTGCGGCACAGATGACAAAAAGCCGGGAGGAAAGGATTCATGAAGCGTATTATTCTCTTTGCCCTGGTGATCTTAGCTACCCTTGGCCTTTTCTCCGCATCGGCAGCTGCTGAAGTCCTGTTGACTTACTCAGATGACGATTCAGTCCTAACGCTGGTCGATTACGAGGTATACAGGCATAACAATATGAACTATTTGATCCTCTATGCGGATTTTACGTGCGAGGGCAGCGACCCCAGAAGCTTCAATCGCACCTTTTCTTTCGTAGTTTTCCAGAACGATGTCGAGTGCGAAGACGGGTATTTGAATGTGCCTGATCTTGGTGATTCAAATGCCAGTAAAAAGGTGAAAAATGGAGCAACTATCAGGGTATACGATGTAAAGAAGCTGAATGACATCGTTTCTGACGTAGAAATCGGCATTGGACCGTTGATATCATTCTCGAATAAGGATAGCGTTAGCGCTACCTTCCCGCTACGGCGGAAAGTATATCAAGATGAAATAACCGGGATACTCCTTGGCGCGTCTATGAACGATGTTTGGGGGCACTTGCTTAAAGCACTTGATTTTTCTACTTATCAGATTGTTCAAAAAGATTCGTTGACAGGTGCTATATTCCATGATGCCGAAGTGCTTGGTTTCCAGTGTGATTTGCTTTATTTCGAGAGTGATATGCTCTCAAGGCTTGGGCCAAAGTCAGGTGTTGTATATTTGTTTAAGCCGGATGACGAAAGTACCGCAGACGATATATATAGTTCCATATTGGAAAAGGCCACTGAGATATTGGGGATGCCAACAGATAACTATCAAAGCGAGACATGGATTCAGAGTATTTGGGATTTTGAATCGGGTGTTGTTACTATAATTAATACTGATGAAATCTGGAATGATTTGGCCTCATATTCTCCCTTCTTAAAGTTTTTAGATACATCTGTTGGCGACGTTATAATGATTCAAACGCTTCGATGAAATGAGGTGAATTGCTATGGCATGCAAAAGCTGTGGAGCGCGAACCAGGCAAAATCAACGGTTTTGCGAGTATTGTGGCGCAGAACTTGAAACAATATCCGCACCGATACGGGCTCAGCACGCAACATCTACGCCGGTTCGGGTCCAGCACGTTTATCATCCACCGCAGCCGATTGTTGTAAATGTTATTAATACAAATAATAATAGGGTCAACCAAAGGGAAGTGGATGACTACCCATATAAGAGTAAATGGACTGCTTTCTTCCTTTGCGTTTTCTTAGGATATTTTGGTGTGCATAGGTTTTATGTTGGCAAAGTATTCACAGGCCTGATTTACCTCTTTACGGGCGGCTTCTTTATTGTTGGATGGGTATTCGATGCCCTATTAATACTTATCGGCTCGTTCAGAGATAAGTATGGACATAGGTTATATTAACTGCTACTTCCAAATCAATGTGATAATAAATCGCTACCGAGGTAATTATGACGCAATACGAATACCTAGAAGACCTTGCTCAACAGCATGGTATAGTTCTCGACTACTCTCTGATCCAAAAGAATGACCTTTTAGGCGGCCTATATGTCGATTATGGCATCAGCCTACCGAAAGTCATCATGATCAACCGCCACATTGCCCACTGTGACCAGCTGGCCGTTCTGGCTGAAGAACTCGGTCATCACTTTGCCAGCTATGGCAACATTATCGCACAGCAGGACGTAACCCAGCGCAAGCAAGAGGCCTTCGGCCGGGCTTGGGCATATGAGCACCTGGTGCCCCCGGGAGAGGTCTTCACCGCCTGTATGAGTGGCGAGGGATCGCCATGGGAGTTATCGGAAAAGCTCGACCTTCCGGAACGCTTCATTCTTGAGGCTTTGGAGTACTATGCACATAAGTTCGGAGGAATCGACCTCCAGAATGTGCGAATCCATGCGTGCAGGCTGCCGGCTTGAAACATAATCGCTTAGCAAATACTGAAATACATGAGGAAGGAACGAGTATGGAACGAAGGATTTCGAAAGTAACCGACTATGCAGGCTTCGATTATGTCATGTATGTTGATGCATCCGGGGATGATGGAGTCAAGTTTTCAAACCCAGGGACATCAAAACTGTACGTTGTTGCATGCTTTTCATGTTGTGTTGATGCTGTTGAAAAAAACTGTGACACCCTTCTGAAAATTAAAAAAATGCTCCACTGCAATCCAAATGATGAGATTAAGTCCTCCACGGTTTGCAAGCATGCGGATTTCCCGAAAGTATTGGAACTATTGTGTGGTTTGGATGGATACATCAACAGTTATGTCGTATTCAAAGAGCAGTTAAGCAGTTATAGAGAAGGCATTCAAGACTTGATATATTGGCCGTGTAGAGAAAATGGAAAGAATTTTACTGGATTTTGTCATGCATACAGCCTACATACGATTCCTGATTTATTACCAGAAAAACGATTTTTGTCAATAATAGACAATATGAAGATTTCGGAGATGAAAACCACTGATGAAATGAAAGATAACATCGCATACAATAACAACATTGTTACAAAGTACGTTGATTCGCGTTCTTCCGGCCATATGCTTCTTCAAATTGCTGACATTCTCGCCGGAATAATAAGGTATGCATTTGAAGAGTACGTGATATTGAAAGGCTATACGATGACGCGATGCGGTACCTGTAACAAAAAAATTATGTTATGCCGGGGGAAGTATTGGACATTGGCCACCCCGAAGATGAGGAACATAAATGCCCTTTGGCCGCATTTTTTCCATGAACCGCAATATGAGTATATCAGTTTAGCTTCCGGAATACATCTGTATCCCCCTGCGTATAAGCTATTTAGATTTCTAAACTGTATCATAATTTCTCAACAAAAAAAGACTCGGCCCCTTTCCTCCCAGGTGTGAGCTTTCGCTCTTTTGCACCCTGCCGGATCTCTTGCTTTCGCAGGAGGTTGTTCGACTGGCCTAGTCGCTATCTATATTATACAGAATTATGCAGATAATGCAAGCTTCTGATGAAATATTTTACGTACGATGGCGAGACGGTACGTTCCTTTGGATATTGCAACATGTGTCGGCTACCAGCTTAATGGAAATACACCGAACATACATTCGGAAATTTGAGGTGAAGCCATGAACATTGATGACTTTGTCTATTGGTCAGAGAACCTTCCCGAGCTGGAGAATAGCGCAGATATGAAAAAAGCCATCGGCACTTCGTTGATCGCAATAGCTGCCTTGAAAGATCCGGATACCACAATACAGATGGTGTGCAAAAAGATTATTGAGACATTCAAAGAAAACATACTTCCATCAGCCGACTTTATTAAGCACCCGGCAAATCGTACTTCGGCCTTTGCATCAGACGCTGAATGGTTGGCGGTCTTCATGAAGTATATGCTGCAAAAGTCGGACTATATCATTGACATCAATCACGAATCTGAGAAGGGCAAAGCAAAGTTTATGCGCATCGTTGATGCCGATGACCCTGGCGTCTGCCGGGGATGCGATGAGCACAAGAATAAGCTGATCAGCCTGGCCGATGCCAGTTATGAGGATATCCCGCCATTCCACTTCGGCTGCCGATGCAGCATGCTTTTCGTGAAATAGGAGGTCGCTATGAACGGTAAGATTGTAGCTTTCCCGGTGAAGAACCAGGACGGGGAACCAAAAAAGAAAAGGAAGCGAGGCCAGCGGAAGGATGGCCGCATACAGCGCTCCTGGCAATATATACGGCTCGATAATGGTGAAAGAGACCGCGAATACTTTTATGGCCATACGGGTGCTGAGGCAGACCGGAAGAAGGAAGAGTTCAAGAAGGCATACTACGAACAAAAAGAAGAAATAGAACAGAAGAAAAAGGAGCTGGAAAGGCTCGGGCCTATGGCGGAATACATAGGCATTACGGTGGAAGACTGGATACCAATCTGGCGTATGAAATATAAGCCTAAGCAGGGTATTAGCAGCCGGAAAAGTTATGATTCTTACATTGCCCGTATTTGCCGCCATATCGGGCATATGAAGATAGAAGACGTCAGGGAGATGCATATCATCGGCATCTATAACGATTTGGACGGATACTCCGAATCAATGATATCAAAGATCACATTTATCCTCAACAACTTCTTCGGTAGAGCAAAGAGGAACAAGATAATCAAGGAAAACCCAATGGAAGACTTTGATTGGAATGAAGTAACCGAAGGAACAGCCGGAAGCCATAGAGCGCTCGACAAGTGGGAACAAGAACTCATTTTCAAGCTGGTGGATTACCATAGGGCATTGACCTGGGGTGCCGCTATGGCATTGTCCGGAATGCGACCAGGCGAGCTTGCAGCATTTGATTGCAAAAACGCGTTGATGGCAGAAAGAAAGATCGTTATCAATGATTCTGTTGCGTATGAATCGAATCAGCCTATCAAGCAGGAAAAGACAAAGACCGAAGCCGGCATGCGTATCGTTCCCATGTGCGATATGCTCTACAGAATCCTGCTCCCATTGGTAGAAGGCAAAAAGCCGGATGACCCTGTTTTTACGCAGGCCAATGGCAAGCGTATCACAAAATCAGGGTTTGACGCTAATAATGAAACCATGAATAACATTCTAAACCGGGTTGCCAACGGGAAAGACCCTAAGGCTACTCCTCTAGTTAAGAATTTCGAACCAAGACCACTCCCGGAAAATGCGGATAAATATGAAAGGAAGTATTATAAAGCGAGGATGAAAAGATATCATGCCAGACTCGCGCGGTTGGAAGCAGAAAAGACGAACCAAGTCAACATCAATATTCGGTGGCATGATTTCCGGCATACCTTTGCTACGGCGCTCTATGATGCAGGTATTATGGCAAAGGACATTAAGCTGGCTCAATACCTTTTAGGCCATAAAGATGTAAGGACAACAATGGCAATATATGTCCACCTGACTGAGGATCGGAAGAAAAAAGGCGCTGCAGATATGGTTGATTTTTTAGATGGATGGATCCGAGATATGGGGATCAATCTTCTCGAATGGTGTCAAAATGGTGTACAGCCATCTCTCGACACAAATATCCTCTATAAATCATAATAACTAAAAACCCTGTAATCATTGAGATTACAGGGTTTTTCATGGTGAGCCTGGCGGGATTCGAACCCACGACCTTTTGATTCGTAGTCAAACACTCTATCCAGCTGAGCTACAGGCCCGAGGCTGTCTTTGGGACAGCTTTTGTATTATATCAAAGATGCTTTGAAAAAGCAACAGGGAGAATACAATTTTGCGAGAAAAAACAGAATACAATTTTGCGAAGTACAATTTTGCGAGAAAAAATGAACCAAAAATATACTTTGGCACTATGCACCCTGTTCCTCAGTCTTCACCGCAATGGCGGATGCCGGCCCCGACGTCTTCATGCCAAAGGAGGGCAGGAGCATCAGTGCCGCCACAACCGCCCCAATCACCCACGTGCCCGAAATGGAGAGCGCATCCACCAGCGCCCCGCTGATAGCGGAGGCTGTCATGAACCCCGCCTGAAGCAGCAGGGATTGCATGGACAGGAAGGAAGCGCGCTGACTGTCGGGCACCTCCTGATGGAAGATGGAGCCTTCAGCCACGTTGGACGCGCCAAACATGAAGTATGCAGCGCAGTAGGACAGCGCAAAAACGGCGGGATGCCCTGCCAAGGCAGCGACGACCAATAGCAGCAACATGACCGCCCGAGCCGTCAAAAAGAGAAATTTGGGGCTGACACGCCGGATCTTGAGCGCTTTTTCCGAAAGCAGGCTTCCAATGGCGACGGCGGCAAAGTATGAAAGTGACAGCACGCCTAAAAAGACAGTTTGATCCTGTCCCCCACCCAGCAGATAAAGCATGCGCGGCTGCCAGTATACCTCCAGAAAAGCCAGAACAAAGCCCACGCCCACCACCGCTGTGAGAAGGCTTTTCAGATTCCTGCTCCCGCGAAATAGCGCTGCCCCCTCCTGAAGCTGCCGCTTTAAGGAGACGGACTGCTCCCGTATATCCTTCACATCTTCCGGGATCAGTGCGGCGGTAAGATAGGCGGCTGCCAGGGACAGCACGGCCCGCAGAAGCAGCGGCAGGTCATAGGGCCCGAACAATGGAATCAACGAGGCGCCGGCAGCCGGCAGTACGCCGCCTATAAGCGCTCCAAGCCCAAGCCCGACGGATTCGCAGACAGAGAGCATCTTCATGCCTTTGTGGAGGTTCTCCGGCCCGAATGATTGCCGGTAGCGGCTGATGAACAACGCCTCCATCGTACCGGAGGACAGCGCCCGGCCAACACCATACAGCGCCAGGCCGCCGATGGTACACACTGGGCCAAAGCCCGGCAAAATGACCAGGAAGGCGGCCGCCGTCACCACCATGGACAGTATGAATACCCGTTTCTTCCCCAGCATGTCGGCGGCAATGCCGGATGGCACCTCCAGCAGCACCGCCACCGCGGAAAAGGCGGCCAGCCCCAGGCCGATGGTGGAAATCGTAAGCCCCTTGGTGAGAAACGCCAGGCTCAATATGGAAGCAAGCAGGCCATTACAAAAGTTGCACAAAGTCAATATCAGCGCATAGCGTCTCGTTTTCATGGCATCAGTCCTCCCCCGCAAGGTCCATGCGGTATGCCAGCAGCGCTACCTCCCAAGGCTTCGTATCCGGCCCGGCCACCGTATGGCTGTCGAGAAAGCCGGTCACCAACTGATAAAAGTCATCGGCTTCCTTGGGCGTCAGGTGCACGATGCCGGTCACAATGTCATTGAGCTTATGGATGTTTTCCGATTCCGGCTTTTCCCGGTTCCTTTCCACCGTCCGCATAAAGCCGTTCAAGGCAGTTATCAGGCCGGCCTTCACCGTCTCGTCCCGCATGGGGGCCAGCGTATCCTTGTATTGCTGGCCGATGCTGACGGTAACCTGCGCAAGACGCAGATATCGGGCCTGAATGCCGTGGACCGTTTCCGTATGGTCCGGCTCTACAAGGCCGATGGACATCAGTTGCTTCAAATGATGCTGGGCCGCAGAGGGCGTGATCTCCAGCCTGTCGGCAATCTCCTTGGCCGTTACGGGACGGCCCAGAAGCTGCATCTCACGCAGGATTTTCTGGCGCAGGGGAAGCGAATAAATGCGAAGTTCCTTCTCACTCTTGAGGGTAATCATCTTCATCGTGCCATCTCCAGGAACGTTATAATTTCTGTTACGTTATATTCTATATTATGTTCCATGCTTTGTCAAGGTTCAAAGGGAACAAGATTTGCATACAAAAAACCCACCCAGCTTGATATTGCCGGGCGGGCGTTCCATCGACTATTCTCCTATTCGTCTTTCTCTACAAAGCTGGCCATCACGTAGCCTTCCATAGCGTCCGTCTTCACCTTGAGCCAGCCGTCGGGCAATTCCTCCAGCACCAGCAGCTTTTGCCCGTAATACAGTTGGCGCACTACCGGTCCTGCCAGGCTGGGTTCGCCGCGCAGGTTCAGCGTGGAGTTTTCCGCGATCAGCGTCACCTTGGCTTGCCACTCATTCGGCCCGGGTGTCTGGGTAAGGGGCATCAAGGTAGGCCGCGGCGTAGGCGTGGCCGGCGGGCCCGGCGTTGCCAGGAAGGCCGCATCAATGGGCGGCTGTGGCGACGCCTGGGATTTCATTTTTACCAGCGTCATGCCAGGATAATAGAACTCCAAAATTTGCGCAAACGTAACATTGTCCTTGAGCGCCATCCACTCCGCGCCCCGCTGGCTCATGCCGACGCCGTGGCCGTACCGCCTTGATTCAACAACGAAGCTGTCCTCCGTTTCCCGCACGCTTACAATCTCATTGCTGTCGCCGTTGATGGCCAAATGCAGCGCGGTTTCCGCATCGGGGAAGATGGGAATATCTACGGTCAACGCCTGCGGCACCGGCTGCATCGCCGTCCACTTCGGAGCCTCCGGCGTAACGCTTGGAACAGGCGTCTGTGTTTGCACAAGGAAGAAGGATTCCTCCTCCTGCATTGTTTCTGAAAGGGGCTTCCTGCCCTCTGCCCGCACGTCAAAGCGAAGCATGGTCATGATCCTGGATGGCTCGCCGAACTTTGGCGTATGCGCCGCAACGCCATTAACGGCCGTAACGCGGATATTGGCAGGATCCCCATCATACCCAAGGGCCGCAAGCTGACCTGACAGCGCATTTTTTAAAAGCGTTATCAAGGGATCATCTGTCGCCGTGTTCGTAAAAGACCGGGGCACCGCATAGCTTACGACTACACTGAGCGGATTTTCAAGATCATAAGGGTCATCCTGCATGACGCTGCCGCCCGGATCCTGGCCGCCCCATACATGCTGCACAAGCTCCGTCTGGCCACCGTTGCTGGCTGAATAAAAGCAGTCCGCCAGACCGCCGTTATAATAGCCTACCACGCCCTCGGTTTCCCGCACAGCCTGTAAGGCCTGTTGATTTCCGGGGAGCATCCCCTTGAACACCTGGTCGTTGGTGTTGTCCACTACGTCGTAATCCTGCGTACTGCCCGTTCTTTTCAGCGCATAGGTACGGGCGGTAACGGCCTGGGCCTTTAGCGCCTCCAGCGGGAAGGAATCGCTCATTTCATAGGGCACCACGCCCAGCAGGTATTCCTCCATGGGCATGTGCAGCACGGCGCGCAGCATCCCATCCTTTATGGATAGTACCAAATCGCCCGTATACAGGCTGTAGTCGCCGTTTAGCCGGAGGCCATTCTCCTCGCCGCCTAATACCGCGTGCCGCCGCAAAACAAGCTGCTGCCCGGCATTCATGGCCATCCCCTCATAATACAGCATCAATGTGCCCTGCGCGATGGAGATGGTAAGCTTTGAACCTCTTTGAAAGGTTATCCCGCCTGGCTCCACCGAATAGCTGCCGTCCAGCGCCGCATCCAGCCTGTCGGTTAAGTTGAGCCGCGTCAGCAGCACGCGTACCAGGCCATCTTGCGCATACGCAAAGGCCGCTGTAAAGGGGGCTTGCAAAGCTTGCGGCAACACAAAGGACAGGAGCAGCATGACAATGATGGCCAGCCCCTTTATCCGCTTTCCAGGTTCATTCCGCCTCACGCCTTATCCTCCTTAACACCTTCTTCGCATTAATGAATTAACGAATGACAAGCATACATTATTCAATATTTCCGTGTCCAATATTCTACATAGGCATCCAGGCTGCGTACGGCGGAACGGATGTCGCCGTAAACGGGTAGGCCGTTTTCCTCCAGATACTGCACAAAAGGCAAAAAGTGCTTGCCGGCGTTGACCGAGATGACAACGGGCTTGTGATGACGTTTTGCCGCTTTTACAAGCAGCGGCCCGATGGCATCCTCATCCAGATAGTCCTGCAACGTTTTGAGGTTTTCGATATGGGGGACAATGGCCACAAACATACAGTCCACTTTGGGATCGGAGAGCACAGCCTCGATGTACGCCGCATAACCCACATCGTCGGTCATGGGCGTCAGGTCCAAAAAGGCGGTCCCGGAGCTTACCAGGCCGTGGGTGTTTAATTCCCGTATCCGTGCAGCGGTTTCCGGCGCAAAGTCCGCAGGCTTCAAATACCGCAACAGGTCTGCCCCCATGGTGGCGTCCAGGCCGGCGTTGACCACCCCGGCCACCCGGCAGCCCTTGGGCTTGCGGCCCGAGAGCATGGCGAATGCCTTGGTGAAGTGATAAAAATCGTCCAGCTCCTCGGTCAGCACGCAACCGGCCTGCATGCAGGCGGCCTTGAACACATCATAACTGCCGGAGATGGAAGCGGTGTGGGAAGCGGCGGCCTTGGCCCCGGCCTCCGTACGGCCGGATTTGTATACGATCACAGGCTTTTTGGAGCGCTTGGCCAGCTCGTAAAAGCGCCTGCCCTCCCCCGCGCCCACGCCTTCCAGGTAAAGGGCCATTACTTCCACTGCCTGATCCGATTCAAAATACTCCATCAGGTCCGGCAGGTTCACATCCACCTTGTTGCCAAAGCTGACAATGGTGTTGAATATGGCGGCATACGGGTTCCGTTCCACGCTGGTAATGCCCATGGCGCCGCTTTGGGTGAGCAGCGCTACATTGCTCGTGGGGCCCAGCGGGATGCGCATGCGCTTCTCATCGATGAACAGCGTGTTGACGCCCTTTTCGAAATCCCTGGGCGCACGGAAAACACCCATACAGTTGGGGCCGATGACGCGTACGCCAGGCTGCCTTACCTCCCCCATGCCCTTTACAAAATCCTCATACCGCATGTCCGCCGGAATTCCGGAAATGAGGATCACCGATTTCCCCGGCGGCACCTTAAGTACAAAGTCCAGGGAATACTGCCCGGGGGCGGCATACACCACCAAATCGTAGGGATTGGGAATGTCGTCCAGGCTCTTGTACAGGGGATATGTATGGCCCTGGACTTGGGCTTCACCGCCCTTGGGGTTCAAGCAATATACATCGTCCCTGTTTAGTTCCGCAAACAAAGTCACGATGTTTCTTGCCATGCTGTATTTTTCAGCCTTGGTGGAAACGCCCGCCACTACAATGCCCCGGGGATGAAAGAACCCTTTCAAGTGGGATGCGTCCGGCAGCGCGGTGACAGGAGCGGATTCTTCCGCCGGGGTATACTCGGCATAACCGTCCACCGCCACAAAGCGGCCATCCTTCGAAAATACGATAGGATTCAAGTCCAATGCTTTCAAATAGAAGGGAGGCCTGCGCCCGGAGAGGAAGGAGAAGGCGATGCCCAACTCCGATATCCGCGCTACGCCGGCTGCGATCATGTTCAAATACTCCGGATGCCCCATGTCCGCATACTTGTGCTTTATGTTCAGGCTTTGGGTGAAGCTCTGCGCATCCTCAAAGCTTACGGGGGCCAGGAACAGGTTGGCCGGGTCGTAGTATTTGGCAAAAAACTCCGCGTCGTCCCCGCCCTTGGACAGCGTCACCACCGGGCCAAAGGAAGCATCCTCCTTGAGGCCAATCATGATTTCGTTGCCCAGCGCCTGGGTGAAGCGGATGAACTCCACGATCAGGAAACCGTCGATGTGGGGTTTTTGCTCCTCAACAAAATGGGAAAGAACCTCCTCCCGCATCTGCTCCAATAAAAAGCGCACAAACAGCGGATCGCGGATGGTCACCCGCTTCACGCCGCCATAGCGCTGGTTGTGGGCCAGGTCCCTGGAAACGATCTTGATCATCAGGTCCTTGCCCGGAAAGCGGGAAAGCATCTGCTCGGTAACTTCCCTTGCGTCCTTAACGTAAACATACTGGGGCACATCCATCCCCGCCAGCTTTAGCAGCTGATAAACCTCATGCTCGTGCAGTGTGTGCCGTCCCTGTGCATGCGCCGCATGCATAATACCATCCATGCGGTCCAAAACGCTTTGTTCCCAAGCCATGGTGTTCCCTCCTTGCCATGGTATATTAGCCAATCAAACGTGTGATGAGTTCCGAAAGGGGCAGATAGGCCATGGGCACGAAAATGGCCGGAAGCAAATTGCCTACCGATAAATGCTTGTCATACAAAAGATTCAGACCGATGCCAATGATGAGCAGCCCGCCCACGGCGCTCATTTCGGCGATCAGCACCGGCGTAAACAACGGGGATGCCCACTGGGCCAGAAGAGCGATGGTCCCCTGGTACACGAGCACCGCCAGCGCGGACATCGCAACGCCCGGCCCCATGGTGCTGGCGAATACGATGGCGGAGATGCCGTCCAATGCGGATTTGGCGATCAGCGTGCTGTGATCGCCCTTCAGGCCGCTTTCCAGCGAGCCTACAATGGCCATGGCCCCTACGCAATAGACAAGGCTGGCGGTGACAAAGCCTTTGGCAAAGTTGTTGTCCCCGGCGTCATGCTTCCCGGCCAGCAGTTTTTGCATGCGCTGCCCCAATTGATCCAGCCGCTTTTCAATATTCAAAAGTGCGCCGATCCAGCCGCCGGCTACAATGGAAATAATCACTGCCATCATGTCCTGGGTCTTGATGGCACCCATAACGCCGATAACCAGCACGCACAGCCCCAGACCCTGCATCACCGTTTCCCGAAGCCTTTGGGGCAGGCCCTTGCGCAAAAGGATGCCTGCCAGCGAACCCAATAAAATGGCAGCCGTGTTAATAAGCGTGCCGATCATAATAATTCAGCCCTTCATTAGTAGGAATGATTGGAAAAAACCTGCCCGGAGATACGCTCAGGGCAGGCTGTTTTGCATAAAAGGAATCACTTATTGGGCAGCGGCCTGTTCGGCAGGATAAACGCTGACCTGCTTCTTGTCTTTGCCCAGACGCTCGAAGCGGACGACGCCGTCCACCTTGGCGTACAGGGTATCATCCTTGCCGATGCCTACGTTCAGGCCGGGATGGATGTGGGTACCGCGCTGCCGGACCAGGATGTTGCCGGCCAGGGAGAATTGGCCGTCAGCCCTTTTCGCGCCAAGGCGCTTGCTTTCGCTGTCCCGGCCGTTACGGGTGGAACCAACGCCCTTTTTATGGGCGAAATATTGAAGGTTCAGCTTGATCATGTCGGTTTCCTCCATTCTTGTATCGACAGGTGGACATGTTTGGGATATTGCTCAGCCAGATCGCCAATGCCCTGCTGCAAACATTTCAATAGCACCTGACTGTCATGCTGCTGCTCCAGATTAAGGTTCTCCGGCAACAACACCTGTAAATATGCGTTCTTTGGCCGTCTTTTTACCTTGACCTGGATGTTCGCCACGCTTTCCAACGCATTGACGCAAGTTAATGTAAGGGCGGATACGGCGGCGCACACGATATCGATGCCTGCCTCGGCATACCCTGTATGACCTTCACATTGAAATCCGCAAAACATCTCCTGTGCACGAAGCAGCGTGACGGCAGTCATTATGCTTTAATGGCGGTGATCTCTACTTTGGTATAGGGCTGGCGGTGGCCCAGTTTGCGCTGGGAACTCTTTTTGCTCCTGTAGGTGAAAACAGTGATCTTTTCACCCTTGAGCTGCCCAAGAACCTTGCCCTCCACCTTGGCGCCTGTGACGATGGGTGTACCGGCCTTCACGCCGGAATCGGTGCCCAGCAGAAGCACGTCAAAGGTTACGGGGCTGTCCACTTCCTGATTGAGTTTTTCGATGTAGATCACATCGCCCTGGGATACACGGTATTGCTTGCCACCTGTCGCAATGATTGCATACATGGCGCAGCACCTCCTACGTTTACTCGCCGGGCATTGAGGTTGCGCTAAAACGCATTTGGACAGACCTCTCCCGAGCGGCTTGCCCGTATACGATAGCATAGTTGCAATCCGTTGTCAAGCAGAATCTCCCTTTATACCAGGGCAAAAGCATTTGAATCCCTATTTTCCCCATAAGCCAATTCGTATCCTCCTCTTTGGGTCCAGGGCCCGCAGGCCCTGGTCGTTTTAAGGGGGATATGGGGAGTGCAGGGGGGAGGTAAGGGGGGAAATCGAAATCCCCCCTACTCCCCCTTGCGTCGTCCTCGTCAGCCCGACACGACATATCCAAGGCATTTTTAACATACTCCGTATCGTTTTCAGGGGTATTTCGCCCCTGCGGGGGCGACCAGGGCTTTCCGGTCGCCCTGGACCTTCGGAGGCATCCTCTCTTGTTCTTTAAAACTTCAAATGCGACCGCCCTGCCCTTTATACAGGTCAAAAAACAGAAGAAAAAGACGCTATTTGGAAACTTCCATGCGCCATTTTCCCTGCAAGGATGACGGCATCATAACCCTTAAGCGGCAGGCACCACGCTTTAAGCTTGCCTTGCCGCCATAGGATACATTCAGTTCCCACAGGCTGCCGCTGGGCATGGTAGTCAGGCTCACCGCTTCAGGGTTGGAGGGAAACAAGGCTTTTAGCCTTTGCTGCGTTTCCCGAAGCGCATGCACGCGCTTTACGCCATCCTTTTCCGTTAATTTTGCCTCATTGGCCGCAAACCATGACCAGAAGGCAGCGATTTGTTCATCGGTGCATTCTTTGGCTTTAAATAAACTCATATAGCTTGCCCTCCTTCTATGAATAAAGGCGCACCAATGAAAAAAGCGCTTTGGCACGCTCTAAGTTTATGCTATAGTATACCATAAAAGCAGCTTGCTGGCTATTTGATTTTATGGTGTTCTCATATAAAAAGAGGCCGTCGTGCTAAGCACATATTACGACAACCTCCATGACACTATACGTCACTCCAGATGAAAACGCGCAACACATCAACGTAGGGCGGGGGCGGGCGTTCGCCGCTTGTTATATATGCATTCATTTGCATAGGATAGTAGTTTGTCAACAACAGAAGTTTCGTTTTCGTTAATCAATATTTTCCCTGCCAAGGCTGCACTTGCAGATGGCTGTTGCGCGAAATACATCATAAGCCTTCCCCTTGAGGGGAAGGTGGCGCGCAGCGCCGGATGAGGTGGTCTGCTTCGGGAATAATGCTACCATGAATACCTCATCAGTCGACTTCGTCGACAGCTATCCCATCTGGCTCAATCGTCGCATTGCGAACGAGAGTTCGCAATGCTCGTTTCGCCAGCCTCCTCCGCCTCGCTTCGCCCCTCCATCTGGCTCAATCGGCGTACTGACTCGCTGCCGCTCGCATCACTTGTTTCGCCAGCCTCCTCCACCCCTCCCATTTCCGCCACAGGCGGGGTCGGGGTTCCGGAGCCACAGGCGGCGCTTCGGCTTCGGAGCCCTCAAGGGGAAGCCTCCTCTGGCTGTTTATATTGTCCGTTTTTAAAGCATCTTTTTGAAATGCGATGCGATCATCCATCACCCGTATTCCGTAATTTCTGTAGTTGACAGTCCACTGGTTTGCAATATCCCGGTATTTGCGGCGAACGCCCGTCCTCGCCCTACGTTGATCTGACATTTTCGGAGCAGCCCCCATATTCATTTTGCATGAGTAGCCGTCAGGATGCCGCCCGGAGCCTCACCAGTGAGATCAGGTCGCGCATGGCAGGCTCGTCCGCAATCTTCAGCATCAGCCACCGGCCGCCCAGGGAGAAGGGCGTTCGGCGGTACAGCGCCTGTGTGTCTTCATGAAGCCCGGGAAGCACATCAGGCATGTTCGCTTCCTCCCTTTGGCCGATGACCACCAGCGCAATAAAGTGCCCGGCCATGGGATACAGCGTGCACAGCGATCTGCCGCTCTTTTTGTATTTCACATTCCAACCTTTTTGCCCGGCGCAGCCGCTGTAATAAAGCCGGGGCGCAACGTGAAAGCCGCTCTCCAGCGCATCCCGGGCTTCCTCCCACAAAGCAGAATTCACAAAAGCGGAAATCTCCTCAAAGGCAGGAGCCCGGTCCGGTCCGTACCATTCATACCATTCCATTTGCAAATCCTTCGCCCATCCGCTTTAAGATGGCATCCTTTTCCTTTTGGGTAAGCAGCCCGCCATCCAGCGCCCGGAAGATATAGGCGGCAGCTTCCTCCCTTGGCGCCCCATCCCGAATCAAAAGCAGCGCCTGCAAAATGTCCAGAAGGATCAGCTTGCGCTGGGTGGGCGGAAGCTGATCCACCGGGATAGACGTCAATTCTTCCAGAATGACGGGAGCCATTTCCGGCTTTTGAGGCAGCCAGCTTTGCAGGCTTTGGATGGCCTGCCGGGCGGTGATGAACTTTTCATCCCGGAAGCGGGCCATGTACTGTTTGAGAGCATCGCCCAACCTGCTTTCCGTATCCCAGCGGATGTTCTCCGCCAGAAGCATCACGCCGATGCTGCGCTGATAGGAGTTTACATGGTCCAGCTTTTGCTTGAACGTATCCCAGAAAGGGTATACGTCACTGTGAACCATGCTCCTCTTTTGCAGCGTCAGGAATGCGGCATAGCGGATGTCGTTGTTCTTTTCCTCCAGCAATCCGATCAAAAACGGGATGTCGTTAGGCTCTAGCGCCTCCGCCAGTGCCGCCGGGTCCTGCTTTGCGTTAAGCAATGCTTCCAAATCCATCATACCAATCCCACGCGCCTTTTCACCGGATGGCGCAGCACCGTTTTCAAGTTCTCTGGTTTCGTTTTTCTCGGGTCGCCAAGGTATATCTCGTGGTGCCTTTTGACCATTCCGTTTTTAAGCGGCGTGCCGATGTCGATATCCAGGCCGCTTTGATGGATGTACGCCTCCATTTTGGCCAGCGTTTCCGGTTCCTTGTCATAAGGCCCCAAGTGCATCGCCTGCACGCACAGCCCCTCGGCAAAGGGAACCAATTTGGCCAGATCTGTGTCAAGGTCGGGCTTCTTGCGCCGCACTTCCTCTTTGGCCCAGGCAAAGACCTCTTCCGTCACAAATTCCGGCTGCCGGATCATGGAGGTCCAACAGTAGCGCTCCTTGCGGCTGAAGAAATCCATGTCCTTGTCATCATCAAGCCACCAAAGGCCTTCCAGCGGCGGGACCGCATACTCAAAGAAACCTGGAAGCACCTTGCTTCCTTTTGAACTCATTTTAATGGTGAAGGTCAGGGCGTACAGCAGCTCCACTGCCTTTTGATACTCACCCCCCTCCTGGTTGGGGTCGCCATGCCCGTCCACCATAAGGAAGAGGATCTCCGGCACGTCGATGAAGCCCGGCTCCCGGGTGGGCTGGTAAAGCTCCTTATAGGCCAGCTTGTAATCCATCTTTTCCGCCATAGACTGCCTCACGCTTTCTGCCACCGCTTGAGGGTGGGAAAGAACTCCTTCATCCCTTTGCGGGCCGCATCCGCATCGGGATACACGCTGCCTACTACAAAAGGAACGCAGGTCTCAATCATTTCTTCCATAGTTTCTTCCTTGACGAAATGGCCGTCCACAAAGCAGTAGCAGCAGTAGTCCTTGTTCCGGCTTCCGTCTGCGTTCTTTCCGAATTGGGTTTCCTCCGTCATGGGCATGGCGCAGCTCTGGCAAATTGTTTGTTCCATGGTACAATCCCTCCTTTATTTTGTCAGGCTCATTGTACCACCGGAAATCTGACAACTAGCTGTCATATTTTAATAATAGGAATCCATTTTTTTCAGCCGCTCCCTGAGGATATCCTGTATATGCTTTGGAGACAGCACTTTCAGGTATGGCCCGTAGGACAGCAAAAATCCGTATACCCATTCATCCTCAGGATAGGCCACGGAAACCAAAAAATGCCCATCCGTCTGCTTTTCGATTTGAGATTCCTCAAAATCATCATATACCCGAAAAGCCTGGGAACCGTCGATCCAGAGATTGAGAACAACAAAAGGCTTTGCAGGATTACTCTCATACGCCGGCGGCATCTCCGTTTGGGCAGGGGCGGTGAACTTGTCGCCGCTTAGATGCACATCCTTCATGCGGGTAAGCTTGAACAGCCGCACCTCATACCGCAGGCGGCAGTAGGCCTTCAAATACCAGGCCCGGCTCTTGAACCAAAGCTGCGTAGGTTCCGCCTCCCGCCGGGTCTTTTCCCCGGAAGCGCCGTAATACGTAAAGCAAAGCACCTTTTTGTTCAGGATCGCGTCCTTCAAAAGCGCCAGTTCACTTTGCTTTGTTTGACTCCAGTCAGAAAAATCCACGGCCACCCAGTCGCCATCCCCCGCCCCAAAGAGGACGCGCCACTTGGCTAAGAGGCCTTCCCCCTTGGTGATGCCGACGGCTTTCAGGCCCTGCAGCGCGGCCAGGATCTCCGTTTGTTCTTCCCTGTTCAGCAAAGATTTTTGGATCACAAAGCTTTCCACCAGGGCGATGCCACCGTTTTTCCCCTGGGAGGCATACACCGGGATGCCAGCCCCACTCAGCGCCTCCACATCCCGGTAGATGGTCCTCTGGGACACGCCAAAATGCCGGGCCAGCTCCGCCGCCGTGGCGGTCTTTTTGTCCAGCAAAAGAATCACAATTTCAAACAGCCTGCTTATCTGCATGATTTCACCCGGATTTAATTATAGCGCTTGCTAAATGGCAATGCAATGGCAGGAAACGCTTGACAGGTGGCTTCATCCGCTTTAAGATGGCAAAGGAGGATACAGGCCAAAGGAGATTGTGTATGAAGAATCATCAACTGGGACGCCTGGGGGCTTTTACGGCCGGCGCCGCCACCCTATTGTTTGCCTTGGCCATGCTGATCCCGGACAAAGCGGTTTCCGGTTCGCTTTCCTATGGTACCAGCATGTTCATTTCTTTCGGATATCTGTTAATGACCTGCGGCCTTGCAGCCATAGCCCAGCAGGAGCGGAAGGGATGCGCCCATGCCGCCGTCGCTTTCGCAGCAGCGTATGTTGCCGTGATTTGCCTTGTATACTACACCCAGCTGACAACAGTATGGCAGCAAGCCGCTTCAGCGGAATTGCTGGATGCGCTTACATACCGGCCTGGAAGCTGGATGTTCAATGTGGATATGCTGGGCTACGGGCTCTTAAGTCTTTCCACTATCTTTGCAGGGCTTGCCGTCACAGCCCAAACGAATGGAGAAGCATGGCTGCGCCGCCTGCTGATGATCCATGGTGTCTTTGCCGTTACCTGCCTGCTGTTCCCCGTATTGGGCGTTTTTAAGCCAGAGGCAGGAGCAACGGGCAGCGACCTGTTTGGCGTGATCGTGCTGGAGTTCTGGTGCGTGTATTTTCTGCCGGTGACGGTACTATTTGCCCGGTATATGAAGCGGCAGGGGCTTTAAATCAATAAAAATATGGAGACGAATGTATGAAAAAAACAGGGCGGGCAGACTGGATTTTACGGTTGGTCAAGGGCATGTTCATCGGCAGCGGGTTCATTTTACCCGGCGTAAGCGGCGGAGCGCTGGCGGCAGTATTCGGCATCTATGAGCGGATGATTTCTTTCCTGGCGAACCTGAAGAAGGACTTCAAAAAGAACGTACTGTTCTTCCTGCCGGTGGCGCTGGGAATGGCGGCTGGCGTGTTTTTGCTTTCTTTCCCCATTGATTATCTGCTCAAGAGCGCAGAAACGTATGTGATGTGGTTCTTCATCGGCTGCATCCTGGGCACGCTGCCGGCACTGTTCAAGCAGGCCGCCAAAAAGGGCTGGAAGTATTGGCATATCGGGCTGGCGGTGGTCACCTGTGCCGCGGCCTACGCGCTTCTTCGGGCGCTGCAAAGCGCCGGGGCCGTTACGCTTTCCCAGGGCTTTTTCACCTGGATGCTGGCCGGTGCACTGATCGGCCTGGGCGTGGTTGTACCGGGCCTTAGCCCCTCCAACCTATTGATGTATTTGAACCTGGACCAGGGCGGACGGCTGTACGAGGGAATGACCAGCGGCATCAAGCACCTGGATTTCGGCGTCATCATTCCCCTGCTTTTGGGCGTTGCGATTTGCGTTCTGTTTTTTTCCAAACTCATGAACTACATTTTCAGCCGGGCATACGCCACGCTGTACCATGCCATCCTGGGCTTTGTCATCGCCTCCACGCTGATCATCGTGCCGACGAACTTCAATTACATAAGTGTGGGCGGCTTGATCAGCCTTCTTACCTGCGGCGCGGGTGCAGCGCTGGCGCTCTTCATGTCCAGGCTGGAGGACAAATACAAGCCGGGGGACTAAATCACTGCGCCGCCTTGATGCATACAGGCTCCGGCCCAAAGGGATAGTCTTCATAAGCCTGATTCTTGTTCAGGCAGTAGGCAGTCAAGATTTCCGGTTCAATCATGATTTTATATAGGCCCGGCCTTATGGCGCCGGGCTTTTTCAACCCTTTCGTGAGGATGAGTGTTGTAGTCTAGTACAAGTTCAATCTTTAAACGCATCACTGCGTATAGACTGAGGAAGCGAATTCGATCAAGCAATCTGTCATCCCTCACTGCGTGAAGGATCTTGTTTTTTCGTGCTGCGCCAAGATCCTTCGTCGCGCGCTCCTCAGGATGACTGCGTGTGGAGCGCACTTGCTTTCTATAGGCAGGTATGAATGGATGCACTATGATTTCGATTGGTATAAAACCGGCTTCTTTTTCAAGAGCCAATTATACCACGGCCCACTCCCTCTTTCCATAAAAAGAAAACCGGCGGCCTTACGCCACCGGCATGTGCACACATTGCAAATTGTTTATTCCTTGATCTGCCCTACGACGGGCACCCTCTCCAAGGTACTCAACCCATGGGGAGACTTTTCCTTGATCTCCGTTGTCAGATCTTTCCCGGCCGTGTAACCGTTGTGGGCACCGCTTATCCAAAGGGCACTATTGGTTACATCATAGATCAGGCCGTCCACGGCAATGTAGGCGGGCTTTCCGTTGGTGCCGTCAAAGGAAGACAACTGCTCCAGCGTAAGTACCAGCCCCGCATCCGCGCTGGCGGTACCAACCAGCTTGCCCACTTGAGGCACGTCCTTGAGAATATCCAACCCGTGGGGGGAAGCCTTGGTCAGCTCTGTCAGATCCATTCCCGCAAAGTAATTTACATGCTGCCCCTCTTTCCAGCCCGGATTATTGGTTACATCATAGACGATGCCCTCCACGGCAACATAAGCGGGCTGTCCGTCCTTGCCGTTAAACGCGGCCAGTTCCTCCATGGTAAATGTCTTCTCCGCACCAGCTGCCGGACTGGGCGCAGGACTAGCTTCAGCCGTGGCTGTCGCGGTAGGTTCCGGGCTGGCCGTAGGCGCCATCGTGGGCGTGGCGGTGATCTGCGGTGTGGCAGTGGCAGTAGGGGTAGGCGCGGCGCAGCCAACCAGCAGGGCCAGCGCCAAGACCATCATCATACCGAGAATCAGGGGTTTTTTTCTCATAATAAGCTCCTTTCGTCCGTGGGTGAGAGAGAGCCGATGGCATGCATTTTCATCTCTTTGGCCGCAATGCCTGCCCAAATCTTTTGTACATTTCGGCTGGGACAGGTGTTCTTTTTCGCTGGAAATTTGCCCCGGCCCGTTCATCCTATAGAATGGACAAACAGAAGGAAAATGAAACCTCCGCAATCAAAAGATTGCGGAGGCCAAATAAAGGAAATTGAATTGCCTTATTTGAGTTCCAGCAGGCCGAATACCGTGGTATCGTTCCAGCCTGTGTCGCTGTCGTCGCTGAAGTTCAAAAGCGTGCGTCTTCCATCGGCGGCAGCGTTGTTATAGCGCACGTCAAACCCCAACACATCCCCCTGAGACACGGAAGCGGTAAAAGGAATGGCAATTTCCGCAACAAAGCCGTTTTCCGTAGCAAAGGCACGGGAAACGGGCATCACCGTGCCATGATCGATAGTTAGAAGGTTTTTGAAGTTCACCCTGTACTGGCCATCGTCCTCTTCATAAAAGCCGGTACGGTTGTTCCCCTCATCCACAAATACTTCTATGGAATCCTGCATGTAGGTATTGGCATTGCTGTCGTCAAGGTGCGGGTCAGTGACATACACCAGCACATACAGCGTATCCGGCTGCCAAAGAGCCCGGAAGGAGGCTTTTACCTTTCCATCCTCGTCCGCATTTTGAGAACGCGTCGCCGTCATTGGAAAGCCGGGCGCAGTCTCCCACAGTGGATCAAGGGCTGATCCCGACATATCCGGCTCGCCAAAGGCAGCCTCGGCGTTTGGTTTATTTAGCGTACCTGATGGACGGCCATCATCATCCTTCTGCTCATTAGAAGGCAGCTTACTTGGATCGGCCCAGGCCCAGAAGGCAGACTTGGGGGTCATATCCTTATCAAAGAGCAGCGGGAACCCTTCGCTTTTCCAGCTAAGATCGTCAGATGTGCCCCATACCGTGACGGCGTCGATATTCTCTTGAAAGCCCAGGAACACCTCCATCAGGCTTTGGTAGCGCTTGGCCTGGTTTAAAAGTGCCGCCGGCGTGTTCACAGGAATGGTGATATCCAGCTCGGAAACGCGGATCGAAAGACCCAGGCCGGCGAAATACGCCATAGCGTCACTGATCTGCCTGACAGAGGGTGTGTTCAGCTGGTAATGGCCCTGGAATCCAATGCCGTCTACCACGTAGGCAGCCATTAGCTCATCCATGACGGCCTTTATGCCGGTAAGCTTTGGTTCATAGGGAACGGAATAGTCGTTGTAGAAAAGCTTCGTGCCCTCCGGGGCGTACTTGCTGGCCAGGGCAAAAGCCTGCAAAATGTAATCCTCCCCTACCGTGTCCATCCAGTAGGTACCGTTTTTCTCATCCAGCGTCTTTTTCCCCCGTAGCTTCCCGCTTCCGTCCAATATCGCCTCGTTCACCACATCCCAAGAAAGTACAACGCCCTTGTAGTTTTCATCAAGATATTTCATGACCGCAGCAATATAGTTTTCCAGCCGGAGCAGCATCATATCCCGGCCGGCCAAAGTGCCATCCTCAGTATAGTCCTCCGTAAAGAAGCTTCTTGGCGTTTGGGAATGCCACACCAGCACATGGCCGTGCACGGCAATGCCATTCGCCTTGGCAAAATCCAGCAAAGGCTTTGCGGTGTCAAACTTCACCACGGGATGCGTGTTGTCACCCGCCAACGCCAAAGCCCGGCTCTTTTGCGCATCGAACACATTCTCAGGCTTCAATTCGTTTTCCGTGGTAAAGGAATTGAACTGGGAGGCAAGAAAATCCATGCGTTCGCTGCTAACCGATTGGGATTGGCCTACGGCGCAGCCCATGAGAAAATTGTCTTTGTACTTTTCCTTCAGGGAAGGCAAATCGCTGCGGTATATTTGCCCTTTTTTCGTGACCGAAAAATCATCCATAAAGAAGCTAAGCTCCGGCGCGTTTGCAGTTTCCACATACAGCACGGTATTTTCTACGCCGGGCCCCGCGGCAAAGCTAGCTGAAAGTTCCACCCACTCGCCTGTTAAGGCTGTTTTCCGGTTCAGGTTCACATAGCTGTCCTGGCCGCCCCTTGTGAAGACGGCAGAGAGAATGAACTCCACGCTTTTTCCGGAATCCTGCCGTACAAAGCATGAAACCTCATATGTTTTGCCCGCCGTAAAGGAAAAGCTCCGCCCCGGGCTGTTCCAGTTGTCGCTGCGGCCTGTTGTTTGAAGGCTCTGTGTACCGGAATGGGCTGCCTCCTTGGAAACCGCCGCCTCCGCCTTGCCGCTGCTGCGGGGGAACCAGCCGTCCAGGCCGCCGTCTTCAAAGCTTCCAAAATAATCCTTGAAATGATCCTCCGCCGGCGCTTCCGTCTTGAGGACGCTCACCTTGATGTCGTCCACGTAAAAGCTGACGCCGTTCATGTTCGAGCCATACGTCTGGAAACGTATGTTGCCAAGCTCCGTCACGGTGAACGTGCCGGTGATCTGCGTCCAGGTTTTGGGCTCCACGGTTGCCCGTGCAAGCTCCGCATAGCTGCCGCCGCCAAGGCCGGCCTTGATGATCCCCGCCTTCTCGCCTTCATGATAGGCGTAAAAGGAGAGTGTTACCGTATCGCCTTGCTTGATGCCAAGGCTTGCCATAGGATAATCGGCGGCGTCGTAGTCGTTTTGCCCCCGCGCCTGAACGCCCAGGCTGTACGCGCCGGAATAGGCGGTACTGCTTTGTACAAGCTGGCAGCTTCCGCTTTTCAAAAAACCTTCGATGCCGCCCTCAAAATCCAGAAAACCATCCGCTTGCGCCGCCGCGGCAAGCAAAAGAATCATCAGCAGAACAAGAAAGCAAATACCAATCTTTGTTTTCATTCTATCCTCTCCTTTTTGCCTGCCGCCCGCGGCGGAGAAGTGCAGCTGTTTATGCCCTTGCCTTGCGCGCGGCTCGAAGCACGCGCATCATCTCGCCAAGCTTGGGCGGCTTGCCATACATCAAAACACCGATCCTATAAATACGTGCCGCCAGCATGCCGATAAAGGCCGTTGCCCCGATCAGCAATATAACGGAAATGACGATCTCATACCAATCCGGGCTGGCCATGGCGATGCGCACAAACATGGCCATGGGCGACGTAAAGGGCAGGTAGGAGCAGAACCTTATGGCCGCGTTATCGATATTGCCGGAAGCCATAGACATGACCACCACCATGAAAGCGATGATGAACGCGAACATGACGGGAAGAATCATGGTGTTCACATCCTCTGTACGGGAAGCCAGGGAACCGATGGCCCCAAACAGGAAGGCATACAGGAAGTAACCCAGCACAAAGAACAGGAGCGCGAAGCCTACGATGTTCAATGGCATGTTGAATATGGACGCGATGATCTCATTCCCCGCCCAGGAAGATTGATTGATGTTGAAGAATAGGATGGCCGAACCGAAGATGGCGATCATCTGAATGAGCCCCGCCAGCCCTGACCCAATGATCTTCCCGAACAGCAGGCTGTTTGGCCGCGCCGAGGTTATGAGCAGCTCCATCGTACGGGAGCTTTTTTCTGTAGCCACGGCGGTGGACACAAGCTGCCCGTAAATGAGGATGGCCATATACAGCGCGAAGATCAGCGCATAGGTATAGAAGAAGGTATCCATCTGGCTGACGCCAAGGTTCTCCACCGATACGGACACAGGCGGCATCAGGATTGGGGGGATCTCTTCCGCAGCCGCGCCGAGCGCCTTTAGCTTTTCCAGCCGGTAGGCAGACTGCAGCGCACCTGTCAGCATGGCACCGGTGCTGTCATACATCCCCAGATTCCTTGCAATATACGTCAGCTTCTCGGCGCTTAAGATGACCACGGCGCCCTCATATGTTCCCGCGGTCACCTGCTCCTTCACGGTCTGCACATCAGATGTGACCACCTGGGCTGTCAACCCGTACAGGGAGGATGCGAACTGCCGCAAGGCCTCCTCACTCAATGCGCCGTTTTCATTGATGATGGCAAGCATTGGACCCGATTGGACAGGCGCCTGTAGGGCCGGATCTTGTCCCCCCACATTCCCGCCCGGGGAGACAGGCGCCTGTATAACCGGGCCCTCTCCGCCCACATCCCCGCCAGTGGAATCGGTAAACATGCCTTTCAATGTGGGAAAAGACAATACGATGGCGACGATCAGCACAAGCGCCACCGTCATCCCCATGTATACCTTGTTTTTAAAGTATCCCGCCAATTCAAAGCGGAGCACAGAATAGAATTGCTTCATAACTGGTCCTCCTCAAACGGCTGCGCCGGTGTATTCGACAAAGATATCATTCAGCGTCGGCTCAAATACCCGGTAGCCCTCCACCGCAATGTTTTCTTCGGCCATGGCATTCAAAATAGGCAGCGTTTCCTTCACCGTATTCACATGTACATGCAGCACATCCTCAGCGATTTTGGCCTGAAGCCCCTTTCCTTTGGCAAAAGCAAGCGCCTTTTCCTGCTGACCGGGGGCCACTTCCACCAGGATGTGGCGGCGGTCATAGCTGCGCTTGTGGTCGGCAATGGACGTATTCAGTACGATGCGGCCCTGATTGAGGATGACAATATTCTGGCAAAATTCCTCCACATAGTTCATTTGATGGCTGGAGAACAGCACGATTTTTCCCGCTTCAATGCACTCTTTTACAATGTCCTTGAGCAGCATGGCATTCACGGGGTCCAGCCCGGAAAAGGGCTCATCCAGGATCACAATTCGCGGGTTGCCCAGCATAGCCACCGCCAGCTGTATCTTTTGCTGGTTACCCTTGGAAAGCGTATCCACCTTCTTGTTGGCATAATCACTTAGCTCCATGCGGCCAAGCCACTTTTTCGCCTCGTCCCGGGCACTGGCGGAACTTAACCCCCGCAGCGTCCCAAGATACGTCAATTGGTCCAGGATCAGCCGCTTGGGGTAGAGGCCCCTCTCCTCCGGCAGATAGCCGATGCGAAAGTCGCCCCGTTTAAAAGGCTTGCCATCCAGAAGGACATGCCCGCCATCGGGGGCAAACACATCCATTACAATACGCAGCGTTGTCGTTTTGCCCGCGCCGTTTCGGCCCAGCAGGCCTAACGAGTGCCCGTTTTCCACCGAAAAGCCGATGCCCTTTAGCACTTCCTTGTCGCCAAAGCGCTTTTCGACTTGAATAAGCTCCAGCTTCATACGCATTTATCCTCCGAACTGTATTTACGGTTTTATCGTACAGAAATCTTGCCGGATTGTCAATCATATCCATCCTGACAGTATACAATGGCGGGCGAATAACCTGATTGGAGGCGATATGATCTTATCCTGTATGACGCTCTTCATTTGGCAAACAAAAAATTGTTGACGCAATTACACAAAGAAGCTAAAATGATAGCATATAAATCGTTAAATAAATAACATATCTGACGTCAGAGGGAGATGAGCGTGTGGAAAAGACCATTGAGTCCGAACGTACCCTGACGCCCCGCATGGTCAAGGAAATTGAAAAGATAGCCCTGCGGTACAAAAACCAGCCCGACCAACTGATGCGGATTCTGCTGGACATTCAAAAGGTTGCCTTTAACGCCTTCCCGCGGGAGGTGGCCGTCATCGTCAGCCGTGTCACCGGCATTCCGGAGGCCAAGATCTATGGCTTCATTAGTTTCTACGCCATGTTCTCCCCGGAACCCAGGGGAACATACGTGGTACGCATGTGCAAAAGCGCCCCCTGCCATGTGTGCGGGGCGGTGCAGGTAATGGAGGCCATTGTGCGGACACTGGGCATTGAACCGGGGGAAACCACCAAGGACGGGCGCTTCACTCTGGAATACTGCCAGTGTCTGGGGGTGTGCGAGTCCTCACCCGCCATATTGGTCAATGACAAGGTATACAAAAACCTGACGCCCGGACGGGCTGCCACGCTGATGGAAGATTATCAGAGAGGGGATGTGAGGTAGATGCTGGCGGAAACGCGGATCATACTGCGCAACGTGGGCAAGATCAACCCTGTCAGTGTGGAGGACTACCGCTCCAACGGCGGATATGAGTCGCTGCGCACGGCACTTTCAATGTCCCCCGCCGACATCATCGGGGAGATGAAGGGCTCAGGACTTCGGGGCCGGGGCGGCGCGGGGTTTCCCCTTTGGAAGAAGTGGGATTTTGTGCTTTCCGCACCAGGAGAGCAAAAATATGTGATCTGCAACGCCGACGAAGGCGAGCCAGGCACCAACAAGGACAGGGTAATCCTCTTCGGTGACCCCCACAGCGTTCTGGAAGGTATGGCCATCGCCGGCTACACCGTGGGGGCGGATACAGGTTTTTTGTATCTGCGCTTTGAATACCCCTACCTGTTTCCCATCCTGGAGCAGGCCATTGATAATGCACGGCGGATGGGATACCTGGGGAAAAACATACTGGGCTCCTCCTTCAGCTTTGATGTGAAGGTGGTCTCCGGAGGCGGCGCCTATGTCTGCGGCGAAGAAACGGCCCTCATCGAATCCATCGAGGGCCGCCGGGGCGAGCCGCGCTTCAAGCCCCCCTATCCCGGCATATCCGGCCTGTACGGCAAGCCCACCGTAGTCAACAATGTAGAAACGCTGGCCAACGTCCCCGTAATCCTGCAAAAGGGCGGGGAATGGTTCAGCCGGATTGGCGCACCCCATTGCACAGGTACCAAGGTATTCACGCTTTGCGGCAACATTGCGCAAAAGGGTGTCTTTGAATACCCAATGGGCTCCAATTTGAAGGATATCTTCGATGCCCACGGCGGTGTGAAAGACAATAAAGACCTGCTGGGCTTCATGCTGGGCGGCCAGTCCGGGAACCTCATCAACGCAAGTCAGATCAATTTGCCTATGGACATCGACAGTTGCCAACAGGCGGAATCGGTTTTGGGTACGGGAACCATTATGGTGATCGACGACTGCAATGATATCCTGGACATCGTGGAAAACATTATGTCCTTTTTCATTGAGGAAAGCTGCGGCAAGTGCACCCCCTGCCGGGAGGGCAACATCCGTATACTGGAGATACTTAAGCGCATCCACTCGGGGCAGGGGCGGATGGAGGATCTGGAACTTTTGGAGGACCTGGCCTCCACCATGAACGTGGCCTGCCTGTGCGGCCTGGGGCAAAATTCCTCGGTAGCGGTTATCACCAGCCTGCATAATTTTCGGGACGTATACTTAAAAGCCATACAAAGGGGGAAGAGCGCATGATCCATTTGACCATTGATGGCCTTCCTGTACAAGCAGACGAAGGAGCTACCATCCTGGATGCTGCCAGGCAATTGGATATCCACATTCCCACACTTTGCTACCATCCTGACCAGAATGTGAAAGCAAATTGCCGTATCTGCCTGGTGGAGATCGAAGGTGTCAAGCTGCTGGCCCCATCCTGCTCGTATCCGGTGGCCAACGGCATGGTCATCCACACCCATTCGCCCAAGGTCCGGCGTGCCCGGCGCAACATCCTTGAACTCATCCTGGCCCGCCATGCTCAGGATTGCCTGCACTGTGACCGCTCCGGCACCTGTGAATTGCAGGCCGTGGCGGAGGAGATGCATTTTACGAAAATTCCCCGGTATCCCTTCGTTGTCCGATCCAATGAGCGGGATGATTCCTCCTCCTCCATTCTGCGCAATTCCGCCAAGTGCATCGCCTGCGGCCGGTGCGAGTACGCCTGCAGCGAGATTCAAACAGTGCACGCATTATCCAAGGTGAACAGGGGCTTTGAGGTAAAGTTTCAGCCCGCCTACGGGAGGCCGCTGGCGGAAAGCCTGTGCGTTAACTGCGGCCAGTGCGTGCAGGCCTGCCCTACCGGGGCGCTGACCATCCGCGACGATACGCAAAAGATATGGCATACTTTCGCCGACAAGACAAAGCTGGTCATCGCCCAGACAGCCCCTGCGGTGCGCATTACTCTGGCGGAGGCGCTGGGGGAGGAGCCCGGCAGCATCAGCACGGGCCGGTTGGTTACGGCGATGAAGCGGGTAGGCTTCCATCAGGTGTTCGACACGGACTTCACCGCCGACCTTACCATACTGGAGGAAGGCACGGAGCTTTTGGGCAGGCTGAAAAACGGCGGTGTTCTGCCCATGATCACTTCCTGCAGCCCCGGCTGGATCAAGTTTTGCGAAACATTCTACCCGGAGTTTTTGCCCAACCTGTCCACCTGCAAGTCGCCCCAGGCCATGTTTGGCGCGCTCCTGAAAACCTACTATGCCGAAAAGATCGGCAGGAAGCCGGAAGACATACTCAGCGTGTCGGTCATGCCCTGCACCGCCAAAAAGTATGAGGCCCGCCGGCCGGAGCTTGGGCGGGACGGGTACCGGGATGTGGACGTGGTCATTACCGTTCAGGAGCTGGCACGGATGATCCGCAGCGCAGGCATCCAGTTTAAGTCCCTGCCGGACACGGATTTTGATGCTCCCTTTGGCCTTGGCACCGGAGCGGGAGAAATTTTCGGGGCCACCGGTGGCGTAATGGAGGCGGCGCTGCGCACGGTGTATGAGATCGAAACCGGAAAACCATTGGAGCAAGTGGACTTTAAGCAGGTGCGTGGCTTTGCGGGAATCAAGGAAGCATTCATCGAGCTTGAGGATACTATGGTGAAGGTGGCGGTGGCCCACGGCCTGGGCAACGCAAGAAAGCTGATGAACATGGTAAAGGCGGGAGATGCACAATACCATTTCATTGAGATCATGGCCTGCCCCGGCGGCTGCATCGGCGGCGGAGGCAACCCGGTGAAAAACTGGCGCAAGATGGAGCCTCGCCTTGCAGCCGTATACAAGGTGGATAAAAGCATGGCGCAGCGCAAATCCCACGAAAACCAGACGGTGGACCTTTTATACAAGGAGTTTCTCGGCGAACCCAACGGGCACAAGTCCCATGAATTGCTGCACACACACTACGTAGACAGGAGCAGTTTGCTTACATAATTACAATCAAATCAAAAACTTCAGGCAGCGCGCATTTTACACGCTGCCTGATTGCTGTTTCATTGGTGCTTCATTTTATACTGCTCATTTTCCATTATTCATTGCTAAACCCCAGTTCCTTTTCCACCGCCTCCGTCAGGTCTGGGATAAAAAGCTCATGGGAAGGAGGTATGCGCTGGATGCCGAACAACAGCGTCGTGCGGCGAACGGGATCGATGCGCATGGATACGCCGGCCAGGCCGTTCCAGCCGAAGGAACCGATACTCTCATGGATGGCCGACTGTGATGGATCCATCATCACCCGCATCAGAAAGCCGTAGCCGTAACCCTTCTCATCCGCCCAGGTGCAGCCCAGCCGCTGCGAACCGGTCAATTGATTCCTGGTCATCATGTCCACCGTCTCGGGCTGCAAAATGCGCACGCCATCAAGCGCCCCGCGGTTTAAAAGCATCCTGGCAAAGCGGGTATAGTCTTCCACCGTGGAAAACAGCCCGCCGCCGCCGGATTCAAAGCTGCCTTCCTCGATCATGTCCAGTTCCCGCTTCTTGGGCTTGCGCACAAGCCCATTTTTGCCGGGCACATAGGTGGGGGCGATCCTAAAATGCTTTTCCCTGGGCACACGGAAGCCCGTGTCCGCCATATGCAGCGGTTCTAGAATCTTTTCCTTCAGATATACGCCCAGCTCTTTGCCCGTGGCCGCCACGATCAGCGCGCCCAGCACATCGGCACTGAAGCCGTACTTCCACTTTTCACCGGGATGGAAGCAAAGAGGGCACCCTGCCATCATGCGGATGACTTCCCTGGTGCTGATGCGTTTCCCCAAAGCCTCATGAGCAGCGATATGCCGGAATGCCTTGCTGTAATACTTTGTGACTTCCTTCAAAACCGGATCTTCCGTAGGCCCGTCCGCGGGATACGGAATACCGGAAGTCATGGTCAGCAGATCGAACACAGTAATTTCACGCCTGGCAGGCTCCAATACAGGCTTGCCGTCCCGGATCACGCACACCTTAACGTCCTTCCATTCGGGCAGGAAGCGGGAGATGGGCATATCCAGGGAAAAAACGCCTTCTTCCACCAGCGTCATCACCGCCGTGGCAGTCATGGGCTTGGTGGTGGAGTACATGCGCAATATCGCATCCCGTGCAAAGGGGCGGCGGGACTGCAAATCGGCTTGCCCTGCGCAGTGGAAAATTTCATCCTTGCCCTCCACCGTAACAAGGGCGGACACGCCTGCCCCCAGCTTCTTTTCCACAAAGGATTTCAATGTATCCAGTATGTAGTCCGCCATGTATAGCGCCTCCTTATTTTTCCATGCAACTGCATGATACGTCAGATCCTTCCATCTGTCAACCGATACCGCATTGCAAATAAAAAAGCACACTTTCCCGCTGTTTGGCATATTCCTTGTGGCACTTTTTTGCAGGATTCGTTATAATAAAGCATCCACCCACTTCTTTGGGGAGGCGCCTATGCCGCAGCCACTGCTTACAACAAAACTGTTCATGCCCCGCAGCGCAGCGCACCCTATCCTGCGCAAATCGCTTGTATCAAGATGGCTGGAAGGCTATCACTCCACAAGCCGGGTGACGCTAATCTGCGCGCCTGCAGGGTACGGCAAAACCACCCTTATGCTGGATTTGCTGAAGGCTTCATCCGCTGTAACGGCCTGGCTGTCTTTGGACGAAGGCGACAACGATGCGCAGCGTTTCCTTGCTTATCTCTTGGCATCAATCAAACAGGCGGGTGTCCCGCTTCAGGGGGGCCTTGACGCGCTGGTGCAGGATGCGATCTTCCAGAATCCGGAGGCGGTGATGACGCTGCTTCTTCATAGCCTGGCAACCTTTGAGCAAAAGCTTCTGCTGGTGCTGGATGACTACCATCTCATCAGGCAGCAAAAGGTTCACGGCCTCATGCAATTTTTGCTGGCCCATCAAAGCGCAAACCTTCACCTTGCCCTTTTGACACGGGAGGATCCGCCCCTTCCCCTCTCGCGCCTTCGGGTGACGGAGGAATTGATGGAATACCGGGCGGGCGATTTGCTGTTTAGCCGGGAGGAAACGGCCCGGCTGCTGAACGCATCGCTGGACAGGCCTTTGCCGCCTGAGTCGGCAAACAAGATCGCCGACTGCACGGAAGGCTGGGCCGCCGGCATCAAGCTGTATGCGCTGGCGCTTAAAGGGCAGGATGCGCAGGCTTTAAATTCCTACATCGGCAAGCTCTCGGGCACGCATGCGTACATCATCGATTACCTGGTGGAGGAAGTGCTAAACGCCCAGCCGGAGGAGCTTCGCTCTTTTCTTTTAAGAACTTCGATTCTGGATCGTTTAGACGGTGCGCTGTGCGATGCTGTTACCGGCAGGTCCGACGGCCGGGAGAAGCTTGGCGAGGTAAGCCGCCGGAACCTGTTTTTGATTCCCCTGGATGATAAGCGGGAATGGTTCAGGTACCATGCATTGTTCGCCGATTCCATCAAAGCGGGGCTCTCGCGAAAAGAGGAACAGGCGCTGTATCTTGCCGCAGCCATGCACATGAAAAGCCGGGGCCTTGACAATGAGGCGGTTACCTATGCCTTCCAATCGGGCGACTTGGAGAAAGCCGTCAAGCTGGTGGAGGACTCAACCGAAGAAGCCTTCCGCACCGCGCAGCTTGATACGCTCCTTCATTGGCTTGCAAAGCTGCCGGATGATTTGGTACGAAGAAACGAGATTTTGTGCATGCGCCGGCCCATTGCCTGCTTCATCACCGGAAGGCTCAACGAGGCGGTCTCCTATTTAAATGCATTGGGCCCGGATTTTGATAAGGAAGCCTCGCCCCACAACCGCGGCCTTTTCTATTCCATGAAGGCCATGCTGGCCGGCGCAACCGGGCAGGACGCGGAGCCCTTGGCCAGGGAGGCTCTGCGCTGCCTGGAGCCGTGGGACCCCATTGCCCGCACCTCCACATACAATACCCTGGGCCGCGCCCAGTTCCGCAAGGGAAATGTGAGTGAGGCGGCGGAAACGTTTCAAAACGCACTCACATCCGGGATGCAACTGGGTTACCAGTTCGTTACCACGCTGGTCATGATGAGTTACAGCTCCTGCCTTCATGCCATGGGGCAGCATCAGGAAGCGGTCAAACAATGCGAAAGCTTTATCGCGGGCATGGCGCGGCAATATGGGCAGCTCCCCCCGTATGTCGGCATCTTATATGTCACCATGGCCGGGTTTTTGCAGGCACTTGGCGAAACGGAAAAGGCGGAGCGCTTAAAAAGCGAAGGGGAAGCGCTGTGCCAAAGCATTTCCTACGACATACATGCATCGCTGAAGGTTTTTAATAACATTCCTCCCAAAGCGGAAAAGGAGCCTGCCCCTATTTTGGAATTCGGGGAAAAGCTCAGCGAGCGGGAGATGGAGATTCTCCGCCTGCTGTGCGATGGCCTTAGCAACGGCGAAATCGCCAAGGCATTGTTCATTTCCACCAACACAACACAGTGGCACATTTCCCATTTATATGGCAAGCTGGGCGTCAAAAGCCGCACCAAGGCCGTTGCCAAGGCACGGGAGATGGGGCTTATTCATTAATCGCGCAGCCATTATGGGCCATCCCCCACAGAAGCCTGTGGGGTTTCTTCTTTTTGCACATCCCATAAAACCACAGCTTTCAGTGGCGCATTCCACATATGCATTTGCTATGATAGCACCGTCAACAACATCCCGGAGGAAAACACCATGATCTGTTATGAAATCACCGTGGAAGGCCATCTCACTTTAAACCGCCTGAAGGATTTTGAGGGTTTCAGTGCCACCCCGCTTCCGGACGGAAAGACAAAGCTCATGGGCTGCCTTCCCGATCAGGCTGCATTGTTCTCAATCTTGAGCCTCATCCGCGACATGAACCTGCCCCTGGTATCCGTGCAAAAGCATTCCGAAACAAAGGAGACCTCCCTATGAAAACCGCCATCCGCCGCCATCCCGTCGCCGCCTACATCCTTCTGGCCTTCTCATGGACATGGCTCATTGCTTTTGCCATGCTGTTTACCGGTCTTACCGACGATGTTTTTAGCCCCTCTCCCCTGTTCATTCTCGGTGGCATATTGAGCAATGTTTCCCCCAGCCTGGCCGCGCTGCTGGTAACCAGGATCAACGGTGGCAAAGAAGCCTTGAAAAGGCTCACGGGCCGCTTCAAGGTAAAAAGCCAAAGGGGATGGACAGGTTTGACCCTTGTCATCGTCCCCACCGTTACGGCGCTTACAACAATACTTTCCCACTTCTTCTTCCGGGAATACAGGTTTGCCCTTGTTGCACCCATGATCGCCATGGGCCTTGTATGGCCCCTGTTTTCCGGCATGGGCGAGGAATTCGGCTGGCGGGGATACCTGCTGCCCAGGCTCATCAAGCGCTTTGGTCTGATGAAGGCCGCGCTGCTGCTGGGCATCCTGTGGGAAGTGTGGCATCTGCCCATGCACTATATGGCCTATAGGACCTATGGGGTATACATGATCCCGGCCTTCCTGAACATTGGTTTCCTGAATCTGACGCTAAACGCGGTCATCATGGCGATTATCTATGCCGTCAACAAAGGCAGCATCAAACTGATGGTGCTCTACCACTACACCATTACCGCCAGCGCCATCATCTTAGGCGCACTGTTCACCGCGGAAGCTTCTCCCAAGTTCACCGTACTGGAAAGCCTGCTCTCCTGCACCCTGTTTTTCATCGCAGCCATCATCCTCTACCGGAAAAACAAGCACCGCATTCAACTGAACACTAAGGAGGAAGCATCATGCTGAAGCTCTATTTCGGAAGCGTCTTTTCCACCATCTCCACGTTGCTTATCCTGGCATTCACCGTATTCTTTGTCTTGGTTACTGCCCGCCGGACCGCCATTTCCCACTGGGGGCTTTTGACGCTGGCGATGTTCATCCTGGGGCTATTGATGTCCATGATGAGCGGCATGAAGGACGGCATGGCCACCGCAGCATCCGTCATTCCCAACAAACATTGGATGATGACCATTCTGTGCGTGCTGGGCGGGCTGGCCTTCTTATCCGGACTGCTGGCCCTTATCATCCGGAACCAATCCTTCTGGCAGGTCAGCTTTTACCTTTTGTCCGCCATCATCATCCTGAAAGTGCTGCTCACAGAAGCTTACCGGATCGTTCATTACCTTGGCAAGTAACAAAAAGGGAGCACAGCGGCGCTCTTTTTATTTACGTTCCTTTCCCTTGACATCCGAATGGAAAACCCGTATGATCATTCTATATGTTTGTGACATCGGTACCATATCGAAGGAGAGGATCATATGGCCGCTTTTGTTCCCGCGGATTTTATGCCAATTTTGACGCATTTGAAAGGATACGGCCCGGATGCCACGCAAACGGCGTTCCTGCTGGGCGGCATCGGCACGGGAAACGTGTCCGTAGGCGTCCGGGGGCAGCTTCAGGACTGGGAGGTATTCAACCGCCCCGGTAAGGGCAACAAATTCCCTTATACGTTCTTTGCCCTGCACGTCCGCCAGGGGGATAAAAGGGATACCAGGGTGCTGGAGGGACCGCTTCAGCCGCCCTTTGCCGCGTCCCACGGCATCGATTCCTCCGAGGTGGCGGGGCTTAAAAGGTTTCCGCATAGCGAATTCAAGGGAGAATATCCCCTTTGTCAAGTCAAGCTTTGGGACGAAAGCCTTCCTGTCAGCGCGACGCTGGAAGCATATACGCCTTTCATCCCCTTAAATCCCGAAGATTCTGGCATTCCTGCGGCTGTCATCCGCTATCGGGTCAAAAACGAAAGCAGCGAACCGGTTTTTGTTGCTGTGGCCGGCTCCATGGCCAATATGACCACATTCAACGGCTACGGCTGCTTCAATTACGTGGAATACGCCGGGGAAAGCCAAAATGTCCCCATCCGGGAAGAAGGCCTTTCCGGCATCCACTTTGAATCCTGCGGCTTTGCGCCTTACCACCCTATGCACGCCACCATGGCCCTTGCCTCCACCGATGGTCATGTCACCGTTAAGCCTTACTGGTACCAAGGCGGCTGGTGGGACGGCATACAGGATTTCTGGGATGACTTTTCCACGGACGGCCGCCTGGAAACAGACAGCCAGGCTGATGGCGATAACCATTCCATCTTGAATCTCAAAAAGCAGAAAATCGGCTCCGTGGTGTCCGAAAACATGCTGGCTCCCGGAGAAACCTGCGTGTTTGAATTCCTGCTGGTCTGGCATTTCCCCAACCGCATCCGCTCCTGGAACCAATGCTATGATCCGGAAGATGTGGATGAAAAGGACATCGTGCGCAACCATTACGCCCTAAAGTATCATAGCGCCTGGGAAGCGGCCAGGGATCTTCAAAAACGCCTTCCCTCCCTGGAAAACGCCACACTATCCTTCCACCGGGCGCTGTTTGAAAGTACGCTGCCGCCTTCCGTACTGGATGCCGTTTCAGCCAACATCACGGTGCTGCGCAGCAACACCTGCTTCTGGCTGGCGGACAATACCTTCTGGGGCTGGGAGGGGTGCTTCAACCAGACGGGCTGCTGCGACGGCAACTGCACCCATGTATGGAACTATGCCCAGACGATTGCATTCCTGTTTCCCACGCTGGAAATTGCCATGCGCCGCAACGAGTTCCTGACGGAAACGGACGAGGCAGGAAAAATGAATTTCCGCGCCCGCAAGCACTTCAATGATGAAGAGTGGAAGTTGTACCCCGCCGCCGACGGGCAGACGGGAGCCATCGTCCGATTGTTCCGGGAATGGAAATTCACCGGAGACAACAGCCTCATCGACGAAATGGGCGAAGCCGCCCTTCGGGCGCTGGATTTTTCCATCACCCATTGGGACAGCGACGGTGACGGCGTGCTGGACAGCCAGCAGCACAACACCTACGACATTGAGTTTTACGGCCTGAGCTCCATGACCAACAGCGTATTCTTTGCCGCACTCAAAGCTGGGGCGCACATGGCGGATTATTTGAAGCTGCCGGAACGCAGGGACAGATACCTTGAACTGCTTGAAAAAGGCAGCCGCCGCATGGACGAGTTGCTGTGGAACGGAGAGTACTACATCCAGCGCATAAGCGATCTGAACGAGTACAAATACCAGTATGGCGAGGGCTGCCTTTCGGATCAGTTGCTGGGGCAGTTCATGGCCCATGTGGCGGGGCTTAAACACATCCTGCCGCCGGAGCATGTGAAAAAGGCCGTTAAGTCCATCTATGATTACAACTTCCGTCGGGATTTTTTCCGCCACGAAAGCGTGCAGCGCACATATGCATTGAATGATGAGAAGGGCCTGCTCCTTTGCTCCTGGCCCAAGGGCGGGCGGCCCAAATTCCCCTTTGTGTATTCCGATGAGGTATGGACGGGCATCGAATACCAGGTAGCCGCAACGCTTTTCTATGAGGGGCTGGTGGAAGAAGGCCTGGAAATCGTGGCAGCCGTCCGCGCCCGCCACGACGGCTGCCGCCGCAACCCCTTCAACGAAGTGGAATGCGGCCACCACTATGCCAGGTCCATGGCCAGCTGGGCGCTGCTCACCGCACTTTCCGGCTTTTCTTGCGATGAAACATGCGGAGAGGTTACCTTTTCGCCCAGGATTTCTCCTGATAATTTCCGCTGCTTCTACTCCACGGGAAAGGAATGGGGCGTGTACCGGCAGTGGAAGGATGAAAAGGGAGAACTGCGCAAGGAAAGGCAGAGTCTGTACAGCGTTTGATACCAACTCAAAAAATGACTGCATAGATGGTGAAGTTCTATTATCGAATGAACGTGCTTTCCTCTGGGCTATCAATCACCGGTGCGCTGCGGGCGATTGATAATCGCCCCTATGGCTGCAAAGAGTATATTGGCTTTTCTTCCGGCTCCTATGTATCCCGGAAATGAAGCCAACAACCATTACGGCGTCGTAGGGGCGATTATTAATCGCCCGCTTGTGCCGGTCTCTTCTATCATTGATCTATCCTCAGTGTTGGGCGGGGGCTTCTTCCACCGCCCTACTATTGGGAGGTTTCTTGATAAATATGCGACCTATTGATTTGATCGCTATACGTTTATCAATGTAATCCTAATAGTAATTCAAGTGCATTGATTTGACAATAACAGCGTCGCGGAGAAGGATTTCTCCGCGACGCTTTTTTCAGTTCCCCAATTTCAGGGCAATTCTGCCTTCATCCACATGATGTTGTAAATCGGAAAGAATTGACTCATGGCAAAGTAGAAAGTCTTTCCCTTTTCCTCCACGTACTTGGGATGCATGAACGCACCGTACAGGGAGGGGTACTGGCTGCCCCTTGCCAGGGTGTAAGGCTTGCTCCATTCACCCCAGGGGGTAACGCCTTCGTGCATCACAATGGCATAGGCGCCTTCCTTCATGTACGTTACAAGAAAGTTGCCCAGGTATTCATTGTAGATGACGGAGATTTCCCCTACCGGCCCATCAATAATCACCTTGGCCTGATTGACTCCATCGGGGCCTTGCGCCCATTGCGGTTCCCCTTTTTCATTGAGCCCGGTGAAATAGGCATAGGCATTGAAATCCTCAATCATATCTTGAGGCACCTTCATCAGCGCCATGCCGCCCATGCGCCCCGCGGGGATGCCCCAAATATACATGGTATCATCCACCAGGCAATTGGCGGTCTGTATAAAGTTGGAATCCCCCGGCCATTTCACGTTTTGGAGCTTTGTCCATTTCTGCCCGTGATCCTCCGACTTGGCCAGGCCGGAATACCGGCATTCCCACCGGCCCGCTTCGCCCCAATGGGATACGGACATGTAGATGCAGTACAGCGTATCCCCCACTGCAAAGATGTTGGTGGGGATCACCGTCATCTCCGTCTTATCCACCTTCAGGCTGCCCAGCAGTTCCTTGGCCTTGCCCCGCTTGTCGGTCACCGCGCCGGTAATGGTCAGTCCGTCGGAAGGATCGTCGTCCTCGATCAGGAACAGCACGTTGCTGCGCCAGGAGCTATTTTTGTCATCCCCGAAGGTATCGCCGCCAAACAGGTAGGTGGTATCCCCGATCACAGCCATGGAGCCCAGATCCGTGCCCCACACTCCAAAGCGGGATTGTGTCTTGTTGGGGCTTTCTTCCCCGGTAATTTGACTCACCTTGCTCACCTGCGTCTTGGAAAGCTCATGCAGCGCCCATTGCTTGCCGGGCAAGTTACCAATGGCCGCATCCTCCCCCAGAGTCGGAACGGTCTGGCCAAGAGAAGCAGCCGGAAGCAGCAAAGCCAAAGCAAACAAAAGAAGAAACCCCTTGCGCAGCATCAGTCCTTCACCCCGCTTTTGCCCCAGCGAAGCTCCTCCTCATCAAGCGGCAGCCTTTTTTCCACCGGCAAAATAGGCTCGTACGCCATATGGGGCTCCGTTTGATACCAGTAGGCGGTGGTGGACCAGTCGTCGCTGCGGTGGTTGTTGTGGCCGTGCTCGATGGTCACCCGGATCTCCTTTTCAAAGGGCACCGGATCCTTGATGTGGTAGCGGTAGTAGGTGATCTTTCCCTTCCAGTTTTCCTTGCCGCCCAGGATGATGCCATGATACGGCGCGCTGTACTCCTGCTGGGGACACCAGGACATGTTCACATAGTCCTCCGTGCCTGTACCGTGCAGGCTGGGCGGCCAGCTTTCGCCATCCACAAAGATCATGTCGTCGCCTTCGCCGGGCCAGTCCCATAGGTTGCTTTCCCGCAGGTTGTGGATGTTGATGTTGCAGCCCACGTAATGGCCGGCGCCCTTGGCCTCCAGGATCACATAATTCCCCGCGCCGGTCGTGTTATTGCCGCCGAAACAGTAGAAGCGGTTATCCAGGCCATGGCTGGAAATGCCTTCTGTGGGGCATTCCCGGTGCCACCTGGCATGGAAGCGCAGGGCATCCTCCGGCAGCTTTTCAAACTTATCATAGTCGATGTAGAAATACGTGAGCAGCGGCAGCGTGCCCTGGTTTTCCACCTCAATTTTTGCCTGGCCCGCAAAGGGCATGGGGAACCAGCAGTTAAAGCCCTTGCCGTTTTCCGGGCTCATTTGCAGGGGTTCGGAAACGAAATTCTTCGTTACCCCATGGCCCATGCCGAAGAAGTCGCCGATGGGCGCTTCCACGCTGGGCGTCTGCTCCCCGTCCCAGTACATGCGCAAAATCATACGGCGCAAAAAGTACTTTTCATCCTGGGGATGGTTCATCAGCGTAAACCAAATGTGGCAGATGCAGCCGGGTCCTTTGATATCCGCCAAGACGCGCGTTTCCCCGGGAGCGATGGTCCACCTGTCCTCGTTTCCGCCGGTGACATCATAGCTTGATACACGAAGCCTTCTTACATCGCGCTTCAAATGGATATTGGAAATATCACCGGGGACATAGCCTTTGCTCATAAGGGTTCTTCCTCCAAACATTACTTGATTCCCGAAATAACGATTCCCTTGACGATATACCGTTGGAAGATGAGAAACACAATGATAGGCGGCAGCGCCGCAATGGCAGAGCCGGCCAGCACCACACCGTATGCTGTGCTGTACATGTTGTTATAAGACCTGATCACCTGCATCACCTGCATGTACTTGCTGCTGGTAACGGTCATGGCCGGCCAGAGGAAGCTGTTCCAGTAGCCCAGGAAAGCCCCCGTGCCCATGATGACGTAAGGCGACTTGGCGTTGGGGATAAAGATGCTCACAAAAATGCAGAACCGGCTGGCGCCATCAATCAGCGCCGCCTCCTCGGTAGCCATGGGCATGTTCAGGAAAAACTGCCGGAAGAAAAAGATGGAATAGGCGCTGGCCAGACCCGGCAATATCAGCACGGAATAGGAATCCAGCATGCCCAGGGAATTGACCACCACGAAGGATGTGATCAGAATGGTGATGCCGGGAATGTACATGGTGAATATGGTAGCCCGCCACAACACGCGCTTGAATTTGAAGTCCAGCCGCGCGTAGGCGTAGGCGGCCATGGAATTGATGGTCACGGCGAGAAGTGCCGCGGTGACAGCCACAAAGGCGCTGGAGGCCATGGATTGCAAGAAGGGATACGATGTATCGGTAAACAGCTTTTGAATATTCTCCGTCACCCATACGGTGGGGAAAAAGCGCAGCGGGTTGGCTTTTAAAACTTCTTTGCCCGTCTTAAAAGCGGAAATGCCCATCCATAGGAGAGGAAAGAGAGACAGGGCCGTCACCAGCAGGGCGATGATGGTGAATAGTGCCGTGATGCGATTTCGTGCGCGGTTGACTGACATCCTGATGCCTCCTTCCTATCAGCCGTCCTGGGCTTTTTCAGAGCCGATGAGGGTGAATACGATGCTGTTGAGCAAGCCTATGATCACCATCAGGCAAAGTGCGGCGGCCACGGTGAAGCCCATGGTATAGTCGGGAACCTTGAAGTTGTTGTAAATGTAGATCATGGGTGTCAGCGTGCTGTTCACAGGCCCGCCCGTACCGTTCATCATCATGTAGGGAACATCAAATATTTGCAAGGTGCCGGTCATCATATTGATGGTGACCAGAATAAACACGTTTTTCAGCGAGGGGATGGTGATACGGGTCAGCTTGACCCAGGCGTTGGCCCCATCCACCTCTGCCGCCTCGTAATAGCTTTGGGGGATGTTTTGAAGCCCGGCGTACATCACCAGGGAGTTGTAGCCAAAACCCATCCACAGTATGACAACGGCTACCGATACCTTGGCCAGCTCCGGCTCCGCCAGGAAGCCGATGCGCTTTCCGCCAAGCTGGCGCACAATGAAGTTCAATATGCCGCCCTGATAGTTGAAGATGAACAGAAAGATGACGGAGGCCACGATGCCGGAAATGACCGTGGGTACATAGACGGCTGTTTTCGCATAGGCGCCGATGCGGGAGCTCATGCCCCTTAGCACATGGGCGAACAAAAAGGATGCCGCCACCTGGGTGGGGATGATCATTGCCACGAACAACAAAATATTACTAAGTGATAGCTGAAACAACTGATTTTGAAGTACCATGCCGAAATTCTTAAGGCCAACGAAGTTGCTTCCCGCGTAAAACTTCCAGTCGGTAAAGCTCTTTTCCAGCGCCATGAACAGGGGTACCAGCACGAATACTCCCAGCATGGCGATGGAGGGCAGGATCATCAGGTAAGCCGTCCAGTGATCCATCCGCCTGGTGGCGCTGCGGGATGCGCCTTTTGCTTGTGCCATACGTCCACCCTCCTTTCATAAAAGATACTTAAAACCGGGGGCGGGCGGCATGCCCGCCCCCAGTGAAAGAGGATGAATTATTGGGGCTTCCTGCTGGCGTAATCGTTGGTCGAGATGAACAGGTTGATGCTGTCCGCGGCGGCTTTCAGCGCATCCTCGGGGGTAGCGCCGTTGACGATCACTTCACCCATGGCAGTGAGCATATGAGCGCTGACATCCCAGGCGTACAGGGGCTCGCTGATGGCGTTGGGGATAATCTGGGAGGAAATAACCTGCATCCACTCGTCATCCTTGGCGGCGGTGTTGACGGTCAGGTATTCATCCACAGCCTTGCGGGGGGAATACTTGGAGAAGTTGGCCGCCTCAAAGAAGGACGCGGCACGGGCGGCATCGGAGCCCAGGAGCCAGGTGATGTAAGCCGCGGCGCCTTCCGGCTGCTTGGCCTTGGCGTCTACCACGTACGTCCAACCGCCCACAGTGCTATGGAAGGGGCTGCCGTCCTTGGTGGGGGCGGGGGCCACACCGATCTTGTCTGCCATCTCGGGGTAATTTTTGAGGATTTCCGCAATGCCCCAGGAACCTGAGAAGGTCATGGCCACACTGCCATCACCGATGAAGCGGGCAGACTCGTTGTAGGTGCCCAACACCTGGGCGGGAACGGCTTCGGTAGCATACAGATCTTTCATGAAGGTGAGCAGATCGATATAGCCTTGATCCTGGCAATCGGCCTTGGACCAATCTTCGGAAATGGGCCAGTGGCCGGCGGCGGTGTTCTCCCAGCCCCACATGGACCACTCATAGTTGAAAGTAGAGCCGAATTCCATGTCGCCGGTAACAAGCTTCGTCGCCGCGTCAGTGAATTCCGCCCAGGTCTTGGGGGGCTCTTTGTAGCCGGCGGCTTCCAGCAGGTCTTTGCGGTAGTACATAACCACGGCGGGTTCCACCAACTGCGGATAGGCGTACTTCTTGCCGCCGAGCGTCACCATGTCCAGCACGTTGGGATACACGTCATCCCAAGCTTCCTGGGGGATCAGCTCGTCCAGGGGCAGGTACAGGCCTTCCTTGGCGCCCCAGGGGATGCCGCCATAGTTCATCAGCATCATGTCCGGCGTGGTGCCGGCGGCACGGGCAGCGGAGATCTTCTCATCCCATGCGGCGTGATCCACGAATTCCTGGGTAATAAAGTATTTCTGGTTGGGATCGGCGTTGAATTCAGCTACCTTTTCCTCGCACCAGGCACGGTTCCAGTCCTCAAACATGCGGTTCCACAGGATGACTTCCGTTTTGCCTTCCGTGGCAGCAAGCGCCCCCATGGGCAAAAGAGACAGGGCCAGCAGCAGAACAAGGGTCAGTGCAACCATCCGTTTCATTTGGGTTCCCTCCTTGTATTATTTCACTTCCAGCATGTACAGCGTGCACGGGGAAAGCGTTATATCAACATGCATCGTTTCCCCGTCCCGCAGCATGCCAAAATCCGTTTGCCTAAGCTGCTCCCGGTCAAAACCAGTAAACAGCGTGACCTTGCGCGGGCCGCCTGAGAAACCAAGCGACTTAAAGCCTAGCGCAAAGGATATTTGATGGGATGATTTGTCCGCGTTAGCCAGGAATAAGGCATATCCGCCGTCGGGGGCCTCATAGGCGGAAGCCACCACCGCAGGTACCTTGATCACGCCCCGGGCCTTGTAGGATGTATCCTTCTGGCCGTGGTTGTAATGGTACCAGTCCATTTCGACCTGTGGCAAAGCCATCTCGGGCACGGCCCGCATGTCGCCATAAGCCCAGTAAGGGTTCGCCAGCCCTGTCCTTAATGCGGCAAAAGCCTTTAAATAAGCAGCCCGGCCCTCATCATAGGCGCAGTGTTGGGGATCAAAGTGGAAATAGTGCTCCTCACCGCTGTTCTCTTCGCCGTCCAGTTCCTCCATGGGGCTGTACTCATGGTTGATCTCATACAGCCCGCCCCACAGGTAAACCCGGGCGGCATTATAGTAGAACAACTCCCCTATTTCTTTTACCAGCTTGCCCCATCCGTCCATACGCACCACGCCGTATGGGTGGTAAACGAAATCGAAAAGCGGAATCATCCGGGCCAGTCCATTGCGCATTTGGGCCCTAAAGGGATATGTTTCCAGCGTGGAGCAGGGCTGGCCCCAGGCTCTCGCCTGGTAAAAGTCAAGCTGCGGCAGGAAAACTTCATTGATCATTTCCGTGCCCAAAGGCACATAATGTCCAGCTTCCTGGCAAAGTGCTTCCCGTGTATTCTCATATATTTCCCGGTAACCTTCGGTGATTTCCCTGCCGCCGCCTACCGCGTGGCCATGGTCATCCGCCAGGCAGACCTTGATCAGGTTGTTGGCGGAGATGTCATAATACATGGCGTCCACATGGGCTTCCCGAAGCACCTGCACATCCCGCTCCCTGTGGAAGTTCTTCGTAAATTCCGTGCAGGGACAAAGCATGTTGAAAGTATATCCGTCATGGCTGTAGGTGGGCTTGGGATACTTTTGCAGGTTCGCTTTCAGCGTTTCCGGATCGCTTTTGTCCAGCCCCACCAGGAAATCAAACTCAAAGGGGGCAAGGAAGTCGCCGTTTTCTTGGATAGCCTGTAAGTTTTCCTTACTAAAACGGGTAGGCAGCCAATCCTGCATAGCCCCCGGTACGCTGTTGTAGAAATTCTGCTCCCTGTTCGTCCAGTCCGGCCCCAATACATGGAAGATAGGTGTGCCGATGTCCCGGCGGTAGCGGCGCAGCCATTTCGTGCGGTTATGTTTTGCGTTGATACCAAAGGTGCAGGCGCCGCTCTTTTCCAGCAGCCAATCCGCCTTGTTTTTCCTCGCATGGGCCGGGCCATGCATACACCAGGATTGCTTAAGTGCCCAAACCTTGTACATTTGGGCAGCTTCTTCCCAGCCATGACCCGCTGTAAAACGCACTACCACCGGATAGGTCATGGCGATGCTTTTGCCGGGCCCGATATCCTCAAAACCCGCCATGTGGCTGAAGGCCATTTTGCCCCGCGCCGTATAGCAGTTCAGCCACTTTTGATGGGCATGCCCGTCCAGCGCCGCAAAGTACAACCCGCCCTTGCGCTCCTGATAGTAGGTAAAAAACTGCATCGTCGCCCCGGAAAACCCTTCCGGATAAGGGGTAAAGCGCAGCGCGCCTTCCGATGGGACATAGGCGGCGGGATCCTGCAATAGGATGCCGGTAGCGTAGGCGTGGGCCAGATAGCCTTCCATACCGTAATCACGGACATCTTCCAAAACCGGATATTCCAGCGCCCGGCAGCATTCCCCCGGCCTGTTTTCAAGGGATGCAGCAAAAGAAAATCCATCCTCCAGCAAACGGATATCCGCTTGTACTGTGGCTGTATCCATCTCCCAGCACATGGACAGGCCGTTATCCGTTTGGCTATAGGTGAAGGCTCCGCTCCCATCCAGCATTTGCCCGTTTTTTTCAACACGGAAAGGCGGTGGCAACGAAGCTCCTGCGTCTATATAAGTACGGCCACGCAGGCAATCCTCAAGCTGTAAAACGGCCCCCGTCTTCTCATCCAGGGATAGGGCAGCTGCAGTATTTTTCAATACGATCATGGACACATCTCCTAATGACATCGATGTCATATTGCCCATAGCAAAAAGTATCGGACTATTAGGTTTTCACACGTTTTTCCATTCTGTTCCGGTGAATTTTTTTCACCTTGAACATTTGGTCCATTTCACAACGCATTATGTGGCATCGGTATCATATTCACATCATACATCGACTATTCGTATCTGTCAAGCCCAATGCTTTAAATTTTATGGTCATTTCAAAACAACATGCCAGATAGGACTGATACCAATTTAAAACATGAATGCATCGATACGCATAGGCTTTGAAAGCGAATTCAACCCCGCAGTCCGTCATCCTGAGGAGCGGAAGTTTGAAACAGCCAATTGAATAAGCGCGGAAAAGGAAGGAACAGCAAAGCAGGCTGCTGAGAAGCAGCCGGAAATGAGGGGGATGAGGTCAGGCAGGAGCCGAGGGAGGGGGATCATCTTTGAAG
>JAEZQK010000013.1 GCA_023413135.1 Bacillota bacterium
CTTTCAACTACAGAAGTTTCGAAATATGACCATTCATCTTTGTCTGAACGCTGTAGGGGCGGGGCTCTGCTCCGCCCGCCGCGGTAGGTAATATTTCTCATCGGGCGGTTAAGAATCCCCGCCCCTATGGCGTTGTTTGTTTATTGGTTTATCTGCCAGGGATTATGAAATTCGTAACTTCAGTAGTTGAAAGTCAACTAGACGGGCCGCTCTTGCTTTGCCGTTTCGAAAACCGGTCCTTTACAGCGTGCAAAGAAGCGTTTTCATCGCTTTGGTCATCGCGGCGGGATAGGCATCGGCATCCTTGATTTTAAGGATGAACCGGTCTGAAGAAGCGGGATTTTCCTCCCAGGCCGTGAGCCCCTGCTCCGAACAGGATACGGATATGGGCACAAAGCGGTAGGCTTCCTTTTCCGTATCACCTCCAAGGTCATTTAGGTCCCCTGAAAGAAGGACGGTTTTACCGGCGGCATGAAGGATGCCCGCCGTGGTCCACATGTTCCTGTATTGCTGGGAAAAGAAGCGCAGCAGCTTTTCATTCACCGGATGATCAAGATACGTCAGCCATTTTATGTCGCTGGTCCGGGTAAGGGCATACAGGAAGTAGTTTTGCATGGCCGGGCTCAAGTGTGGCAGGATTTCCGCCTGAACAAAGCCGTAATGGGAGCAATAGGTGCCGGTTTGAAAGGGCGGCTCCGTCATCACCCGCACGCAAGGCAGCCAGTAAAGAGGGCAGGGGAGCCCAAACATCAGGCTATAGGAGAAAGGATCGACCCACACGTTGTATTCCAGGCGTCCGTTATATTCATAGGAGCCTGCGCTCAAATAGACCCCTTTGCATTTTTCCCGGAACAGCCCTGGATCCATAGCCGCGGCGGCCGCAATATCACGGCATGAGCCCACAATGTGGATGGCAACCTGCTCCTTGCTGCGCATGAGGATATCCAGTACCATGCGCGCGCCTGACAACCCCTTTTCGGCATGAAGGGCGGCTAAGAGGCCTTCCCTGTCCTTAAGCGGTGCGTTCAGGCCGATGCCTATGGGGACCGCCTTTCCCGTGATATAGTTCAATTGCTGCACCGCGAAAAGGGAGGGGTCGCCGAAGGAGGGATTTACGCTGTAATCGATCAGCACACCTCTCAAGTCGATATCCCCATTTTTGGATAACGCGTACTGGCAGGCCAGGTCGAAGTGGTCGTCCGGGTCATTATAGGGATGGAACAGGTCGGTTTGATGGATCACCGGCGTTTGCATACACGGTTCCTCCCGTCTGTCGGCGGATGTAAGCAGCCTAAATGGTGTGGAAAGGCCGGATGATTCACATTGCTTCAAAATTATCCGGGCGCAGGGCATTGCTGCTTAAGCAGGCAATGTATTGCTGCGGCGATAAGTCCGTTTCCTTTTTGAAAGCCCTGTAAAAGCTGGAATATTCCCGGAAGCCGCATTTCAAATACACGTCGGTGGGCATCACGCCGGATTGCATGAGAAGCTTTGCCTGTATGATGCGCTTGGCAACGATGTACTGGTATACGGACCGGTTGGTATAGCTTTTGAATTCGCGGATCAGATGAAATTTGCTGATAAAAAAACGGCTGCTTACCTCGTCCAGGGAGAGCTCCTGTCCGATATGCTCATTGATATAGGCGATCACATCCGCCACCCGTTTTGAGGAGCGGGAGCTTCGCTCTTCCCTGGCCTCGCTGAACAGCTTGCACAGCCGCGCCATCAGGATGGTCAGCCTGCAGCGGTTGATAAGGCGCTGGTGCGGCAGCGCACCCACCGCGTCGGAAATGATCTCGCTGATGGTGTAGCGGCAGGCGGCAAAATCCTTGTCGCTAAGGGAATGGCAAAATTGCGCCCGCCCAATACAGCCGTCGATGATATTAAGCAGCGAAAAATCCTTGGAACCCATATCGCCAAGGGCATTGCGGCTGATATAGATGAACATGCGTTCGTAATACGCCTCCGTATTGTGAAAAAAGGCGCGATGCATGCGGCCCGGCGGAATGATGACCACGTCGCCCGGCTTCATGCGGTAGGCGTATTCCTCAATGTAGAGGGAGGCGTCGCCGGAGATAAAAAAGTAGAACTCATAAAAATCATGGCTGTGGAATTCCGGGGTGGTCCTGCGGTTGCTGCTGTGATGATACAATTCATATTCCCGTTCGTCCTCCATGGGATGAGAAACATCCCATGTTGCCAGATTGCTCATATCTGATCCACCTCTTGCTTGCATCATATATCAACTTTTGCAATATATCAAGCAATTATTTCAATTTACTTTGAGGATATTGTACAATATCATACAAGTACGATGGCGGTTTTACGAAACCGAAGCGCGTGACAAATGAACATTGCATGGACCAAAACAGATTTGTATGCCAAGGGGGGAAGCCTTTTGACAGTGGACTTTAAAGCGCCCCGGAAAACAAACAAGCTCGTGAAACGGATCAGCCGCCACAAATATCTTTACCTTATGCTGCTATTGCCGCTGATCCAATACGCCGTCTTCCGGTACGCGCCGCTTACCGGGCTGCAGGTGGCATTCAAGAATTTCAATATCTTTAAGGGCATGTGGGAAAGCGAATGGACCGGCTTCACCATCTTTCAAGAGATATTCTCTTATCCAAAGTTCTGGCTGGCGCTGAAAAATACCATCATTCTCAACGGGCTGGACTTATTGTTTGGTTTTCCGGTACCCATTGCCTTGGCCATATTGCTGTATGAAATGCGGTCTATGCGCGTAAAGCGTATTTCGCAAACGATTTTGTACCTGCCCCATTTTCTTTCATGGATCATTATCGGCGGCATCGTCAATCAGATCTTTGCCACCAACGGCCTTGCCAACCACCTGGTCACCCTTGCCACCGGCAGGTCCGCCAATTTCCTGATGGATGAAGGCAACTGGGTAGCCATCTACGTGGGCGTGGGCATCTGGCAAAGCGCTGGATGGGGCACCATCATCTACCTGGCGGCCATCTCGGCGGTGAATCCCGAATTGTACGAGGCCGCCGAGGTGGACGGCTGCGGGCGCTGGCGGCGCATAGCACACGTGACGCTGCCCTGCATCACACCCACCATTGTCATTATGCTGATTTTGCGGCTGGGGCAGATGGTGTCCATCGGCTTTGAGCGGCCCTATGTGATGGGCAACGACATGGTGGCCAACAGCGCGGAGGTCATATCCACGTTTGTGTACAAAATGGGCATTAAAAATGCCCGGTATTCCTTTGCTACGGCAGTTGGCATGTTCGGCTCCATTGTGAACATGATCTTCCTGGTGGTGGCCAATCAAAGCGCAAAGCGGATGGGGGAGGGTGGCCTGTGGTAAGCGCTGAGTTAAGCAAAAAGCCCAGGCCCCCCAAGGGCCGGCGCTATCTGGGTTCCGCCGCCTTCATCTACGCGGTGGTGCTCTTAAGCGTGCTGATATGCATCGTGCCTTTGATCCACCTGGTGGCGCTGTCCATGAGCGGCCGGGAGGCCGTGCTGGCCCACAAGGTATCCCTCTGGCCGGTGAATTTCGATTTTAACGCTTATGTTTCCGTTTTTATGGACAAGGGTATGCAAACCTCCCTGGTCTTCTCCATCTTGCTCACGGCCGGCTACACCGTGTTCGCCATGATAGGCAGCATCCTTCTGGCCTACCCCTTAAGCAAAACGACCCTTCCCGGCCGGAAGGGGCTGATGCTACTGATCCTGATCCCCATGTATTTTTCCGGCGGCATCATCCCGGAGTATCTGTGGATCAAGCAACTGAACCTTATCGACAAGCCTTTGGCGCTGGTGCTGCCCATTTTGATCAGCACCTACAACACCATCATCCTTCGCAATTTCTTTTCAAGCATTCCCGACAGCCTGGAGGAGTCGGCCGCCCTGGACGGCTGCAACGACATGGGTATACTGCTTCGGATCGTGCTCCCGCTGTCCACCGCCGCCATCGCCACCCTCAGCCTGTTCTACGCCGTGACAAGGTGGAACTCCTTTGCCGACGTGCGTTTTTACATCAACTCCACCGAGCGCTATACCCTGCAGATGAAATTGTACCAGGTGGTGTTCAACAGCACGGACACGCAGGTCAACATGCTGGAGGGCGGGCGCAACGCCGTGCTCTCGGAAACCATCAAGGCGGCGGCCATCGTGTTCGCCACCGTCCCCATCATCATTGTGTATCCCTTTTTGCAGCGGTATTTCGTTCAGGGTGTGATGATCGGCGCGGTAAAGGAATGATCATCAGGGTATTACCATCTGTGATTGACAGGTGGTATCAATAAAAAAGGAGGTCCATTTCATGAAGAAACTCATCTCTCTGCTCCTGTGCCTTATGCTGTGCCTGCCCGTTCTTTCCATCGCGGCAGGGGAAGCAAAGGAGGAAGTGTTCAGGTTCGACGAACAAGTCACCCTGAAGGTCTCCGTATTCGACCGGGGCGTCACCGGCGGAACGCCCGTGGACAACAACTATTGGACGGATTGGATCCAAAAGAACTTCGGCGATCCCAGGAATATCAAAATGGAATGGGTCGTCATTCCCCGTACCGAGGAAATAGACAAGCTGAACGTGTTGATGGCTTCCGGGGAGGCGGCGGATATCTGCTTCACCTACACCGAGGCCGTGATCACCAACTTCGTGCAGCAGGGCGGCCTGGTGGAACTGACCGATCTGATAAACCAGTACGGCCAGGGCATCAAATCCTACCTGGGCGAAGATTTGCTCAAATACGGCATCTTTGAAGGCGGCCAGTACGCCATCCCCGCCAAGCGCGTGGTGTTGGCCACCCAGGGTATGTTCATCCGCGAAGACTGGCTGGAAAAGCTGGGCATGAAGATGCCCACCACCAAGGAAGAGCTCTACAACGCGCTGGTGGCCTTCCGCGACAAGAACCCCGGCGGCGTGGAAAACGTGATCCCCTACGCTATGAACGACGACTTGGCGACGTCCCATAACCATTTGATGCTGTCCTTTATCAAAAATCTGGACGAAAAGACGCTGGCCACCGTGCCGGACATCATGTGGGAAGGGTATGAAGACTACGTACTGTTCCTGAACAAGCTGTATAACGAAAAGCTCATCTCCCCCGACTTCGCCCTGGACAAGAGCAACCTCTTGTGGAACGCCGTAAGCTCCGGCCAGGCCGGCGGTTATTCCTACAACTACGACCATCCCATCCGCGTTTCCCCCGGTGTCTTGGGCGCACTGCATGCCTACCAGCCGGAGGCGAAATTAAGCCCGTTGAACTGCTTTGAGTCCGTTACCGATCCCACCAAGTACTATCACGGCATGTACGCCCCCAACGGCATCTTCTGCTTCATTCCGGTGTATGCCAAGCACCCCGAGGCGGCTGTAATGTACATGGATTGGCTGACGAATCTGGATGTGCTGTACTTCCTGCAAAACGGCGAGGAAGGTGTGCACCATTCGCTCAATGAGGAAGGCGTTCCCTTGCTTCTGGATGTGCAGGACGAGCGCAAGTTCAACACTATGCAGAACATCGACTATACGCTTTTAACCAACGGCCAGCAATTTGAGGACGATTCACTGCGCATAAAGGCCCAGGCCCTTTCCTATCAGAATTACGCTGACCTGTTTGAGGCCGAGTACAACGTAGCCATGACCGATCCCATCACCACCACCTTCCACTTTGACGTGGTTCTGAAGGCTGACTCCCAGTACGGCACCTCCCTCACCGCGTTCAAGAAGGAGCTGCTCACCAAGTCCGCCATGGCCGCGCCGGAAGATTGCCTGAAGGTGTTTAACGAGCTTCGCGACCAGTACATGAAGGATGGCGGCCAGGCGGTTATGGAAGAGAAGATCGTGGCCTGGGACAATATGCACAAATAATTATTGCTCCCCATGCAGGATTAAAAGAAGGGCCTAAAGAAAAGAACACAGGCGGCCACCGATAAACCGCGGTGGCCGTCCCTTATGAAAGGGAAAGGGGAAACATTATGATCCGCGTGGCCATTGTGGGCACAGGCAACATCTCCCGGGCGCATATCGCGGGCTATTTAAACTTTCCTGACCTATGCAGGATCGTTGCATTGGTGGATATCGTGCCTGAAAAGGCGGCGGAGAAAGCGGCGCAGTTTGGGCTGGACTGTGAAATTTATGATGATCACCACAAAATTCTTGACCACAAGGATATTGATTTGGTGGATATCTGCACGCCTCCGTATGTGCATGCCGAGATTGCCATCAACGCCTTGAACAGCGGAAAAAACGTGCTGGTGGAAAAGCCCATGGCCGCATCGCTTCAGGAGTGCGACCGGATGCTCTCTGCTGCCGCAAAAAGCGGGAAGCTTCTTTCCAGCATTGCCCAAAACCGCTTCCGCACCCCCATCGCCAACCTGAAAAAGGTGCTGGATGCGGGGCTCGCCGGGCCCGTCCGCCATGCTCAGGTGGATTCCTACTGGTGGCGCGGCCACTGCTATTACGACCTTTGGTGGCGCGGCCTGTGGAGCAAGGAAAGCGGCGGCTGCACGCTGAACCATGCCGTGCACCATATCGACATGCTGGGCTGGATGATGGGCCTGCCCAAGGAAGTAACTGCAATCCTTACGAATGTAGCCCATGACAACGCCGAGGTGGAAGACCTGTCCGTGGCCATCCTGCGCTATGAAAGCGCTTTGGCCCAGGTGACCAGTTCCGTGGTCCACCACGGGGAAGTACAGCAGCTTATTTTCCAATGCGAAAAGGCCCGTATTTCCGCGCCGTGGGAAACGTATGCCTCCGTGTCCAAAACAAACGGCTTCCCGGTGAGGAATGAAACCCTGGAGGAAGAGCTGACAGCCTATTATAATCAATTGCCGCCCGTTGTGCATGAAGGGCACACCGGTCAGATCGAAAACGTGCTTACAGCGCTGGAAAAGGGCATTGCACCCGGCATCACCGGGGAGGACGGCCGGCGTACCATCGAACTGATCACCGCCATTTATAAATCCGGTGCCAGGCGGGCAACGATTGCGCTGCCCATCTTAAAGGACGATCCCTTCTACACGGTGGAGGGGATGATCAAAAACATGCCCCATTTTTATGAAAAATCCGCCTCCCTGTCCGGCCTTGGGGATGAAAATATCACCGTCGGCAGTGACTACAGGCAAAAAGCTCAGCCGTAACGAAATTATTATGTTCGGCTGTTAAGAATCGGCGGCAACCGGGAAACCGGCTTTACTATAAGATAGGAGGTGCTTTATGAAAGCGGACGGTATGAATTACGCGCCCAAGGGGAAGCCCAATCCGGTGGTTGCGCCCGGAGAATTCGTTTTTTCCGCGGTGGCCCTGGATCATGGGCATATTTACGGTATGTGCAACGGCCTGACGGAGGCGGGCGCCACGCTCAAATATGTGTATGATCCCGACCCTGAAAAGGTCAAACGCTTTTTGCAATCCTTTCCCCAGGCAAGGGCCGCGCAGTCCAAGGCGCAGGTGCTTGGTGATCCGGAGACCAGGCTGGTGGCCTCCGCCGCCGTCACCGGTGAGCGGTGCGCCCTGGGGCTTGAAGTGATGGATGCCGGCAAGGACTACTTTACCGACAAGGCGCCGCTGACGACGCTTGCGCAGCTTGACATGGCCAAGGAAAAGGCCGCAGGTACCGGGAAAAAGTACATGGTCTATTACAGCGAGCGGCTGCACGTGGAAGGGGCCATTTATGCCGGGCAATTGATAGAGCAGGGAGCTATCGGCCGCGTGCTGCAGGTTATGGGCATGGGGCCGCACCGCTTAAATGCGCCTAGCCGTCCCAAATGGTTCTTTGAAAAGGAAAAGTACGGCGGCATTCTGTGCGACATCGGCAGCCACCAAATTGAGCAATTCCTGTTCTACTCCGGCGCCAAGGATGCAACGGTGGTTCACAGCCAGATCGCCAACTATGCCCACCCCGATTATCCGGAATTGGACGATTTTGGCGATGCCATGCTGGTGGCGGACAACGGCTGCACCAACTATTTCCGTGTGGACTGGTTCACCCCGGACGGCCTGCGTACCTGGGGCGACGGGCGCACCATCATCCTGGGGACGGAAGGATACATTGAAATCCGCAAATATATCGACATCTGCTCCGAGGATGTTTCGGGCAACCATGTGCTGCTTGTCAATGGCAGCGGGGAAAAGCGCTTCCAAGTGACCGGCCAGGTTGGCTATCCCTTCTTTGGGCAGCTTATTCTGGACTGCATCAACCGCACGGAAAACGCCATGACGCAGGAGCATGCCTTCAAGGCCGCGGAGCTTTGCGTCCGCGCCCAGATGCAGGCGCAGAAGATCCGCTGAGGAGAGAGAATAATACTTCTCATTGTTTTGCAAAATTTCCGCATGAACAAAACCCCTGGACGCGCGATGCCTCCAGGGGTTATGTTATTCAGGTATATTATATGCCCTAAAGCCAGAGGCGGAGAATTGACGCGGTTTTCTTTAAAATTGTGATGATAAAAATGAACGGGTTTTCAAAACGTCGGTATCTTTGTATAGTTCCCAATCGTCACGCTCACAAAAGCGCTTTAGTTCTGCCCATCGCGGCATTGGATGATTGCCCCCACTTTCTCTGCATCTCCAAGAATCAAGGCTTTGAAGACATAGGGTATATGGGTTTTGCGATTGGGTGCAGAAGACCAATAGGAATACTCCCGATAAAAATCGTCAGCATAATCAAGAATGGATTGCGCCAATGCCTTGATGCACTCCGCTACGGTTGGTGCATTTTCAACCAAGTCGATTTCACTCAGGGAAAGGGTGATGCTCCCATCGTCCTCTGTAAAGCGTTCTGCCGAAAAGGTGTACTCATTGAGAACGGCTTCCATAAAACGTACATCAGATAAAAGCATGTGGTCACGAGTGCGCTTTATGAACACCGGTTTTTCCCGCACAACTTTATCAATAACGGCGCTGAAATCCTTGCGCACTTCAGTAGAATTTAGGGCATACATGTCTATCACTTCCTTTACCTCCTCATTATATCAAGAGTGTACAGAATGTCAATAATGTACGTTTATTCTATGAAGGAGGATCGGATTTTATACCTATCCTTTTCACATCGCATATTTGCCGTAGGATTGATTTTACCCTCAGCCAAGGGGGGGCCGAAAACTGCCAAAGGGATAATATAATTACATTTCCATTTGCAGGGAACTCTTGCCTATTTGGTAACGTCAAAATATAATGGAAGCAGAATTGTTTGGCGGCATCATGTGTAGGACCATGCGGTGTTAGCATGGCGCTTGACGGGGAGATGGATATGGAAAAGCTGATTCAGCAACCGGATAATCAGATTCTGGCTTCGTTCCAGTCTGTGTTTGGAAACGAGGAGATGCTCTTTCAGGTAGCGGAGCTTTTTCCGGTCCCCATCCAGATATTTTCCCCGGACGGTACAAATGTTTTTACAAGCCGTGCCGTGCTGGAGATGTGGAATATCTCCGATCCTTCCCAAATTGTAGGCAAGTACAATTTGCTAAAGGATCCCGTGGTCAACGAGCGCCTTGGCCTTCATGATTATGTGCGCCGGGTTTTTGAGGGCGAGATCGTTCTGGTGCCGGATGTGAAGGTGCCGCTTACGGACTTTGCCAACTGGTATGAGGCGCGAAACCCCGATTACAATATTGAATCCATGTATACCGATATCCTGAATTTCCCCATTCGGGATGATGAGGGTCATATCACCCACATCGTAAGCGTTTTTGTAACCACCAGAATGTATCCGGGGAAACCGGATATTGCAAGGGCCAGGGAATATATAGAGAACCACTGGCTGGAGGAATTCGATATGGAAAAGATCGCACTTTACGTGAGCCTCAGCCGGTATCATTTCGCGCGCCTGTTCAAGAAGCACACCGGCATGACGCCTTACAGCTACTATCAGGATATAAAGGTCAAAAAACTCAAACAGGCACTGCGGGATACAAATCTGTCCATTGCCGAGGCATTTTTGTCCTGCGGCGTGGACTACAATGGGAATTTTGCCAGAATATTCAGGGATAAGGTAGGGATGACCCCCTCCCAATACCGCAAAACGATCATCACATGACGGAAGGACTATCGCAATAAGCACAAATTCCATATATTATTATCAAATAAGAAAGATTTCGCATCTGCGGATGCGACCAAAGGGCTTTCCGGTCGGTCCAGCCCACTCAATAGTCGCATTGCCTCGCTGCCGCTTGCAATGCTCCTTTTCGCGGGCCTCCTCCACCCCTCCCATTTCCCTCCATCTGGCTCAATCGTCGCATCGCTTTGCTGCCGCTCGCGCTGCTCGTTTCGCCAGCCTCCTCCGCCTCGCTTCATCCGCCACAGGCGGCGCTTCGGCTCCGGAGCCGCAGGCGGGGTCGAGGTTTCGGAGCTTTTGGAAACCTTCGGACGCCGTCTCTATAAATTCTTTTATATGCGCAATAGTTTGACTGAATTGCGCTTTCAACCGCTATACCGCCTCCTGACTTTTTTATAAAATGCAATCGGAACGGCGTCTTAAGGGAAGAAGGGGGCGTCTTGGAAAGCGGAAAGACCAGGGAACAGCGTTTGGAAGAATGCATCCGCCTGCAAAAGGATATTGCGGATGGGGTGGATACACGGGAATGCTTTATCCGCCGGTTTCAGCTGCTTGCCGGGGATTATTGCCTTCTCTCGCGGCTGATCGATCATCTGCCCTATCCGGCGGCCGTCTTTAGGCGAAGCGGTGTGCTTTGCCTGGCGAACCGCGCGCTTATAAAAGAAGCAGGCATGAACGCGGCTGAAATAGCATCGGGCAAAATCAATTTTCTGGACCGCGTCACCGATGAGAATTACGCTGTGTTTGAGGCGGCGGAGGACGTGTTTTTGGGAGAAGCGACAATCATAAGGAGCCTCGTTTCCCCGCTGGCGCTGTTTTGCAGGGATGATGCCGTAAGGGTGCCGGACCTCTACCAAAGCGCCTTTTTTTTTCCCATCGGCAGCGGAGAGATCCCTTGCGGCGTGGTGATGCTGATGAAATGATCTGGGCCGGCGATGCAATGCCGGCCAGCTCCCCGCAATTTTTGAAGGAGGATGATCCTGATGAAAAACCGACTTCTGTTGGTTCTCCTGACAGCTGTTCTTTTGCTGGCAGCCGCCGCAGGAGGCTATGCCCAGGAACCCACGCCCACACCTGCTTCGGTTCCTGGCGGCGCTCCGGGTAGCGCGCAGGCTGATCAGCCGGGCACCCCGCCGGCTGAAGGAAGCATGGACAGCGGCCTGTACGATCCCAGCATCTTCATCATTGAGGCCAGCGGCACCTGGCGGCAGGAACTGGCGCAGGGGTATTATGCCGACTATGCGTGCGAACTGTACCTTAACAAGGCCGATGCCAATGACAGCCGGGTGGCGGACGGCATGTATACCGGAGTTCTCTGGATGTCGACCAAGGTTGAAATCTCGGATTACCTGAAAGACCTGCTGAAGAACGCGCCGGTAGACATGGATTTTGACGCGGGCGGCGAGGGTATCTGCGATAATCTGACCGTGAATCTGCTGGCCGAATATGGGCGGGAGCCCTGGCGTGGTTACGGCATACCAGGCGAGGACGGCGAAACACAGCCGCCGGAGGGCGCGCTGGTTGCACAGGGCGGCTTTATCGCGGTGGCAAAGGATGCGTACCTGAACATCCGGGCAAGCGGCGCACAGGGCGAGCTGCTTGAGCACTCGGACAACAAAACAGCCGACGCGGAGATATCCTATATCATCCACATCGAGCCCGATCCCAAGAACGAGGCAACTGAGCGGAAGGCAACCATCTATCTATATAACATGGAGGGTATGTCCGCAACGCTTCAGGGTGTTTGGCGGCGCATCCCCGGCTATCCGGAGGATATGCTGGAACACGCCAATACGAACCCGGGCAGGCAGGTGCTGGATAAGCATATGCAATAGCGCTTTATCGGCGCGCAGCATTCCCGGGCGCTTAGGAGTACAGATAAAGTGACAGGAGGAACATTTTTATGAAGACCCGCTCAAAGTTTATCCGCATGCTTTTCATAGCAACAATCTGTCTTTTGCTGGCCGCCGGGGCCATACCCGGTGTTTCGGCGCTTGCCCAGGAAGGATCCCTGCCGGGTCAGAACCTGGGGCTTAAGGGGATATCGGATTTTTCCGCCGAGTGGTACCGGCTGTACGCGTTGTATAGGGATGCGATTGATGCCTATAACCAGGCCGACCCGGATATGATGCTGAGTCCGCTGAACAATGCCGAAATCCCCTTTATTCTTGGCTCTGAATATGACATGCTGAACAGCCAGGGCGCCGATGGACGGTTTGAAGGCGTATTGGGTTATACAAATACAAAGGGCTTTACGGAAAAGTCCGGGCACCTCTTGTCCTTTGGCCGCGAGGTTGTCCGGGAATTTGACGGCTTCTCCATCGCGGAGAGGAAGGGTGACCTGGAGCAGGAGGAGGGTAGCCTTGATCTTCTGGCGGGACACATGGTTGCCCGGCGGGTCGTCAAGCGCGGCGAAACGGAGATCGAGCGGGACTATTACGAATACAGGCTGCTCCAGGATGGCGGTATGGTCCTGACTGCCATTTGGGGTGATTTGTACAACTTCCAGGGGGACGAGGCGAACCGGACCGAAGCCGTATATATGCGCGTAACGGAGGCCGGGCTTGATTTTTTCACCGCCCGGGGAAGTGCGGGCGTTAAGTTCACGCAGGTTTCGCTGGGCGAGGGGGATTTCACCCCGGAGGAGGCAGCCAAAGCATTCGAAAATGCGGGATTTGCTATCCAAACAAGCGGCAGTGTGAAGGATGGCGTGGTGGAAGTACGGTAATGACGGGCAGCTTCCGCTGAGCAGCCAACCGTGTCCTGCTTAAAGGATTTGCGAATGTGAGAACAAAATGGATGGGGAGGATAAATCCATGAAAAAGGCGATCACCCGTGTACTGACGCTCATGATGATCCTGGTGCTCCTGACCCTGCCAAGTGCCGCGCTGGCGCAGGAACAGACCCGGCCGGAAGCGTTTACACTTACGGTGGATGATTTCCGCCTGGCGGTCCCCGGCGCGGAGCCCATGGACATCGGGCTTGCGCTGACAGTGACCGGCGGAATCAATCAGGCCGGCGACCGGGGCCTTTGGGTGCTGGATCTGACCAGCGCTGACATGCAGGCGCTCAACCTGACTGCGGCGCTGGAAGGCGGCATGGTAAAAGCACAACTGAAAAACGCTCTGGGCGGACTGCCGTATCTATTAAAGACTCAGGCGGAGGCGCTGACCGGCATAGCCCAGCAGGCGGCGGGCGCAGCTCCGGTGGAGGGCACGGATCAGTTCAAGGCGCTGTTTGAAAACTGCGCCAAACTGGCGGAGTCGGTGAAAGACCCGGCGAAAAAGGCCGAGCTGAACGCCAAGATACGCGCTGCCCTGGAAAAGGCGTTTGCGCTTACCCCCGCGGGGGAGGAAACCATCGAGCTGTTCGGCACAAGCGTGACCGCCCAAAAGCTCACCGGCAAAACGGACTTTGCCGGGTTCTTTACCGCGTTGCCCGAAATATTCGCTGCCGATCCCAATTTGAAAGCCTGCTATGATGAGTTTGTCCGCATCCTGGAGGAAAGCGGCATGCTGGGACAGGGCATAAAGTTTGCCGATGTGCCCAAGACCGCGAAGGATGCGGGCGCCGATTTCCAGATTGATGTGACCGAGTACAAGGTGGGCGAGGAACAACTCCGGCTTGACATGGTCATGAACGCAGTGCAGGATGGAAAGCCGGTTGGTTTGATCGGCGTAACAATCGACAGCGATACTTCAGCCGGGCATCCTGCGTTTTCGGTGACCTTCAAAGCGGATGACCTTCCTGATTCGAGCGGCGATAAGCCTGACTTCAAAATACAGGCTAAGCTGGAAACAGCAAGCGTTTTGACTCAAGGAAGCGAGGAGACGCACCTTACGCTTGAATTTGTGTTCGAGGCTTCGGAAACGGCCGGTTTTGACCTCAAGGCTGACACGAAGAAGACCGATGCCACTGCCCAAAGCCGCGAAACCTATACGATGGCCCTCGTAGCGGAGTATCAAGCTCCCAATAAAGCGGATTCCTTTGCCGCCTCCATCGGCTACGATGGCGAAAACTACGAGGCGGATGGTTTTCCTGCCAGCGAGGGGAGCATAACGTTGGAATTTGCCCAGGGCGGCACAGACCTCATGAAATTGTCGTTCAGCACGCTGCTCAAGCAAATGGCTTTGCCCGAGGGCGAGCTTCTTAAAGCCGGCGACCTTACCGTGCTGGATATCACCAACATGACCGGGGAGCAGAACACGGAGCTCACCGAAGCCTTCAATATCTTCCTGAGCAACACCCTGGGCCTTTTGTTCCAGGATCCCGGCCTGGCGGCGCTGTTGGGCGGGGCAATGCAATAGCCGGATTCCGTTTTAGGGGCTGCCGCAGAATGCGGCAGCCTCTGTTCGGTCAATACATCACAAAGCCCGGGATGAGGAAATAAAGCCCAGAAAGAAGGCGCGTTATGAAGCGGATCTTGTCTATTGCACTGGTATTTGTCTTGCTGCTGTCCGTCTTCGTGGCCGCGCAGGCGGGAGAATTGGAACCGGCTGACGGCATCATGAATGGTGAACTCCCGGATCTGTCGGAGCCGGTGGAGCCCGAAGACCTGGAGGATGCGGACACGAACTGTCCGGATCCCCCCATGCCGGAAGGATCGCTTTTCGATGAAGGCGTAAACCAGCTCACCTTTGAGCTGTGGGGAAGCGCGGTGGATTTTGCCTATATTGACGGCTGGTGGGTGAACAGGGGCTATTACGAGGACGGCTATCATATCACCGGCTGGACGCCGGACGGCACGGAGCGGATCGTGCTGGGCATGGACAATATATGGGCCATCGTGCCCGCGGGCGGCTCTTTTGTACACTACGGGGAAGAAATGGGCAAGTACGGCTGGCTGATCAGCACGCCGGACAACTCCGTTTTTGCCGGCTCCTCCGAAAGCGGGGTGGACAAAGACTTCCCCGAGGACGTTGGCTTCGGATGGACCGACAGATTTTTGCCCATAGACGTGGCGGACACGGTGTTCTACGCGGATAACGAATATGTCTGGTATTACACCTACTCAAAAGCGGATAAGCCTGCCATCTTTCGACTGGGGCACGACGGAAAGGGCAAAAAAAAGCTGGGCACGGTCAGCGGCCGCTTGGTCACCATGATGCCCGGCGGGGATGTGCTGCTGGCCGACTTTCAAAAGAACAGGCTGCGGCTGTTTCAACGCGGCAAGTATGAAACCATCTACAGCCCGGAAGACCCGATCACATGCGTCGTTTCCTGTGGCAAAGGGATCTGGGTGGAGCATGATACCTGGTACGGCCTGCTGACGGACGGGGAGATCGGCTTCCATCTTCCCGGCAGGATCATTGCCGCGGCAGGCTCCGCGAACCAGTTTGCGCTGCTGGTGCTGCCCAGCGAACATGCGGCGTATTTTGACGTGATGATGTTCAATGAGGTTTACCGCGCCTATGCTCCGGTGGGGCGTATCAAGCGCCAGGAGAGCGCCTATATCGAGCTGCGGAGGGATCATATGATCGTCTGGGGCCCGGAGGAAAGCCTCATCTTTCACTACCCCATACCACAGGTGTGGCTGCCATATGGCTATATGGACTATGCCTCCGCGGAGAACCTGCTGGGGGTGGATGACGAGGGATGGATGAAATTGCTGACAGGCTCCTGGTGCGCGGCGCCTGATGTCGGTGCGGGATACGCGCAGCGGCTGGTGTTCACCGGGGATGAACTGTACCGGCTGCCAGCGCAGGAGGGCAAAACCAAGGCAAAGGCCATCAAATCGCTATGGTATGTGTCCGAGGGCAGGCTGCTTAACTATGTGGACCGGGATTCTCCCCGCTTATTTTGGCTGTCGGGCCCCTTTACCGTTCCGGAAGAGGAGGGGCCGTATACGCCCAAAATCATGATCGACGGGGTCGCCTATTACAAGTATTCCGATGATCCCAAGTATTTTGACGATCTGAAGGAATACGGCATCACCATAAAGCCGTAACAATCACTCAACAGGAAGGGGAAAGAGACAATGTACGCAATAAGAAAGGGGCTTGCGGCCCTTTTGGCGATTTTCTTCGCCTGCCCGTGGGCAGTTGGCGCGGGACCGGCGGCTTTGGCCAGCGCCCAGGCGGGGCAGGGGATCTTCCTCTACCCTGGCTATGCGGAGCTTTCCGCCGGAAGCACGCTGAGGCTGTACGCTTATACTCTTAAGGAGGAGGGGAACACCGCCTTCACATGGGCAACCTCCGATCCCAAAGTGGCCGGGGTAGATCCGGATGGAACCATTACCGCCAATGCGCAAGGGGAAGCGGTCATCATGGTCAGCCTGGCGCTGGATCCGGCTCAAAAGGCTGCGTGCACCGTCAGCGTCAAGGAGGATGGCCCCACCCTGTTGTACGGCACGGCGCCCTCCGATCCGCCTGCCGACCCGGAGGAAGGCCCAACCGCGCCTTCGGGGGAGGAACAGCCCGGTGACGGCGAGGCCGGAGACGAGCCTCTGGCGGAGGAATCCGGGGAGCAAAGCAGTTCCCAGGATGCAGACGACAATATCCCCGTGGAGTATGACGATTCCATCCCGGTGGAAGTTATCCGCTCCATCGACGAATTCATATGGACCATCCAGATCGACGACGTTTACGACTGGCAGTCCACCCAGGGCAGCTTTGTGATGCATGTGCTCAACCGGCTTAAGTTTAAAGGCGTCAAGCACGGCGGAAAAACGCCTTTTGGCGAGTACAAATGCACAGGGAGCCTTGAGATAGGCTATCCGGAAGGGGAAATTGATGAATTCCTGTCCGATTCGGATGTCGTTGCCAAAACAAAGTTCAACCCTACCAGCACCATCAACGAATTTGTGTGCCAGGTAAAGCCCATGGATGCCGGCGCGCTTTATCCCAATTCAAGCGATCCGCTTTTGAAAACCATCCTGAAAAACAATTACGCAGGCATGGCCATTGGGGAAATCGTTCTGGAAACGGTGGGCGGCGGCCAGATAACATTGACCGGAAAAGACATCACCACATCCAGCTCGCACAAGCTGAGCCTGACCACCGCCTTTCCCTACAAGCTGAGGGTCAGTAAAAGCGGTCTTGTCACGCTGGCGTATGAAACAAAGGCCACGGAGAACGGCATCTTCCTATTCAAGGGCAAGCTGTTCAAAACGCCTATAAGGCCTGAGTGACCCGGCTGAATTTGACCATCCATTCCACAGCCTCCGTATTTTTTCGAAATTCGGAGGGCGCCATGCCGGTAATGCTTCGGAAGGTGGAAAAGAAGTGGTTGTAGCAGTTGAACCCCACCTTTTCGCAGACGGCGGAGGCGGGCATGGAATCAAAAAGGATAAGCCGGGCGGCGTGATACACACGCAGGCGGTTTAGGTAACTGATGATGCCGCGGACCATGATCGCCGATGGTGAATCCATGACGGATATCCCCTTGCTCTTTGACCTGGCGGAGAAAGGGCTGCTGGATGTATGGCAGCCCGACGTATCGGCTATGGCTTTACCCCCTGGCGCAAGCTTATGAAGGCCTTGGAGGAAAAGGGCTATCTGGCCTCGCCCTACGCCTGGGGGAATGTTGTCAAGACCCACTATTGCGCCCATATCGCCGCGGCCTATCCCCACCATATCCCCATGATCGAGGCGGTGCTGGGAGAGTCCGAGGGCGTTGACTATAGCGGCTACACGCTTCATAACGGCATTTTGACCGTTCCGGACCGGCCCGGCTTTGGCATGGACCTTTACTGGGCGCCGATAATCTGAGGGTGTCGATTTTGTCGATACTCTTCAAAAAAATAACGTTTTCATTTTTTTGAATCGCACTTTTCGTCCATAACCTTACGCACCGTCCTACGCTTCGCTAGGGCGGTGTTTCGCATTCAAAGGACAAAGAATTTTTCACTTTTTGCGTGACGCAAAAGTTGTCAGCAAAGGTCCATGCCTTTAAATAATCCTACACCGTATCAACAGCCTCCGGTTGCCCTGGCTGGTGCAAGTAAGCAGCGTCAATTCATATTGTTCTTCACATTCTTCCAACGCTTCTATATTGTCCGGTTTGACCACCTGTGTATCATAAACCTCGTAGCGCCATATTATTTCATCCGGCGTTTCAAAAATAACCGGGTCGCCTATTTCCAGTTCATCCAGTTTTCCAAAGTGCGCTCCATTTTTGTAGTTGTGTCCGGAAATAACCATATTTCCCATTTCGCCCGGAATAGCGCCTTCATAATAGCACACCGATACCTTCAAAGACTTTTCATCCATATGCGAGATGACGGGCAGCTCGACGCCTATCTTTTGTATGGTCAGCTTGCCTATGACTTGATAGCCCGAAAGGGTCTGTCCTGCCTTGAAGGCGTCCGCCGGTTCCACGTCCGGCTTTTCCGGTGGTATATATTCCTCTGCGGCAGCCGTTGAACTGGAAAAAAATGATGCGGCTTGCTCATATTGGGCCAGAAGCTCTTGCGCGCCTTGACGGGCTGTTACACCCTCGCTGTAAATGCATACGCCAACAACAGCAGCTGCAATCAGCAGTGCCCCCGACAAACTGCCAAGCAATAGACGCAGTATTTTTATTCTCCTCATAAAAATCAGACGCTCTTTAGGCATGCGCACAGCTTTCACACCTTTGCCATTTATTCTTTTATGCACGTTTTTCCCTCCGCTTATGAATGCAAAGCACCAAGAACAATCCTCCGGTGCATGCCGACAGAACGAGCAGCCATATCACAGGAGAAAAGTCCTGCCCGGTCTGCGGAAGCTCCGCCTCACCTATGATGATATTCACATAGGCAGACTGCTCGCCCACGGTATAGGTCACACGCGTTGTACCCTCTTTCAAGCCGGTGAACTTGCTTCCGTTGCGCGAAAGATAATCGTTATCATAACGCCAGGTTCCACCCGAAATATTCGGCGTAATCGTTACGCGCCCTCCCGTGTAGATTTTGCCATCGGAGGGTGACATGGATAATGTAAGCGTGGGCGTCGGTGTAGGCGTCGGTTCAGGCGTCGGTGTAGGCGTCGGTGTAGGCGTTGGTGTAGGCGTTGATGTAGGCGTTGGTTCAGGTGTCGGTGTAGGCGTCGGTTCAGGCACTGTTTCTTCAGTCCACTTGGCATACAGCGTAATATTGGCAGTCACGGTATCGTTGGTGAAATTCCAGGCATTGGTGCAGGCCACATCCCTGTACCATCCGCTAAAGGTAAAGCCGCTGCGGGCAGGGGCTGTGGGGGCGGGGATCGTTATGTTGTACGGGGCAGTTACACTATTTACCTGACTCCCGCCCTGACTATCAAAGGTGACAGTATAGGTATTGATCTTCCACCCGGCATATAATGTTATATTGCCCATCACGATATCGTTTGCGAAATCCCAGGGGCGCGTGGTGCATGTCGCTTCCCTGTACCAGCCGCCGAAGGTATGCTCCGTACGAGTGGGCGGAGCGGGTGGGATTTCGATGATCCCGCCCAATGCTACGCCTATGCTTGTTGGGCTGGCTTCGGTATCCCCGCCGTTTTTATCAAAGGTAATGGTACAAGGGGAGAAATGCGCGGCGATTTCATAATCCCCTGAGCCTGGGTATATAAGATACTCCTCGTCTGTCGAAAAATTAAAGTAGGAGTCCATCCAGCCTTCGAATGTTGCGCCATTATTCGGTATTGCCGAGGCATACCCTCCCTCGTCAATGGTCAATCCGACGGTTCCGTTTCCGTTGGACAGGATCTCTATATTCGAACCGTTTATATTCGCTTTGATCAGAGTCAGCCGGTTGTCATTGCAGTAAAGAGCATACAGTGTCGTATTTGCGCTGACGTCCAAAGAAGTCAGCCGGTTGTTACTGCAGTTAAGATAAGTCAACACCGAATTCGCGCTCACATCCAGCGATGTCAGATTGTTGCTGGAGCAATAAAGCTCATACAAGGTTGCATTTGCACTCATGTCCAACGACGCCAGATCGTTGTTGGAGCAGTAGAGCGCTTCCAAGACCGTGCAAGCCCTTACGTCCAGCGAAGCCAGCTGATTGATTTCGCAGAACAGATAAATCAAGGCCGTATTTGCGTCTACATTCAAGGAGGACAACTGGTTGTTATTGCAGGCAAGAGAGGTCAACACCGTATTTGCGCTCACATCCAGCGATGCCAGTTGGTTGTTGTCGCAGTATAGATTAGTCAGCGCTGTATTTGATCTTACATCCAGGGAAGCCAGCTGGTTACTATTGCAGTACAGAGTAGTCAACACTGTATTTCCGTTAACGTCCAACGATGTCAACATATTAAAGCTACAGTTCAATTGATCCAATGCCGTATTGCCGCTCGCATCCAGGGATGTTAGTTCGTTTCTGTCGCAATTCAGTTCAGTCAAGGCTGAAAACCCGCTGACGTCCAGCGAACCGGCAAGGCTTAAGCCATCCCACCAAGCAATAACGCCGATCGTGAGGACGCGCTTCGGGCTGTCGCTATTCCACGCAACCCCCCTCCACGTGGCAGGATCGTCGGGGTTATAGACCGGATTGAGCCTTTGGCCGTTTGTCTGGCCCCCGAAGGCGGAGGGCTGGTTCAAAAAAGCCTGTAGCTTGTAAAAATCGTTATCGTCATAGCCGTCTCCGTCGCCTGCCACCACAACGAAGGGAGAAAGATGGCTAACCGTAACGGACAATAGGCCGTTTTCCACAATACCGGTATGCTTTTGGATAACGCCGCCGGCATAGTGCAACACTGTGAGCGCTTGACCGTTATACTGCGTTCCCACAGGAAAAGCAAGGGTTAGTACGTTTTCAAAAGGCTCGGCGGTTCCGTTTACAGTCAAAGAAATCTCATAGGTAAGGATGAACTCCTGGCAGTCATTCAAAGCCGCCTCTAATGCCTTGTATGCATCGCTGTCTGGTTCAAGCTGCGTAACCAACAGCTGCGCATTTTCATGAATGCCGCCGGTAATGTTGATGCCGCTGCCTGAGTCTGTCAAAGTTTGCTCGGCATAGGGAGGCGGCGTACTGTCAGACACCGTTAACGTTAAAGTTTGGTCAGTTCCTGCGCTAAAGGCAAAGGTGAGAACTATCGTGCCCGACTGCTGTCCAAGGTATTCTTTCTTGATGGACACGGTACTGCCGGAAACGGAATAATCTATTTCTGGCGCCAAGGCAGATGCACCGTTTTGAATGGACAGCAGAGTGTTGCCGTTTAAGGTCATGCTGACGGATATATCCTGCAGGGCATTTTTGTCAAAGGTAGCTGATGTTGGGCTGATCGCAGCATCCGGTGCAGTATCGGTGGTGGCCGAAACGGTAGTTAGGGCTGCTAGCGAAGCGATATCTTGAATTTGGTTATTTCCCAAGCTCAGTGTATGCAATTTGGTCAGGCCCGCCAGCGGTGAAATGTCTGTGATGCAGTTATCGCGAGCATAGAGAACTTCAAGGTTTATTGCGTATTCCAAGCCGGCAAGGCTTATGATGTTTCCATAACAGACATTTAATTCTGTCAATGCCAGCATATCGCTATCTGTAATCGGCCTGCTGGGTATGTGTAACTGATTCCGGATTGCCTGTAGCAAACTAGGGTCTGTTATCTCGCCGGTAATGTCGCGCGGTTCATCTGTGATCGTAAGAACAAGCGTCGCCGGGTTGCCCACATCAAATTCGACGGTAAGCGCAAGGCTGCCCGTTGATTGGGTTACCAAATACTCGTTCCTGATCGTCAGAATGTTTCCGCTTGCACTGTAGTTTTCCGCTCCGATGGAGATTCCGCCCGCTTTGATGTCGGTTACGGATTGGGCGTCATTCCATGTGATGGTGGTTACCACATCAGCCTGATTGGGTTGGTTCTTGTCAAAGGCCCCGGCTGCCGGATCGATCGTAGCGCTCTCCGGCGTGGAATCGCTGATGGCAATGGTCAGCGTTGCCGGGTCGCCTTCGTCAAATTCGATGGTCAGCGCTAGGTTGCCCTCCGGCTGGGAGTCCAGATACTCTTTTAAAATCGTCAGGGTGGTTCCGCTTACGTCATAGCTTCCCGTGCCGATGGAGGTTTCGGCCGCTTTGATATCGGTGACGGATCCGGCGCTGTTCCAGGTGATGGTGATATCAACATCAGCCGAGGTGTATTTGTCAAAGGCCGCGGTGGATGGGCTGATGGTGGCGCTCATTACCGGCGGCGGCGTGGAATCGGTGATGTCAATGGCCAGCGTTGCCGGGTCGCCTTCGTCAAATTCGATGGTCAGCAAAAGGCTGCCATCCGGCTGGGAGGTCAGAAACTCTTTTAAGATTGCCAGGGTGTTTCCGCTTACGCTGTAACTTCCAGCCCCGATGGAGGTTTCGGCCGCTTTGATATCGGTGACGGATCCGGCGCTATTCCAGGTGATGGTGATTTCAACATTATCCGGGCTGTATTTGTCAAAGGCCCCGGTGGTTGGGCTGATCGTGGCGCTTACCACAGGCAACGGCGTGGAATCGCTGATGGCAATGGTCAGCGTTGCCGGGTCGCCTTCGTCAAACTCAATGGTCAGCGCAAGGCTGCCCGTGGGCTGGGAGGCCAGATACTCTTTTAAAATCGTCAGGGTGCTTCCGCTTACGCTGTAACTTCCAGCCCCGATGGAGGAACCGCCCGCCATGACGCCGATTACCGATCCGGCGCTGTTCCAGGTGATGGCAGTATTTACATCCGCCTGATTTTCTAAGCTCTTGTCAAAGGTTCTGTTTGTTGGGCTGATGGTGGCGCTCATTACCGGCGGCGGCGTGGAATCGCTGATGGCAATGGTCAGCGTTGCCGGGTCGCCTTCGTCAAACTCAATGGTTAGCGCAAGGCTGCCCGTGGGCTGGGAGGCCAGATACTCTTTTAATATCGTCAGGGTGTTTCCGCTTACGTCATAGCCTCCCGTGCCGATGGAGGTTTTGGCCGCTTTGATATCGGTTACCGATCCGGCGCTGTTCCAGGTGATGGTGATTTCAACATCATCCGGGCTGTATTTGTCAAAGGCCCCGGTGGTTGGGCTGACCGTGGCGCTTACCACAGGCGACGGCGTGGAATCGCTGATGGTAATGGTCAGCGTCGCCGGGTCGCCCTCGTCAAATTCGATGGTCAGCGCCAAGCTGCCCGTGGGCTGAGAGGACAAATATTCCTTCTTGATTGCCAGGGTGCTCCCGCTTACGTCATAGCTTCCCGCCCCGATGGAGGAACCGCCCGCCATGATGCCGGTTACAGATCCGGCGCTGTTCCAGGTGATGGTGATATCAACATCATCTGGGCTGTATTTGTCAAAAGTCCCGGTAGTCGGGCTGATCGTGGCGCTTACCACCGGCTCCTCGGATAACGCCTCTTGTGACAGCATCCCGAATGCCATCACTACCACCATCATGATCGACAGGAATTTTCTCGCTGCTTTCATTCTTTGCTCCCTTGCCTGTACATAGTCACGGAATCAAACAAGTCATATTTCATATTTGATTATATTCATTTTGGAAAATAATGCATTGACGATTTTAAGGTTTTCAAAAACCCTTTAAAAAATTTAAAAGTTTTGGGAGGCCTTTTATATTGTGTATTCTCAGCTTCGCATGGTTGCTACTTTTCAGAAAGGTATGTTCCGCTACATTTTTTACTTTCAGATATTCAATTGCATTAAAAGAGGATAATCATCGTACAGCAAACAAGACGAAAGGATTTTTACATCCGCCCGATACATTTTCCGAAACTCCGAAGGCTTGCATCTGAAGTTCATCTTAAAGTGCTTTATCAGGTATTTCACGTCAGAAAATCCGCATTTCAGAGCGATGTCAACGATTCTCTCATCCGTGCTTAAGAGCAGCTTTGCCGCATGCTCGCACTTGCTGTAACATAATAATTCTTGAAAGGTTAATCTGAATTTGCTTTTTATATCAGTACTTAAATGCTGCAAACTGATATCAGCCTCTGTTGCCAGAGTTTTTAGCCCAGGATTTGAGGTATAATCACTGCTTATATGCTCAGCCATTTGTTTAAGCCTGTCCACATGTTTTTCATCAAATTCCTCCGTACCAGCTCCCCAGCGCAGAAAATCAAAGTTGTACGTGATATACTGCAGCATGGCCGTCAAGGTGTTCCCAATACTTTTCTTATAATCCACAAAGGACCTTTTATTTAACTCCCATATCAGCTGGGCGATATACTTCTTTAGTTTTTTATACTTTTCAGGCGCTTCTGATTCATGGTAAGTTGAACAGCAGTAGATAAAAAAATACCTGTTATCCTGCAGGATGGAACGATAAAAGCCAGAGTCTATTTGAATAAGGAAAACTTGATTATCTTGCCTATTTCCTTCTATTCGGTGCAGTTCATCCATGTTTATGATCGCTATATCGTTTTCATTCATCAAAAGATCATCGCTGCCAATGCTGATATTGACCGAACCCTTTAGCACCCATATAATCTCCAGAGCATCATGCCAGTGATAAGGATAGTGCTCAATGCATCTGACAAATGTTCTGACTGGCAGTTCATTTGCAAAATCAATTTTTTCAGGACGCATATCTATAATCACCATCTCATTTCTATTATCCGCGCGTTACACCACTGAGATTAAGCATGATAAGTCCTACGATGATCATGCCTATTGCAATAATTTTTTTTATAGGATTCATTTGCTCATTAAATAACGTATATTCAATAAGGAGCTTTAAGGTATAAACTTAGTATAGCAATCATGATATCTGTTGTCTATGTTTTCGATAACAAAACAGCACGGCGGGCCGGTGCCGTCCTACCCAGAGCAGCCACTTTAGAGTAAAGAAGCGCTTGCCTAAAGGGAATCCGTGTTGAACCAAAAGATGAGTTGGTCCAGCGCATTCACCTGTATATGGATGAAGTTAATTGAGCAAATGCCCATGACGACATCCTTTTTAATCTTTTAACCAACGAATCGCGATAAGCCCGTAGGCCTTTTGCCGGAACCTACGGGCTTTTGTTTCTATGGGAGCTGCAATTGTGATTATGGAAGGTTGTAGTATACTAAAAACCCAGCATTTATGCGGCCTCTCATGGTTTCGGATATATGACTGCCGCCGTGGAGGAGGCTGGCGAAACAAGCAATGCAAGCGGTAGCGAAGCAGTGCGCCGATTGAGCCAGATGGAGGGATGAAGCGAGATGGAGGAGGCCGGCGAAACAAGCGATGCAAGCGGCAGCGCAGCAACGCGCCGATTGAGCCGGATGGTAGTGCGAGCGGCAGCGAGTCAGCATGCCGATTGAGCCAGATAGGCACTTATCAATCGCCCGCATGTTGCGGTCGGAATATGTAACTTGGCGGGCGATTAATAATCGCCCCTACGTTTTTTTGGCGAAGATGAATAGTTTTTCCTTGCAATCATAATCCCCGGGGGATAAGTAAGCTGCATAATGGCTTCGATGGGGGCATAGAGGATGGTTCTGTGTGCCTATCTCCTCTGTGCCTGCCCTGCATCCTACTTGATGGAACCCTCGACCATGCCCTTGATGATGTACTTCTGCGCGAACAGGAACAGAACAATGATGGGCAGCATGGCGAGCATGGCGCTTGTCAGAATCAGATCCCACTGCTTGAGGTAGGAGCCGACAAATGACGTGACCGCAAGGGGGATGGTCTGCACCGCGCCGTTGGAGCCCAAAACCAGAAGCGGCAGCAGATAGTCGTTCCAGATCCAGATGCCGTTCAGGATCAGAACAGATACGGCGACCGGCTGCAAAAGCGGCATCACGATCCGGAAGAATACGCCTGCCTGGCCGCAGCCGTCGATGGTTGCGGCTTCTTCCAGCTCCATGGGCACACCCTTGATGAAGCCGTGCAGGATAAAGATCGACATGGAGCAGCCGAAGCCAAGGTATGCAAATACAATGCCCTGGTATGTGCCAAGGAGCGGCAGGCCGCTGAATGTTCCGACGATGCGCAGCCATCTGACCAGCGGGAACATGACCACCTGGAACGGGATCACCATGGCCGCGACGAACGCCATGAAGATCAAAGTGGACCACCTTGTCTTGTTGCGCACCAGCACCCACGCGCACATGGATGAAAACAGCAATATGACCCCCAGGGAGGCCACCGTAATGATGACAGAATCAATGAAAGCGCCAAAATAATCGGTGGTGGGATTATTGAAGATGGTGACGATGTTTGTAAGCATCTGCGCCCAGCTTTCAGGCCAGGACACGGCGCTGAAAATGATCTCCTTGGCGGTCTTCGCGGCGTTCATGACCACCATCCAGAAGGGCATCATGAACAGCAGAAAAAGCACGATGCCGGCTGCTTCCGCAGCGATTCTTTTTGCCCGGCGCGAGGAGGCGCCCTTGCTGCCTGCTATATCCAGGCGCATGGGGCTAATCTTGGTGGTCATTACATCTCCACCTCCTTGCGCTTGTTAAAGTACACCTGCACCAGCGAGAACACGACCAATATCACAAAGAATACAACGGCCTTGGCCTGTGCCTCGGCCATTTTGTTGGAACCGTTTGCGGTGATGTAGATATCCATTGCCAGCATCTGGCTGGCCTTCACCACACTGCCCGCGAAACGTGCACTGGGGCCGCCGTTGGTCAGGGTAAAGTTCATGTCGAACTGCTTGAAGGAGGTGGTCAGCGTCAGGAACAGGGAAACCGTAAAGGCATTAGCCATCATGGGGATCAGGATGCGGCGCAGCCGCATGAAGTAACTGGCGCCGTCCACCGACGCGGCCTCCATGATACTGGCGGGCACCGACTGGATCGAAGCCACGTAGATGATCATGATGTAGCCTGCGTATTGCCATGTGTTTACAAAGCTCATCGCCCAGATCACGGTGTCGGTGCGCGCGATCAATGATTTGGATAGGTATGGTATGGCTTGCGCCGCCAGCGTGAAAACATTGTTGAACAGGAACTGCCAGATGTAGCCAAGCACGATGCCCCCTATCAGGTTAGGCACAAAAAAGCCCGCCCGGTAGAGGTTGCGGAACCTTGACTCGCCCGTGACAAGCAGCGACAGAAAAAAGCTGACTACATTGACAAGAACCACGTTGATCGCCGTATACTCCACCGTAATCAAAAACGAATAAAGAAACTGGGGCTGCTGGAACATGCCCCGGAAATTATCAAAACCCACGAATGTGATCGTTTCGCGAACGCCGTTCCAGTCGGTCATGGAGTAATAGATACCCAAAAAGAACGGGCAGATGATGACCATGATAAATGCGAACAGGCAGGGAAACATGAAGGCAATGTCGATCCACAGTTTACGCTTCAACGGTCGCTCCCCCTTTACGGCGCAAAAAAGGTTCGGGCCGGGTTACGGCATTGTATGGAAAAAGGGGGGAACCGCCTGCGGCTCCCCCCGCTTCCTGATGCTTACAGGGTGGGAATCTTTGCGATCGCGTCGGTCAAATCCTTTATCAGCATGTTGACATCGGAGGTATCCTGCGCGAACAGGTCGAACACCGGGCCAAGCACGTTTTGGCCAGTGCCGTCGGGCATCGTGCCAAAGCGCCAGTTGTAGTTTCCGCCAACGGCGCTGGCTTCCACGAGCGCTGCCGAGAATTGGCCGGTGGGCTTGAGCGTGACGGACTTGAACGCAGGCACCATGCCGGCCTGGTTGACCATGTAGTCGGCGCCTTCGGGTGTGGTGGCCATGTAGTCAAGGAAGGCCTTGGCAGCCTTCTGCTCGGCTTCGGAAGCGCCGCCGTTCAGGCAATACCAGCTGGGAGCGGCCATGTACAGGCCCTTGGTTTCCTGCTTGTCGGTGAAGCAGTGGGAAATATAGCCCATCTTGAAGGTGACGCCCAACTGCTTCATGTTCGGATCCACCCAGTTGCCCTGGTGGACGAATGCGGTCTTCTGCTGCGCAAAGGAAGAGACCTGCGCATCATAGTTGCCGTTGGTCAGGATATCCTGATCCGCATAGTCGAAGAGCAATTTCACATAGTTGCAATATTCGGTCAGGCGGTCAACATCGACTTCGCCCTCTAAAAGCTTATCCAGCACGGAGGTGTCGTCATAAGCCAGGCCGCCGGCCAGGTACGCGTTGAAGTTATGGTTGCCCGTGACCCACCACATGCCGCCGGCGATGGAGGTGGCCATGGAAACCACCGCATCCAGGCCAAGCTCGGCCTTCATGGACTCAAGCTTTTCAAATGCCGCCTTGACTGCCGAGAAGGTGGTCAGCGTTGCGGGATCAATGCCGGCCTTTAACAGGATATCGGCGTTGTAGCCCAGGCCGAAGCCCTCGACGGCTACCGGGAAGCCCACGGCCTTGCCGTCATCGCCCATGTAGGCGAAGTCGGTTTCCTTGACCCACGCGGAGTCGGACATGTCGGCCATGTTGTCCTTCCACACATCATAGCCGCCTTTGCCTTCAATGTTGAAAAGCGTAGGCATCTGGCCTGCCTGCAATTTGGCCTTCAACGCGGCGCCATAGTCTGCACCGCCGCCAAAGGTCTCCACCTTGACCGTGACGCCTGGGGTGGCGTCGGAATACGCCTTGGCAAATGCCTGCAGCGCGGAATCGATTTCTACCTTCAACTGGAACAGGGTAACGGTGACTTCCGATTCTGCGGTCGCGGCAGGGAACAGACCCAGCGCGAGCATCAATACCAGGGCCAGAGCAAGGGTTTTTTTCATGTACTTGCCTCCTTACATTTTATGGGTCCATGTATGCTTAGTGTACCCTCTGTCCTGTGATTTGTCAATATTATTATTCATCAAAATTTGATAAAATCCAATAATGACAAACGATTGCATTGAGTAGCGGCGAAATGGGGATCCGAAGGCGTTGAATATGGCGGTTATAAGCATCAAAACGGCATGATGACCGTTCCCGACAGCCCCGGTTTGGCAGGGGCTTTTCCTTGGCACGGTAAATGAAAGCGGCTGAGAACGAAAGCTCTCAGCCGCCTTTTAAAGCGGTATGTGCTGAATTGGTATGAAAGCGCATGACGGTCAGGGATTCTCGGCTTCCTCCACCTCAATCCCCTGGAGCAACGCCTGGGCGTAGCGCTTAGAAAGATACTTTTCCGAATAAAGCCCGCTATGGCCGTTGGTGGCCGTTACAACGCCGATATCCCGGTAATCTTCGTCCTGCTTCATCCGGGCGACGGCGCCCAGAATTTCATCCTGGCTGAAACGGAACGGAACGTTCATCAGCTTGGAAAACTGGGTGGGGCGCGGGTACAGCTTGCTGTCGGAGCGGACCACCGAAGCAATGGTGGCCAAAATATCCTTGTCGTTTAGCAATGCGTCCAGCTCCGCATAATGCCTGGTCATCAAGCCGGCATGATAATAGTACAGATCCTTCTTTCCCTGCACCGCGTCGATTTGTTCGAGGGCTAGCGGTGCCGTCTTTGATGCCATGGCGGAAAGCAGCGCCGTCATTTCATCCTTGGCGATCCCTTCGGGGGGAAAGGACAGGAGCGATTTTTTGCCCGTGACTTTCGATTGTACCGTGCGCTGGTACAGGTGGTCCGCCAGCACCTGGGCGGGGATGTTCAAGTCCATGGTTTCTTCCATATTTTCATTCACTCCAAAGGCATGAGGCGTCGCGATCCGACGCCCCATACCCGAGGGTATAGATGTAAAAGGGACAAATTTTCGGGGATGCATTGAAGGGGCAGAGCCCCTTCAATTGTAATCGTGTCGCCCGGCTTTGCCGGGTGCGCGGGGCGCTTGCGGAGCAAGCTTTCCTTACATTTTTCACCGACCACGGGCGTAGCCCGAAGGTGAAAAGTGCAGGTTCGAGAAAATGACGCAGTCATTTTCTCGAAACACGTTAGGACAGCAGGCCCAGCTTATCCAGGTCGTCGGCTACATCCTTAAGGCCGAACTTCTCCAGCGTGGCGCGGGTGGGCGCGCCGGTCTTCTCATCCCAGCCGAATTCCCGGTAGAACATGGTCAGCGCTGTCTGCCAGTCTTCCCGCTCCAGCTTGACGGTTCCTTCCGTAAAGGGCTTGATGTCGGGATCCATTTCGAAGATGAAGTTGGAAATCACATCGTGCAGATTGCGCATATCGTTGCTGCCGATCTGCTTGACGGTCATGGCCCGGTGAAGCTGGATGCAGCGTTCCACCGCAAAGTCCAGGGATTCCTGGGTCCAGTCTTCGCCGGTGATGGCGGCCATGTACTGCGCTTCCACGCTCAGATCGCCCTTGTATCCCCGGTCCTTGCGGGGGGAGAACGTCATGGGCCATACCCAGTTGCACAGCGTAAAGGAATCATGCAGCACCTGGCGCATGACGCCGAACTTGGCAAAGCGGGCCTTGCTCTCGTTCATGGGCGTGTAAGCCTTGGGCTTATCCAGGCAGCCTTCGCCGAAGATTTCCTCCACGATGGACTTCTGCACATCATAGGGCAGGCCGGAGCCGGTGATGTTGACGATGGTATGGCACATGCCGTCCCGGTTGTAAATGATGTTGGTCAGCATGCCCACCTGCGCGTCGCACTCATTCCCGTGGTGCCGCTTGCCGCCGATGGGGCCCCACAGGGCCATGGCGGCGGAGTGGAGGTAGCCATCGCCCAGGATGTCGTGATACTGCTGGTCCACATAGTAAGCGCCCTGGGCCAGGGTAGACAGGGGATGCTTGGGATCCACCACCAGTTCCAGGATGTCGCGGATGAAGCTGATATCGCCGTCGTCCCGCTTTTTCCAGGGGATGGCGTTAAACTGTTCCTCGGTCATGATCTTGCGCATGAGCGCGTAATCGTTTGCCATAAAGTAATTCAGCGTGGCCGCCAGTTCGCCGTAGTTATCCCACAGGCCCAGGTCGTCGGCCAGAATGGAGCTAAAGACGCGGGCATACAGCTTTCCGTCGCCCTCATCTTCAAAGTCCTGGTATTTGGCCATCAGGCTGGCATAGGGGCCGTTGCCCAGGCAGGTGTTGGCATGGGTGCTGCCGACACCGTATTTTTCTTCCAGTTTGGGCAGCTTCATGGCGCCGTAGCAGCGGATGGGGCACATGGCGCAGCCGGTCATCTTCACGGTATACTTTTCCGCCAATGCGCCATGGTCGAATACCGCCTTCTGGCAGCGGAAGCCCACCAGGGTGGGTTCACCCGGAGGTGATTCGCCCGTATCCACGGGGCCGCCCTCGGCGGCGCCCCAGGTCATGCCGGGATGGCCGGTCCATCGGGTGGAAGTGTTCTCATATTCGGACCAGGATTGCGCCACGGTGGGCACCACATGGTTGTTGTTGGAGCCGATCAGGTCGCCCATGACATAGTTGTTCAATTTCTTGATCTGATCGGGATCGGCGACCTTTGTGGCGCCGGTGCCGTAAATGCAAAGGGCCTTGAGCTTTTTGCTGCCGAAGATCTTGCCCAGGCCGCCGCCTGCACAGTGGGCTACGCCGGTAATGATGCAGGAAAGGTTCAGCATGTTTTCACCGGCGCGGCCGATGGAAACCACATTGACGCCTTTGCCGTTCTTTTCGGCCAGGGCTTTGGTGGTTTCGGTGGTGGTTTTCCCCCACAGGTCGGAAGCATCCTCAATGCTGACTTCCTGATCCATTACCTTGATATACACGGGGGTGGAGGAAGCACCCTCGATGATGACCGCGTCGAAACCGGCGCACTTGATCTGCATGGCCGTATCGCCGCCCACATGGCCGTCTACGATGGCATTATACTTGGTGAACGGGGAAAGGGTCGAAATGGTAAGCCTGCCGCTGCAGGGCGCGCTGGAACCCGTGTTGGGCCCGACCGCCATGACGATCTTGTTCTCGGGCGATATGGGATCGGTGCCGGCGGGAACCTCGTCATACATGATGCGGTTGGCCATGCCCTTGCCGCCGATGTAGTCAAAGTATTTGGAACTGCCTTCTATAGCATGCGTACCGTTGGTCAGGTTGACGCGAAGCAGTTTTCCGGTCCATCCATTCATGGATCAAAACCCCTTTCTCATGAAAAATCACATCGCTTTGGCAACATCTTCCCAGTCTATCAGCTTCAAAGCGCTGGTCGGGCAGCCTGCAACGCAAGCGCCGCAATTGATGCACTTGGTGGAGACCTTTTCCTCCAGGTCAAGGCGCGCCATCCCCCAGGGACAGGCCTTTGTGCATGCGCCGCAGCCCAGGCATTTGGTTTTGTCCACAACACGGGCGCCGTTTGCTTCGCTGACGATGATGGCGCCGACGGGGCATGCCTTCAGGCAGGCCGGGTCTGCACACTGCCTGCAGGTTTCCGGAGCCATCCCCCAAAAGCCGTAGATGCCGTCGCCATGGATAAAATCATCCGTGGGGCCGTCCACGCCGAAGTTTACATTCTCGCGGATGTGCAGCCGCCCCATGTAGGGATGCAGATCCCCGTCGTTTGCAAGCGTGCAGTTCACCTCGCACCTCTGGCATCCCGTGCACTTTGCGCGGTTGGCCACCAGGAGATGGGTCGGCGTGGCAATCACCTGAACCTGGCCTGACTGGGCCTGTGCCTGCGTTACACCCATCAGGGACAGCAAGCTGCTGGACAGGGCAATGCCGGTCAGTCCTTTTGCCGTCAGCTTCATAAACTGGCGGCGGGTGTACTCGTGGGTAAGCAGCCCCTTCTTCTCCTCAGACATGCGTTTTCCTCCTCTTGTCTTTGAGTGACACAACAAAAAGCCCGAAAGCAAACACATCAACCTATAAGTTGATACCTGCTTCGGACTCCTTTGCAAAATGGCTGGCATACCAATTGCTCGATATACCAATCGGTCAATCCGGCCGCTGGGGTCGAAAGGACTCGGAGTGGCTTTTCACTTTTATAGTATCATAGCACCGGGGATGGATATAGTCAAGTATTTCACAAACAAATATTGGTTATAGCAGATGTATACATGTCCTAAATGAGCCCAATGACTGCCCCACCTGCGCTCAAGGTGTCAGGCTCAAGCGGGCGATTGATAATCGCCCCTACGGCGCAGTTTGTTTATTGATATCTCTACCGGGGCATATGCGAACCGGAAGAAAAGCCAATATACTCCTTGCAGGCGTAGGGGCGATTATCAATCGCCCGCCTGTACCGCTTGGAATACGCATCTCTTTTTCAGGATAGCCCGAACCCCAAATGATTGATTGAATTTCGTTGCTTCCATGGTTGTCAGCCTACCGGTTTTCCCCCGAAAGGGACAGAAGCAGCGCTTCCTGCTCCTTGTTCAGCGTCAGCTCTTTCCCGTCCACATATGCCGTGACGTGCTTGACGGCCGCGGGCTTTTTGGCATGCTTGCGGCAGCCGCATTGGCAAAAGCCGTCTCCGGTGACGCCGGGGACATCGGGAAGATCCGCGCCGATGTCATTGGGCGTTATGTCTGCAACGCGCTCTTCCAGGAAATCGGCCAGGGCCGCGATATCCGTCAGCGGGCTGAAGGCGGGCAGGCCCAGGACTTCCTTTTGCGTATTGGCGATCCTGCCCACCAGGGCCAGGGTGAGGCTGTTGATGCGGGGAGAGGCATCCTCCTCCCCATGGGCGGCCACCAGGCGCGGAACGGGGGCCAGGTAATCCCCTTCCAGGATCACGATATCCATATCCTGATAGTAAGAAAGAAGCTGTGCGTTGCTCATGGGCCGGGGAAAGACAAACGCTGTTTCGGCCTTCGCCTTTGCGCAGATGATTTCGGCGCCGGACAGGCGGTGGCGGTAGGTGTTGCTGCCGGCGTTGTCTATGGAAAAGGTGGGGCAGTAGATGGATTTCACCGTGCCCACGCGCTTGCCCCGGCTTTTGAATTCTTCCGTAAGGCGGGTGACCGTGGTGGTCTTGCCGGAGGAACGGATCCCGACGATCGTAAAAACCTTCATGACGTATCCTTTCTTGCCGGCAAACATGGTATAATGAGGAAAATGAGCCGGGAGTGTGAACATAAAGCGCATGCATCATCTTTTTTTGACGGGTGAAAAGCAGGTGGGAAAATCCACGCTGATCCGGCAGTTTCTTGCGGAACAAAAGCTGGAGGCGGGGGGGTTTTTGACGCTGCCCTTCCAGGTTTCCGGGCAGGTCAAGGGGCATGTGCTCCACAGCCTTATGCCGCTTCCGCCCTTTGAAAACGACAGCCCTGTCGTGATCCGGCTGGGGGAGAGAAGCTATGCGCCGGTGATCCCGGTTTTTGAGACCATCGGCGTAAAAATACTGGAAGAGAGCCTTGCGGCTCCCTCCTTACCGTTATTGGTCATGGATGAACTGGGCAAGGCGGAGCGGGAGGCCAAGTCGTTTTTGGACGCCGTGACCCGCTGTTTGAGCGGCCCAAAGCCGATCCTTGGCATTTTGCAAAAGGGCGGCTACCCCTTTTTTGAAAAGGTGGCGGGCCACCCGGATGTCAATCTATTTACGGTGACGGAAGTGAACAGGGCGGAGGCCGCCGCCGTAATCCGGGATTGGGCCCGGGGCGTAAAGCTGATATAAAGCATTCCAATCAGGCGCCCACGGCTTTTTCCCTGGGCTTTACCAGCCTTGCGACCTGGGCGCCCATTTCATACAGAAGGCACATGGGGAGCCCCAGCATCACCTGGGAGACAACGTCGGGCGGCGTAAGAAACCCCGCCACCACCGCAATCACCAGGATGACGTACTTTCTGTTTTTGGCCATTTGCCTGTAGGTGACCTTTCCGCGGCGGGCCAGCATATAAATGACCACCGGCAGCTGGAACATAAGCCCAAAGGGGAGCACGAAGGAAAGCACAAAGTTGAAATATTCGTTGATGGACCAAAGGGGAAGCGCTAAATTTTGACCCGCGTTGAGGAACAGGTCGATGGCCATGGGAAAGACGGTCAAATAGGAAAAGGTGACCCCCGCCAGGAACAGCACAAGCGCCACGAAGAACAGCAGGCGGAAAACGCGCTGCTCCTCCTTATACAGGGCGGGGCGGATGAACTGCCATACCTGATGGATGATCAGCGGCATGGCCACTACCACGGCCCCCACCAGGCAGGACTTGAACTGCATCATCAAAGCTTCGGAAACGGCGGTATAGATGATTTCAATGTTCCGCTGCCTAAGCGGCAGCAGAATATAGCCTACCAGCCTCTCGCTGAAAAGGTAGAACAGCAGAAAAAAAGCCGCGACAACAGCACATACGCTGACGATCAATACCTTTCGCAGCGCCTTTAAGTGTTCGGATAGCATCTGCTTGCTTTGCGACATGGTCCCATCCTTGCTATGGAAGGGGAGAGGAGGCTCAAAAAATCAGCCTTGCTTCTCTTCCTTTTTTTCGCCGTTTTCTGAAGCCTTCTCCTCGGAGCCAACTTCCTTTTTGAATTCCCTTATGCTGGTACCCAGCGCTTTTCCAACGCCGGCCAGCTTGCCGCCGCCGAAAATGACCAACGCCAGTACCAGGATCAATAGAATCTCCGTTATGCCAAAACGCATGTTGGTTCCTCCCTGCTTATCCATTCTTGGGTTTAGCCTCGGTTAGCTCCTTGCTTTGCCGAACGGACTTGGAAAGCTCGTCCTGAGCGCTTCTCAGTTCCTTGGTGGGGTCGGCTTCCTTCAGTGTGGTCTTCAAGTCGGTCTCCACCGATTTAAGTTCCTCAATGGTTTCATCCAGGCCCGTTTCATCCTTGAACTCCTGGAACAGCCGGCGCAAATACCTGACCAGGCGGGCCAGCGCCCTGGCGACCTTGGGCAGATCCTTGGGCCCTACTACCAAAAAGGCAACGAGCAATATGAGTATCAGCTCGGCAAATCCAATATTGAACATCTTTGTCGCCCGTCACCTCCCGCACATATTTGCAGGTTTGTGAAAATTATACTCTATTCATCTCCCGGTTGTAAAGCAATAGACGGTGCAAAAAAGAAAGTTTGTTAAAAAATTCGCTAATTTTCTTGCCACCGATTGGCACGGATGGTATAATTAGTACGATGTATTTTGTATGTTACGTTAATAGGTAAGGGGATAGTCGCATTGAAGCTTGTCAAAACCGTGGATGCCATAGGCCATGTGATATGCCATGACATTACCGTGATCGTGAAGGATGAAAAGAAGGGCGTCGCGTTCAAAAAGGGCCATGTGGTGCGCGAGCAGGATATTCCGGAGCTGCTGAAGATCGGGAAAGAACACCTGTATATATGGGAAAAACAGGAGGGCATGCTGCATGAAAACGAAGCAGCGTCCATCCTGTTTTCCCTTTGCCAGGGGGAAAACATCTTGGGCTCCGAGGTTAAGGAAGGCAAGATCGAATGCATCGCCGCTGCGGACGGCCTCTTTTGGGTTGATAAGCAGCGGCTTAACCACGTGAACAGCATCGACGATATCATGATCGCCACCCGCCACGGCGGTTTCCCGGTAAAAAAGGGCGACAAGCTTGCCGGCACCCGGGTGATCCCTTTGGTGATTTCCAAGGAAAAACTGGATGCGGCAAAGGCGGCGGCCGGGGACGAGCCATTGATGCGTGTGGTACCCTTCCGGCCCATGAAGGCGGGCATCGTTACCACGGGCAGCGAGGTTTTTTACGGCCGTATCCAGGATACGTTTACGCCGGTTATCCGAAATAAGCTTTCGGAATTCGGCATAGAGGTCATCGGTCATGAAATTGTATCCGACGAGAAGCAGGGGATTACCGATGCGATTTTCCGGATGCTTCAAATGGGTGCCGAAATGGTGCTTTGCACCGGCGGCATGAGTGTGGATCCCGATGACCGCACGCCCGCCGCCATACGGGATACAGGTGCGGACATCGTCACCTACGGCGCGCCTGTATTGCCGGGGGCTATGCTTCTTCTTTCCTACTACAAGGGCGAAATTCCCATTCTGGGGCTGCCGGGCTGCGTGATGTATGCCAAGCGCACGATTTTCGATCTGGTGCTGCCAAAGATCGCGGCCGGGCTTACGATCACAAAGCGGGAGATCGCGGAGCTGGGCCACGGCGGCTTTTGCCTGAATTGCCCGGAATGCGTTTATCCCAATTGCGGCTTTGGAAAGTGAGGCGTCGCCATGGAGAGCCTGGAATCCGCCCTGGCGCTGCTGCTAAAACATGCCGCGCCCATTTCCCGGCAGGAAATGCTGCCCCTTGAGATGGCCTTGGGCCGTGTCCTTCAAGAGGATATCCATGCGCCCATGAATCTACCGCCCTTTGACCGTTCGCCCCTGGACGGGTATGCCCTTCGCGCTTTGGATATTCAAAGCGCCGCCAAGGAAAACCCCGTGACCCTTCAGGTCATCGGTGAACTGTGCGCTGGCTGCCCGGATGTTTATACGGCCCAAGAAGGGCAGGCTGTTCGCATCATGACCGGCGCGCCTGTGCCCTATGGCTGCGACTGCGTCGTCCGGCAGGAGGATGTGGTTTCCGGGGAGGATACCGTGACGCTGTTTTCCCCTTTGCAGCCGGGGCAAAACATTTGCCTGGCGGGGGAGGATGTTGCAAAAGGCAGCCTTGTTTTGCATAAGGGGCAGCGCCTGTCCGCCGTTGCCATCGGCGTGCTGGCGGGGCTTGGCATCACGGAAGCGGCTGTTTTTGCGCCGGTGAAGGCGGCGCTACTCAGCACCGGCGACGAGCTTGCAAAGCCCGGCCAACCGCTAAAAAGGGGATCCATTTACAACATAAACGGCCCGATGCTCTCGGCCCGGCTGGCGGAAATCGGCGTGGAGTGCGTTACGCTTTCACCTTCGGGCGATGATGCCCGGTCTGTGGCCGGTCAGCTTTTGAATGTTTTGCCCCAAGTAGATATAGTGATCACCACCGGTGGCGTTTCGGTGGGGAAAAAGGACATCCTTCACGAGGTGCTGGATCTGATGGGCGCCCGGCGGCTTTTCTGGCGCATTGCCATGAAGCCGGGCAGCCCCTTGCTGGCGGGGGTATTGGAGGGGAAGCTGCTGATCTGCCTGTCCGGCAATCCCTTCGCCGCACTGGCCTGCTTTGAACTGTTTGCCAAGCCCGTTTTGCTTCGCCTGAAGGGTGAAGCAGATCCATGCAACCGGCGGATCAGGGTCCCTCTCACCGGCGCGTTTCAAAAGCCAAGCCCTTCCAGGCGGCTGATCCGCGCGGTATACGACGGCGTACGGGTACACGCGGAGGATAAAAACCACTCCAGCGGGTCACTGGCTTCCATGATCGGTTGCAACTGCCTGATCGATATCCCCGCGGGCTGCGGAGGGCTTGTATCGGGTGATGAAGTGGAAATCGTTTTAATATAGGATAGGAGGCAATATGGAAAAAGGGCTTACGCATTTTGACTCCTCCGGTGCCGCCATCATGGTGGACGTATCGGAAAAGCGGGAAACGATGCGCACCGCCGTGGCCACGGGCCGCATCCGCATGACGGAAAAAACCATGGAGGCCATTCAATCAGGGACCGTACAAAAGGGCGATGTGCTGGGGGTGGCCCGGGTGGCGGGGATCATGGCGGTGAAGCGTACGCCGGACCTGATCCCCATGTGCCATCCGCTTTTGATCACAAAGTGCTCCCTGGATTTTATTCTCCACAGGGAAGCATGCCAGGTGGAGGCTGTGTGCACCGTGGGCCTCACCGGGAAGACCGGCGTGGAAATGGAGGCGCTGACGGGGGTCTCCGTGGCGCTATTGACCATTTACGATATGTGCAAATCGCTGGACAAGTCCATGGAGATAAGCGGCGTTTGCCTTGCAGAAAAGACCGGCGGGAAAAGCGGCACATACCGGCGCCGGGAACGGGAGTGATGCCGCGATGAAAGATGATAGCGGCAGGACGATCGATTACGCCCGCATTTCCATTACAGACAGGTGCAATCTGCGCTGCATCTATTGCATGAGCGAGGACGGCGTCACGCAGCTTGCCCACCGGGACATCCTGACGTATGAAGAGATCCTTACCCTGGTCAGGGCGCTGGCTTCCCTTGGCATCCGGTATTTGAAGATCACCGGAGGGGAGCCCATGGCCCGCAAGGGTTGCCTGTCCCTTATAAGGCGGCTCAAATCGGTGCCCGGCATTGAGGAAGTGACGCTGACCACCAACGGCATGTTGCTGGACGGGCTCATGGATGAGGCAGTCCAGGCTGGGTTGGACGGGATCAATATCAGCCTGGATACCTTGGATGAAAAGCGGTACGCCCAAATGACGCGCCTGGGGGATGTGCACCGCGTGCTGTCCGTACTGCAAAAGGCGGTGGAGGCGGGGATCCCCTCCGTCAAGGTGAACGTCGTCCCCGTCATGGGCTTTAATGAAGACGATCTCGTTCCCCTGGCGGGTCTGGCCAGGGAAAAGCCCATTCATGTGCGCTTTATCGAGCTGATGCCCGTAGGGTGCGGCGCGGAATTTTCCCCCGTCCCCCAGGGTGAGGTGAAGGCGCTTTTGGAAGCGGCCTATGGCCCGCTAAGGCCCGACGACACGCGGCTGGGCAACGGCCCCGCCAGCTATTACCGCCTTGACGGGTTTATGGGGAGCATCGGTTTCATCAGCGCCTTGAGCCATGAATTTTGTGACCGGTGCAACAGGGTGCGCATCACCGCCGACGGCCAATTGAAGCTTTGCCTGAACCATCAGGCGGGGATCGATCTGAAGTCCCTTTTGCGGGGCGGGGCCGGCGAGGAAGAAATGGCGGACATCATACAGAAGGCTATCCTGAACAAGCCCTTGAACCATTCCTTTTTGGATGCGCCGGCGGATAAGGAAGAGCGCAGAATGTTTCAGATCGGAGGCTGATTTTTTATGGAGAAGCAAACGGGGACCATCATGGGCATTTGTATCAGCCCGCAGCGAGGCACGCAGAAGGAAAACATCCATCACGCCCGGCTGATCGAAAATTTCGGTATCGAGCATGATGCCCACGGGGGGAACTGGCACCGGCAGGTGAGCCTGCTTTCCTATGAGAGCATTCAGGCCTTCAACGAATTGGGTGCGGGCGTTCAAGACGGGGCGTTTGGCGAAAATCTGATCGTAAGCGGCATCAGCCTGACGGAACTGCCCATCGGCACGCGCCTAAAAAGCGGCGAGGCGTTGCTGGAGGTGACGCAGATCGGCAAGGAATGCCATAGCCATTGTGAGATTTTCAAAAAGATGGGGGATTGCATCATGCCCCGGCAGGGGATATTCACCAGGGTGCTGCGGGGCGGGGAAATCAAAGAGGGAGACGAGATTTGCATTGTACAAAGCGAGGGCTGATATGTACAGGGTAGCGATCATCACCTTGAGCGACAAGGGCGCAAGGGGAGAACGGGAAGATGTAAGCGGACAGGTGATCCGGGAGATGGTAACGGAAGCCGGATACTCCGTCACGGAGCAGCTTTTACTCAGCGACGACAGGGAAGGCCTTGCAAACGAGCTTCGGCGCATTGCCGACAACCGTATGGCGGACCTTATTTTGACCACCGGCGGCACCGGCTTTTCCCCCAGGGACAATACGCCGGAAGCTACCATGGATGTGGTGGAGCGCCCCGTTCCCGGCATTGCGGAGGCCATGCGCTTTAGCAGCCTTCAAATCACCAAGCGGGCCATGCTGTCCCGCGCCGTCAGCGGCATCCGGAAAAGCACGCTGATCATCAACCTGCCCGGAAGCCCCAAAGCGGTGAAGGAGAACCTGTCCTATTTAATGGATACGCTGGAGCACGGCCTGGCGATCCTTACGGGCACGGACGGGGAATGCGCCAGGAAGTGAAATCTAATTTTGATAAGGTGGCATTCCCATGAAAAAGAGGCTGACAGCCCTATGTCTGGTCCTATGCATGCTGGCGTTCCCCGCCCTTTCCCTGGCCCAGGCGCCGGAGGCCGGATTGACGGTGCTGGCGGCCGCAAGCCTGACCGACGCCCTGACAGAGATTGGCGCGAAATATCAGCAAGCCCATCCGGGCGTAAAACTCACATTCTCCTTCGCCGGTTCCGGCACGCTGCAAACGCAGATCGAGCAAGGCGCGCCGGGGGATATTTTTGTTTCCGCCGCCCAAAAGCAGATGGATACCCTGGCCGGCCAAAATCTGATCCTTAACGATACGCGGGTGGACCTGCTGGAAAACAAGGTGGTCCTCATCGTGCCCAAGGGGAAGGATGCGCCCGCTTCCTTTGAAACCATCGGCGACGCCGCCGTCATTGCCGTGGGCGAGCCGGGCAGCGTGCCTGTGGGGCAGTACAGTATGGAAATCTTTGAAACCCTGGGGATCAAGGATGCGCTGACCAAAGAGAGCGGCAAGCTGGTGTACGCCAAGGATGTGCGGGAGGTGCTCACCTATGTGTCCACCGGCAATGTGGACGCAGGCATCGTGTATGCCACCGACGCATTGACCGATGAAAATGTGGTGGTGACGGCCGAGGCGCCGGAAGGTAGCCATGCGCCCGTGATCTATCCCGCAGCCGTGATCTCATCCACCAAGCAGGAGCAGGCGGCCAGGGAATTCCTTGATTATCTTGCCGGGGAGGAAGCCAAAGGGGTGTTTGAGGCCTATGGTTTTACGGCGGTTGGGAAGGCGGAACCGGCGCCGACGCCTGTCGCGCCGTAATATTGTCCTGAAAACAGGGTGCAAGTGAGCGTATACAAAGGCTTCCCCTCAAGTAAACGCTGATTTATCCGGAGATATGTCATTCTGAGCGAAGCGAAGAATCTTGAAACCCTTACGGTATAAAGATTCTTCAGTCGCTTCGCTCCCTCAGAATGACACGTTGGTGCCTTAATCAGCGCTTACTCAAGGGGAAGGCCTGAAATGCGCGCTATACTAGTTGACTTTCAACTACTGAAGTTACGAATTTCATAATCCCCGGCAGATAAATCAATAAACAAACAACGCCGTAGGGGCGGGGCTTCTTAACCGCCCGATGAGAAACATTACCTACCGCGGCGGGCGGAGCAGAGCCCCGCCCCTACAGCGTTCAGGCAAAGATGAATGGTCATATTTCGAAACTTCTGTAGTTGAAAGACTACTAGTTCTTTTACAACTACAGAAGTTATGGAATACCGGCAATGAATATGCCAGTGGGTGAGGACTGTAATTGCCTGCCTGTACCGGGATACACTTGTTCATCTTGCTTCCTCCCCCTCCGAGACGTGTATCCTGAGGGCTCCGCCCGAAGGATCTTGCTCTTGGTATATAAAAGTTTGCAGCAAAAGATCCTTCGGGCGGAGCCCTCAGGATGACAGACGGGCGGGGGGCTTGTTATTCCGTAACTTCTGTAGTTGCCAGAGTACTGGGTAGGGCGGGGGCGGGCGTTCGCCGCCGGCATCCTACATAG
>JAEZQK010000060.1 GCA_023413135.1 Bacillota bacterium
ACGCCGCGCTTTTGCGGGCAACCCTGCAAAATGGGCGCAGTCGACTTGTTGACGACCTTTTCCCTTCCCTTGCGGATCAATTGATTGATCGTGGGCATGGAAGCACCTCCTGGAATGATATCTATAACGCCTCCGCAACCCTCGGAAGCCTATAGGCAAAAAAATTTTTCAGCGCAAAAGCCCTGCGGCGGCAGTATCCACATCGATGTGGCAGGCCTGCCCCAATTGCGCCATGGTCTTGACTACCGTAACGGGTACCCGGGCCGTCTCCGCGGCTGTGCGCACCCTGCGGTAAATGAATTCATCCGCATCCTCCGCCACAAACACACGGGTGACTTTCCCGTTCTGAAGCGCCCGCAAAAGCTGCTTGGTGCCAACCACTCGGCCGGCGGGATTTTTCAGCTCCTCCAGCATTTTGGACCGCTCCTTATCAGGGAAGTTTCAGGCTTGTTTTTCCCAAAAAAGCATGGAAAAACATCGTCTGCGGACAACCACATAATCATATCATCGTTTTCCTTTTATGTCAATCCATCATTTCCAAAAGGTTGCGGCGTATTTTGCTTTCCGGCGGGAGAAACTTGTGTCAAACCCATGATTGATTCAAGGAGGTCTCCTCATGCGCGCCCTTTGCCTGCTCCTTTCATGCCTGATGGTTATAAGCCTTATCTCATCCTGCGCCGCTACGCCGGATGCACAAGCGGAACTCCTGCCCTCGGTATCACCCAAGGCGGATGCCTCGGCCAGTGCTGCTCCTGCTCAAAAGCCCGCAATGCCTTCCAAGCTTACAAAGACCGATAAAAACGGCGCACCCATTTTGCAGGTATATGTAGTAGAAGACAAAGATGTCAAGGAGATGGATCTGGAGACCTACCTTCAGGGCGTGGTCGCCGGAGAAATGAAAAACGACTGGCCGCTGGAGGCGCTCCGTGCCCAGGCCATTCTTGCCCGCACCTTTGTTTTGAAGTTTACTACTGAAAAGGAAAGCAAGTATGAGGGTGCGGACGTTTCCACCGACATTGAGGAAGCCCAGGCGTACAGCGCCAAGGAGATCAACGACCGGGTGAAGCAGGCGGTGGAAAGCACCCGCGGCATGGTGCTGGCATCGGGCGGTGAGTTCCCCTACACCTGGTTCCACGCCCATTCCGGCGGCCAAACAGCTTTAGCCAAGGAAGGCCTGGCCTATGACGATGAGGAGCCGCCCTATACCCAAAGCGTACCCGGCCAGGAAAGCAATGATGCGCCCCCCGACGCAAAGGCTTGGGAAGCCTCCTTCTCCGAATCTGAATTCCTGGCAGCCTGCAAAAAGGCCGGCGGCACGCCCACCTCTGCTAAGGAAATCTCCATTTCCAAACGCGGCGAAAGCGGCCGGGCATTGACCTTGTCTGTCGGAGGTGAGGAAGTGAGCGCACCCGAGCTGCGCATCGCCCTGGACAGCACAAAAATGCGCTCCACATTCCTCACCAGTCTCGCCTATGAAGATGGAAAGGTCAAAATAGCCGGCAAGGGCTATGGCCACGGGGTAGGCATGCCCCAATGGGGCGCCTATGGCCTGGCCGAAGGCGGCATGAAAGGTGAAGAGATCGTGATGCAGTACTTCAAGGATGTACAGGTGGTACCGATGTGGTAAATATATTCGAGAAAATGACGTTGTCATTTTCTCGATTTTGCACTTTTTGCCTGCTCACTTCGTTCACGGCCGGCAAAAAGTGTAAGGAATGTTTGCTCCGCAAACCCCCGCCCGCCCGGCAAAGCCGGGCGATACGCTTATAATTGAAGGGGCTCTGCCCCTTCAATGCATCCCCGAAAGTATGCTCGAAATTTCCAATGTATCCCGATGCTCCTGGACGAATATATCGTCAGGAGCATTTTTATTTTATGAGAGGATAACAGTCATGAAACCATTTCTGTCAACTGAAAACGAGTGCAGGGTACCAAAAGGCTCCCTCCCCGAGGGAGCTGTCACCCGAAGGGTGACTGAAGGAGTAAAAGAGGACCTTTTTCTCTATACATGGAAGTTTCACAACGCTGCCAACCGAGGCAGGAGTACTCATGGAATCAAGCTTTAAAATATGATAGCAAAAAAATTTTTGCTCTTCATGCAATAAACCGGCCGCCCCGCCGTCATAAGGGTGTGGGGGGAAGCAAACGACAAGGCCCGAAGCGGCAGACTTGGGCAGCTAGGATGGTTGTAAGCCATGGAAATGGACGGGAAAAGCAGGATATTCCGCTTTTTCGACGCGGAGCGCAAGCGGTTCATAGGCTTCGTAAAAAGGAAGATGACGGATATCAGCGAGATGGACGCGGAGGACATGGTGGGGGAAGTCATGCTGGCGCTGCTAAGCCATGCGGATCCTCATAGCCATGTGGAGAACCTGGCGGCCTATGTGTACCGTGCGCTGAACAACAAGGTCATCGACCTTGCCCGAAAGCGCCGGCGAACCGTATCACTGCAGAGCTTCCCAGACGAAGACAAGGAAACCTCCCTCCTGGAATACCTGCGCGACGGTTCCGCCGATGTATACAGCCAGGTGGAAAGAAAGGAATTCCAACAAAGGCTGGCGGAAGCCATCAGCAGCCTGGAGCCCAGGCAGCGCGCCGTCTTTGTGGCCACCGAAATGATGGGCCGCTCTTTCAAGGAACTGTCCATTCAATGGAACGAACCCGTAGGCACGCTGCTGTCGCGCAAGTGCCGCGCCGTAAAAGCGCTCAAGGCAAAGCTTCATGACCTCCATCCCTAATCCTCCGCAACCCTGTTTGACATTTGAAAGGAGATACGCATATGAGCGAATGGAGACAAAGATGGCACCGCGTGCCCAAGGGTGCCCGCATTATCAGCATGGTCGTGGTCGGCCTGGTCACCGCCACCATTTTGGGGCTTGTGTTTGGCATTTTCGTCAGGGAGCTTTGGAACTGGCTCATGCCGGAGCTGTTCGGCCTGAAAACCATCACCTACTGGCAGGCTTTCGGCATCGTGATCCTGGGTCACCTCATCTTCGGCGGTTCCGGCGGCGGCCACGGCGAATCAAAATCCTCCAAAAGCCACAAACATCATGATCCCTGCGGTCAGGAGGACGCTTCCAAAGAAGGCTTGAAACACTGGAAGTACTACGATGAGTGGTGGAACAGCCAAGGCAAGCAGGCCTTCACAGAATACGCCGAGAAAAAGGATCAAGGGAACAAGGAACCCGTCGAAAATCAATAATATTTAAATGTATTGAGAATGTCCCGGATTTCATGCAGACAATGCCTGGAAGTCTAGCGGCGCCAGGCGGCATAAACCGGGATATTTTTTATCTCAATGTAGTTCTTCTTGTTTCATTCCGAAATAATTGCTTGAATATATAGATGAATGCTTGTAGAATAAATTGGTATTTTCAGTACAAAGGAGGTATGACCATGCCTTGGACTCAAAATTTGTCGGTTGGTGTGGCAATGATTGACGATCAGCACAAAACATTGTTTGAAAAGGCTGATAAGCTCTTTGAGGCGGGCAAGAACCATCAGGCCAAAGAATATATTGGCGAGTTGCTGATATTTTTGGAGGAATACACGAAAAAGCATTTTGCCGATGAAGAGAAATACATGCTCAGCATCAAATATCCAGGATATAATGCTCAGAAACAGTCGCATGCCGATTTTATCCGGCAGCTTAGCAAACTCCGTAACGATTATGCTGCCTCCGGTGGAAACGTGCTTGTCGTTATCAATGCCAACCAGTTGATGCTGAATTGGCTGACTCAGCATATATCCATCATGGATAAGCAAATCGGCGAGTTTGCTAAGGCCGCCAGATAACCGGCTGTCTCATAAAATTGGTAAATCAAAAAATACTGAACGCCTCTTCATCCATGCGAAAAGCCGCTGAAAATCAGCGGCTTTTCGCATCTATTCGATCATTCTGGAGAAAGCAAAAAAAATGCAAAACCCGGCCTTGACAAGGTTTGGGAATCGTGATAGAATTTAAACTTGCATCAGTATCGTTACTGTGCGGAAGTATGTCCTTCCTGTGGATGTATTGTACACGGTCCCGTAAAAAAATGCAACGGGAAAATGCAAATTTCCGCTAAGACGCGATACTGGTTGGACAACATAAGGGGTGATGGCTTTTTATGGTGCACGAGGTTCAGATGGGGAAGTTGCGCAAGCGCATGAGCTTCTCCAGGATCGACGAAGTGCTGGACATGCCCGACCTGATCGAGGTTCAGAAAAACTCGTACAAGCGCTTTCTGGAGGAAGACTTGCGCGAGGTGCTGGCCGACGTATCACCGATCACCGACTATAGCGAAAACCTGGTCCTGGAATTCGTAGATTACTCTTTGGATGATACCCCGAAGCATTCTGTAGAGCGCTGCAAGGAACGCGACCTGACGTATGCGGCGCCCTTGAAAGTATTCGTAAGGCTCAAGAACAGGGAAACGGGCGAAATCAAGGAATCCGATGTGTTCATGGGCGATTTCCCCTTGATGACCAACCACGGCACCTTCATCATTAACGGCGCGGAGCGCGTTATCGTCAGCCAATTGGTGCGCTCCCCCGGCGTATATTTCGGCGAAACCATCGACAAGGCAGGCAAGCATCTGTTCTCCGCCACCGTCATCCCCAACCGCGGCGCGTGGCTGGAATATGAAACCGACTCCAACGACGTTCTGTGGGTGCGCATCGACCGCGCCCGCAAGCTGCCCATCACGGTCATCCTGCGCGCATTGGGCTACGGCACCGACGCAGAGATCATCAGCCTTATGGGCGAAGATGAGCGGCTGATGGCCACCATTCAGCGCGGTGATAACGCCAAGTCCCAGGAGGACGGCCTGATCGAAATCTACAAGCGGCAGAAGCCCGGCGAGCCTCCCACCCAGGAGAGCGCCCGGAATCTGCTCAATTCCCTTTTCTTTGATCCCAAGCGCTACGACCTGATGCGGGTAGGCCGGTACAAGTTCAATAAAAAGCTTTCACTCGCCACGCGCATCCAGGGCCTTGTTTCCGCCGAGGACATCATCGATCCCCAGACCGGCGAACTGTTGGTGAAAAAGGGCGATGAAATCCCCTCCGATGTGGCAAAGCAGATTCAAAACAGCGGCATCCGCCATGTGGATATCCGCCTGGACAACCGTGTCCACCGCATCATCGGCAACAATTTTGTGGACGCGGCCTGCTATCTGCCCTTCCCGCCCAAGGAGGCCGGCATCCTGGAGTTTGTGCACCTGCCCACGCTGAAAAAGATCATGGAAAGCGTGGAGCCGGATCAACTGAAGGAAGCCATCAAGGAAAACTTACATAACCTCGTGCCCAAGCACATCCTTACCGATGATATCGTGGCCTCCGTCAGCTACTTGCTGGGGCTGCCCTATGGCCTTGGCCATACGGATGATATCGATCATCTGGGCAACCGCCGCCTGCGTTCCGTGGGCGAACTGTTGCAAAACCAGATCCGCATCGGTTTGAGCCGCTTGGAACGTGTCGTCCGCGAGCGCATGGCCATCCAGGACGCCAACGATGTGCGCCCCGGTGAACTGATCAATATCCGCCCCGTCAGCGCCGCCATCAAGGAGTTCTTCGGCTCCTCCCAGCTGAGCCAGTTCATGGATCAGCCCAACCCCCTGGCGGAACTCACCCACAAGCGGCGTCTTTCCGCACTGGGCCCAGGTGGATTAAACCGTGACCGTGCCTCCTTCGAGGTCCGCGACGTGCACTACAGCCACTACGCCCGCATCTGCCCCATCGAGACGCCTGAAGGTCCCAACATCGGCCTGATCGGCTCGCTGGCCACCTATGCCCGCATCAACGAATACGGGTTCATCGAGGCCCCCTACCGTAAGGTAGACAAAGCTGCCGGCAAGGTCACCGAAGAGATTGTGTACATGACCGCCGACGAGGAAGACTTCTATAAGGTCGCCCAGGCCAACGAACCTCTCCAACCCGATGGCAGCTTTGTGCGCGACCGCATCACCGTCCGCGACAAGGCGGAAATCGTGGAAGTGCCCTTGAGCCAGGTAGACTTCATCGACGTCAGCCCCCGGCAGGTGGTTTCCGTGGCAACGGCCATGGTCCCCTTCCTGGAGAACGACGACGCCACCCGCGCCCTGATGGGCTCCAACATGCAGCGCCAGGCCGTGCCCCTGCTGGTGCCGGAAGCGCCCATCGTTGGCACCGGCATGGAATACAAGGCCGCCCATGACTCCGGCGTGGTGGTATTGGCCAGGGAAAGCGGCGTGGTGGAACGTGTTTCCGCCGACGAAATCGTCATCAAGGACAACCATGGCGAGCGCCACCGCTATCACCTGATCAAGTTTGCCCGTTCGAACCAGGGCACCTGCATCAACCAGCGCCCTGTGGTCAAGGCCGGTGATGTGGTGGATAAAGGCGATCTTTTGGCCGACGGCCCCTCCACCGAAAAGGGTGAGATCGGCCTTGGCCGCAACGTATTGATCGGCTTTATGACATGGGAAGGCTATAACTACGAAGACGCCGTCCTCATTTCCGAGAAGTTGGTGAAGGAGGATGTATACACCTCCATCCATATTGAGGAGTTCGAGTCCGAGGCCCGGGAAACTAAGCTTGGGCCGGAGGAAATTACAAGAGACATCCCCAGCGTTGGCGACGACGCGGTAAAGGACCTGGATGAGTTCGGCGTTGTCCGCATCGGCGCGGAAGTGCGTTCCGGCGACATCCTGGTAGGCAAGGTCACCCCCAAGGGTGAAACGGAACTGACGGCGGAAGAGCGCCTCCTGCGTGCCATCTTCGGCGAAAAGGCCCGGGAAGTCCGGGATACCTCACTGCGCGTGCCCCACGGCGAGGGCGGCATCGTGGTGGATGTGAAGACCTTCACCAGGGAGAACAACGATGAATTGTCTCCCGGCGTCAACCAGATGGTCCGCGTCTATATTGCCCAGAAGCGCAAGATCAGCGTAGGCGACAAAATGGCCGGACGCCACGGCAACAAGGGTGTTATTTCCCGCATTTTAAGGGAAGAGGATATGCCCTTCATGCCCGACGGCACACCGCTGGAGATCGTATTGAATCCTCTGGGCGTTCCCTCCCGTATGAACCTGGGCCAGGTGCTGGAAGTGCACCTTGGCCTGGCCGCCAAAGCGCTGGGCTGGCACATCGCCACACCCGTGTTCGACGGCGCCACCGAGGAAGAGATTGAGGAATGCCTGAAAATGGCGGGCAAGAGATCCGACGGCAAGACCACCCTCTACGATGGCCGCACCGGCGATCCCTTTGAAAATCCCGTCACCGTGGGTTACATGTACTTCCTGAAGCTGCACCACCTGGTGGACGACAAGATGCATGCCCGTTCCACCGGTCCCTACTCCCTGGTCACCCAGCAGCCCTTGGGCGGCAAGGCCCAATTCGGCGGCCAGCGCTTTGGTGAAATGGAAGTGTGGGCACTGGAAGCTTACGGCGCCGCCAACACGCTGCAGGAGATTCTTACCGTCAAGTCCGATGACGTGGTGGGCCGCGTGAAGACCTACGAATCCATCGTCAAGGGCAACAACATTCCTGCCCCCGGCGTACCCGAAAGCTTCAAGGTGCTTATCAAGGAACTGCAGTCCTTGGCGCTGGATATCAAGGTGCTGTCTGAAGACAAGCAAGAAATCATCATCCGCGAGCTGGACGACGACGATCTGGAGCCGGTGGAATTGCCTGCCGGGCGGCTTGACCTGGAAAGCGATGAAGAAGGCGAACGGACGCCGCGCAGGATCGACGACAGTGAGGAAGACACCATCGACGATGACTTCTCCCTGGATGAAGAGGACCTGGAAGACTTCAATGTCGAGGATGCCCTCAGCGACATCAGCCTTGATGATGACGATCTATAAAAATTAGTCAGTATTGACTGCGGTCTGGAGTGTAAATCCCTTCAGGCTTCCCCTGATAGATGGAAGGGAGTGGACCCTTTTGTTTGAATTGACCAATCTGGATTCCATCCAAATCGGGATGGCGTCACCCGATCAAATTCTCGCCTGGTCCTACGGCGAGGTCGCAAAACCCGAAACCATCAACTACCGCACCTTAAAGCCCGAGCGCGACGGCCTATTCTGCGAACGCATCTTCGGACCGCAAAAGGACTGGGAGTGCAACTGCGGCAAATACAAGCGCATCAAGTTCAAGGACAAGGACAAGATCTGCGACAAGTGCGGCGTGCAGGTCACTCGCGCCAAGGTGCGCCGCGAGCGCATGGGACATATTCAACTGGCCGCCCCCGTCAGCCATATCTGGTACTTCAAGGGCATCCCCAGCCGTATGGGCATGCTGCTGGATATCTCTCCCCGCGCGCTGGAAAAAGTATTGTACTTCGCCTCCTTCATCGTGCTGGATCCCGGCGACAGCAATGTGACGGGTCTTAAAAAGCATGAGCTGATTTCTGATGCCCGCTACCGGGAAGTGGAAATGAAGTGCGGCAGGGGCTCCTTCAAGGCCGGTATGGGCGCGGAAGCCGTCAAGCAAATGCTCCTTGAATTGGATCTGGATAAGATCAGCCAGCAATTAAAAAACGAGATCAGCGAGCTGATCGAAAAGGAACGCGACCGCGAGGGCGAAGGCCAAAAGCGCGCCCGGGCCGTCAAGCGCCTGGAAGTGGTGGAAGCCTTCCGCACCAGCAGCAACCGCCCCGAGTGGATGATCCTGGACGTTGTGCCCGTCATTCCCCCGGACCTTAGGCCCATGGTGCAGCTGGACGGCGGCCGGTTCGCCACCAGCGACTTAAATGACCTGTACCGCCGGGTCATCAACCGCAACAACCGCTTAAAGAGGCTCTTGGAGCTGGGCGCGCCGGACATCATCGTCCGCAATGAAAAACGCATGCTGCAGGAAGCCGTGGATGCCCTGATCGACAACGGCCGCCGCGGCCGTGCCGTCACAGGCCCCGGCAACCGCCCCTTAAAATCCCTTAGCGATCTATTGCGAGGCAAGCAGGGCCGTTTCCGTCAGAACCTCTTGGGCAAGCGCGTAGACTATTCCGGCCGCAGCGTTATTGTTGTCGGTCCGGAACTAAAGCTTTATCAGTGCGGCCTGCCTAAGGAAATGGCGCTGGAGCTGTTCAAGCCCTTTGTGATGGAGCGGCTCGTCTCCCTCAAAATTGCCCAGAACGTAAAAAGCGCCAAGCGCATGGTGGAAAAGGTCAAGGCCGAGGTATGGGACATCCTGGAAGGCGTCATCAAAGAGCATCCCGTTCTTTTGAACCGCGCTCCCACGCTGCACCGTTTGGGCATCCAGGCCTTTGAGCCCATCCTGGTGGAGGGCAAGGCGTTAAAGCTTCACCCCTTGGTCTGTACCGCCTACAATGCCGACTTCGACGGCGATCAGATGGCCGTGCACGTGCCCCTGTCCATGGAAGCCCAGGCGGAAGCCCGCTTCCTGATGCTGGCCCACAACAACATATTGAAGCCGCAGGATGGCAAGCCCGTCGTTTCCCCCACCCAGGACATGGTCATCGGCTGCTACTACCTGACCATGGAAAAAACCGACGGCCTTGGCGCCGGCCGCGTGTTCTCCTCGCCCGAGGAGGCGGTGATGGCCTACCAGACCAAGCAGCTTGACCTGCAGTCCCCCATCCAGGTACGCATTACCCGCACCTATAACGGTGAGACCGGCCGGCGCCTCATCAAATGCACCATGGGCCGCCTCCTGTTCAACGATGCCATTCCCCAGGACATCGGCCTGAAAGAGCGCAATAGCCTTGACCACATGTTCGTTCTGGAAGTGGATGACCTGGTAAACAAGAAGGAACTGGGCCGCATTGTGGACCAGTGCTACCGCACCCACGGTGTACACAAAACCGCCCAGGTGCTGGACGCCATCAAAAAGCTAGGCTTCACCTACTCCACCCGTGGCGCCGTCACTGTATCCGTCGGCGATATCCATGTGCCGGCAGATAAGCCGCAGAAGCTGAACGATGCCGACGGCAAGGTCCGCAACATCAACAACCTGTTCCGCCGCGGTCTGCTCACCGAAAATGAGCGCTACAATCTGGTCGTGGATGTCTGGAACAACACCACCAGCGAAATCCGCGAAAACATTCTGGAGCCGCTGGATAAATTCAACCCCATTCGCATGATGACCGACTCTGGCGCCCGTGGTTCCAAGGCCCAGGTCAGCCAGCTTGCTGGCATGCGCGGCCTGATGGCCTCCCCTTCCGGCAAAACCATTGAGCTGCCCATCCGCGCCAACTTCCGCGAGGGCCTCACGGTGTTGGAATTCTTCCTTTCCAGCCACGGCAGCCGCAAGTCCCTGGCCGATACCGCCTTGCGTACCGCCGACTCCGGATACCTGACCCGCCGTCTGGTGGACGTCAGTCAGGAAGTCATCGTCCGGGAGTTGGATTGCTTCGAAGCAAGAGGCGAAAAAGTGCGCGGCATCACCGTGCAGGAAATCATGAGCGGCCGCCAGTCCATTGAAAGCCTGGAAGACCGCCTAAGGGGCCGTGTGGCCGCCGAGGATATCATCCATCCCGTCACCGGCGAAGTGATGGTGCGGTTCAACGAGGTCATCGACCACATCAAGGCCAAGGAAATCGTCAAAGCCGGCGTCACAAAGGCATCTGTCCGCAGCGTGCTCACCTGCCGCAATGAAACAGGCGTCTGCGCCCGCTGCTACGGCACCAACCTGGCCACCGGCGGCCCCGTGGATGTAGGCGAGGCGGTAGGCATCATCGCCGCCCAGGCCATCGGCGAGCCCGGCACGCAGCTGACGATGCGTACCTTCCACACCGGCGGTATCGCCTCGGGCGAGGACATCACCCAGGGTCTTCCCCGCGTGGAAGAGCTGTTTGAGGCGAGAAAGCCCAAGCGCGACGCCATCCTGAGCGAGATCAGCGGCCGTGTGTCCATAGCTGAGACGAAGAAAAAGCGCGAGCTGATCGTCACCAGCGAAGAAGACACCCACGAGTCCAAGGCTTATCAGATCACCTATGGCTCCCGCCTCAAGGTGGTGGACGGCCAGATGGTGGAAGCCGGCGACGAATTGATCGAAGGCTCCATCAACCCCCATGACCTGCTGCGCATCCTGGGCGTGAAGGCCGTGCAGGAATACCTGCTCAAGGAAGTCTTAAGCGTATACCGCCTCCAGGGTGTGGCCGTGTCCGACAAGCATATCGAGATCATCGTGCGGCAAATGCTGCGCAAGGTCCGCGTGGAGGACAGCGGCGATACGTCCCTGCTTCCCGGCGCCCTGGTGGACATCTTCCGTTTCGAGGAAGCCAACCGGCAGACCATTATGGCCGGCGGCCGTCCCGCAGTCGCCAAGCGCATTCTGCTGGGTATCACCAAGGCCTCCCTGGCCACGGAAAGCTTCCTGTCCGCCGCCTCCTTCCAGGAGACTACCCGCGTGCTCACCGAAGCTGCCATCAAGGGCAAGGTGGACCCGCTGGTAGGCCTGAAGGAAAACGTGATCATCGGCAAGCTGATCCCCGCCGGCACAGGCATGAAGCGCTACAAGAACATCGATATCCACGAGGCATACTAAGATTTTCGCCCAAATGCTCTGCATTTGGGCGAATTTGCTCCCCAGGATTATTGGAAAATTGAGGGGCTGTCGCATTAGTTGCATGATCGCATAATCATTCATAGAGACGGCATCCGAAGGTTCCCAAAGGGCGATCGGAAAGCCCTTTGGTCGCATCCGCAGATGCGAAATCCTTCTCTTTGAATAACAGTATGCAGTATATGCGCTTATTGCGACAGCCCCCTGTAATCTAATATCTGGGATTAGATATGAAAGATGTATCCGGGACTGCAGCCGGCGAAGGTCCAGGGCTCCGGAATACCGCCCCTGCCAGTGGCTCCGTAGCCGAAGCGCCGCCTGTGGCGGGTGAAGCGAGGCGGAGGAGGCTGGCGAAACGAGCCGCAGAAGCGGTAGCGAACTGCGGCGACGATTGAGCCAGATGGGTAGCAACGCCCTGGTCGCGCCCGCAGGCGCGAAACCTCCATATACGGCCATACACTGATAATCCAGTAGAATATTGTGAAAGGTGTGTGCCTTATGAAACCCGAACGCATGATAACTGAAGCCGCAGCACGCGAAATCTTGAAATCCTGCAACCTGGGCACCTTGAGCCTGATTACCCCGGATGGTCTCCCCTACGGCGTGCCTATCAATTACTACTACGATGAGCCCGCCAACGCCCTGTACCTTCACTGCGCCCCCAAAGGCAAAAAACTCGACTGCCTCCAGATTCATCCCGAGGTCAGTTTCTCCGTATACAAAAACCCGGTCATTATCGAAGAACGGTTCACCACTCACTACGACAGCGCCATCATCACCGGCCGGGCCGAAATCATGGCCGATTCTGAAGAGAAGCGTGCCGCTCTCACCGTCTTTTCCATGGCCCTGGCTCCCGGCGGCGCTTACCGCCTTAAGGAGGTCATCGACAAGTATTGGAAAGCGGTGACCATGATTAAGATCATCATTGATAAAATCGAAGGCAAACGCAACCGGGACGCCTGATTGGTATCAATTCAAAGGAGCTTTACATGGCATATCAGCCGCTACAGGATTCCATGTCCACCTTGGTGGAGCGCATGAACATGCTTACGGGCGTTGCAGTAGCCTATGGCACAAAGGATGACTTTCGCAAAGCATGGGTCGGCAATATTCAGGAGGTCACATGGGTGGATGGGGCTTCTATGTCCTGTATCAGGCCGATCCAGGAGGATACGCTGTACGACCTGGCGTCGCTGACGAAGCTGTTTACTTTGGTCAGCGTTATGCAGCTTCTTGCGCGCGGCCGCCTTTCCCTTTCGGACACCGTAGGGAAGATCGACCCGCGCTTTCCATATTTGAAGCAGGCAAACATCCGGGATGTATTGTGCTACGAGGCAGTGCTCAAGACGCCCCAGCGCATTGATGAGCAGCCTGACCGGGAGGCGGCGCTCAAGCAGGTATTTGCCACGGAGGTAAGCCCTGTGGAGCCTGCGCGGCTTTACTCGGATATGAATGCCCTGGTGCTCAAATATGTAGTGGAAGCGGCGGGAGGCTTGCCTTTTTTTGATTACATTCGGCAAAACATATTGTTACCCGCAGGGATGACGGAAACCTTCGCACAGATTCCCCCGGAGCGCCTTTGTGATTGCGCCTGCTACAATTATGAGTACCGTATCCTCGGGGACAGATATATACTGCGGATGGATGCGCCGGCCGGCACTCCTCACGATCCCAAGGCCCAAACCCTGTCCGATGGAGGCCGGGATCTGTGCGGCCATGCAGGGCTGTTCAGCACACTTCCCGACATGGTCAAGCTTTGCCAGGCGCTTCTAGCCCAAAAGCTTATGCCCATGGATATTCTGCGGGAGATTGGCGTCAACCGCACAGGGAATATAGGCGCTGACGGCAACTACCGCCAGTACTTGGGCTACCTGTGCTTCGTAAAAAGCCCGGTACAGCGCTTTTCGGAAGTGCCGCGGTGGATGAGCGACCAAGCTTTCGGACTGAGCGGATTCACAGGCAACCATATCGCCATCGATCCGGAAGCGGGCATATTCGACCTTTTCCTGGGCAACCGTTGCCATGACCGGGTTTCGGTCATCCAGCCTCCGGAAGGTTCAAATATCGCCATGTACGGTCTCAGCCCAGATGGCGTGGGCATCGTGGACTGGGTGGATGGAAGAAAGGTACGGTCCAGTTACCTGTATATCCATCAAAAGGATGACAAGCTGCATGGGCCGATCCGGGATCACTTGCAGGAATTGGGATGGCTATAATACCATGACAGATGAAGGCAGTAGCGCAGCAGTAAAGCGATTGATACTATTTCAAAGCATAAATGCATCGGTGTGTTCAGAATAGGGCGTGGGCTTGCTTCTGCCGTTTGCAGTTTACAGCGAAGGTATTTTATTAACCCGCGCTCTCCGCGTGGAGAGCGACGCTTTCTCCCGATGGCTGGGGTACGGGTCATCATATTTCAACCCGCGCTCTCCGCGTGGAGAGCGACAAATAAGCCGAACCCGTTCATTACGGGCTATAAGCTATTTCAACCCGCGCTCTCCGCGTGGAGAGCGACACGGGTATGCCAACGTCAAGGCCATGCGCCGGGCATATTTCAACCCGCGCTCTCCGCGTGGAGAGCGACCTGACGTACTCTGCCCACCACTCAAAGTCATCACTATTTCAACCCGCGCTCTCCGCGTGGAGAGCGACGCGGACCGACGCGAAGTAGTTCCCGGAAAGGGGTTATTTCAACCCGCGCTCTCCGCGTGGAGAGCGACACCAGCTCGCCCATGTTGTTGATGGCGTACACCAGATTTCAACCCGCGCTCTCCGCGTGGAGAGCGACCGCAAAGATATCCAAGAAATTCAGAGTCTACATATTCAGTTTATATAAGTTTCGCCCCCTTCAATCTGTGTCTTCTACCGTTGAAAAGCCAGATTGCATAAAAGAGTCCTGCTGGGGGCAAGTGGCGGGGTGCGAACCGGCCAGGCAAATGATGATAGCTTCCCCTTCGCACCGAGAGGTAAAACCATGACAGAGGAATCTTGCATTTATTATGCAGGATGCCGATCACTTTGCCATACGCCCATGGCCCATGTGAACCGGATATGGCGAAGAAGCTTAGAAAAGGCGACGGCCAATACCTCACGATTTTACCCCAGAGGAATGGCAGCAGGAGATGCCAAGCCGGTAGAGCGGCGCGGGTATTTTACCCGCCCATACCTCCTTCAATCGTCTTGACGGCTGCCTTTCCGAAGGAACCTTCCAGATGCCTGCAACTATCATACAAGCTCGCAGGGCACAAATTGATACAAAAATTCACCGCGCATCCTCATCAAAAGAAATATATGTAGTTGTCAAGGTACACGCTTGCCCCGCATACAAGATCGCCAGACGCATATCCGTAATGGGTATGAATCTCATCCCACACATGGCGGATCACAAAACCATCGGCGCAGTAACATCCAAGGAAGGTTTGGCTCCGATGTGCTCCACTTTTGTTTTATAGTTGTTGCCTAGATAGTAAAAGCGCAGGCTGTCCTTTTCCTTGTCGATCAACTGCTCCAGGGCATGCTGCACCTGACGGCATTGGGCAGCATCCATCACACACTCGAAAACGGAGTTTTGCACCCGTTGGCCATAATTGAGGCATTGCTTGGCAACCAGGCGCAGCCGGCGCTTGCCCTCTGATGTTTCGGTATTCACGTCATAGGTGATCAGTACCAGCATAGGCGCCTACTTCCATAGAAACGGCGGATAGCCGTCCAGGTCGTTCCGGAGAAAGCGGGTCAGAAGCATGGCCTGGGCATGAGGGATGAGACCCCAGGGCAGCTTTTCCTCCAGGAAGGGATGGGTGATGACCTCCTGCTTTTTTTGCTGCCATGCGGTGAGGATGGTTTTGCGGGTGGCATCGTCCATGACCACCGCGCCGTTTTCCCGCACATCGAACCCACCGGGGGAAACCTGGCGCAGGTTGACTAGGTTCAATACGAACCTGTCTGCTAAAATGGGGCGCAGTTCCTCCATCATATCCAGCGCCAGGGAGATGCGGCCGGGCCTGTCCCTATGCAAAAATCCCACATAAGGGTCCAGGCCTGCGGCTTGCAAGGCGGCGGCCACATCGTGTGCCAGCAGCGTATACACGAAGGAAAGCATGGCGTTCATGTTGTCCAGGGGCGGCCTTTTGTTGCGCCCGTGGAAGAAGAAATCGGCCCTCTGCTGGAGAATGAGTTCATCCAGCACGGAAAAATACCGCGCGGCGGCTTCACCCTCGATGCCCCGCAGTTCCTCCAGGGTTTGGGCGTCCTTCACGCGGGATAGGGACCGCTGCAAAAAAGCGGAAGCCTTCCCGATCTTTTCGGAGTCCAGGCGCATGGAATAATCCCGCAATGCCCGCTCCAGGACCCAGCGGGCATTGTAGATTTTCCCTAGGAGGATAGGCTTGGCCACCAAGGCGCTTTCCTGCTCGTTTTCCGAAATGCGGTATTGCTTTTTGCGCAGCAACACATTGCCCTGAACTTCTCCCGACACCCGGCATAGAAAGCGGCCATGAGCCGACAGGAAAGTAAGGGCTATTTGCCGCTGAGCGCATGCGCCCATAAGCGCCGGGCTGGCTCCTGTATAGCCGAAGGTGACAATGCCTTCCAGGTTGTGCAGGGGGATGCGGCCAAGCTGCTCCTGTTCTTTGAGTACCACTACATTTTCACCATCCAGGGAAAGGTAGGCCTCGGGAGTGGTAACATACAGGGTATTGCCCATGGTTCTCATGCGCCATCCTCCTTCAGCCTTGCATCCATCCAGGCGGCCGCGGAATGGTTTTTGTAAAGCTTGGGCAGGCAGACCTCTTTCATGGCGCAGGCGTTGCAGCTTTTGGTTGGTTTTACCTTGGGTGTATATTGGCGTCTATAGAGTGCGTGCATTTCCGAAAGCATGCGCCGCACTTCCTCACGCAGGGTTTCATCCAGCAAGACTTCTTCCCGGTGGGCAATTTCTCCGTAATACAGGTATCCACGTTCAACGGGTGAACAGCAGAGCATCTCCTCCAGGCACATGGCCTGGCAGCACAATTGGAGCCGGTCTGCGTCATGCTCCTTGGGTCGGCCCCGCTTGTACTCCACAGGCACGGGCAGCCAGGTTCCCTTCCTGCCCGTCAGCGGCACGCCATCCGGGGAAGCATGGAACTCCACCACGTCACACTGGCCGCTGACGCCCAGTGTGGGCGAGGAAACAGCCATACCCCGGACGATGATCACATCGCCGCGCTTTTCTGACAGCGCCTGATTATGGGCGCGCTCATGCAGGATGTTTCCTTCAATGGTATAGATATTCTCTTCCCACTGCTGCTCAATGTGGACAAGCGCCCATTGTCTTTTGCAAAAGCAGAAACGCTGGATGCCCGAAAGAGGCAGATAATCTTCCTCTTCCATGGCTAGTTTTTGCGGATGAGGGTCACGCCCTCAAAAGGCGGTTCCTGAACGGTGACAGTATAATCGGCATAGGACCTGGCAATGGCATCGGGATTCTTGCGTTCCGCCTTTACCAATTCGAACAGCTTATGGGCGGGTGCGTTTCCCAACTCGCTGTCATGGCGGAAGATGATCAGTTCCCGCACAGCCATCTTGCCCCGGGCGGCAGAATGGTCATGCTCAAACATGTTGAGAATGGCTTCCCACAAAAGTTCCAGATCGCATTCCAAAAAGCCCGTGAATTTGCGGGCAAGGTTGGCGGAAACATACCCCTCCGCCCGGTATAGCCCATAGGGGACGATGTGCTTGCGGCCCATCTCCGTGCCCTTCTTTTCGGCATCGGCTTCGGTGGTGATGGCCACGCGGGTGATGGTTACCTCCTGCTGCACAATGGGATCGATGCTCCTGGCAAAACCCAGCTGCACCGGCCCGCGCACCTGGCCGCAGTTCAGGGCGGCCTTGACGAAAGTAGTCATCACCGCGCCGAAGGTGCGGATGTCGAAGAAGTTTGTGCACATGAAGTCACGTACCTTCTCATCCAGGTTCGGGTTATCCTTCTTGGCCTTTTTCATGTCTTTCTCGTCTACGCCCAAAGCAATGTAGGCACGTTTGTCGCTGACGTTCAGGGGCACATCGTCCTTGATGTAGATTTGGTAACCCACACTGTCTTCTTTTATGGTTTCCACGTAGTTTCGGATCTTGCGCTTCAGGCAGACGTCCGTCACCAGGCCGTAGCCTGTTTCCGGGTCGATGCGGGGCATGTTGCCCGCGTCCGGGTCGCCGTTAGGGTTGCCGTTCTCTACGTCGAAGAGGATCACGAATTCATACCTGTTCTTGATCGCGTTTTCATAGTCCGCCATATTACGCTTCCTCCTTCGTATCGGTGATTTCTTCCGCATCCGTGACAGCATTGCCATCCGCGCCGGCGGCAGGGGCTTTCTTTTGATAGCGTGCCTGCATTTCCTGGTGATATCCCAAGGCAAAAAGGCCTTGCTGCTTCAAATCAAGATGGTTGGGATAAGGATCATCCTCCACCTCTAATTTATCCATCAGATCCCTTATCCTTCGGGAATAAGCTATTGCAACATTCTCACCCCGAAAACGCGCAATTTTGATAAGGTGAAAATTGTTGAGCCTGAGCATTGTTGGAAAGACTGTTCCGGGCGAAGCGCATGCGGAAGCAAAGAAACGGCTGCGAATAGTTGCCTTTATGTCTGTTTCTGATGTCTTTTCCTGCGCCTCCTCCAGTACAGCAAACAAACGGCCAAGCACATATGCCTTGACTCTAGAGCTTTCGTTTCTCGACATGATCAGTACCTCCCTATATTCCTTCAATTCTTCAGGCTTGCTGTTTCTTAATAACCACGCTTTCAGAATAGCCGCCTTTCCGCGATTAACCGTTTGATCTACACGTACTCGCAATAATACAGTTTGCGCCAATGATTCAGGATAAGGTGTCCCCGTAAGAATTGACCTCAACAATGCTCCCATTAGCAACGATAAATCTTTTTCGTTCTGAGCTTTGGGCGAAACTGTTTCGGCAAGCAAGTCCTCAATCAGTAGAAACTCTTTTTCATACGGAGCTTTGTCAATTTTAAGGTCTTCATAGTGGTCTGCTATGTGGTCCATCATGGCACCAAACGTTTGTCGCCAGAAAAAGCGGACGGATACACGCGCAGCATTGGGAGATAAAGCCAATACATAGAAGGGCATATCCCAGCGGATTCCCTTGAGATCAATATCAATCGCTTTCCCTTTTACCGCCCTATCCATAATGTCATGAAGAAGGGCTTGATCCCCCACAGCAGAGAATACCGTCTGTTTTGCCGTCTCCTGATATATCGGATCGCCGTCATCCGCCCAATAAACCACTGTTGAATCGCCCATGTATTGTCTATAATTCGTATCAGCAAGCAGGTGATTGAGCACTGTCACATAAGCAAAGGCAGCATACTCGCTCACAGGCGCATTCAGCCCTTGTTCCTCATCCCGGCCATAGGATTCATACGCCCTGGCATTGAAGGACACCAGGGAGGCCCCGGCGGGCTGGGCATCCTTCACGCCTTTGATCTTCCCATGCAAAATAGCGATGGGCTGATCCTGCTTCCCGGTGACCAGGCATTGCATCCTGGCCCCAGCCTCTTGGCTGTTCTTATACCGTTCCCAAGCACCCTTGATAGCGGGGTCGTTGTGAACAAAGGAGGCATTTGGCAGGGAGAACACCATGTTGGTCCCCGCCAGGATATCCTCCATGTAGGGCTGAAGCAGAGGATGATTTGATGCCCCCTCCGGCTGCCACTTTTCAAAAAAGCCCAAAACAGCCTTCGCCACCGGAGTGGAGATACCTGACAAAATGGTTTGATGCAGCTCCCGGGCCGCCGCGTAACATTGCAATGATCTTTCCGGCTTGCCCTTGTCGTCGACACCCAGGAAATACCCGCCGTGATCGCATAAGAAGTTGGAAAGAATAGGGTTGCCCCGCAGTGCCTGCTCCGGCACCTCCATCACCCGGGGCACCTGTACTTCCTTCTTCCCCCGTGTCTCTGTCACTTTCATGGGGACGATGCCAAGTAAAGTGCCATCCCAGCCAATGCGCAGCGCATAGGACACCTTGGCCAAGCTGTAACCGGGGCGCGAGATCTCCCCCCGCGCGGCCAGCGCCTCATAGTAACTGACAAGCGCTTGCAGGATCATGAGACCACCCCGCAATCCGCAAGGTCCAGCACGCCGTTTTTCAGTACCGCTCGGAAGAACATAGGCCGTATCTCTTCCTGGTCCGTATAGTCCATATCAAAGAGCATGTAGCCCAGATCCTTTTCCGGCGGATTCAGGAACTCGTCGTCCACGGGGACTTTCTCGTCCTCCCAAGGGCGGAAATGGGCGGGGAATTCCCGGCATCCAAAGCAAGGCTGATGGAAAAATTGTCCCTTTGCAAGCCGCCTGCGGATAATGTCGGAAAATTTCCCCTCATTATCCTCGGGCTTTGCATTGTCGGTCATGGTAAAGTGGGCCTCGATGACGTAGCGCACATCCTTCAGCATCAGGGATGCCCGCTGCTGGATATCCTCCGAGGTGTTCAGGTAGATGGGCTCCGTGGCGCCATTCATGGCGGAACGGGCGGCAGAGGCCTGCAGCTTGGATTTAACCTCGTTACGGCGGATGTTGGTAAACCGGATAGGATTACAAACGTAGATGCGGTCGATGTGCCATTTGAGCCCAGGGTGCCAGTAGATTGCCTCAATCAGCCCCCGGGCTGCGGAAGGTGTGATCATATCGTAGGAAACGCGCTCCACCTTCATTTCCGGCCTGCTGAACAGCGCGTAGTCCCCCCACACCTCTACCCGGATGCCATAGCCCATGGATCATCCCTCCTTTGTAATGAAAACTCCTTCATGAAAAGCGCTTATGTGAACAGGCCAATGCCAAGACCAGGTGCCTTCAGGCCCGTCTTTTCATCATATTGGCTCATGGCGGCCAGAAGCGCCACTTCCCCGTCATCCACCAGGTGGCCATTCTGGTACATCTTCGCCCATTGAAGCATCCCCGCACTATGAAGCGCTATAAAATCCTTCTCATAGACGTTTACTTGGTACTGTCCCGCTACGCGCATCAATTCCCGGCTGCGCCTGCCCAGCATCAGCTCGGCGGCTGCCTGTTTTGCTTCCTCACACAAGGGGATCAGCACGGTACGGGTGTCCTCCTTGATAAACTGCACGTCCTTGGCCACTTGGGCAAAGGGATAGCTGGGCTGGAGGGGCCTGTCCCCCTGCTCCAGGCAGCGGATTACGGCCTTCTTATCTAGCTCTTCCGGTCCTTTAAAGAAGTACAAGTTCTGAAAGTATGCTTCGATGACCCCGGGGGAGGCTGTGTCCGGGCAGCTTTCCCCCACAATTCTGGCCACTTCGATCAACTGGTTCAGACCCGGGGGACGCTTGGAGGCTTCCACATCTGCCGCCTCAAAAATATAGACGACACTGCTTTCCGGCGAGCGCTTCCCCTCCCGATTGCAGCGGCCGGCCGCCTGAATTTGAGAATCCAGCCCGGCCTCCTCCCGGTAGACGGTGGGAAGGTCCAGGTCGACGCCGGCTTCCACGAGAGAGGTGGATACCACACGGCAAGGCAAGGGTGGCTTATGCTTGAGCCTTGCACGGATCTCCTCCAGTACCGCCCGCCGGTGGGCGGGATACATCAGGGTGGATAGATGGTAAGCGCCTTCTTTGGGCAGTGCTTCAAACAGCACCTGGGCCTGCTTGCGGGTATTGACGATGCAAAGCACCTGATCCTCCCGGGCAAGCCTTTGGGCAAGCTCCTCCTGCGTAAGCTTGCCCGTTCGCTCAAAGCGGACCCGGCGGAAAAATTCGAAAAGCTCTCCCGTATTTTCGCAGATTTCCCTGGCGGGCATTTCTCCCGGAAAATATTGGGGAAGGCCTGGCTGGGTGGCGCTCATCAAAAGAACGGTGCAGCCATAATTGCGTATCAGTTCTGCCATGGCGTACACACAGGGCAACAGAAAGGGAATAGGGATCATCTGGGCCTCGTCGAAGATCAAAATGCTGCCGGCAATGTTGTGCAACTTGCGGCACCGGGAGGATTTGCTGGCAAACAGCGATTCGAAAAACTGCACATTGGTGGTGACGATCAGGGGAACATCCCAGTTTTCAGTAGCCCAGCGGGCAGAGGACATCTCCTCCTCACCGTCGTCATAGCGAATGTTACTATGATGCTCCAATATATTATCCTTTCCCAGGATATCCGCAAAGACCTTGGCGTTCTGCTCGATAATGCTGGTATACGGGATGGCGTAAATCACCCGGCGCATTTCATGCTCCGCCGCATGGCCAAGGGCAAAGGCCAAGGAAGCGATGGTTTTGCCACCGCCGGTAGGTACGGTGAGGGTATACAACCCCTTGGGGAGAGGCGCTTTTTGAAGGCAGACGTCCAGAATCTCGCAACGCTTTTCGTTTACCCTCCCCTGAGGAGGATAGAACTGCTTGACGTGCTGAAGAAGCTTTTCATACAGGACGGATATTTTCTCTCCTGCGGCTGGACGGCCAGGAATATCTTTCATGAACCGTTCTGTATCCAGGTAGTCAGCATCCACCAAGCAAGAGTAGAGCATCCTGGTAAGAAAGGACCAAGTGAAGCCACCGCGGCCTGTAGACAAAAAGGGTGGGAGCTTCGCCGGCAGGGACGGAGCCAGTTCCTTCAAAAAAGGATCATAATTCCACATGTCTTTGGCTTGGCGTTTCATCTTGCCGGTGAGCGTACCCTCATCCACAGTACTGGCCTGGGTGCCACCATTGGGCAAGCCGGTATGATGGCCGGAGATGCAATAGGCCAGCAGCGTACCGGCCTTTTGATTCAGGTCGAAGCACACCTTGGCCCCCGCCGCGGAATGCTCCACCTTGGGGCCGCCTCCGTTGATGCGCTCCTGAAAGCCATGGCTTTCCTTGCCAAGATCATGCAACAGCCCCTCGGCATAACCCAATTCACCGCAGCTAAAGGCAGCGGCAAATTCCCGGGCCAATTTTGCGGTTTCTAACGCATGCTCCTGAAGGGATTGCTCTGTGCCGTCCTCGCGCTTATGGGCAACGATCATAGGACCAGCCTCATTTTGCTATAATCTCTCAATTGCTATCATAACTGTATCACGATACAGACCAAAAGTATATATTTTTCTATTTTTTTCTTCTCGATTTGTCATGCACTACAAAATCATATTCACAAGAAAAGGAAGCCTATGACGGCTTCCTACGGCTTCCCCTTTGCATCACCTATTTGCCATAGAGTAAATATTTTCGATATCCGTCTGATTGAGGGGCTTGAAGTTGCCTACCTGCCGCTTGCCGAAAAAAGTGCAAGCATAGGCCAGTTCGCTTAATACTTCCTTGGCCTGCACGCCGATGTTCAGTTCCGTAAAGCAGGTGGGCATGGATATGGACGAAAAGTATTCCACCGTCTTTTCGATCCCTAAGCGTGCGGCGGCCTCATCGTCTTGCTCCTGAACATTCCAGACATTGCGGGCGTAACGGGCAAAGCGGCCTACGTTGGCGGAGAAGCAGTAGGCAGCCCAGGATCCCCACACGGCAGTCAGGCTGGCGCCGTGGGCCACGTCAAAGCGACCGCTTAATTCATGGCCCAATTGGTGCACGGAGAAGTCCCCTGCACGGCCCAGCCCCGTCAGCCCGTTATGGGACAGGCTGCCGCACCACATCAGCTCACTGGCCGCGCCATAGTCGGCGGGATTCTCCATGGCGGTACACCCGTTGCGGATGGTTACCCGAAGCAGCGCTTCGGCCAGCTCGTCCGTCAGCTCATTGCCTTCCACCTGGGTAAAGTACCTGTCCAGGGTATGCATCATGATATCCGCAATACCGCAGGCAACTTGGTATTTAGGTAAGGTATAAGTAAGCTCCGGATTCATGATCGCAAAGAGGGGACGGTTGAAATCGGTGGTCAAGCCACGCTTTTCCCCGGTTTCATCATTGGTGAGTACGGCGCTGCTGCTGGTTTCGCTGCCTGCAGCGGAAATGGTTAAAATCACGCCCACAGGCATTGACTTTTCCATATCCAGCTCCCTCTTCCAATAGCGCCAGATGTCCACATCAGGGTTCTTTACGCCGTGGGCAATGGCCTTGGCTGTATCGATGGCGCTGCCGCCGCCTACGGCCAGTACAAAATCCGTTTGAAAAGAGATGGCGGCCTTCACCCCTTCCCTGGCGTGGGACAAGAGAGGGTTGGGCTTTGCACCGCCAAAGAGCAAATAGGCAATGTGTACCTGATCAAGCTGTGAAGTGATTTGATCCAGCAGCCCGGATTTTTGCACGCTGCCTCCGCCGTAAACGATCAGCACCCTTGATCCGCCATACTTTTTGATAAGTTCACCCACGCGCAGATGCGTATCCTTGCCAAAGCAAGCTTCGGTGGGAGTATATTGGTTAAATGCGAGCATCGGAAACACTCCTTTAGGATTTGGTTTCAGGGATAGTTTTCTCATAGGTATTGTATCATGACAGGATTTACAAGAACAACCTTTTTTGGCACTAAGATGCCTGATTTTTGACACACGAAACCCTTGACGAATTTTGTCTCTCGTGATAATCTGCGCACAGTATGTATTATTTCGGAGGGAATACGAATGGAAAAGCAATACAAACTTGGCTTTATCGGATACGGCGGAATGGCGGGCTGGCACCATCAAAATCTTGTGCGCGCCCCGAAGGTGATCCCTTATGGCGTCTATGACATCAATCCCGCCCGCGTAAAGGTTGGCGAGGGAAAAGGCTTGAAAGGCTATGAAAGCAGCCAGGCTCTTTTTTCCGACCCGCAGATCGATATGGTTCTTATCGCTACGCCCAATAACTTTCACGCGGAGTATTCCATCGCCGCCATGAAAGCCGGCAAGCATGTGATCAGCGAAAAGCCGGTAACCATGAATTCGCAGGAACTAAAACAGGTGATTGAGGTTTCCCGTCAAACGGGCAAACAGTTCTCCGTCCACCAAAACAGGCGCTGGGACAAGGATTATCTCACCGTGCGCCGGGCGATTGAGGACGGTCTGATCGGCCGGCCGTACCTGATCAAATCCTATGTGCTGGGCTCCCGGGGTATCCCCGAGGGCTGGCGCACCCACAAGGTAGCCGGCGGCGGCATGCTTTTGGACTGGGGCGTGCATATGATCGACCAGTTGCTGCAAATGATTGAAAAGCCCGTGGTGAAGGTATTCGCCCGGATGCAGCATTTGAATTTTGCAGAAGTCGACGATGGCTTTACCCTGACGCTTCAGTTTGAAGACGGGCCTATCGCCATGGTGGAGGTGGACACCGCCTCCTTTATCAGCCAGGGCCGGTGGCACGTGCGCGGCAGTAGCGGCACGCTATGCGTGGATAATTGGGATGCGGAAGGCAAAATCATCCGTGCCAAGGACATGAAGACCCAATGGGAAGAGGAGATCGTGTACACCTCCGCCGGGCCCACGAAAACGATGGCGCCCCGCTCCAGCTTCACCAGCGAGGAGCTTCCCCTGCCCGTGGTCAGCTGCGACTGGATCCAATACTACCACAATTATGTGGCCGCGCTGGAGGGGAAGGAGCCGCTGTTTGTAAAGCCCGAGGAAGCATTAAGGGTGATGCTGGTCATGGAAGCCGCTTTTGAAAGCGAGCGGACAGGCCAGGCGGTGGAAGTCAGAATATAAGTGCATAAAGCGCATGAAGCGCATCAAAGCGGCTCGCCAATATGGCGGGCCGCTTTAGTTTATCAACAGATGAAGATCCGAGAACGATGCATATATTATTCCCAGCAATCATGCAGCCATACTATGCGGGCGATTACTAATCGCCCCTACGACCGTGTATGTTTGTTGGCTTCTCTTCCGGTGCATATGTGAACCGGAAGAAAAGCCAAGGTTCTCTTTACGCCGTAGGGGCGAACTGTGTGTCAAGGGGCGGATAGTATCAATCGTCCGCCTGTGCCGCCGCGCTCTCAAGATGCTGTTTTCATGGCAGCATCAAAGTATTACTGCACTTCTCGGCTTTATAGCAATCCAAAACACAATTGCTTTGATGAATGTGGAAGCGTCGTTGACGAAGTAGGGCGGGGCCTTGCTCCCGCGCTACAGTTGCATATGGATTGACCCGATTCCTTCAAGGATATAAGTATAAACGCAATAATGATTTGGAATGGTATTAGTCCTCCATTGACATATCTTTATACGGTCCCAGCTCGCCCTTTGTAAAATGGCGGCGGCAAAGGCTGACATAGCGGTTGTCGCCCCCCAATACGATCTGGTCGCCTTCCTTGACCACTCTGCCGTCATATACACGGGCGTTGCAGGTAGCCTTTTTGCCGCACCAGCAGATGGTCTTCACTTCCTCAATCGTGTCCGCCCAAGCCAGAAGCCATTGGCTGCCCTCAAACAAATTGCCACGGAAATCCGCCCGAAGGCCATAGGCAATAACGGGGATGTTTTCTTCATCCACCAACCGCACCAGCGTTTCTACCTGGCTCTTTGTCAAAAACTGCGCTTCGTCCACGATAATGCAGTTATACTCGGTCATGGGCAGTTCATCAATTTCCTCCATGAAATGACATTCTGTTTGAAGCCCGCACCGGGAGCGCAAGGTGCGTTCCCCATCCCGGTTGTCCAGCCGAGGTTTTAGCATCAGCACCTTCTGATCGCGTTCCACATAGTTGTGCTGCACCATGATCGCATTGGCCGTTTTGCTGGACCCCATGGCCCCATAGCGGAAGTAGAGCTTTGCCATGTCCTTCACCCTTTATTATTGATAAGTGCCTATTAGCAGTAATACAGCTGCCCCAGGCAGCGGAAGAAGCCTTTTTTCAAATGGCCGTACCGTATAAGACCAAGCATCCTGCCCATCTTTCCCCTTTGGGGAAGCGCAGCATACCGCCGGATGGTTTCCGCCGGGGCGGGAGGCAAAATATCCTGATAGCAATGCAAAAATGCCTCCGCCTGATGGAAGGTATCCGATAACCTTTTGCGTATACCATCTTCATTGGCAGCCGCTTTTTTCACGTCCCGAACCACGTCAACGCCTGTGGCTCCCAGTTGGTTTTTGCCGTGCTGGCGGTAACTGATATAAGGCTTGTCCACCGTCAGGATATGGCCCATGGATGCGGCGCAAAGGGCCGCCCACCAGTCGTGCATCAGCATGTCTTCTGCCGGCGCTTTCATCGTCAGCTCCGCCAAAGGACGGTTGACCATCATGGTGCAGCCTGTGACACTGTTTTGCGCCAGCAGCCGTGAAAGTGCCGGGCTCACATCCAGCTTTTGATAGCGCCAGAAAGAGGGGGCTATGGGCCGCAATGCCTCATCCGTCACACGAAGGTCGGTATGCACAAGCAAGGGGCAATCAACCCCATGAAGCGCTTCCCCTGCCCGCATGGCACGTATCGTCAGCGCGATTTTATCTTCGTCCCATACGTCGTCCTGATCGCTGAACATTACATATTCCGAACTGCTTTTTGAAAGCAGGCTCATAAAATTCCCCTTGGGGCTTTTTTCATGGGCAGGGCCAGACACAAGATGGATCCTGTCCGGATGCTTCCAGGCATACTCCGTCAAAATATCCGGCGTATCATCCTTGGAGCCGTCGTCCTGTATCAGCACACGAAAATCCTGCTCCGTTTGGCGCAGGAGGGAATCCAACTGTTCTTTCAAAAATTGCCCCCCGTTGTAGGTGGCAAGCAAAATGTCGATCATGCAGACATCCTTGCGTTTTTTGTCATTATAACATGCTTCGCGCGCAAAAGGCAACGAAGCGGGGAGCAAAAACACAAGCGGGCGTGGAGAGGAATTTTTGAAAAAATTCCCCTCTCACACCCCACCCCATAAACCTCAATATCCTCTAAAATCTACTTCAGGATCTTCTCAATGATATACCTTGGCCTCTGCTTCGTTTCGCTGTAGATTTTGCCGATGTACTCGCCGATCACGCCAAGGCACAGAAGCTGTATCCCACCGATCATCCAAATGGAGGCAAGAATGCTTGTCCAGCCTGTATCGGCATGGCCCGTCCATTTGGAAATCAGCGCATACAGAAGCATCACCAGGCTGAAAAGAAAGATGATGACCCCAAGCCCCAGAATCAGCCGGATGGGCTTTACGCTCAGCGACGTGATGCCATCAAGGGCCAGGGCCAGCATCTTTTTGAAGGGATACTTGCTTTCCCCCGCAAACCGCTCATGGCGCTCATACATCACCGTGCTGCTCTTATAACCCACCAGCGGCACCATACCCCGCAAAAACAGGTTCACTTCCCGGTACCCAGCCAGCCCCTCCAGCGCCCGGCGGCTTAGCAGCCGGTAGTCGGCGTGGTTGAACACGGTGTCCACCCCCAGCGCCTTCATGAGCTTGTAAAAGCCCTCGGCCGTCATGCGTTTGAAAGCGGTGTCGGTCTTTCTCTCGCTGCGCACACCGTACACCACATCATTGCCCTTTTCGAATTCGTCCAAAAACCTATCGATGGCATCGATATCGTCCTGCAGATCGGCATCCATGGAAATGGTGACGTCCGCATCCTCCTTGGCGGTCATCAGCCCAGCCAGCAGCGCGTTTTGATGGCCGCGGTTGCGCGACAGCTTCACCCCCGCAAACAGCGGGTCGCTTTCATGCAGCTCCTCAATCATGGTCCAGGTGCGGTCACGGGAGCCGTCGTTCACCAGCATCATACGGCTCTTTTCATCGATGCGGCCGGATTCCATCAAAGCCGTCATCTTCGCCTTCAGCCGCTTGGACGTTTCGGGCAGCACCTCCTGCTCGTTGTAGCAGGGAACCACCACATATAATACAGGGCGCATACGGCTCCTCCTCAAAGCTTATTGGCAATATGAAGTATTTCCATACTTCCGCCATTTTCCCCTGTATGCAAGGGAAAATTTCTCATCACGCCTATATAACGGCAAGGGCAAGGAGAAGCATGCTTCAATCGGTTGAAAAAGGGGGCTTGTTTTGTGTGCAATAAATTACTGTCATTGCATAGGTAATGGACCCATGGTATAATCAGGAAAAACAGGAGGCCTGGCATGGAAAACGACCCTTCTTCCCTGCCCCGCCGCGCGGTGGAACCGCTAAGAGGACAGTTCGCTTCAACATTAAAAATGCTGAAAACCTTCGTGGAGGTCTGCCCGCAAGATGTATGGGAAAGCTGCTATTTCGGCTTTTCCTATCCGGTGTGGTATCAGGTGTTCCACGCCGCATTCTTCATTGATTTCTGGTTCCGCGACGCCTACGACGGCAGCGAATACCGCACCATGGTGTTTGACCAGCGCATCCCCCCGGAGTTTGAGCACGAGGTGGATCCATCTCTGATGGTATCCAGGGAGGATATACTGATTTTTCTTGACAAGCTGCAAACTAAAACGCAGCGCTATTTCGATAACCTTCACGATGGCATGCTGGGCGATAGCATTGTAAAAGGCGTAGAGAACTACACCTATGCCGACGCAGTGATTGGCCAAATACGCCATGTGATGTACAATGTGGGATACCTAAACGGCATCCTTCGCAGCCTGGACCTTGAGGAATCCGACTGGTATTCCTATAACGAAAAGGAGCCGTAAGATGACACAGTCAAAAGCCTGGGATTGGGACAAGGTGAAAAACCCTGTCTGGCGCATCCCCAGCGAGGAGAGCCATTTTCTTAACGCCAGGTGGAAGGGCCTTGGATACAAATCGATATTGGACCTGGGCTGCGAGCTTGGCCACCACACCATATTTTTTGCAAGGCACGGCTTTCAGGTATCCGCCATGGATCTTTCGCCGGAAGGCGTGCAAAGCACCGTAAAATGGGCGTTTGAGGAAGGGCTGAGCATAGATGCACGCGAGGGAGATATGCTTTCCCTGCCTTTTCATGACTCAGCCTTTGACTGCCTGTTTTCCTACCATGTGATTTCCCATACCGACACCCCTGGAGCAAGGAAAATCATAGGTGAGATCCGGCGGGTAACAAGGCCCGGCGGTGAAATTTATGTGACGCTGTGCTCCAAGGAGACCTGGTCGTATAAGGATGCCGGCTTCCCCATCATCGATAAAAACACCGTGCGCAAGACCGATGGAGCAGAGATCGATGTGCCCCATTTTTTCGTGGACCTGGACGATCTTTTGGAATTGTTTTCAGGGTTTGAAATCATCGGCGTGCGTCATGTGGACGACTGCTATTTCGACGGGCAGAAAAGAAACAGCAAGCACTATTTCCTGCTGGCCCGGCGGCTTTGATGGATGCAAGGAGGAAAAACATGTCCCGTTGCCCCTGGTGTGATAAAGTTCCGCTATTGCAGCAATACCACGATGAGGAATGGGGCGCCCGGCCCTGTCCGGAGGAAAAGCACTTTGAATTCCTGATGTTGGAGTGTGCCCAGGCGGGCCTTTCTTGGATGACCGTTCTTCGCAGGCGAGAAGCATACCGGGAAGCTTATGCGGGATTTGATGCAAACGCTGTGGCGCTCTTTGGAGAAGAACAAATCAAAGCGCTGATGCAAAACCCCGGCATCATCAGAAACAGGCAGAAGATTACCGCCTCGCTAAAAAACGCCCGGGCGTTTTTGCAGATACAGAAGGAATTTGGCAGCTTTGATACATACCTAAAATCCTTTTTCGGCGGGCAGCTGCAAGTAAACAGCGTGGAAGACGACGCCCATGTCCCCCCAGCAACAGCCGCTTCACAGGCTATCAGCGCCGATATGAAGGCAAGGGGCTTTGCCTTTATGGGCGCCACGGTGATGTATTCTCACCTACAGGCTGCCGGCATTGTGGATGACCATGTAAACGGCTGCTTTCGCAAAGCCGTCTTTCCCCCATTGCCCCCGGTAGCGGAAGGCAAGCTTGCCGCGCTCTCCCGGGTAGGCAAGGCGCTCAAGGCGGCAGATGTCCTCTTTGGAGTGGGCGGTTCCGCCATGCTCTACCGAAACGGCCTGAGCGGGGATTTCAACGACATCGACCTCATGGTTGCGCCAAAAGATGCGCAAAAGGCCGACGAAGTGCTCTTAAGTCTTGGTACAAGAGGTGCGGCAAGGTCCTCCGGCGTGTTTGAAACCGCCGTCTTCCGCTCCTATGAAGTGGACGGGGTCGGCGTGGATATGATGGCCGGGCTTGCCATACGCCATGATGCGGGCGTATACCGCTACGCGTTTGAGCGGGATTCCATTTGTGATACCTGGCCCGTGTACGGCGTGATGCTTCCCTTTTGCGCCTTGGAGGATTGGTGCGTGCTGTATTACCTGATGCCAGGCAAGGAAGGGAAAGCGGAGCGCATCAAAGCGCATTTTCAAACCCACGGCATCCGTCATGCCGCGCTGCTTAAGCGGATGCTTGCAAACGATGCGCCTGTGGAGACCATCCAGCGGCTCAGCGGCCTGGCATCCCCAACTTAAGATGCGGAGGAAAAAGGATGATCGCCCCGCTTGAAAAAAAGCCTCTATCGCCCGTCATTCAATCATTGCTGATCGTATTGGCTGCCCTTTTCCTCTTTACCGTTCAGACGGCATTTTCTCTGCTGGGAGCCCAGGCAGCTAACCTATTCTCCTATCGCCAAATAGATCCCGGCGGCGCGTTTGCCTGGATATCCGTCCACCATATTATACAGGGCGCAGCTATCCTGGCAGTGATGGCGCTGATCTCCCTTTTCCTCAAGGTCGATTTCAAGCTGGGGTTGGGGGATAAGCGTGCCGGGTTGCGCATTGTATTCTGGTTTACGGTGATCATCGCCGTTTATCAGTTTGCCATGTGGTTCCTGCTGGATGCTCTGTCCCTGTCTAAGCCGTTTGCCTATCCCGTAAACACGCGGAACGTGCTTGGTGCGGTCGCGTTCCAATTACTCCTGTCCGGAACCAGCGAAGAGTTGTTGTTCCGGGCGTTTCCCGTGACGCTGCTTATGCTACTCACACAAAAAACATTCCGCCTTTTCAAAGGCCGCGTTCAGCTTCCGCCAGCGGTTATCATTGCCGCGGTAATGTTTTCCCTGGCGCATGTGAATTGGACCGTCAGCCCATTCCAACTGCATTACGACATACTGCAGCTGCTCTACGCGCTGGCCATGGGCCTTGTACAGGGCTGGGCCTATGTGAAAACCCGAAGCGTGGTATATCCCATGATGATGCACGGTATCAGCAATGTAATCGTCACCGGGATTTCCATTGTGATGCCGATTCTGTTTAGATGAAAGGAAGTGCTTCCATGCACCGCTGCGGTTGGGCAGGTACGGACGAGCAATACGTAAAATACCACGACGAGGAATGGGGCAAGCCCGTACACGACGACAGGACGCTGTTTGAATTTCTGATCCTGGAAGGCGCCCAGGCGGGGCTAAGCTGGATCACTATTTTGCGCAAACGAGAAAATTACCGCAAGGCGTATGAGAACTTTGATCCGGAAAAGGTGGCCGCCTTTCAAGACGGCAAAGTCGCGGAGTTGCTGGAAAACCCCGGCATTGTGCGCAACCGGCTGAAAATCGCCGCCTCCATCAAAAATGCCAAGCTGTTTTTGCAGATTCAAAAGGAGTTCGGGAGCTTTGATCGCTACCTTTGGTCCTATGTGGATTTTGCGCCTGTGGTGGGCGATTGGGCTGAGATTACTCAGGTACCCTGCCGCACGGAGCTTTCCGACCGCATCAGTAAAGATCTTCAAAAGCGCGGCTTCTCCTTCGTTGGCTCCACCATCATCTATTCCTACCTCCAGGCCGTGGGCGTGGTGGAAGATCATGAGAACGCCTGTTTTTGCAAGACGAGAAGGTAAACGGCGATCCAGCGGGGAAGGGGCTTTTTGAAAAAATCCCCTTCCCCGCACCCCATCCCCAAAAACTTCTAGCTATATAATTGTTTAACAGTTACGGGATAAATCAACATGTCATGTGTCGACAGTTCCGCAGTCTGTCATCCTGAGGGCCATGCCCGAAGGATCTTTTGCTATAAACAATGTCCTGAAAGCAACACTGGGCAGACGTGAAGGACACGAAAAACATCGCAAGCAAAGTCAAGAATTTTTTTTCTCCAAACGATAAACTATCCCAGGAGGTAGCAAAGCGCATGGATCAATGGCAGCAGGTGTATGCGGTCCAGCGGATGCAGGATTACATCCAGTCGCATCTTACCGATTCCATTACACTGCTGGAACTTGCACGGCAGGCAGGCTACTCCCCCTTCCACAGCGCCCGCATGTTCAAGGAACTCACCGGCCGGAGTCCCTTTGAATATATGCGGCAATTGCGCCTGACAAAGGCTGCGCTGAAGCTGCGGGATGAAAACGTGCGGGTGCTGGATGTGGCGCTGGACTTTGTGTTCGACAGCCACGAAGGCTTCACCAGGGCGTTTTCCAAGGAGTTTGGCATCACGCCCCACCGGTATCAAAAAAGCCCGCCGCCCATACGCCTGTTCCTGCCCTCCAGTGTGCGCGAATATTACGGCTACCTGAAAAGAGGAGAAAGAAAAATGGAAAAGGATCAAAATTCCGGCTTCGTGTTTGTGCAGGTCATCGACCGCCCCGCCCGCAAGGTGATTTTAAAGCGGGGCAAAAAGGCGGAGGATTACTTTGCCTACTGCGAGGAGGTAGGCTGCGACGTATGGGGCATTTTGTGCAGCGTGAAGGAAGCGCTGTATGAGCCTATCGGCATGTGGCTGCCCAAGCGGTTCCGCCCGGAGGGCACGTCTGAGTATGCCCAAGGGGTAGAGGTACCCGCCAATTACAGCGGTGAGATGCCCGAAGGATATGAAGTGATGGACCTGCCTCCCTGCCAGATGATGGTGTTCCAAGGTCCGCCCTTTGATAACGATGTGTTCTATGAAGCCATTGAAGAATTGAGCGAGGCCATGGAGAAATACAATCCCGAACTGTACGGCTTTGTCTGGGCGGATGAAGACGGTCCCCGCTTCCAACTGGAGCCGCAGGGCTACCGCGGATATATTGAAGCGCGCCCGGTGAGAAGGGTAACCCTTGGCAATAAGTGAGTCCTGGTTCCTCAATAACTTGCCGTCCCGCTGATTTGCGGGACGGCATTTTTTCTAGGCATATCTATCCTAGATCGCAAATCAAGATGGCCTGTCTCCTTCCGTCCCTCTGGGTTCATATGGAGGGTAGTGGTAATATGCCGGCCCGGCAGGCATGTCATTGAAAGCGGCTTCGCTGCCCTTTCCTGCGTCGACAGGTGGTTCATCCGCTTTGGGATCGCCTCTATCGTTCATCCGTTCGCCTTCCACCGCGTCCATGAATTCTGCATGGCTGCCTTCAAACAACACCGGCAGGGGATTTTTAGGCGGACCCTCCAGCAGCTTTCCATCGGCTTTAAATCTGCCGCCATGGGCCGGACAGTCCCAAGTCTTTTCCGAAGCGTTGAAGTTCAGCTCCGTGGACATGTGCGTGCAGGAGATATCCAAAACAGTTACATGATCGTTGTCATCCCGATAGACGCCCGCCTTATGCCCTCGGAAGCGGATAGAGCGGCCCTCACCCTTTGCCAGTTCCTTATAGTCCCTGGTTCCCTCGAACTTCGACTTGATCAGCTCTCCCACGCCCGCAAATACTTCGGAAGCCACCTTGCCAAGAGATTTTGCATAGTCCGTCCGGTTGCGGGAATACAGACCCTCATAGTCACAGCGGCCCGTATCGATGAGTTCCGCAATCATCAGCCCCGCCAGGGTGCCGCTGGTTAGCCCCCACTTGCGGTAGCCCGTGGCAACGTAGATATTGGATTTGTCCGATAGCCGTCCGATATAGGGGATCTGATCCGGCGTATCATAATCCTGCGCCGACCACTTGGCCAGTACCCTTTTCACGCCGGCAATTTGATCCGCAAAGTCAATCAAATGCTGAAAGTGGTCGCCCGTGTCCTTTTCATCCCGGCCCGGGAAGTGGGTATCCCCCACCACAATCAGGATGCGCTTTCCGTTTTCCACATGGGTGCGGATGGAACGCGTAGGCTCGCCGATACTGATATAGCTGCCATCAGGCCAATTTCCATTTGCCTCCACGGCAATTCCGTAATCCCGACGCGCATAAAGCCTGGTGAAGAACACATTGGGGCCGTCGTAGAGGGGATATTGAGTGGCCTGTACCAGATGGCGGCAGCGGATGGATGCGCCGTTTTCCAGTACCACGGTTTTGATATCGTCATCCTCTACCCCGATGGCCTTCGTGTGCGTGTAGATGGCTGCCCCATTTGCTACGGCTGCGTTGGCCAGCCCCTGCACATAGCGCACGGGATGGAACACCGCCTGGCCCGAAAAACCCAAAAGTGCCTTGCTGCCCTTGGGAAAGGGAGGTTTGGTAATCCATTCCGCCGGGATCTCCAAGCGTTTGGCCGCTTCGTACTCATTAAGCAGCATATCCTTTTCGTTATTGGCGGAGGCGGCATAGATAAATGCGGTACTATCAGCCATCTGACAATCCATACCGTATTTCTGTACCGTTTCTGCCGCGAAGTGCAACGCTTTTAACTGGGATTCAGAAAAATCTCTGGCAGCGTCGATGCCGTACTTTTCCATAAGGTTGCTGTAGATGATGCTGTGCTGTATGGTAAGCTTACCGGTAGTATTGCCCGTAGTACCCGAACACAGCGTTTCCGCCTCGATCACCACAGGCTTTATGCCCCGTTGCGTCAGGCAATAGGCTGTTGTAATGCCGCTGATGCCACCGCCTACGATGAGGACGTCGGTCTCCAAATCCTTTTCAAGCCGCGTATATTCCCGCGGCTTTTGCGTTTGATGCCAGTAGGAAACATGCTCCATCATTTTTGCTCCTTTTGCTGCTTTCCTTCCTATATTGTCCGATTTGAGCCTCGTTAAGACGCAATATGTTTCCAATTTGTCCGCCAGGTTCCATGATGAACCCTTTCTTTTTCGGAAATTCTACCTTAGCGCCCTCATTTTTGTTACCCGGGAGGAAGCTCATGCTTTTGTTAAAAGGCGGGGAGATATACGCGCCGGAACCCATGGGATGCACAGACTTGCTGCTTTCGCCGGAAAAAATCCTGATGATACGGCAGAATATCCCCGTCCTGAAAGACTACGAGACAGAAGTCATGGATTGCACAGGGCTTATATTATGCCCAGCTTTCATCGACCAGCATGTACATTTGACCGGTGGCGGCGGGGAAGAAGGGCCACAAAGCCGGGTACCGGAAATGGGGCTTACGGAATTGACCTTTGCTGGCATCGGCACGGCGGCGGGACTCCTGGGTGCCGATGGTATCACCAGGAGCGTGGCTTCCCTTTTGGCCAAGGCCCGGGCGCTGGAGCTGGATGGCATGAGCACGGTCATCTATACCGGCAGCTATGGCCTGCCCACCGACACATTGACGGGCAAGGTACTCCATGACATCGCCTTTGTGGACAAGGTGGTAGGGGCCGGAGAAGTAGCCATCTCCGACTACCGCTCCTCCCACCCCAGCCTGGAAATGCTAAGGGAACTGGCCTGGGAAGTGAAGCTGGGTGGCATGATCGGGGGCAAGGCGGGCATCCTCCACCTGCACGTGGGCGACGGCAAGAAAGGCTTGGCCCCACTTATCGAGCTGATCGAAGAAAGCAACTTCCCCATGAGCATGTTCGTGCCTACGCACTTAAACCGCAACAAGAAATTGTTTGATGATGCGATGCGGTATGGACAAAAAGGCGGCTTCCTTGATCTGACCGCCGGAGAGACGGATCAAACGGGCCACACGCTACCGGAGGCCGCAAGGCTGTTGCTCGAAGGTGACGTAAAGCCGGAACAGATCACCTTCTCTTCTGATGCAGGGGGCAGCAATCCCCAAACTCCGGATGGAAGAGGCCATGCCTATAGCCTGTACCATGATGTTGTATCCTGCGTGCAGGAAAAAAGCATCCCTCTTCCTACAGCGCTGATGATGGTGACAAAAAACCCGGCTACACGGCTGAAGCTGCATCCCAAGAAAGGCGTTTTGATGCCCGGCAGCGACGCGGATATCCTCATGCTGAAAAAGGAGGACTTGTCCATCGTTCACCTGGTTTTGGGCGGGAAGGTTGCCATTAAGAACGGAGTTTGCCTGATGAAGGGGAAATATGAATAGCTGAGCAAAGCGCAGGCCGTCGGTCTAGGATGAGGGGATGCAATCCCCGAACCTGGAGTTTTCAAATGGCTTAGCCATTGAAAACGGAACACCGGCCAAGCAAAGCGCAGGCCGGTTCGTTAGACCGTATGTTTCATAATCGCCGGGGGAGAATGTCATAAGGAAAAGACAGGAGGCTGCCATGGACCAAAAGGTGCACGGGAACCTGATGATTATCGGTGGCGCGGAAGATAAGCAGGGCACCAAGGAAATACTTCACGCAGCCGCCCAAGGCTCCGGCGGGGAAAACGGTCGGATGGTGATCATCGCCACCGCCAGCCAGCAGCCTAAAGAGCTTGGTGAGACCTACCGCACGCTTTTCACCAATCTTGGAATAGGAAAGGTAGCGGTTGCCGATATCCAGACCCGTAAGGAAGCCAATGACCCGGCCTTTGCCCAAATGATCAGGGAGGCCACAGGCATCTTCTTCACCGGGGGCGATCAACTGCGCATCACCAGTATCTTAGGCGGAACCAAATCCGAAGAAGCGCTGCAGAAAGCATATCTAAAAGGCGCGCTGGTGGCAGGCACCAGCGCCGGGGCCTCGGTGGTATGCAGCACCATGATCACCGACGGGCTAAGCAACGACCCTGCCCGCAAGTGCACTCTGAAGATGGCCCCGGGCCTGGGGCTCTTGGAGCAGGTGATCGTGGATCAGCATTTTGCACAACGGGGACGGCTGGGAAGGCTTCTCTGTGCCGTGGCGGAAAACCCCCATACCCTGGGGGTGGGCATCGACGAAGATACGGCCATCCACGTCCACCCCGACGGTCACTTTCAGGTCCTGGGGGCCAATGCCGTCACCGTCATTGATGGAAGGAGCATCAGCTATGCCAACGTATCCGAGCTCAAGCCCGATGAGATTCTGGCCATCGCCCATGTGACACTGCACGTACTGCCCAGGGGCTACGGCTACGATATGAAGACCCATACCATCATCACGCCATCATCATAAACCGGGAGGCGCAGCCGCGTGGACATCAAGGATATCCGCATCTTCAGAGGCCGCAATGTATACTGTATGCGGCCAGTTATCAAGCTGACTGTGGAGCTCACGGAAGAACAGCACGGCCCCACAAACAAGGTGGAAGGCTTCAACGACAAGCTGGTCACCCTGTTCCCCGGCCTTAAAACCCACCGCTGCGGCATTGGGGAAGATGGCGGGTTTTTAAAGCGCCTTGCGGAAGGCACCTATCCCTGCCATGCGGCGGAGCATGCAATATTGGAATTGCAAAGCATGCTGGGCTACAATGTGGGCTACGGCATCACACGCCAGGAGGGGGACACCGCCTGCTACAATATTGTATACCGCTACCAAAACGAACAGGTGGGCGTAGCCTGCGGCAAGGCTGTGACCGGTCTTTTCAATGCGCTGTTCGAGGGCAAAAGCCCCCATTTGCAGCCCTTGTTCAAGGAGTTGCAACTCCTGGCCTCCCGCACCGACCTCGGCCCCAGCACCAAGGCCATCTATGAGGAAGCCCAAAAGCGCGGCATTCCCGTAACTCGCCTGGGCAATGACAGCCTTTTGCAGTTGGGATATGGCAAGTATGCAAGGCGCATGGAAGCGGCTCTCACCGACAAGCCCAGCTGTATTGCCGTGAACATTGCCGGGGACAAGCATCTGACCAAGGAGCTTCTGCGCCGCCACGGCATCCCCGTGCCTGCCGGGGAGATTGCCTATTCAATAGGCAGCACCCTGCGCCATGCTGCTGAGATCGGCTATCCCGTGGTCATCAAGCCATACGACAGCAACCACGGAAACGGCGTTACGCTGAATATTGCAGGGCGGGAGGGCGTGCCCGAGGCCTTTAAGCTGGCGTTGGAGTTCAGCTCCGCCGCCGTGGTGGAAAAGCATATTACCGGGCAGGATTACCGTGTGCTGGTAGTGGGTGACAAGGTATCCGCCGTAGCCAAGCGGCAGCCGCCCCGGGTGGTGGGCGACGGCACAAGCACCGTCCGCCAGTTGGTGGATAAGGAAAACGAAAACCCCTTGCGGGGGGAAGACCATACAAAGCCCCTTACCAAAATTGATCTGGACGATGTTGCCATCCAAACCCTTTCAGAGGCCGGGCTGAATCCGGATTCCGTTCCACCGAGGGATTCCGCCGTCTTTTTGCGCAAGAACGCCAACCTGAGCACTGGAGGCACCGCCTTATCCTGCCCGGAAGCCATCCATCCCACCAATGCCAAGCTGGCCGTCCGGGCCGCCAAGGCGCTGGGGCTGGACATCGCCGGCGTGGACATCTGTTCGCCGGACCTTGCCGTTCCCCTTGATGAAAACGGCGGCGCAGTACTGGAGGTAAACGCCGGGCCAGGGCTTAGAATGCATTTGATCCCCTCCGAAGGCCCGCCCGCCCCGGTAGCCAAGGATATCCTGGACATGCTCTTTCCCCAGGGTTCAACCTATACCGTGCCCCTCTGTGCCGTGTCGGGCACCAATGGAAAGACTACCGTCACCAGGCTCATTGCCCATGCATTGTCGCTGGCGGGGCTGAAAGTGGGCATGACCACCACCAGCGGCGTATACCTGGGGGATGAATGCATACTGCCCGGTGACAACACCGGGGCCGTAAGTGCCGGCATAGTACTTTCGCACCCGGAAACCGAAGCCGCCGTGCTGGAAACCGCCCGGGGAGGCATCGCGCGCCGCGGGCTGGGATATGATCTGGCGGACGTAGGTGTGATCACCAACATCAGTGAGGACCATCTGGGGCAGGATGGCATAGAAACCCTGGAGGACCTGGCCCATGTGAAATCCCTGGTGGTGGAGGCGGTGAAGCCCTGGGGAAGCGCGGTTTTAAACGCCGACGACAAAATGACGCCCTATTTTTTGAAGCGTGTGCGCTGCAATGTGCTCATGTTTTCCAGAAACCAGGACAGCGTGCTTTTGAAGGAGCACTTAAAGCAGGGCGGCAATGCCGTCTGGGCTCATCAGGGCGGGCTGTACGCCCAGTATCTTGGCAAGACCACCATCCTGTGCCGTGTGGAGGACATCCCTATTACTTTAAAAGGCATGGCCGCCTGCAATGTGGATAATGCCTTGGCCGCAGCGGCGGCGCTGCTGGGATTAGGCATTCCGGAGAATCAAATCCGCCAGGGGCTTACATCCTTCAGTCCTGACGGGGAGGACAACCCCGGTAGGTTTAACATCTTCCAGATCGGCCATTGCAAGGTGATGCTGGACTATGGCCACAATATCGCCGGATACAGCCAGGTGATTGACTTTTTGAAAAAACAGGACGCCAAAAGGCTGGTGGGCGTCATCGGCGTGCCCGGCGACAGGCAGGACGAGTCCGTCAAAAAGGTGGGCGCGCTGTGCGGGCAGCACTTTCAAAAGCTCATCATCAAGGAAGACGCGGATCTGCGCGGGAGAAAGCCGGGTGAGATTGCGGACCTTTTAAAACAGGCTGCCCAAAAAAGCGGAAACCCCCAGTTGGAGCTGGAGGTTTACCTAAAGGAAGAAGATGCGGTGTTCAAGGCCATCACCACGGCAAAACCCGGGGATTTCATCGCCGTGTTCTACGAGGAATACGAGCCTCTGAAAAACATGATTATGGCGCAGCACCATGGGAGAGCGGTGAGGGTATAGTATTGTGGGCGTCGATAAATTTGCCTGTCCAATAATAGTTGCATCGGCACTTGCCCAAGGCATACTGGGAAGTAGGATTGAATGCTCTCCAGCCTGTGTATTTTATTTTCTTTCAAACATGCTGTGCAGGGTTTGCCCGAGTTCTTCCCGTGATATATCGCCGCCAATGTTTACCATATAGGGAGGATCAAGCCAGTATGCAACAATTCTGCTTAAGTTATGTACTATATAGATCCTTAACCCGCCTCGGTCGTATATTTCAGGCTCCCGTTCATCTTTATTTATAGCGCCGGAGAAAGCACCGCTTGATACGCTATACTTGTCGACGGAAACATTAAGCAGCCGCTGACCATTTTCATATGAGCCCAGCGCCCATCTAAAAAATTCATCCTCGACCTTGCCCTCCACTTTCTTCAGTGAAAATCCTTCAGGCCACCTGTACGGCATCAAAGGGTACAATTCCAGTTCGGCAAGCTTTTGAAAAAAGGCATCGTTTTTGCAGGGACGTAAGTAGTTCTCACGCCCTTCCCCATTGATTTTTCCTTGAAATGTACCTTGAACATCCAGTTCTTCGTCATCCCAGCGATATAAGAAGTGCCATATATTAAAGCCCATGGCATCGATAGCAACCACAGACAACAGTATCAAAAGGAATGCACATGAAGCGATAGAAATGGGGCGGAGGCGAAAGCGTTTCTTTATGCCGGATAATCCGGATGCGTTTGCTTCCGCCGCCATGCATTCCATTGGAAGCTTTTCTTTCATTGTCTGCTCTCGCTTCACAAGGTCACCTCGCTATTGATCAAAGCATCATTAAGGCCCGGCACAGTGGGAGGGCGGAAAGGTTGTAAATTTCCGAGTAAAAACTTACCAGATGCTGTCCATTTGGCATTCTTAACTTTTGTTTTTACTTTCTTTCAAACATGCTGTCGACCATTTGCCTGAGTTCCTCTCTGGACACATGCCCTGCGATATCGATTATATAGGGGGGCTCTATCCAAAACACACGAGACATGCTAAGGTTGTCCATGATATAGAAATTGATCCCTCCACGTTCGTACATATCTAGCTTGCGATCATCTTTTTGTAGGCTCCAGTTACCACCAGACCGTTCTGTAATTCTCTTAACTACCGATATTAGAAACTGCCCATCATCTCGTGTATAGATTCCCGTCGCCCACCGCATATATTCAGTTTCGATTTTGCTCTCTACACGCTCCAGCATAAGACCATCAGGTAGCCTGGATGGCAGCAAGGGGATCATATCCATTTCTTCAAGCTTCTGAAAAAAAGCGTCATCAAGGGCCGGCTCCAAATCATTTTTATAACCGCGTCCTGTGATCTTCCCCTGTGCATCTATTCTCATCTTCATCGTATCATCATCCCAAGAAACAAAGAGACGCCACATATTCATACCCACAGCATGGAATGCAACGCCAAAAAGAAGTACCAAAAGCAGCGCACAGGCGGCAATAGCAGCAGGGCGGAGGCGAAAACGCTTCTTCACGCCGGACAATCCGGATGCGTTCGTTTCCGCCGCCATGCATTCAATTGGAGGCTCATCTTTTCCTGCCTGCACTCGCTTCATAAAGTTACCCCGTCATTGCCACTTTGTTTTCACTTACTTTCGAACATGCTGTCGATCATATGTTTAAGCTCGTCTCTGGACAAATGCCCGCCGATATTGAGCACATACGGGGGATCAAACCAATGTGCAACAGACCTGCCAAGATTATCCATGATATAGAAATTGATTCCACCCCGTTCATATATTTCCGGCTTGCGTTCATCCTTTTGTAAACTCCAGATAGCACCGGAATTTTCTGAAACATTCTTAACTACCGATATCAGAAACTGCCTATCATCGCGCGTATAGATTCCCGTCGCCCACCGATTATATTCAGTTTCGATTTTGCTCTCCACCCGCTCCAGCACAAAATTATCGGGCAGTCTGGATGGCAGCAGAGGGATCATATCCATTTCCTCAAGCTTCTGAAAAAAGGCGTCGTCACTAGCTGGCTCCAAATCGTTTTTATAGCCGCGCCCCGTGATCATCCCCTGTGCGTCTATTCTCATCTTCATCGTTTCATCATCCCAAGAAACAAAGAGACGCCACATGTTATATCCAACAGCACGGAATGCAGATCCAAAAAGTAGTACCAAAAGAAGCGCACAGGCGACAAAAGTAGCAAGACGAAAGCGAAAGTGCTTCTTCTCGTCAGACAATGCGGATGATTCTATTTCCATCGCCATGCATTCTATTGGAAGATTATCTTTTACTGCCTGTGTTCGTTTCATAAAGTCACCATAGAACTTATATGATTTTCATTGAAAAGCTTATATTAAATGGTTCTGATACCAAATCAAACTATAATGTATTGTAGCTGGCGCCTTTGGATGCGAATCATGCCATCTTGACGGGATAAGCGTAGAGCGGGGGCGGGCGTTCGCCATATGTATCGTATAGGCCATAGTAGCATGCTTTCTCCAGCATGCGGCGGGAGCAAGCCCCCGCCCTACCCCGAACCCATCGACGCATTTAAGTTTGGGAATAGTATGAATCCTTCTGTTCAACAGTACCGCAGCCACTTCTTGTCGTGAACAATCAAATAGCGTACAACACCCTGCCCCATGGGCCCGCCGGTTTGAACGAACGGAACCATGGGGCAAAATCAGGCCGGAGATGATTTTGGATTTTTACTAAATCGACAACTTTGCTAATTGCAGGTTATTGTATTACTTGTTTCGCTGCAGGTTTCCGTGTCGATACCTTCATGCGCATAAAAGCCTGCCTGTGTACGATACTGCATTCCCGGTGTTCCGTAGTATGTAAAAGTATACGAGTATGTTGATGCATTATAGGAATACTTTGACGCTACCGACTTTACTGTCGTCCACGTACCGCTTCTCAGCTCCTGTAGACGGATGTAGCTAAAGCCTAGTGTATCGACCGGATAATTGCAATTAATAGTCGCAGCCGCATCAATCCTTCCACCGCCCTGAGGTTTAGCTATCACATTTGTGGTTCCAATCATTTCGGCTGCTTGAGGCTGGAAGATTATATCGGCGCTTGCCCAGGGTAAAAAGGTCATCATCCACAACAGACAGGCAACGAGGGCTACCAAGATACGCTTTTGGGTTTTCATTTTTATATGCTCCTTTCAAAAATGGAATCGATCATTTGCCTAAGTTCCTCTCTGTTCACATGCCCGGTGATGCTTATTGTATAGGGGGGATCATACCAAAACACGCGAGACCTGCTAAGGTTATCCATGATATAGAATTTGATCCCTCCCTGTTCGAATATATCCGGCTCGCGTTCATCTTTTTGCAAGCTCCAGATACCACCGAAATTTCCTGAAATATCCAAGAATACCGATATTTGAAGTTGCATATCTCCGGATGTATAGTTGCCCACCGCCCACCGATAATCTTCCGTTTCGATTTTGCCCTCCACACGCTCCAGCCCAAAGCCATCGGGCATCCAGGATGGCAGCAAAGGAGTCATTTCCATTTCCGCAAGCTTGCGGATGAAGGCATCGTCATAAGATTGACCCAGATGGTCTTCTCGCCCTTTGATCTGCCTCTGCATCGCAATTTCCATTTTCATGGATTCATCATTCCAGTGGAAAATCATATCCCACACATTAAATCCCACGGCGTTGATTGAAATCCCAAAAAGAAGTACTACAAACAGCACGCAGGAGACAAAGGCGGCGGGGCGAAGGAAAAAATGCCTTTTCGCACCGGCAGATTCAATTGCTTTTGTCCCTTCCGGCCTGCCCTCTTTTTGAAGAAAGGACCGCACCCGATGAAGCGTTTCCTGCTTTCCGGGCATATCCGCCCCCTGAAGGTCCGGGTACAACGCCTTACGGCATTTTCTGATCAGTGCGGCATCCATCTCCCGGGCAGGCAGCCGCAGCTGCCCATCCAGGATCTGCGCCATCTCTTCCGTAGTAAGCTGCTCCTTTTGCAGGACCTGCCGGAGCCACTTTTTATATTCGTTCACCCGCATGCGGTTCATAAAACCACCCCCGGTTGCTGTGTGGTTACCCGTCAAAAGTGTACGACCAGACAAATATTACAAAATGCCCGCACGTTCCTTGATTTTCCTCTTCAGACGAGTGATTCGCATCCGTAAAGCCGCTCCGGCCATTTGCATTTGGGTGGCCAACTTATCAGACGATACTTTCTCCCCGTAATATGCCTGAAGTAATCTCAGATTTTCTTTGCCTATTTCCCTTTCGATCTCAGATAGCCCGTCATGTGACCGATTCAAAACAATTTCCAGAGGATCACTGCCAGATGCACACAAACCCTGCACTTTATGCATGACGGCTTCATCATCGATAGAGAAAGCAATGCGCGCCCTCTCCTTTCTTGCTTTGCCTTCCCGGTCCGCAATGACTTCTTTCAAGGTTTTGATCAACCATCCTGTTATATTGGGATGCCGAAATAATTTTTCCTTTTTCTTGCACAGAAGCAGGTAGACCTCTTGAATATCGTCAGGCAGAAAGACAATATCCTTAGGATTTGTTTTGAGCAGATAACGGAGCCCTACCACATAAAGATCGTCGTAGTTCTCCTCACAAATCGTTTCTACCCAGAGATCCACATCATACATAATCCGCCTCCGGGGTCGTCACCATACTCCTATATTCTACATGAAATTACCAAAAATGCAAAACCTTTTTTTCGGACCAGTTCAGCCGTTACAAAACATTCATTGATTTGGTGAAAAACTAAACAAAGCGGGATCAGCGTTTTTGAGGTGCGCAAACCAATTCTCGTGTTATAATAAATTATGAAGTATTGCGAAAGGGGGACGCACCTATGACCTTGCGGGACGAATTGACCCGACTTCACTCCGCCGAACATAACCGCGATCAGCGCGCCACCCAGACCTTCGCGACGATCAAGAACCGGCTGCGCATATATGCGCAGCAAGGGTGCCGGGAGATGACGTTTGACGCCGCCCATCCCATAGGCATTCCTGCGCTTAAAGATGCCGCCGTCCGAAAGGCTGTGGCGGATATGCTCCGTCACGGCGGCCTGACGGTGATCGAAAAGTACTACGCCATCAAGGTGAAGTGGTAGCGTTCATATTGAAAGCCCGGAGGCGCTGTGTCCTCCGGGCTTCCTTAATATGCCATGCAAGGTTTATTCCTGCTCTGCACCCATGATTTCAAACGTGGAAATGATGTGGCGCAGCCGTCCGCCGAAGCCTTCCGCCGCGGTGAGCGGATACGCTGCAGTGATATAGTATTGTCCTTCCTCCGCCTCGACAATGTACGTGTCCTGGATGGATTCGACGTTGACACCGTGGAATCCGAAAGACCGGTACGCGGGGAACAATTCATTGGTATCTACCGCGGTCACCGTATAGCCATTTTCCTGAAGCGACTTTTCCGCATCCCGGCCCGCGTCCTCCAGGGTGTAGTCTAATTGGGAAGAATATCGGATGGACAGGTACACGCCTTCCACCGCATCGGGGCTTGCGGGGCGGAAGACATCGCTGTATTCCTCCTCCTGGGCAGAGGCAAAAGCAAACATGCCGGCATCGTACCACAGCCTGTATCCCTGTTCGCTTTCAAACAGCGTCAATGTGATTGTTTCAGGCATGCCCTCCAGATAAATGGTGCCTTCCTTGGTCTCCGGCGCTGTTTCCGAAAGTGCGCCAAGCATGGGGAAAAGCGCCAGCATCATCGCCAGGATTACCGAGAACCGTTTCATAAAAAATCCTCTCCTTTTGCAAAGGGTTACACTTTATAGACGTTTGTACAATGGAAAAGTTTCCGCTGCGGGTCAATGTTTACAAAATAGCAAGATACCTGCCGGATATTTTATTTACTTCAACTGGTCCTCGGTGTAATAACCGTTTTCGATAAGCAGAAAATTGTAGCTATTGACATCAACGTATACAGGGGTGCACAGGAAGGCGGGAACAACGAACATATTGTTGTTATACGTGGTAGTGTCGTTGACTTCCGGCTGCTCGCCATTCATAATGTCCTGCACCATTAAGACAGCATAATCGACAAGGGTACGACTATCCCTGAGGATGGACATGGATTGTTTGCCGGCGATGATGTTTTTGACGTTGGCAATGTCGCAATCCTGGCCGGTGATAATGGGGAACTTTTCAACGCCGGCGGCCGCCAGGGAGTCGGTGACGCCAAGGGCTATGGAGTCGTTGAAGCAGAGCACCGCATCCGGCCCGGTACCGCCAGCATAGAAGGTGCCGATCAGGCTATCCATACGGGCCTTGGCACCATCCGGCCCGGGGGCGGGAAAGGTAACGGCTTCAAATTCCCTCTGGCCGCTGGGAATGACAAGCTTGCCACTGTCAAGATAAGGTTTTAAAACATCCATGATACCTTGGTAGATAAAGATGGAGTTGTTATCGCCGGTGTCACCGGCAAAGATTTCCAACTCGAAGGGGCCAGCCGCGTTTTCAAGGTCCAGAGCGGCCTCAATATACTTGCCATGGTCGGTGCCCACTATGTAGTTGTTATAGGTGACATAGTAGCTCACCGCATCGGTATCCATGATGAGGCGGTCATAAGCGATGACGGGGATGTTTTGGGCTTTGGCCTGCGCAAGCACGGTGCCCAGAGAGGTACCATCTATGGGCGTGACCACCAGCGCCTTGCAGCCGCCGGCGATCATGGCTTCCAGCTGGGCGGCCTGCATAGCCACATCATCGTTGGCATACTGAATATCCGCCTCGAACCCGGCTTCTTCCAGCATAGCTTTCATATAGGCGCCGTCCTGGTTCCAGCGCTGCAGGCTCTGCGTGGGCATGGATACGCCGATCTTGCCGGCTGCCAGCGCGCAGGATATGGATAGGCTCAGGACCAATGCCAGTAGAATCGCAAGTGTCTTCTTCATAGAACAACTCCCTTTTTTCCTGCATCTTGCTGCCGGAAATGTATTGTATATCTTTGGGTCTATGCCCACGGCACACCATCTTGGCAACACGAAAAAAATCACCAAACCCAAAGCAAGGCAAATAGCCACTGCATGGTCTTGCCCAAGAGCAATTCCACTAGTATGTGGGGTGTTCCAGGCAGGATAGGACGGTTATAGGCCCTACGCTATGCTCTTACGGGAAAAAATGTGTCTAGGCATACATTATAATATGATACCGGAAACTTAAACGTTGTCAAGCAGGCTTTTTTCATATGAGGGGAAAGGAACATAGAACTAAAAAGCGCACGCAAGGAAATGTTCCGGCGTGCGTTTTATGGTATTCTATCCATGGAAACAGGCGGCTGCAGGATGGAGGAAGATCATCATGACAGATATTGACCTGATGCAAAAGAGTATCGACTTCATCGAGGAGAACCTGAAAGCAGACCTTACCTTGGAGGACATCGCGTCTTATACGGGATTCTCGCCCTTCCACTTTTGCCGCATGTTTCAAAAGGCGGTGGGTATGCCGGTGATGGCGTATGTACTCAGACGGCGCCTGTTACATGCCGCCTATCATATCTCCCGGGGCACAGGCGCTTTACAGGCGGCGCTGAACTACGGCTTTGACACCTATGCGGGGTTTTACAAAGCCTTTGTCCGGGAGCTTGATAAAACCCCCGCCTCGTACAAAAAACAAGGTGCAATGCCCCCTCCCCACAGAATCGCCTTGCAAAAAGGAGTGGATATCATGATTGGCCACGCAAAACTACAGGCTATATTGCAGCATTGGGCGCTCACGGATATGATCTGCTCTCCCGTCCAGTATGAAAACAGCGGCATCATTGCCGACAACGCATGGTACGTGGGACAGGAATATGTGCTAAAAACCACCCAAAACCTACCGGGGCTCAAGACCCACGCGGCCATCGCCAGGGCACTGAAAAAGGATGGGATGAACGCCCCTGTACCCGTTTTAGCGCTGGACGGGCAGGATTACATCCAAGAGGGCGAACTCTACTTTTACCTGCTGCCAAGATTGCCGGGCCGGCCGGTAAACAGCCGGGCGCTGCTGGAAAGGGACTGGGTACAAAGGGCCGGGCAGTTGGGCGGTCTCATCGGCAGGCTGCACAAGGTACTCAGCCGGTATGACCGGGAACTTTCTTTGGATGAGCCGGACCTTTTCGAAGCCGTCAGGAATTGGGCCATGCCCGGAACGCAGGCCGTGCTTTCCCTGCCGCCGGAATTCTATCAAATGTACACGGAGCATTTCCAGCGTTTGTATCCCCTCCTGCCAAAGCACCCGATCCACAGGGATCCAAACCCCGCCAATATTTTGATGGATGGGGAGGAACTGTCTGGCTTTATCGACTTTGAACTGGGCCAGCGAAATATCCGACTCTTTGACCCCTGTTACCTGACTACCGCCATTTTGTCGGAGACCTTTCCGGAATCAAAAACCCCCTCCGATGACAAATGGTTCGAAGTCTATCACAGCGTGCTTCACGGGTATGATGCCGTATGCCTACTCACCAAGGAGGAACGGGAGGCCGCCCCGTACGTTGTATTCACCATTCAAATGATATGTTTAGCATACTTTTCCGACAATCCCAAGTTTGAAAAGCTGGCTGATACCAACAAGCGCATGCTGCTATGGCTATGGGAGAACAGGGACAAGCTTCAAATGCCTTAACCACCTCAGGGTGCCGGCAATGCCGGAACCCTTCCTTTTTTCTTTACTCCACATTGGAACGCCAACCTTCTCTAAACGGCGTAGGAGTGATATTAATCGCCCATTTTTTCTACAAATATAACTGCCCCTTCCATTTCATCATCTGAAACGGAAGGGGCCAATATGTTTCCTGCAATACATATATGGGGATTTTCAAGGGGTTTTATCCCTTGAACAGGGGTCCAGGGGACGGCGTCCCCTGGCTACACCCCCAGCTTTGGCGCCGCGGGGTCGATATCCAGCGTGGCAAAGTAATCCCGGGCGGTTTCGGCACGGCGGATGAGCTGGAAGGTACCATCGGCCTTATGGAGAACTTCGGCGCTGCGCAGCTTTCCGTTGTAGTTGTAGCCCATGGCGAAGCCATGCGCACCGGTATCGTGTATCACCACAATGTCGCCCATGTCGATCTTGGGCAGCTTGCGTTGAACGGCAAACTTATCGTTGTTTTCACATAGGGAACCCGTTACATCGTACACGTGATCCTCTTGCAGATCCCGCTTGCCCGCCACGTGGATGTGGTGGTACGCGCCGTACATGGCCGGGCGCATCAGGTTCGCGGCACAGGCATCCACGCCGATATAGTGGCGGTAGGTGTCCTTATGGCTGGTTGCGGTGGTCACGAGCCAGCCGTGGGGACCGGTCATGTAGCGGCCCAGTTCCGTCTTGATGGCCACGTTATGGATACCCGCAGCGGTGAATATTGCTTTGTAGGCCTCCTTCACGCCCCGGCCAACAGCCATGATATCCGTCGCCGCCTCACCCGGCCTGTAGGGGATGCCGACACCGCCGGACAGGTTAACAAAGGCAAGCGTGAGGCCTGATTCGGCAACCAGTTCCGCCGCCACCTGGAACAAGAGCCTGGCCAGGCCAGGATAATAGCTGTTGTCGGTGGTGTTGCTGGACAAAAAGGCATGAATGCCAAAGGACTTCGCACCTAAGGCTTTGAGTGTCTTCAGCCCCTCGGTCATCTGCTCCCGGGTAAAGCCGTACTTGGCTTCGCCGGGGTTGCCCATAATGGTGTTGCCGATTGCAAAATCCCCACCGGGATTGTAGCGGCAGCAGATGCATTCGGGGATGCCGCCGTGCTCTTTTAGCACCTCAATATGGGTAATGTCATCCAGATTGATGAAAGCGCCCAGCTTGCGGGCATAGTCAAACTCCTCCGGAGGCATGGCGTTGGCGCTGAACATGATGTCTCCACCCGTGATTCCAACAGCCTCCGACAGCATCAGCTCCGTCATGGAGGAGCAGTCCGTGCCGCACCCTTCCTCCTTCAATATGCGCAGGATGGTGGGGTTGGGCAGCGCCTTGACGGCGAAATATTCCTTGTAGTCGGGGCACCAGGAAAAGGCTGCCTTCAGCGCCCGGGCCGTTTCGCGAATGCCTTGTTCATCATACAGGTGAAAGGGCGTTTGAAATTCCTTCGCCGCCCGCGTAAATACATCATCGTTCAAAGCGAAATTAGGCATGGGGGCTATACTCCTTCCTATGTAAAGGGATCATTCCCACTCGATGGAGGCCGGGGGTTTGGTGGTCACGTCAAAGACCACGCGGTTCACATGGGGTACTTCATTGACGATACGCTCGCTGATGCGGGCAATCACATCATAAGGGATACGCGCCCAGTCAGCGGTCATAAAATCGTCGGTAGTCACGGCCCGAAGGGCCAGGGTATAGTCATAGGTGCGCTCATCGCCCATAACGCCAACGGAACGCACGCCGGTAAGCACCGTAAAATACTGGTGGATGTCACGGTTAAGGCCTGCATTTGCGATTTCCTGGCGGAGGATCGCATCGCTTTCCCGAACGATGTGTACCTTCTCCGGTGTCACGTCGCCCATCACACGAATGGCAAGACCCGGGCCGGGGAAGGGCTGCCGCAATACCAGGTCCTCCGGCAATCCCAAGGTCATGCCCAGCTTGCGGACCTCATCCTTAAACAGCATGCGCAGCGGCTCCACCAGGCTGGTAAAGCCCAATTGCGCCGGCAGCCCGCCCACGTTGTGATGGCTCTTGATCACCGCGCTGCCCTTCACGCTGCCGCTTTCGATCACATCGGGGTAAATGGTGCCCTGGGCGAAGTGATCCAGCTTGCCAAGCTTTTTAGCCTCGTCCTTAAAGACCTCCACAAAATCACGGCCGATGATCTTGCGCTTGCTCTCCGGATCCGTTATGCCGTTAAGGTCTTTAAAGAACCGCTCGCCGGCGTCCGCATGGACCAGATGAACGGGGAACGTCTTGCTGAAAACCTCCACCACCTGCTCGGCTTCGCCCTTGCGCATAAACCCGTGGTCCACAAACACGCAGGTGAGCCTGTCGCCGATGGCCTGGTATAAAAGTGCCGCCGCCACGGAGGAATCCACCCCGCCGGACAGGCCCAGAAGGACTGTACCGTGCTCGCCCACCTGCTCCCGGATGCGGCGGATGGCCATCTGGGCGTATGCCTCCATGGACCAATCCCCCACGCAGCCGCAGATGTTTTTCAAAAAGTTTTTGAGGATCACAGAGCCTTCCTGGGTGTGGGTGACTTCCGGATGGAACTGCACGCCGAAAAGACGTTTTCGCTTGTGCTCCATGGCCGCAATGGGGCAATTGTCGCTATGCGCGATCACCTCAAAGCCCTCAGGTAATTGAGACACCTGGTAGGTGTGGCTCAGCCAGCAGACAGAAGCGATAGATGCATTTGCAAAAAGCCCGTCACGCTTGTCCATGGTGACCAGATTGCGGCCATATTCCCTTTGGTCGGGCCGCATGACCTTGCCGCCAAGCAGCACCGACATCAATTGCATGCCGTAACAGATACCCAGCACCGGCACGCCCAATTCAAAAATGCCTTCGTCGCAGCGGGGCGCATCCGCATCCAGCACGCTGGCGGGACCGCCGCTTAAAATAATGCCCACCGGCTTGAGTTCTTCAATCTGCCGGAGGGACGCAGTATAAGGCACTACCTCGGAATAAACGCTGTTCTCCCGCACACGCCGGGCGATCAATTGGGTGTACTGGCCGCCAAAGTCCAGTATCACCACACATTGGGTCGTTTGCATGGGGGCTGACCTCCTTACACATTAAGCCAACCCGGAGGCTCGTCCCCCGGTATAATGGACTTACCTATTCTGCCACAAAACCGCACCTTCTGCAAGTATTCCCACAAAAAATGCAAGATTTATTCAGGAGAAAAAAGCGGGGAGGGAGCTTCTTAAAAAAATCTCCCTCCCCTTCCGCAAGCTCAATCGTCGCGCTGGTTCGATGCCGCTCCCATCGCTCGTTTCGCTTGATTCCTCCACCTCGCTTCATCCGCAACTGGCGGCGCTCGGATCACTCACCCCTCCCGAAAAACTTTATATGGGATGATAAGGAATCTTCGCTTGAGGGATGTCCCCGAAGGCCCAGGGCTCCGGAATACCGCCCCTGCCAGTGGCAGAATAGGGCGGTATGGAGGAGGCTGGCGAAACGGGTTCCGAAGCCCGGCTGCCGCCGGTGGCGGCAATAAGCCGGGCGGAGGAAGCGGCCGAAACAGAGCGATGGGAACGGCAGTGAACCAGCGCGACAATTGAGGCCGCCGGGGTTGCGAGCGGTAGCGAAGCAATGCGCCGATTGAGCCAGATCGGTCGGAAAGCCCTGGTCGCATCCGCAGAATCGTTGCAATGCTGCTATGATGTAAAACTTTGCTCTATCCATGAAAGAACGGATGAATACAATGGTGATTCTCCCCTTTTGTTTCATCAGAAAGTTTTTTCTGGTATAATATCTACATATCATATATCGGTTCCCGACGAAAAGGAGGTATTCCTATGCATCACCCCCACCTTCGCCTGACCGCCCTTTTGCTTTCACTGCTGCTCCTTTTATCGGGCTGCGCAACGGCGGAGCAAGCATCCCCCACGCCTACCTTAGAACCTGCTGCCACGCAACAGGCCGCGGTGCCTACGCCACTGCCGACCAATGAAAAAGGCATGCCCTACCTGCTCAGTGATATGGAAGGCAGCCCCATGACATTCAGCGACCTAAAGGGCAAGGTCGTATACCTGAACTTTTTCACCAGCTGGTGCCCGCCCTGCCAGCAGGAAATGCCCGATATTTTAAAGCTCCAGCAAGCCTACGCTGAGGATTTGACCGTAGTGCTCATCCACGTGCCCGACAGGGACACGGAAGATACCGCCAAACAATTCCTAAAGGACAACGGCCTGGATTCCCTGCGCATGGTGGAGGATGCGAATTTTTTCCTCACCAGCTTTTATCAATTGGAAGGCTATCCCCTTTCCGTGTTTATCGATAAGGAAGGGTATCTGGCTGCGTACCAGCCCGGTGCCATGACCTATGAGTTGATGGAGAAGGCTCTTCAAATGGCCGGGCTTCAGGCTCCTGAAACACCGTAAGGGGGAATGAACGCTTGCCCTCCGGCTTTGATTTTAGTACCGCGCCCCAGCTGGTTGAATTGAATTTCACAGTCTGGTCGGCTCTTTTCAATGGTTTTCTGGCATTTTTATCTCCCTGCATCCTGCCTATGCTGCCGGTGTACGCCGTCTACCTGATGGGCGAAGGGCCGCTGAATGAGCGCGGCCCCGGCGCGCTTAAACAGGTTCTTTTTCGCATGCTGGGCTTTGTGTTGGGCTTCGTGCCTTTCTTTATGGTGCTGGGCGCCGGGGCCGGAGCGCTGGGAAGCCTGCTGAAGCAATACCGCGATGCCTTTCCTTACATAGGCGGAGCATTAATGATCCTCTTTGGCCTGATGATGCTTGATGTGGTGCCGGGTTTTCACCTGTTTTCAGTACAGGCAGATGCCGGAAAGCTGGCGTCCGGCGGGTTTGTGAAAATGATGCTGCTGGGCGTTCTGCTGGCTGTTTCCTGGCTGTCATGCACATCCCCTTTTCTGTTTAATGTGCTGCTCATGGCGGCTACCGAAGGGAGCAGCGCCACCCGGGGTATGTGGCTGCTGTTTTTCTACGCGCTGGGCATGACCGTGCCGTTCCTTCTGTTCATGGCGCTGTACGTAAAGCTTGGCGGCTTGCTTTCCTTTCTGCGAACCCATCAAGCCTTTATCCGCAAGGTGGCCGGGGCCGTGATGATCCTGCTTGGCGTATTGCGGATGTTCAGGCTTGTGTAGGAACTGCGAAGAAAACAAATTTTTAATTATGTGCGGGCATGAAAATGTCCGCCTTTTTACACCTTTTTGTTCTTGGCACCGTCGTGCAAGGCCACACATAATCTACTATTGAGGCGCGTATTCCAATTTGCCGTGCGCGCCATGCCTTTTGAGTCGAAAGAAAAAGGTGTTATGAATGGAAAAAGCAGAAATGATCGTAGGCATTCTGGGGGGAATCCTTGGCGCGATAGGCATAGTGGCCAGTATTATTTTCGGCACAATCGCCTACAGGCGCGCCCATAAGCAGGATGTCGCTTCGGACGCTTCCGTAGAGGCTACCCTCAAGGTGGATATCAATTATATCAAAGAAGGCATTGACGATATCAAGTCGGAGCAGCACCGTACGGCGGATAATATGGGCCGCCTGGCCGAGCGCGTGACCCGCGTGGAAGAATCCGTCAAATCGGCTCACAAGCGGTTGGATCAACAATTGGGCATACGTTCTGATGATGACGATACAAAACCCTGCTGCGAAAAATAAGCGCGGAAATCGTTTATTTATGTAAGTGCCCCCGGGGTTACCGGGGGCACGATTATCAAAAATAGTATCAAGCTATAAAAAAGCCTGCACGTCACCAATCCTTCCGCCCGGCATAAGCTGGCAGCGGGAGGGATGAACATGCCAACGCAAACCATGAGCGCCACCATCGTTCCACGGGAACAAAAACAGGATTTTACATATGAGGATGTCCTGGTACTCTCCGTGGAAAACCATTACTTCACGGTAAGGCTGCCGGAGGGCGGACCTGTGGAAACAGCTATCAACAGCCGTATCCAGATGCAGGTGGATGACCTGAACACCTACGCATCCACCACGCTGTATGAAAACGCTGTGGAAACCTATCAGTATACCCAGGAGGAGGGCTTTCCCTTCAACCCCTTTGGGGCGGGGCTTTACTACAAGGTGACCTACAACCAGGATTGCTATTTGAGCATATACCGGGACCAGTACGAATATACCGGCGGGGCGCACCCCAATACCCTGCGCTATTCGGACACCTGGAACCTGCGAACAGGAACAGTGGTGCCACTTAGCAGCTTTTTTGCACCGGGAGCCCATTACCAGCAGCTGATCCTGGGATTGATCCTTGCGCAGGCTGATAAGATCATGGCGGAGAATCCCATCTATTTTGAAGATTACCGCCAGCTCATTGTGGAGCGGTTCAATCCCCAAAGCTACTATCTGTCCCCCTGCGGGCTGGTAATCTACTACCAACAGTACGACATCGCACCCTATGCCACAGGCATCGTGGAATTCACCATTCCCTACAAGGTACTAAAAAGACCGCCTTCTTGCAGCCTGTAAGGCTACAGCGCACCCAAATGATCCAGCAATATCTTAAGGCCCATCAGGATGAGCACCGCTCCGCCTGCCATCTGGGCCTTTTTTTGATATTTCAAGCCAAAGCGTTTGCCGGCCCATACGCCGGCAAACGACAGCAAAAACGTAGTGATGCCGATCAAGGATACCGCCGGCAGGATATTCACCTGCAAAAAGGCAAAGGTAATGCCTACCGCCAGAGCGTCGATGCTGGTGGCGATGGCCAGCAGGAGCAGGCCCTTGATGTCCTGCTTTACAGTACAGTCCACCTCTTCCTCTTTTCTGGAAAAGGCTTCCCTCAGCATGCTTATGCCGATAATGGCAAGCAGCCCAAAGGCGACCCAGTGATCAACGGAGGTGATGTAGCGCTCAAACTGCGTGCCCAGAAACCAGCCGATCAAGGGCATCAGCGCCTGGAAACCGCCGAAGAAGGCCGCGATCAGCGTACCCTGGCGCTTGTCCAGCCGCTGCATGCACAGCCCCTTGCACAGCGCTACCGCGAAAGCATCCATTGACAAGCCTACTGCCAGCAGGAAAAGCTCCACCAGTCCCATCCGCACCACATCCTCATCACAAATAGCATCGCCGCATCTGCAAAAAAAGACCCATGTACAGCATTAGGCCGTACATGAGTCTCATTATTTCAGACAAGCCAGGCGTATTATACGTTAACGCCAGGATGTTGACTTGCCGCGCAAACGCGCCAACTACTCCCCCATGAACAGGGGCTAGTATAGCATGACAAGTTGTTATTGTCAATGTTTGGACAAGGCGTCTACAGGGCCGCGGCTTTCAAATCTATATCGTTGGAAATTAGACGTTCTCTTTCCCCATCTCTGTCAATTTTCCAGCCACTTTTTTGAGATATTCCCCCTGGGTCCACTCGATGCGGCCCTGGTCGCAGGCCGCAGAAAGGACCGGTTCCATGGGCAGGCGGTCGAAGGTTTCAATGCTGTGCTTCTTAGCCGTTTCCTCGCCATGGCTGTCGCCGAACACACGAATCTCCTTGCCGCAGTCGGGGCAGACCACATAGCTCATGTTCTCCACCAGCGCCAGGATGGGCACCTGCATCTTATCCGCCATATGGGCGGCTTTTTCCACGATCATGGTCACCAGCTCCTGGGGCGTGGTCACAAGTACGATGCCGTCCACCGGCAACGACTGGAACACGGTAAGGGGCACATCCCCCGTTCCCGGCGGCATATCTACAAACAAAAAGTCTACGTCGCCCCATATGACGTCCGTCCAGAACTGTTTCACCGTGCCTGCGATAATGGGGCCGCGCCACACCACAGGCTCCGTATCGTTGTCCAGCAAAAGGTTCAGCGACATCACCGGGATGCCCGTTTTACTTACAACCGGGAACAGTCCCACATCGCTGCCCGTGGCCTTCTCCGTGATCCCAAAGGCCCGGGGGATGGACGGCCCGGTAATGTCGGCATCCAGGATGGCGGTCTTAAGCCCCATCCGCCTAAGCGTTACCGCCAGGAGCGATGTGACCATGGATTTGCCTACCCCGCCCTTGCCGCTGACCACGCCGATGACCTTTTTCACATGGCTCAAGTCGTGGGGCTTTTCCTGAAAGCTGGCGGCGGGCTTTTTTCTGGACGCGCAATCCACCTGGCAGGCGGAACAATCAGATGTGCATTTTTCGGGCATTGCAGAAGCCTCCTTTGGGCAAAAACTCTTCTCAACTTTACTCCAGGGTACCCCGTATGCATTTTTCATTATATCCCATCTTGAGGGAATTGCAACGGAGGGAAACGGGTAAATGGCCGGCATGGATCTATTTTATCGCAAGGGATCTTCGTATATTTCTTGCCGGACCCCATGAGGCCGCGAAGAAAAAGACTGTTATGCTCTTTGCCGTTCTTATATTTTGCTTGTTATCTTTCCACCTTTTTCAAAAAGATCCACCACTGGGGATCAAACCCGTCAAGCGTGACCTCCTTGTACCCCGGCAGTTCCTTTAGCCACCGACGCACCATCGGCGCCAGGTTCTCAAACAGATCCGGAGGATAGCCCCAATCCAGATCAAGCTGGAACATATAATGGTTGATAGCAACAAAGCCGCCCGCCCTCAGCGTGGGCCAAAGGGATCGCATCAGATCCATAAATGGCTCCCGTACATGCATATCCAGCGTGCCCGCCGCCACTTCCTTTTGAAGCAGCTTGATCATGGCAGGCAGCGTCTCCATCCAGTCGCTGTACACGGTGTCGATATTGTTTTGAGCGCAGAGAACAGCCTGCAGCACATCGTTGACAGCGTGCTGGAAGGCAATGATATCCACCTGCCCTGCCTCCAAATGATGCAATATATTTGCCGCGTCGTCATCCACCAGCCGGACCGCTATGGGCAGCCCACCAATCCTCTGCATCAGGCTTTCGTTCAGCTTTTCGTTCATGTTGGCGGTGATATACAAACTCCCCTGCCTTGTCCGCGCCATGCACTGGGGGATCATATCCGCGTCCCCGGAGGCTACTTCCAGCAACGTAAGCCTGCCGCCGGGATGCAGCCTGTCCATTACCTCATTCCAGCGGTCCCGGAAGAACACTTCATTGATCACCGTAAAGTTGGCGATGGGGGCTGAAAGCAAGGCCCTGATCTGTCTTTCCCGCTCGCCTTCCGGCATGCGTTCATATTGGACAAACTCATCGGGCTGCAAGTACTGCCTGGCGCTTTCGGTAAGTTTTGGAAGCCACTTTTCGATTCTATCCAATGGAATCATCTTTCGTACCGTCCTTCCCCATATGGCCATATCACAGCAATGCCAAACAGTATAACGCCTTGACGAAGCTCGGGCTATGATATACCATACAGGCAAGGCATGTCAATACGGGCTGCCGCACTGCATCCGTTTTCTCCACCTGAAAACTACGAAAGGAAGCAAATAAATGGATTGGCATGAAAAGCGCAAAGCCTTGACCTTCAGCTATGATGACGGCGTATGGCAGGATGAACGCCTGGCGGAGTTGTTCAACCGCTATGGTGTTAAATGCACCTTCAATATCAACTCCGCCCTTTTAGGTGATGAAAAAGGGCGCTGCCTGACTTTGGACAAAGCCCGGACAGTGTACAAAGGCCATGAACTGGCGGTGCATACCCTCACCCATCCCCACCTGGAAAATCTTCCGAAAGAAGAAATTCTTGCGGAAGTCCTGGGCGACAAAAAAGCTATTCATGCCATGTTCGGTGTGCCCGTTACCGGCATGGCCTATCCCTACGGCACCTATTCCGACGATGTGGTGGATGTGTTAAGGGATTGCGGCATCACCTATTCCCGCACGGTGGAAGCATCCCTGGGCTTTGACCTTCCTATGGATTTGCTGCGTTTGAAGCCCACCTGCCACCACGATCATCCAAAGGTATTTGAACTGGCGGAGGCTTTTTTAAAGGACGAGGGGGACAAGCCCCTGCTGCTTAACATCTGGGGCCACAGTTACGAGTTTGACCAGAAGGATAACTGGGAAAGGATGGAGGAACTGCTGAAATTGCTGTCCGGCCGTGAGGATGTGTTCTATGGCACCAACCAGCAAGTGCTGTTGTAGTATGAATTCCATCGCGGATGATCCCTGCCCATGATTGCACCAAAAAGATCCCGTTCCAACCGGTGCGGGACCTTTTTGTATGTACTTTGCATACCCTTTGAAGGCGCCGCTCTTTCTTACAGAACCCTGGTCACAAAGCCATACGGCTCCAAATGAATCTCCACCAGACCGCCGGGCGTTTTGATCCGCGTGGTCTGCTTCTCCCCGCTCATGTTTACCACCGCCAGCGTGTTTGCGGCGGGATAATAAGCGCATTCCGCATATGGGTTGTCGGCAATATAGCACTGCTTTTGTTCAATATTTGCGGCGAACAGAAGCAGGTTCAGCAAAAAGCGCGTGGCCTTCGTTTCTACTCTGAAGGAAGTCAAATAGATGCCCTTCCCCCGGCCAAAGCCGTTCACAACAAAGGTGGGTACGCCCTTGTCATCCGCCAGCACCTGGGCTTTCCCATCGGTGAGGTAAAGATTTTCCTTCCTGCTCAGATGTACATCCTCCGCAGGAAGGCCCGCTAACGGTGCTGCATCATAGCTCCAGCGGCCATGGCAGACCTTTTCCCCGGTATCCAGATCAATACCCAGCACATGGGCCATGCGAAGGTATGTGTCGGCGCCCGGACAGGCCGAAGGCTCGTTGATGCCGATGAACGCGCCGCCCCCGTGCACCCAGCGGGTAAGCTCTTCCACCACCTGAGGATCGGCCCAGCTTTCCCCGCCGCTCCAGGCCGTGCCTGCCGCACCGGCACTGAACACAACCTGCACATCCTTGAGCGCCCCGGCCTTCACATCCTCAAAGCTGATAAACCGCACACTCACCGGCAGGCCCGACAGCGCCTCATTGATGTGGATCAAATCATGCTTATCCGTCTCGTGGAAATGGCCCGACAGCGACCAGGAGCGCAATTTCCCCCAGGCGTGCAGTACGGCTACGTGGATGGGCAGCGTATAAGGTTCCCCGCCCTCATGCAGCGCTTTGATCCTTCTAAACTCATCGGCCAGTTCCTCAATATAATCGCAGAAGTCAGGGAAGCCCTCCGTCAAATGCAGATACCCGCCCAGGCCGATCCTTTGAACCGGGGCGCGCAACAGCGCCCTTCTCACCTGAAGCCAGTACTTTTTCGCATCCAAAGCAGGATTGCCTCCCGGCTTAAAGGTAGGCGCACCGCTTAATCCCACCGGGAACAGATAGGGGTGCAGCCGAAGCTCGTGGGTTTTAACGGGCACATGGGCGCAAAGCCTTGCTTCATAGCCCGAAAATACGCACTTGATCAGCCCGTCGAACCCGATTTGTGAAAACCGCTCTCCGTTAGGCTCCATGCCTACCCAGCTGTCATCATAAAATACATACGCCTTTTTCCCATAGCGGTGGACCATATCCACCAGCCTTTTGCCAAAGCCGGCCACGAAGCCGCTCATAAAATCCATGTAATCCCGTTTCCTTAAAGTAGGCGGCCAGTGGGTGACCTGAAAATTGCCCTTGTTGACAAAGTCCTCTGCGGTGAGGGCGTAGCCCATTTTTTTCTCGAATTGTGTAAGTGCCAGGGGGCTGACCGTGTTGTCGTAGGATGCCCAGTCGGAAAACAGATACCGGTTACGGGGGCTGGACCCCCAGATGAAAGCAAAGTTATAGAACAGGGACGTGAACCGGACCACATCTACTTTGGGATGCTCTTGGCACCAGTTGTCAAGCCATGCAAGCAGATATTCCTGCACCTCAAGATGCCGGGGATCCAGCTGCATCAAATGCTCCGACGTCCAGCAATTGGTGATATGGTTGTACATGTTGATTTCTTCCCACACCCGAAAGGCCAGAAAGCTTGCAGTGTACCGGTGCCAGGGAACGGCGCCCGTGACCCGGACCGATTTTGTCTCAGGATCGTAGCGCCACTTGCTTCTTTGCACTTCCACGTTTTGGGTGCGGTCAAAAACCTGCCAGTACAGCATGGCTTCAGAGCTGTCGTTTACGGAAAACTGCTCGCCAAAGTACCGCTCCATCAGAGGGATCTCCACCGTATCCCCCGTGGCGGTGACGGGGTTACTGATTAAAAACACCTGCTGCAGCGTATGAAGGTGCTTTTTTGCCCATTCGTTATGATCCCTTATAATGCATATGGTCGCGTATATCTCATAGCCGGCGTCCAATATTTTCGGGGAAAGCTTCGTGCCGTCGCTGTCGCGGATCACATCTGCACCCCATTTTTTCGCCAGCGCAAGTGTCAAATCCTCATAGCCCGCCTCGCCGGGCAAAGTAAACCCGCCTGTTTGGCCGTTCATATTGCTCATCCTCTGTCCGTTTTCAGCGCCGCGGTCAAAAATGTCAACGCAAGCCCCTGCCCCCAGCCCTGCGTCCAATCCCGGGAGATATTGCGGTAACCATCCAAATCATTCATCACCGCCGTGCCACCCGATACGTTTATCAGCCGGCCGTCCGGGGTGATGTTGTCCATAATGCCACCCAATGCCTTTTGCACATATTTTGTATGCAGCGGGTTTTTGTTTACGATCATGGCCGCCGTGATACCACAGCTGGCGCTGAGTTCCTCGTAGCTTTCCCCGTCGTCCAGTACGGTGCGCCACAGCCCGTTTTCCGTTTGCAAGGCTTTGAGGCCTGCCAATTGATCGCGCAGCGAGCAGTCCACATCCATAAAGGGCGGGTACAAATAGGGCTTGGGCAGCCGTGCCTTCACCTGGGACATGGTGTAGGCAGCCCAGGCGTTGGCCCTTGCCCAGAAAAAGCCAGACATGTGGTTCTTTTGAATATTGTCATAGCCATGGTACCAAAGCCCCGTGGCCTTGTCCTGCAGATAGTGGATATGCCAGTAATACTGCTTCAAGGCATCCTCCACCATGGCCTGGTCTTTTGTAAGAACGCCCACCCGCAAAAGGAACATGGCGGCCATAAACAGCGTGTCGGCCCAGGCCTGCTCTGGAAAGTCGTTGTTAATGGAGACCGTGTGCTGCAAAACGTTATCTGCAAAGCGTAGCGCCTTGTGCGTTAAGTAATCCACTTTCGCCATGGCGATATCCAGGTATTTTTGATCCCCCGTGGCCTCATGAAGCACCAAAAGACAATGGCCCATGGCGCAGGTGTTCACCGTAAAGGCGGGCAGCCCCAAGGAGATCAGCTCATCCACCCTTGCTTTCAGCAGATCGAGATATTCCGTACTGCCGGTAAGCTTATACGCCTCAGACACGCCATAATAGGCCACGCCGCAGGGCCACTCCCAGGTGAGGTCCATCTCCATGGTTTTGCGGACCAAAGCATCCACAGCAGACAAAAGCTTTTCCCTGTCGAACGTGAGCTTCATGAAGCAATCCTCCAATCAATACGGATACCCTTTTAGCCTGGAATGCCCTCCAAAGAGGCTTGGAGGGCATCCCAGTCAGATAGGTATGCTGTCTTTTTATTTGGCAGCAGGCAGCTTGGTGGTATTCCCGGCCTCGTAAGCAGCCAGACGCTCGTCGATGATCTGCTGATAGCCGGCGTCCAGGAACTTCTGGCTCAGATCCTTGTACAGCGCGTCAAACTCTTCGGGCTTGCACTTGGTCAGCGCCACGCTGTACTCCTGGTACAGGCTGAGCAGCGTTGCGGTGTACTCGCTCTCGGTCTGGATGGCTACGGAGAAGACGGGATCGGAGTACGCCCAGCCCTTGTCGGCGCTCTCCTTGAGGCCGTAATAGTTGTCGATCAGTTCCTGAGTGAAATCCTGAGGGATCCCCTTGGGGGTGATGGCGGCGATGGACTGCTCGATGGTGCCTACTTTCTTGGCTGCATGTACGAGGCAGGTCATGTCGATGTTCATATTGTGGTTGAGCATCTCGGTGCCGCGGTAGTCGCCGTTGACGACAGGCAGGCCGTTTTCGCCCAGGGTGTAGGTCACGCCCTCCACGCCGTTTTCAAGCACGAACAGGTTCTCCGGCTGGATCATCCACTCCATGAGCATCCAGGCGGCTTTCAACTGATCGGGGGTTGCCAGGGACGAAAAGCCCACGATCATGCCGAAGGGGTTGTCGGCCCGAATCTGAGGATAGTCGACCACGCCGGGTTCCACGTTCTGGCTTACGCTGACCACGGCAAGCTTGGCGTCGGGATTGGCCTCATAGAAAGCGTTGAGCCAGGCAACATTACCGGACATGTAGCCGCCATAGATCAGCTTCTTGCCGTTGATGAAGTCGGTCTGCCACTGGCCTGCGCCGCCGGATGTATCGGGCGCTTCCAGCTCATATTCCTTGGAGAAGAAGCCCTGGTTGTATTCGGCATTCTGACGCTTGAGCAGCTTGTAGGTGGGATACCAGCTCAGGCTGGGAGTGCCCAGGCTGGAGTGCATGGCCCATTCCTTCTCATCCACGGGGAAATCACGGAAGGCGAAGTTGGCCACATAGGCCGCCGTGGGCAGCGACAGGCCGATGGGGTTTTCCGCAAGGCCGGCATCCTGCACAGCCTTGATGACCTTCACATACTCCTCATAGCTCTTGGGAATCTCAAGGCCCAACTGTTCCAGCCAGTCCTTGCGGATGAAGCTGGCGTAGGTGTAGGTGGTGTTGTAGTAGGGACGCTCGGACAAAACGAAATAGGTCTTGCCATTGATATCCGTGTAGCCCAACTGGTTGTTGTCCACCATGGCCTGGTAGTAGGTGGGGGCCACTTTCTTGAACTCTTCGAGGTCAATCTCCTGCATGGCCCCATCGTTGGCCCACTGGGCAACCTTGGGGTAGTCATACTCCATGAGGATGGTGGGCGTCTCACCGCCAGCGATGAGCAGGCTGTATTTGGTCATCACGTCGTTGCGGGGGATGGCCACATACTTCACGTCCACGTTGTACTTGTCGCCGAATTCCTTTTGAATCCACTGGGTCCAGTAGTTGTCGTCCACGGCGGGATAGCCTTCCTTGGAGCGGTCGTACACCGGCACTGTAATGCTCACCCTTGATTCAAAGGGCTGCATGTAGCCTTCCGGTTTCGTGGCTTCGCCCATGGCGGAGGGTACCGTCAGGAGCATGGACAGCAAAAGAACGATGGCAACCAGGGTTCCCGTGGTCTTTTTCATGGTTTCTCTCCTCCTAATATATTTCTCCTTCTAGGATAAACAAAGGGAAACTTGGCTTCTCCTTGAGGGGAAGCTGTCATCAAAGGTGACTGATGAGGTATATTTAGCCCTTGACGGCCCCGATCATCACCCCTTTGACAAAATGCTTCTGAACAAACGGGTAGATAAGTATGATGGGGATGGTGGCGAACATCACCGCCGCAGCCTGGATCACTTCCGGCGTGGAGACGACCGCAGCGCTTTCCTGAAGGCTGATGGCATCCGAGCCGGAGCTTAGAATCATATTGGACAATATGTATTGAATGGGCTGCAATGCTTTGGTGGTGATGAAGTACCTGGCGTCGGCATAAGCGTTCCAACGGCCCACGGCGTAAAACAGCGACAGCGTGGCCAGGATGGGTTTGGATAGCGGCAGGATGATCTTGAACAACATCTTGAAATGGCTGGCCCCGTCCAGAAATGCCGCCTCCTCCAGACTGTCGGGGATGGTTGACTGCAAAAAGCTCTTCATGATGAGCATATTGTAGGGCGAAAAAGAAAGCGGCAGGATCAGCACCCAAATTTTATTGGTAAGATTCAAGCTCTTGTAGAGCAGGTATTCCGGAATCAGCCCCGCGCTGAAGTACAGTGTGAACAGGATCAAAAGCGAGATTGCATTGCGCCCTTTCAGCTTTTTACGGGACAGGGGATAGGCCGCGCACACCGTCAGCACCATGCCGATGGCGGTGAACAGCACAGTGACCTCAATGGTATAGAGCATGGAGTGGGTCAACTGCCCGTCCCGGAAGATAGAGGCATATGCCGACAGATTGAACCCCTTTGGGAAAAGATAAACGCTCTTGGCCAGCACCTGCGTATTCCCAGACACGGACTTGGCGGCAATGTGGATAAAAGGCAGGATGCAGGTCAAACACAATAGCAGAATGATAAAGGCAATGATGAAATCGCCTACGCGGACGCGGTTGAGGCCGCTCAGCGTTTTCGTTCTGCTTAACCGGGAGGCTTTTGCTGTATTCATCAACTACCCTCCCTATATCAATCCGTTTTCGCCAAGGCTCTTGGCCACCCGATCGGCAGTCAATACAAGGATGAAGCCTAGCAGTGACTGGAACAGGCCCACGGCCGTGGCGTTACTAAAGTTACCGCTGGCCAGCCCTTTTTCGTAGATGTAAATGGCCAGCTGGTATTGGAACTCCTTGACCTGCACATTGCCAAAGGCGCTTAACCGCTCGAAATTGGAGCCCATGATGCGGCCTAGATTCATAATGAGCAGTGTCACGATGGTAGCCCGGATGCCCGGCAGCGTTACGTGCCAGATTTTACGCAGGCGCGTGGCCCCGTCGATGGTAGCGGCCTCGTACAATTCACCGTTGATGCCAGTGATCGCGGCCAGGTAGATGATAGTGCCCCAACCCATATTTTGCCATACCGCAACCAGCAGGTAGGAGGTGGCCCAGTGCCATTTTTCAGAGAGGAAGGGAATGCCCTGGTCAATGACGCCCATCTGCCGGAGCAGAATGTTGACAAGCCCGGTTTCAGGCTTGAACAGCGTATAGGCCACGCTGGCGACGATGACCCAGCTTAAAAAGTGGGGCAAGTACAATACGGTTTGGGAAATCCGCTTGAAGCGGTTGAAGCGAAGTTCGTTGAGCAAAATGGCCAGGATAATGGGCACGGGAAAACCTACCGCCAGGTCCAGAAAATTAAACACCAATGAATTCTTCAGTGCCCGTAAGAAGTCGGCGTCCTTGAATATCTTCTGAAAAATGCCGAGCCCCACCCATTCGCTGCCGGCAAACCCCTTTGCGGGCTTGAAGTTCATAAATGCGATGCGAAGGCCGGGATAGGCGGCATATTTAAACAGGATCACGAACGCCACGGGCAGCAAAACCAACAGGTACAGCTGCCAGTCTCTTTTCAGCCACACCAGCCTGCGCCTGTGCGCTAGGTTTGGCCCCGGCGCCCGGATGGGTACACGCGTCCCCTGTGCCACGTCTTTTCCTCCTTGTTTCTTTCATCCTTGTTTCATTCACTTGCGATCCTGTTACTTGGATTCTAGCATAGGACATTCCCCTGTTCAAAGCGTTCGGACTTCAATATTGCGCAGTTTCGACCATTTATTCGTGTCAACTTCGTTTGAAAATAGGCAATCTGGTTGCTTTTTCCCTTTTTTCAAGGAAAATAAGCCGTTTTGAAGCCGTATAATGGCGTTTTGAGGTTGAATTTACGCGCCGCATGCCCTATACTGAATATATAACGAAAAGGGGTGACGTATTATGCCCAGGCCCCGACAGACAATTATTGAGTATAGAAGCTATGAGCTGCCTCCGGATTTTCCCATCCTCTTGCTGGCCGGGGAGCGCTGGCATATTTCCGACATCAAATCGGGGCGGTTGCACTTTCACAACTGCCTGGAAGTAGGCGTGTGCCACACCGACAGCGGCATCATGGAGTTTTACGGCGCGCCGCGCCGTTTTCAGGCAGGGGATGTAACATGCATCGCCCGCAACGTGCCGCATACCACCTACTCAAGCCCGGGGGAAGCCAGCCTGTGGACGTACCTGTTTTTCAGCCCCCAGGAACTCCTGCGCAGTTACTTTCAAAACATGCTGCCTGGCGGCGGCTTGTACGCGGACATGCTTCAGGATTGCAACATTGTCCTCCCCTCCAAAGATTACCCTGAAATCTATCAACTGGCCATCATGATCATCCGGGAGATGGAGCAAAAGCCCATGAATTACCAGGTGAGTGTGCGGGGGCTATGCCTCGTCCTCCTCATGGCATTCCTGCGTATTTACGCCCAGGCGGCGAAAAAGCCGGATGAAAAAAAGAGCGGGGATGCGCTGCCCATCGCTCCCGCGCTGGACTACATCCACGCCAATTACATGTACGATTTTCCAGTAGAATATCTAGCAGACCTATGCCACCTAAGCCCCACCCACTTCCGGCGAACATTCCACACCATCATGGAAATGAGCCCGCTGAAATTCATTCACACCACGCGCATTCTGGAATCCTGCACGCTGCTGCGCAGTACGGAGGATTCTGTGGCCGCTATTTCCGAGCAGGTGGGCTATGGCTCCGTATCCAGCTACAACAGGCACTTCACCGAGTTCACGGGCTGTGCGCCCAACCTGTGGCGGCGCACCGTTTCCCCCATCGTCAAGCCGTCCATTCTGGAATACTCTGGCTGGGTGTGAAGAACACCGCATGGCGTTATTTGGCGATGATGACCTTCACGCCGGTGGCAGTGAGCCGCACGGACATCGTGGGCCGGGCCGAAAATTAAAGCAGGCCGTCCATGCCCCCTGCCCCTGCGACCAATTATTCATGTATACTCCGTAGGCCTTATGAGCCGGGGGCTTACCGGGCTGCCGTCAGCTATGCTGTCAATAGATGTATTGCTGGGCGGCAGGGGATGCTCCACAAAAACATATGGATATTGCCCCAATCCCTTTACACCTTCCCCACAATGCATTATAATGATGCGAAATTGCAGGAAGGGGCAAAACCATGGAAAAAAACAAGAAACCGTCTCTTGGGGCGCGGCTGCTTAAACGCTACGGCCTGGATGCGTTAAGTGCCATGGCGCTGGGCCTGTTTTCCACTTTGATCATCGGCACGATCCTGGATCAGCTTGGAGCCTTTATACCTGGGTTGTCTCTACTCAGCGAGATGGCTGCCACCGCCAAATCCGGTCCGGTGGTAGGCGCGGCCATCGGCGTATCGGTCGCCTGGGGCATGAAGGTGAAGCCGCTGGCCATCTTCACTTCCGCCGCGTCGGGCGCCATCGGCTATGGCCTTGGCGGGCCGCTGAGCTGCTTTCTGGCGGCGGTTTTAGGTGCGGAAGCCGGAAACTTTATCGCGGGCAAAACGAAGCTGGACATCATCCTTGTACCCTCTGTCACGATCCTGATAGGCGGGTTGACCGCCTACATCGTAAGCCCGGGCGTAAACTGGTTAATGACGCTGCTACGGAATTTTATCGATACCGCCACGCTTTTGCAGCCCATCCCCATGGGCATCATCATTTCCGTTGTGGTGGGCCTTGTTTTGACGGCGCCCATCTCTTCCGCCGCGCTGTGCGCCATGATCTTTACCGTTCCGGAGGGCGGCGAACTGGGCCTGGGGCTGCAATTGGCAGCCGGGGCGGCAACCGCCGGCTGCTGTGCACAGATGGTGGGGTTTGCCGTATCCAGCTACCGGGAAAACGGAGTAGGCGGCCTTGTAGCCCAAGGAATCGGCACCTCCATGCTGCAGGTGCCCAATATTCTTTTGCACCCACTGATCCTGGTACCGCCCACGCTTGCCTCCGCCATTACGGGGCCGCTGGCCACCACACTGTTTGATATGCGCAACAGCGGCGTGTTTGCAGGCATGGGCACCTCTGGGTTTGTGGGGCAGATCGGCACCTGGCGCGCCATGTCGCAGCTTTTTGGGCCCGGGACCGTAGCCCTGAAAATACTGGCGCTACACATTGCGCTGCCTGCCGTTTTATCCCTTCTCATCAGTGAAACCATGCGCAAGCTGGGCTGGATCAAATTTGGTGACATGAAGCTGGAGCTGTAAATCGTGTTCTGTATTCATCATAATTTGCACTTATTTAAAAAAGGCATGGCCCCGGAAAAAGCTTTCGGGGCCATGCCTTTTTCAGCCTATCCCCTTTTTTCCTTAAAGAATAGAAGCCGTTTGAAGAAAGCTTGTCCATCCTATGAAAAAGCTCGATATTTCCGCGATATATATTCATGGGAGAACGTTTGGTTTTCAGTGACAATAATCCAAAGGCGTGTTATACTGATGTCAGAATTTGAGCTTTTTTATCGCAATCCTTCCTTTTTTGCCATTTTGCCGCATCTGACAGGAAAACGTCCCTGAAGGGCAGCCGGTCCTGACTCCATACACCCTTTTAATCACCTTTGCAAGGCGGTGGACAGATGGATATCGGATTCTTACGGGATCTGCTTGTAAACGCGACGATCGTTTTGACGGCCAGCATCCTGCTTACCTTTGTGTATGGCGCCTACTTCAAAAGGCAGGCTTTGGCACAGGCCGCCATTGGCGTGACCGCGGGGATCGTAGGCATACTGGTGCTCTTAACCACCATTCGCTTCAGCAATGGAATCGTGTTTGACACAAGATCCGTTCTGGTCAGCACCATGGGCATGTTTTTTGGCTGGGCGCCCACGCTGATTGCCGCCGTCATCATTATCACCGCCAGGATCGTCATTGGGGGGAGCGGCGTGCTGATGGGCGTTCTGGTGACGGCAGTTTCGGCGGCAGTGGGGCTTTTATGGCGGGGGACGAGGTTCAAAAATAATCGTCTTCAAAGCCGCTTCACAGGTTTTGAATTTTATCTGGTGGGCGTGATTACCCATGTGCTGATGCTTGCGCTAACGCTCACACTGCCCAGGGAAAGCATACTGCCCGCCATCAGCACCATTAGCCTTCCGGTGCTTGTGCTGTATCCTTTCTTTTCGCTGCTTGTATGCATGGTCATCTGGTCCCGCCTAAGGCAGATCCAGGCGGAGGCGGACCTTATCCAAAGCGAGATCAGGTTTCGTACGCTGTACGAGCAGTCGCCTATCGGCGCGGCATTCGAAGACAGCCAGGGCAATATGCACTCCAACCGCATGGCCAACGCCATTCTCGGATTGCCTATGAACCAAATCGCACCAGGCAACTGGCCCAGGTCCATCCGCACGGAGGAGCTCACTGAAGGCCGGGAAGCCTACGAAGCCTACATTCAGGACAAAGCCTCATCATTTGAAATGGAGCGGCTGTATAAGCGGCCGGATGGAACCGATGTCTGGATTCATTTGTCCCTGGCCCAGCTTCAAATGGAAGAGGCCGCCCACAGCCACATGCTGCTTTTGCAGGATATTACCGAGCGCAAGCAAAAGGAAGCTGAGATTGTTTACCTCACCTACCATGACGTGCTGACGGGTATGTACAACCGGTCATTCATGGAGCAAGAGCGCCTGCGCCTTAATACGCAGGAGAATCTGCCCTTGTCGGTGATTCTGGGGGATGTAAACGGCCTGAAGCTGGTGAACGACGCCTTCGGCCACGATGAGGGCGACTACCTATTAACAGAGGTTGCACATATTCTAAAAGCCTGCCTGCGGGAACAGGATGTGATCGCCAGGATCGGCGGCGACGAGTTTTTGGTGCTGCTGCCCAAAACGGATGTTGACACGGCGGCGCAAATCATTAGGCAGATCAACAAAGCCTGTGCGGCCCACGGCCCACGCCCCGGCAAGGAGATGTTTGACGTCAGCATATCCTTGGGCTACGCCACCAAGGAGATAGCGGATGAGCCGCTGGACATTGTTATCAAAACTGCCGAACGCTTTATGTACAGGCGTAAGCTCATCGCCCACAAGCAAATGTATGGTTCGATCCTCGCCTCCATCAAGGAAACGCTGTATGAAAAGAGCGATGAAACCAGGGAGCACGGGGAGCGTATGGCCATACTGGCCAAATCCCTGGCCCATGCGCTGGACCTTTCCAAGGAGGATGAAGACGCGCTGGAATTGGCCTCCATGCTGCATGACATCGGCAAGGTACGGGTGGATCTGAGCATTCTGAAAAAAGCCGGATCGCTGACCGGAGAGGAATGGGAGGAAATCAAGAAGCACCCGGAGGCAGGTTACCGCATTGCCCAATCGGTTCCGCATTTGAATGCCATATCGGAAATCATCCTCTACCACCATGAGCGGTGGGACGGCACGGGCTACCCCCAGGGCCTTTCCGGAGAAAGCATACCGCTGCTGGCGCGCATCCTTGCCCTGGTGGATTCCTACGACACCATGCGGGAGGACAGGGGCTACCGCAAGGCGCTGGATGATGCGGAAGCCGTGCAGGAGATCCTGCGTTTTTCCGGAAAGCAGTTCGATCCTGAACTGACCCGTATTTTTGTCCAAAAGGTATTGAAAAGCGCAGGCAACGGGAAAGACATATAGAAATGCAGGGCATAGGCAGGAGCGCCGGTGTTTGACTTTGACCGGCGCTTCTTTCTTTTTCATAAGACAGCTGTTTCGGACTATACGCTATTGCATAATCAAGCTTTCCGTGATATGATGTATATGTAATTGGAATATCATTTTATATAGTGAAATTCCTAAAACAATATTATTCCCACCTTTATGGCCAATGCGCAAATCATGGCGCGGCCGCCGCTTACGGGAAAATGAAGGAGGAGAACGTTTTGAAAGTAGCACAGGCCCTTGTGGAAATCCTGGTCAAGGAAAAAATCACTGATGCCTTTGGTATACCCGGCGCGGGAATAAATCCTGTGTATAAGTATTTGGAAAATGCCCCCATCGCCCATTACTGCATGCGCCATGAGGAGGCGTGCACCCACGCCGCTGACGCATATTTCCGAGCCAGTCACCGCATTGCGCTGGCTATCTGCACCTCGGGTCCCGGGGCCACAAATTTTATCACGGGGCTTTATACTGCTTTTATCGATTCCATCCCCTTTTTGGCCATTACCGGCCAGGCCAACAGCTGGCAGTTGAACCAGGAAGCGTTTCAGTGTGTGAACATCGCCGAAATCGGCAAAACCGTGGCAAAGAAAACCTACTGCCTGTTAAACGGCGAGGATCTGCCCAAGGTGATGCAGGAGGCTTTTTATTTGATGCGCAGCGGCCGCCCCGGCCCTGTGTTGATCGACCTGCCGCTTGATGTGCAGCAGCAGGAGATCGATTTTGACATCGGTTCCTACATCCCCGCGCCGGTTACCAAGCCCGCGCCAGACCAGAAAAAGATAGATGAAGCGCTTGCCATGTTGAACCAGGCAAAAGCCCCTGTGATCATTATGGGCGGCGGCGTAACGCTGAGCGAGTCGGAAGACGACGTGACCGCCTTGGCAGAATATCTTCAAATACCCGTCATTACCACCTATATGGCCAAGGGCGGCATTCCCGAGGAGCACCCGCTGAATGCCGGCCATGCCGGCATCCAGGTAGGCCAGCCCATCGGCAACAAAACCCTGCTGGAGTCGGATGTGGTATTGGGTATCGGCTGCCGCTTTACGGACAGGCACACCGGCGATGTCAAAACCTACCGTGGCGAGCGCAAGTTCATCCACATCAATATCGAGCCTACCCAAATCGGCAAGGTGTTCCCCCCCGACCTTTCCATCGTGGCCGACGCGGGGCATGCCGCCAAGGCGCTTTTGCAGCGTGCCCGCGAGCTGAATATGAAGCCTGTGAACATGGAGCGCGCACGTGCGCTGCCGGAATTGCGCAAGGCGCTTCGCCGCCGCACAGATTTTAACGGAAGCCCCATCCTGCCCCACCGGGTGTTCCATGAGGTCAACCGGGCTTTTGACGATGATACCATGTTCACCGCAGGCTGCGGCATCGTGCAAATCTGGTCCGGCCAACTGCAGGAAATAAACAAGCCGCGCCACTATCTGCCTTCCGGCGGCGCCGGCACACTGGGGTATGAGGTGCCTGCTGCTTTCGGAGCCAAGGTTGCTTTCCCCAGCCGGCACAGCGTAACGGTGGTGGGCGATTTCGGCTTCACCTTCCTGGGGGAGGAACTGGCCGTAGCCGCAGCGTACCAAAAGCCTGTGATCGCCGTGATCGTCAACAATGCGTACTTGGGGCTGATCCGCCAGAATCAAAAGGGCGCCTACGGCTTTGAATATGCCGTATCCATGGCCTGCAACCAGGATGGCACCGTGGATTATGTAACGCTGGCCAAGGGCCTGGGCTGTCAGGCGGAGCGGGTGTTTACCCCTGAGGAGCTGGCGGCGGCTCTTAAGCGTGCCAAAGAGGCCGGCCGTCCCTATGTCATCGACGCTGTATGCGTGAAGGAGCAGCTGTGCGACATGGGCGGAAACATCGCCGCCGTGAAAAGCTGGGCGCCTGAACAGGCATAAGGAGAAAGCGTATGAAAATCGTTGTTCTGGACGGATATACGGAAAATCCCGGCGACTTAAGCTGGGCGGGGCTGGAGAAGCTGGGCGTGCTGACGGTATATAATATAACCGCTCCCGAGCAAACACTGGATAGGATCGGCGACGCCCAAGCCGTATATACCAACAAGACGGTGCTGACCGGGGAGATTCTTAGGAAAGCACCCAACCTGAAGTTTATTGGCGTCTTAGCCACGGGCTTCAACGTGGTGGACATTGCCGCGGCCAAGGAACTGAACATTCCCGTATGCAACATCCCCACCTACGGCACTACGGCAGTGGCGCAGTTTGTGTTCGCGCTTCTGCTGGAAATCTGCCACCATGTGGCCCATCACAACGGGGAAGTGCAAAAAGGCCGCTGGACAGACGGTCCCCACTTCTGCTTCTGGGATTACCCGCTGATGGAGCTCGCCGGCAAGACCATGGGTATCATAGGCTATGGCCGCATCGGCCGGGCCACGGCGGACATCGCCAAGGCATTCGGCATGGAAGTTTTGGCCTACGACGCTTATTATAAGGGACCGGAGACCGTTCCCATGGATGTGCTTTTGAAAAAAAGCGACGTCATTTCCCTGCACTGTCCGCTGACCGAAGAAACGAAGAACATCATCAACCGTGACACCATCGCCCAAATGAAGGACGGCGTGATCCTCATTAATACCTCCAGGGGGCCGCTCATCCATGAAGCGGATCTTAAGGAGGCGCTTCTTTCCAAAAAGGTGTATGCCGCCGGGGTGGATGTGGTATCGTCGGAGCCCATCCAAAGGGACAACCCCCTGCTGGGGCTGGAAAACTGCTTCATTACCCCCCATATCGCCTGGGCGCCCAAGGAATCCCGCCAGCGGCTGATGGATGTCGCCGTAGAAAATTTGCGAGCCTTCCTGAATGGAGCACCTCAAAACGTGGTGAACAAGTAAGCAAAAAGCCGGCGGCCGAAATGATATGCTCCCCTTAATGTAGACAGTGGAAGCAAAAAACACTGACTACGGAAAGGGGAGTTTTTATCTTAATAGCAAGACTGGAAAAGCGGCAACGATTTTTCCATGCTAAACTGAAAACACCAAGCGGAAGGAGGTGGTATGATGGAATATGAAGCAACGATTCAATTGGTTCTGGATGAAATTGACCTATTACGACTACCGTGACCACGGACACTATTTTGACAACAAACGTCAGATGGACATCTGTATCCCCATTCGCCAACGTGAGGAATCAAAGCGGAAATCCCAAGAAAAAGGCAGAATCCTTTGGGAAAAAGAAATGAAACGGAGAGTACAAAGAGATTAATCACTGTAAAGCATAAGAATGGATTGTGTTGGCTTAGCAAACCCATTCATCTTCGCCTGAAAGCCGTAGGGGCGATTTGCAAGTGCCCATCTGGCCCAATCGTCGCGGTGCTGCGCTCCGCTTGCCTGCCCGGCGGTCTCAATTGTCGCGCCGCTGCGCTGCCGCTTGCATCGCTCTGTTTCGACCGCTTCCTCCGCCCGGCTGCCCCCATGGGGGCAGCCGGGCGGAGGAACCCGTTTCGCCAGCCTCCCCCACACCGCCCATTTCCCTCCATCTGGCTCAATCGGCGCATTGCTCACTACCGTTCACACTGCTTGTTTCGCCAGCCTCCTCCACCTCGCTTCATCCGACACAGTCGGCGCTTCGGCTTCGGAGCCACTGGCGGGGGCGGTGTTCCGGAGCCCGCCAAGTGGCATATCCTGAATGCAACATGTGGGCGATACAAATCGCCCCTACGGCGTCGTTTGTCTGTTGTCCTCTCTGCCGGGGATTGTGAAATTCGTTACTTCTGTAGTTGACGGAGTGCAAGATCGCACATACATTTGATTTCTATGAGTGCATATAGTAAAATATCAGTACCTGTTGATCAAAGGATGTGCAGCCTTGCATCACTTTTTGATTGGGTTCTATGGCAAATGCGATGAAGAAAAATATGACCGTGACTTTGTAAAAGGTTTTTACGGCGTTGAAGCCAGCATGTTTCCAGATATAGAGGAAGTTCATAAACTTGCAAAAAAATCACAGATGAATCGTTTTGACTGGGGAGCCCATTATCCACTGATTAAGAAAAATCGTGTGACTAGGGATCCTCTTATGATTTCTTTGGATCAGGAAGAAAGGAAAAAAGCCTATTCTGATTTTGAAAAAGAAGCCGAACTTGTATCGCAGTATGGAGGAAAGTATATTTTAACCCACTACCCAAAGCCGGTTTTGGTAAGCGGTACATTCGACCTTACGTTTTGGCGCTTCGCAAACGATCAAGAATGGCTATACGAGAAAGATTATCCTACAAAAGATTTGGATAATAACCTGCATAACATGTTCATCCAGCTTGAAAAAATCTCAAGAAGGCATAACATCCAAGTGATTCTTGAAAATGATGCCATATCATCCTATTTGTTTCATAGTTCTGTCCTGAAAAATCTATTTGAGAAATTCAGCGGCATAAAGGCATGCCTGGACATTGGCCGTCTGCATTTGCAGCAGATGGTTGACAGTAAATTTGAGGGGATGGAATTTGCAAAAAAGCTTGCTCCTTATACATCATTGATTCATCTATGGAACACATCCCCGGCTCTAAATTTGAAGGGAGGTCATTTGCCTGTATCGCCGGGTCAAAAAAGGGAGGATGGCTTTGCCGATGTCAAAGCGTATTTGGAAGCAATATTTGCATCTGCAAAAGATGTGGAAATACTGTTCGAGCACAATTCCAATTTGACAACAAAAGATGAGCTGTATAACTTATATAAGTGGGTTGCATCCATTCAAAGCAATTTCAGAATCTGAACATCCTTCATAACAATTCACCCCTGCCTTTGCATTATCTCATACCGATACCATTTATGTGCAGCTCTCCCGCACGATAAAATCCGGTTCAAAGACCACCGACTGCGGTGCCGCATCGGGGGTTGTCAGCGAGCGGACCAGCAGCTTGATTCCCATCTGCCCCATCTCGTACAGCGGCTGGCGCATGGTAGTCAGACCGGGAAAAAGCATATCCCTGGAATCGGGCGCTTCGTCGTCAAAGCCGATCACCGCCACATCTTCAGGCACGCGCAGCCCGCCGGTGATCAGCGCGCGCATCACGCCGTAGGCAGTCTTATCCGCGCCCGCGAAACAGGCGTCGGGCACACGCCCCTTTTGTATCAGCTCGGTCATCCGCTGGCAGGCAAGCGGTTCCTCAAAATCGGCGTAGATCACGGTGCCGTCCTCTATGGGGAGCCCCGCGTCGTGCATGGCGTCCAGAAAGCCCGTGAGGCGTTCCTTCGAGACGCTGTAGCCCATGTCGCCGGTGAAATGGCAAATGCGCCTATACCCGCGCTGGATCAGGTGCATGGTCGCCCGGTAGGCCCCGCCTGTGTTGTTCACGCATACACGGTTGAGGCTTTCGCCCGGTACGTCGCCCTCGATCAAAACAAAATGAGGGGCGCGCTTTAAAATATGGCGGATGAGCGGTACGTCTTCCAGCTGGCTGCCAAAGGCGACGATTCCGTCCGCGCGTCCTTCCATGAAGTAATCCACATAGCGGTATTTCACGTCCATCCGGCTGCGGCCGCTGCAAAACACCACGTTGTAGCCCATCTTCTCGCCCATATCTTGTAAACCCCGGATCAGATCAAAAAAGAATTTCTCGCACAGGTCGTCCATCACCACGCCGATGATCTGCGTGGACTGCTTGACCAGCGAGCGGGCCAGGGCGTTGGGCACATAGCGGGCTTCCGCAATGGCCTCGAGGATCTTCCGCCGGTTCTCGGGGCTGACGCCGGGCTTGTCGTTCAGCACGCGCGACACCAGCGCGCTGGAAACACCTGCCTTCTTGGCGATCTCGTGAATGGTTGCCATGGCTCATCCCCTATCCTTGCAATCATTTTTTTCTTGTGTCAGCATATCATATCGTCCTATGAGTGTCAAACGATTTACATTTCAAATGCTTAGGATATTTCCTAAAATATGGGGTTGACAAAGCACAATCCTTGCGCTATCCTAATCTTAAATTGTAAACCGATTTACATCTGCATAGCCCCCGCAAACATCTTCACAACGTGTACGGGAAGGAGAATCGGCGATGAACCGAAATATCCCAGCGGCCATGAATACGGCAAAACCGCTCGGCCCTTCGCTTCCCCGCAAACTGTGGCGGCAGCGCTATTTGCTGATGATGACGGTGCCGTTCATCATCTGGGCGATCGCGTTTAAATACCTGCCGCTTCTGGGCTGGACGATGGCGTTCCAGGATTTCAAGCTGACGGGCAACATTATCGAGAGCTTTACGAAAGCGCAGGTTGTGGGCCTGAAGCACTTCAATCAGCTGTGGTTCGAATTTTCAAGTCACGGACGGTTCTATCTCGCGCTGCGAAACACCCTGGCCATGAGCCTCTTGTCCCTCACCATCGGGTTTGTAATACCGATTCTCTTCGCGCTATTTATTAACGAGCTGCGCAGACCCATGTTTAAGCGCGTGGTGCAAACGGTGTCGTATTTGCCGCACTTCATCTCCTGGGTGGTGGCGGCGGGCATGATTTCCACCATGCTCTCCTCGGAAGGCCCTGTGAACAACCTGCTTTTGTCCCTGGGTCTGACAAAGAGTCGCACACCCTTCCTGGCCGTCCCTCACTATTTCTGGGGTATCATAACGGCGGCGGATATTTGGAAAGAGATGGGCTGGAACGCCATTATCTTCCTGGCTGCCATCACGAGCATCGACCCGACGCTGTACGAATCCGCGTCCATCGATGGCGCGAACCGCTTCCATAAGATGCGCTACATCACGCTGCCCAGCATCATGCCGGTCATCATTGTCATTTTGGTTATGAACATCGGCTGGATCATCAGCATCGGCTTTGAAAAGCAGTTTCTGCTGGGTTCCGATCTGGTGCGCTCCTATGCGGAGGTTCTGGATACGTATGTGCTGAACTACGGCATCGGGCAGGGGCGCTACAGCTTTGCCACGGCCATCGGCCTTTTCAAATCGGTGGTGTCCATCGTCCTGCTGCTGCTGGCCAACTGGCTTGCCAGGCGCGGCGGGCAGGACAGCGTGCTGTAGGAATGAATACGCACAAGGGAGTGGGAAAAATGCATACGGCTGTAAAGCGGCGTCACTTGGCGTTTCTTCAAGGAACGCCCGGTGAGAAGATCTTTGACATATTTCTGTACATTTTCATGATTGTGGTGCTGATCGCCACGCTGTTTCCCTTCCTGAACGCCGTGGCCATCGCGTTTAACCAGTCGTCGGACGCCATGAAGGGTGGCATCGGCATATGGCCGCGCGTACCCACACTACAGAACTTTCAAGCCTTGACCCGTTTTCCGGGACTGGGCCGGGGCATGTTTATTTCCACGCTGCGCACCGCCATTGGTACGATAGCCAGCGTATTGTGCACCAGCATGCTGGCGTATGCCATCAGCCGCAGGGACTTTGTTTTAAGACGCTTCACTACGCTGCTGTTTCTTGTGACGATGTATATCGATTGCGGGTTGATCCCCAACTTCATGGTGATTAGGATGTTCAGGCTCAACAACAACTTTTGGGTATACATCATCCCCGGCCTAATCAGCGCCTACAACCTGATCGTCATGCGCAGCTTTATCGACCAGCTTCCCTATAGCCTTCAGGAATCCGCCTTTTTGGACGGCGCCAACGACTTTGTGATTTTCACGCGGATCGTGATGCCGCTGTGCACGCCGGTAATTGCCACCATCGCGTTGTTTTGCGCGGTGGGGCAATGGAATAGCTGGTTTGACACCTTCCTGTACGCGCCTTTTGAAGACTCCATCACCACGATGCAGTATGAGCTGATGAAGGTCTTAAGAAACGCCTCCGCTTCGGCAAACGCCGCCCACATGGATGCGGCGGGGCGCAGCGCCATGGCCAACAGCGTGTCGCCGCTGTCGGTGCGCATGACCATCACCGTAGTGTCTATCCTGCCGATCATCAGCGTATACCCCTTCGTGCAAAAGTACTTCGTTACCGGCATCACGCTGGGCGCCGTCAAAAGCTGAAGTACTGATCTGGATAGATTGTAAAAGGCGCTTTGTATGGAAGCTTTGCCGCCGGCAAAACCGGGGCATGCAAATAAAAGGAGGTAAGACCATGAAGAAGACCCAAAGGATCTTGAGCCTGCTGGCAGTTTTGATGCTGCTCGTCGGCGCGTTCCCGGCTTTCGCGGAGGGCGCGAAGGATCCCATCACGTTCACGATGTATGTCGAAGACCCCATGGCCCACCGCATTGAGGAGAACTTCCAGGGCACCGTTTCCAAGAAGATCACCGCGGACACCGGCGTCACCCTCAAGTACCAGTTTGGCGTGGGCGACGTGTCCCAGCAGGTCACGCTGATGGTGGCTGACCGCAGCTTCCCGGACTTCGTGTTCTCCCGGTCAAACCTGGGCACCTTCATGGCCGCCGACGCCTACATCGATATGGCGCCGCTGATCGAAGAATATGGGCCGAACATCAAGAAGCTGTACGGCAAATCCTTCGATAAGAACAAGGACGCCCAGGGGCGCATCTTCTTCCTGGGCCAGGCTGCCATCAATGATATGCGGCTCAATCATGACCCCGAGGACAGTTTTGAGCTGCAGCTGGCAGTAGTCAAGGAACTGGGCTATCCTGAAATTCGCACGCTGGATCAGTTTGCCGACGCCATCCGCCAGTACAAGGCGAAGTACCCCGAAATCGACGGACAGCCCACCATCGGCCTGACCTTGACCTGTGGCGAAGGCTGGCGCTACTACATCACCCTGATCAATCCGAGCATCCGCGCCACCGGCGGTCCGGATGACGGCAACTTCTTCGTCGACCCGGACACCAAGAAGGTCATTTACGCCTTTGCGAACCCCAAAATCAAGGAGTACTTCCGCTTCCTCAACGGACTGTATGCCGAAGGGCTGCTGGATCCCGACGCCTTCACCCAGACCCACGACGAATATCTGGCCAAGGTTTCCAGCGGACGCGTGCTGGCCCTGACCGACGCCAACTGGGAGTTTGAGGAGGCTGAAACCACCCTGCGCTCCGACGGCAAGGAATGGCGCACCTACGCGCGTTTCCCGGTAACCCTGAGCAAGGATAATCCCCACCCGGCCTACAGGCCCGACGCCTATATCGTGACGAACGGCGTAGGCATCACCACCAACTGCAAAGACCCGGTGCGCGCCGTCCAGTTCCTGGATTACCTATGCCGGGAAGAGATACAAGTCATGACCCACTGGGGCTTTGAAGGCGAAGACTGGCACATTGTGGATGGCAAGCGCAAGCCCATCCGCGCCACCGAAGACGGAACCGACAGCATTGAGAACATCCTAAGAACCGGTATTGGTCTGACTGTCTATCCTTTCCCCGATGCCGGCCTCATGAAGGATAAGGATGGATATTGGATCTCGCCCAACTCTGACGACGATGCCCTCGTCGCGGGCTACACCACCGCCGCCAGAGAGGTGCTGGCCGGCTACGGCGTGCGTACCTGGAGGGAACTGTTCCCGAGGCCTGAAACCTTGAAGGAGTCCACCTGGGGCCAGGCTTGGCGCCTCTGGGATGCCCTGCCCAAGGATGAGGAGTTCGGAATACTCCACAATGAGTGCAACGCATTGGCTGCTGAATACCTTGCCAAGGCTGCCAGCGCCGCGCCCGATCAGTTCGAGGCCGTATGGGATGAGTTCCAAGCTCGCCTGAAGGATGCCGGCGTTGAGCGCCTGGGAGAAGTGGCCACCGAGCACCTCAAGACAATTGACGGACAGGTTGCCCCAGAGTAATAAGAATAGCTAAAAGCTTGGCAAAGTGGCCTTGCCACTTTGTCGAAAGCCGCACTCCGCCCTATGTGCGGGGTGCGGTTCTTCCTTATAAATATAACGGGGGATGAACCTATGTATGGACTGAAACTGACTGTCATCGGTGCGGGCAGTACCTATACGCCGGAAATTGTGGAAGGGCTGATCAACCGGTGTGAGACACTGCCGATGAAGACGCTGTGCTTCATGGACATTGATCGTAAAAAAATGGACGTAATCGCCGGCTTGGCCGCCAGGATGCTTGATAAAGCGGGGTTCAAAGGCGAATTCATCCAGACTGACGATCTAGGCCAAGCACTGGACGGCGCCGACTACGTGATCGCCCAGATCCGGGTGGGGGGACTTGCGGCGCGCATACTGGACGAGAAGATCCCTCTTAAGTATCACCTGCTCGGCCAGGAGACCACCGGCATCGGTGGCTTCATGAAGGCGCTGCGCACCATAGGCCCCATCATGAACATCGCACGGGAGATGGAGAAGCGTTGCCCGAACGCCTGGTTCATCAACTTCTCCAATCCGTCGGGCATTCTGGCCGAGGCGGTGCTTGGGCATACCGGCATCAAAATGCTGGGCTTATGCAATTGCCCGATCAACATGCTTGCCAATGTACGGGATGGGATGACTCATGGCCGCGACTTCGACTACGACTACGTGGGTCTGAACCATTTAAGCTGGATTACGTCGGTTCGGATGGATGGCCGGGAATTGTTGACTTTAGGCGCGTTTTCTTTAGGCAAGGGCATGGCGAACATCCCGGACGTCGGCCTTAATGAGCCGCTTCTGCGCTCAGTGGGCGCGATCCCCTCCAGTTACTTGGGTTATTATTACAACCGCGAAGCACATATACAGGAATGCCTATCCGCCGAGCGTTGCCGGGGCGAGGAATGTCAAATCATCGAGAAGGAACTGCTTACACAATACGCCGATCCGAACCTTGCGGAAAAACCCGAGGCACTGGCCCGGCGTGGGGGCGCGTTATATTCCACCGCCGCCGTGAACCTGATCAACTCCATCGAAAACGACACCCGGGACGTACAGGTGGTCAATACGAAAAACCTGGGCGCGCTTAACTTCCTGGAGGACAGCGACGTGGTGGAGGTTCCCTGCGTCATCGGCCGGGACGGCTTAAAGCCCGTTCCCCCCAAGGCCCCTGTAAATCAGCACATCATAGGCCTTACCCGCGCTGTGAAGGCATATGAAAAGCTGACGGTTCAGGCCGCGCTGACGGGCAGCCGCGATACGGCGCTTGCCGCGCTTATCACGCATCCGCTGATCGGCGATTACGAACGGGCCGATGGCGCGCTTTCGGAAATGCTTGCGGCAAACAGGCCGTGGCTTGAGAACTTTTTTTGATGGGGGCATACAATATGGGCGCTTTCGTAATGGGCCTGGATGGAGGCAGCAGCAAAAGCCATCTTGCGCTGTTTGACATGGCGGGCAAGCGCATCGACTTTGTATCCTGGGGCCCGCTGAACCACGAGGTCATGGACGGCGGATTTGAGCAGCTTGAGCGGGAGCTTTATAATCTGATCCATCTGGCACTCGACCGCAACGGACTGCACATGGCTGATTTGGCATGCGGCGTCTTTGGCATGTCAGGTGCAGACACAAAAAAGCAGCACGCGAGGATCACCACGATCTATCAGCGCCTGGGCCTTGATCATGCCGTGGTCATCAACGATGCCTTTTTGCCGATCAAAGCGGTGAGCACCACAGGCTACGGCATTGGCGCCATCAATGGTTCAGGCTGCACCGTCGCCGGCATCGGCTTGGATGGCAGCATGCTTCAAATTGGCGGCTGCGGCGGTTTGACCGGGGACATGGGCGGCGGCAGCCAGCTTGGTCAGACCGTGGCGCGCACCGTTTATGCGAGCCTCTTCAAGGGCGGCAAGCCGACCAGCCTTTGCGCCATGCTGCAAAAACGGCTGGGCGTCCACCGGGACGAGGATTTCCTCGATACGCTGATCGAGCATCTCGACAGCGGCGCCGTGACGTTATCCGACCTCAACCGGATGCTGTTTGAGGCCGCCGGTCAGGGCGACGCAGTGGCGCTGCGATTGCTTCAGGAGACCGGTGAGGACAGCGCCATGGCAATCGGCAACCTGCTTGAGAGGCTTAAGTTTCCAAGTGGCGAGCCGGTGGATGTGGCTTTGGCCGGTTCCGTATACGTCAAGGGTTGCAATCCCGCGCTGGTAAACGCGCTGGAGGACAAGGCGGCCCAGCTGGCCGGCGGCCGGACGCTGCGCTTCACGATCACTGACCGCCCGCCGGTGATGGGCGCGATTGTGTGGGCACTAAACGGTTTTCTGCCTGCCGGGCAGGCGATCGCACGGGTGAGGGCGCAGCTTTAAGGAACCGGCGGTTCAGCTGATCTTATACAGCGCCGTGCCGTGGGGCGGCAAAAGGGCAGCGATCCTCCCTATGGGCATAGTAGCTTCCCGGTGCTGCCACAAATCCCGGATGACCCTTGGTTCAAAGCCGCATACATTATCCTCTATGGACACTTCCGCCCGCTTCTCCAACAGATTGAACAGAGCGATATACACGCTTCCGTCCGCGTCATGGCTCATCCATATGGCATGATTGTCGTCCCGTGTGAGCTGCCGTGCATCGTGGGAATGCCTGACCAGCCGCATTAGCTCGCTATTTTGCATAAGCGACAGCGTCCAGTCATCGTTCTCCCTCATCTCCCCGCCCATCATCAAGGGCGAGCGGAAAATGCACCAGAGTGTCATCATGGTGATCTGCTCGTCCCTTGTGAAGTTCGTCTGCCGCCCACGTTTGAAGCCCATGCCGATGCGGCCCAGGGGCAGCATGTCGCAATCGGGCCAGCATCCGGGGGCCACGTGGCGCTGCCACACCTCGCACCGATCGAACATGTTTCTTAAAAGATCCCAGCGGTCCCAAAAATCGTCGGTAATGCGCCACATGTTGGCGTACTTGCTCAAATGCCATGCCTTTTCGATCACCGCGGGGCCCGGGGAAAGGCTTAGCACCATCTGTTTGCCGCAATTTTCAATGGCCTTGGCGATCAGTTCGATTTCCCTTTGAGCGGAATAAGGCGCATGGGGATACATGTTGGTGTTGCAGATATCGTCCACCTTCACGTAATCCACGCCCCAGGCAGCGTACAACTGAAAAATGCCGTCATAATACATCTGCGACGCGGGATGGTTGGGATCCAGCCCGTACATATCGCTATTCCATTTGCATATGGAATAGGGCAGCGCAATTTTATCCGCCGTCGTTTCCGTATTAAGCACCGGCATGCGCGCGTGCACCGCCTGCCTGGGAATACCCCGCATGATATGGATGCCAAATTTCAGCCCCATATCGTGTATCCTATCAGCGATTGACTTGAAGCCCATTCCCCCCGCGGCGGAAGGGAAGCGGTTGGGGGATGGCATCTGGCGGCCATAGGCATCCAATGTCAGCGGTGCGAAGGGAATGTATTCTCCCTCTCCCGTTCCAGCCTTGGGCTCGGACCACTGTATATCGCAAACGATGTACTCCCATCCAAACGGTTTCAAATGCTCGGCCATGTAGGCGGCGTTGCCGAGCAGCTGCTCCTCGTTCACCGCGGCCGCATAGCAGTCCCAGCTATTCCAGCCCATGGGCGGCGTCAACGCCGCCAGGTTCTTGTCCATGCCATTGCCTCCCATTCCTATGCCACCATACGCATGCTCCTTTTTGTTTCATTTCCTTTCGCCGGGGAGGAAGCATATTCCTTTTTTAATTGCTCACCACCAGAACCTCATTGGATTTGGCGCAGATGCTGTCCAGGCACGCCACAACGAACACGCGGCCCAGCGTGCCGGCAGGCACCTGCCAATTAAACTCGGCCACGCCCGTTGTGGCGCTGGGGCAATCTACACCGATAAGGCTGGCCTGCTCGCACGCGTTTGTGCCGGTGGGCTCCAGGAAAAAGAACACACGGGATACGGGCCGGTTGAATGTAGGCCGGATGATGACCTGTGGAGCAAGCTGCACAGCCCCGCCCGAAACGGGCAGCGGCTGGCCATTTTCCGTAAGGAAATCCAGCGACAGCACCCTAAGGGTACTTGCCGGCTCCGGCCTGGGCTTGCCTATGGGGATGCAGATCACCTGGTTTATGCAGATCGCACCCCGGCGTACAATTTGCGGGTTGGTATTGAGGATGGCGTTCACCGTCACCCCAAACCTCCGGCCGATGCTAAAAAGCGTGTCACCCCGCTGCACCGTATACAATTGGCCGTTGCACCTGTCCGGCGGCGGCGGTACCGGGCCTCCCTCGGCGGGAGCCATCGACTGTACAAATCTTCCATTTTCCATTTTGATCTCCCCTTTCCAGCCATGTGATGCATGATATGTTATTTCTATGCCGGGGATGCCGCCCGCCATTACGCCCATGGGAAGTCAGGCGCACGCATCAGGAAAGGGATTTCTTCCTTCTTGTCGAATGATAACGATATTCTTCTCCAGGTCACCGCTATTAAAGAAGAAACGATCCTTAGGAGATGATGCCTTTGCCCTCTCCCCTTGCCCGGCTGGCCGCTCTCCTTATATGCCTGATGCTCCCGGCATTATCAGCCGGCGCTTCCCAAGCGGATGCCCGGCCCTCCGCGCTGGCCCTTGAGGGCTTTTTTGCCGCCGCCTTCCAATCGGAATACGGCGACACCCAAAGGAATACCCTGATCCGATGGGAAATTCCCCTGAGCCTGTATGTTAAGGGCAAACCTACAAAGGAAGACAGGCAAACGCTTGATGCATTGCTTGACAGCCTGAAGTCCAACGTGCCAGGCCTTAAGGAGATATCATTTGCCAAAACGGAAGCTGAGGCCAACGTGATCATTTCTTTCGTTCCCTTTGCGGACATGGCGGAATCCCTTGTAAACTATGAAGCCCGCAATTGGGGCTTTATGAACTGCCTTTCCGATGATGTTTCCATCCGTTACGGCTTGATCGCCATCGCCGCGGACGTTACCGATCAAGAGAACCGCAACCATCTCATCCAGGAAGAATTCGTGAATATGCTGGGGCTGACCACCGATCTTGATTTCGCGCCGGAAAGCATCATCTACCAGCCCTACACCGATACGCAAGCCTTGGCAGACATGGATTATGAAATGCTTTCCCTGCTGTACGGCCCCTATGTAGCCTATGGCATGAGCCAGGAGGAAGCAAAAGCGGTGCTCAACAAAATTTTCCCGGATCAATGAATCCGGGTCTTTTTTTTCTTGACGCATCTGGCAATTCGTGGGTACAATATATGTGTTATAGTTACAAGGAAGGAGTGCCTAAGCGGTATGTCTGAACGTGACCTGGAGGCCTGCGACGTCAATATCATCCATCCGGAAGATGTGAAAAAGGCGCTGGACAAGATGCCCGGCGAGGATGAACGCCGCGCCATGCTGGATATACTGTCCGCCATGGCCGACGCTACCAGGCTGCAAATTTTGCTGGCGCTGAAAGGTCAGGAGCTTTGCGTGTGCGACTTGAGCGCTGTACTGTGCATGTCGCAAAGCGCCGTCAGCCATCAACTGCGCACGCTTAGGGATGTGCACTGTGTCAAATCCCGCCGCAGCGGCAAGATCGTGTATTACGCGCTGGACGACGATCACGTGGGCGAATTGCTGAACGTGGCGCTATCCCACGTCAACGAAGGCCGGTAAATTAACAATCCCCTACGAAAGCAGGCGATGGCATGCGCTACGTCCCGCCCACATCTAAAGAACGGGAAGATTTCCACCAAGGGCGCAATCCGCGTGCCTTTCAAATGCTGGGCGTTCATCCCGCTTCGCAATTAGGCCGGGAAGTGTACCACTTCGCGGTATGGGCGCCCAATGCCCGGGCGGTGTTTTTGTCGGGGGATTTCAACGGCTGGTCCCGGGAAAGCCATCCCATGGTCAAGCAGTACGACGGCATTTGGGAACTTCGGCTTGACCGGGATCTGCTCAAAGGCCGTGATGCCTACAAATATGCCATTCTGGGCGCCGACGGCCACTTTCACATGAAGGCAGACCCCTATGCCTTTTTCAGCGAGCTTCGGCCAGGTACCGCCAGCCGCATTTATGATCTGGACGGGTACGCATGGAACGACGAAGCCTGGATGAAAACCCGCGCATCCCGGAATCCCCTTGAGAGCCCTATCAATATTTACGAAATGCACCTGGGCTCCTGGCGCCGGGGCGAGGGCGGCAGGCTTTTATCCTATGGCGAAATTGCAGATCAATTGATTCCATACCTCCTGGAAATGAACTATTCCCACATAGAATTGCTGCCGGTGATGGAACATCCTCTGGACATGTCCTGGGGGTATCAGACTACCGGCTATTTTTCCGCCACCGCACGCCATGGCGAACCGAAGGATTTTATGGCCTTTGTGGACAGGTGCCATCAAAACAATATCGGCGTGCTATTGGACTGGGTGCCAGCCCACTTCCCCAGGGACGAGGCGGGACTCCGGCGCTTTGACGGCACAGCCTGCTATGAGCATCCCGATCCCCGCCGGGGCGAGATGGCCCAGTGGGGCACCCATATGTTCGACCTGGGCCGCGGCGAGGCGTGCAGCTTCCTATTAAGCAGCGCCTGCTTTTGGATGGAATGGTTTCATGCCGACGGCCTCCGGGTGGATGCAGTGAGCAGCATGCTCTACTACGACTTCTGCCGCGAGCCCGGGCAGTGGCTGCCCAACCCCTATGGCGGACGGGAGAACATAGACGCCATCCACTTTCTGCGGCGGCTGAACGAAACGGCCTACCGGGACTTCCCCGGCATCCTGATGATCGCCGAGGAATCCTCCGCCTACCCCATGGTGACAAAGCCCACGTATCTTGGGGGCCTGGGCTTTGGCTTCAAGTGGAACATGGGTTGGATGAACGACATCCTCTCCTACATAGCACTGGACCCCATCTACCGCAAGTGGCACCATAACAAGCTGACCTTCTCCCTGTTTTACGCCTTCAGCGAAAACTTCATTCTGCCCTTCTCCCACGACGAGGTGGTGCACGGCAAGCATTCCCTTTTGGATAAGCACCCGGGGGATCTGTGGCAGAAGTTTGCGGGGCTTCGGGCGCTTTTCGGCTACACCATGGCCCATCCGGGCAAGAAGCTGCTTTTCATGGGCTGCGAATTTGCCCACTTCATCGAGTGGAAGTACGACGACCAGCTGGACTGGTTTCTGCTGGTCTACGACAGGCACCCGCAGGTGCTTGCCTGCGTAAAGGCGCTGAACAAGCTCTACCGGGAAACGCCGGCGCTCTATGAGGTGGAGGACGGCTGGGCAGGCTTTCAGTGGCTCAGCGCCAACGACAGCGACAACAGCGTGGTAGCTTTTGCCCGCACCGACAAAAAGGGCAAAACGGTGTGCTGTGTCACCAACTTTACGCCCGTGTTCCACCCCATCTACCGCATCGGCTTGCCTTTGCCCGGCACGCTGACGGAAATTTTCAATACCGACCGGGCGGAATTCGGCGGCTCCAACCAGTACAACGCCTGGACGGTATCCGTCCAGGATGCGAAGTGGAACGGCATGGATTATTCCGTGGAAATCTGCATGCCGCCGCTTAGCACTGTCTACTTCCAATACGACAAACGGGAGCCAACGAAAAAGCCTGCGCCGGAGGTGCCAAGGCGGAAACCTGCGAAACAAAAGTCCCTCCCCAAGCCGGATACCGGGAAATTGCCTGAAGAGGAGTGAAGCTCAAATGCTCAAAAAGAAATCCTGTGTGGCCATGCTCCTGGCCGGGGGCCAGGGAAGCCGCCTGGGCATCCTCACCAAGAACATGGCCAAGCCTGCCGTGCCTTACGGTGGCAAATACCGTATCATCGACTTCCCCTTAAGCAACTGCACCAACAGCGGCATCGATGTGGTAGGCGTATTGACGCAATACCAGCCGCTGGAGTTGAACGCCTATATCGGCAGCGGCTCCCCCTGGGATCTGGATTTGCTCAACGGCGGTGTGTTCGTGCTGCCGCCCTATGTCAAGGGCAAGCAGGGCGAATGGTACCGCGGCACCGCCAACGCCATCTTCCAGAATATCGCTTTCATCGAGCAATTTTCTCCGGATTATGTGCTGGTGCTAAGCGGCGACCACATCTACAAAATGGACTACAGCCGCATGCTGGAATACCACATTCAAAAGGAAGCCGCCGCCACCATCGCCGTCAGGGAAGTGCCCTGGAATGAGGCCAGCCGCTTTGGCATTATGAACACCGATGAAAACGACGTCATCGTGGAGTTTGAGGAAAAGCCCAAAAATCCCCGCAGCAACAAGGCCAGCATGGGCGTATACGTGTTTACCTGGGATAAGCTTCGCCAATATCTTCTGGAAGATGAGAAAAATCCCAAATCCTCCAACGACTTCGGCAAGAACATCATCCCCAACATGCTGGGGAACGGCGACACGCTGGTGGCTTACAGCTTCGACGGCTACTGGAAGGACGTAGGCACCATCGAAAGCCTTTGGGAAGCCAACATGGATCTTTTGCAAACGCCCATGCCAATTAACCTGCACGACAAAAAGTGGCGCATCTATGCCCGCAACCCCGGCATGGCCCCTCATTTCGTGGCCAAGGGCGCCAGCGTCAAGGATTGCCTGATCACCGAGGGCTGCGAAGTATACGGCCAGGTGGAGCACTCCGTTTTGTTCGCCGGCGTTACGGTAGAACAGGGTGCCAGCGTTTTTGACAGCGTGGTGATGCCGGGCGCGGTGATCGAGCGGGGCGCGAAGGTTATGCGCGCCATCATCGCCGAAAATGCCGTCATCGGCCCCGGCTGTCACGTGGGCGAGGAGGAAGGCGACATCGCCGTCATCGGCCAGAGCGTATCCTTGCCCGCAGGCCTTAAAATACCTGCCGGGGAACAGGTGGAAACCTGCGTCCCTGTGCCGTAAGAAAAGGGAGTGAATGCCATGAAGGATGTTATGGGCATGATTTATACCGGGGAGAACGACGCGCTTTTGCGGGAGCTGACCATCACCCGCGCCGTGGCCGCGCTGCCCATCGCCGGGCGCTACCGGGTGATCGATTTTCTTATGAGCGGCATGGTCAACAGCGGCATCCGCAACGTGGGCGTCATCATGCAAAAGAACTACCACAGCCTGATGGACCATCTTGGCTCCGGCAAGGAGTGGGACCTGCACGGTAAAAACGATGGGCTGTTCATATTGCCGCCCTTTTTGACAAGGGATAACGTGGGCGTGTACGGCGGGGTTTTGGACGCGCTCCGTTCCAATGCCAGTTACTTATCCCGCAGCAAGCAGGAGCACATCATTCTGTGCAACAGCAACATGGTCTTCAACGCCAACTTTGAGGATATGGTAAGCTTCCACCGGGAAAGCGGCGCAGACATCACGCTGATGTACACCGGCGACCCGGATGTCCGCCGCCGTGATTTTGGCAGCTACCTCACCCTGGATGACGACGGCCTGGTGCTGGATATGGAAATCGAGCCCGCCGAGCCGGCCTGCCAGAACACCTTCATGGAAGTTTGCCTCATGAAGCGGGAGCTGCTGCGTTCCCTGGTGGATCACGGCGTGGCTCACGGCTTCCACGACTTCAACCGGGATGTTTTGCAGCGGGTGATCAGGGAAAGAAAGCTCCGGGTCAACGGCTTTTGCTATCCCGAAAAGGTATGGCGCATGGATTCGGTACAGGCCTACTTCCAGTGCAACATGGCGCTTTTGAATACGAAAGTGCGCAAGAGCCTGTTCGACCCTGAAAAGCCCGTGTATACCAAGGTGCGCGACGAGATGCCCGCCAAGTATGACGATGACGTGCAGATCGTAAACTCCCTGGTAGCCGACGGCTGCATCATTGAGGGCACGGTGGAAAACAGCGTGATCTTCAGAGGCGTGCGCATATCCCCCGAAGCCCATGTGAAGAACTGCATCATCATGCAGGATACCCAGGTGATGGCGGGTGCTTACATCGAAAACTGCATCCTGGACAAACAGGTGGTCATCAAGCGCAACGCAAGGCTGATCGGACCGGCGGCGTACCCGATCGTGATCGCGAAAAAGGTCGTCATTTGACCAGGGGCACTTTCCCTGGACCACGCCAAAGGGATTTTATCCCTTTGGAATCCCTGTATTTTGAAGAAGCCATCAGACAACATAACACAACTACCGTCGTAGGGGCGATTATCAATCGCCCGCCAAACTGGGTTGGTATCCGCAGCATGATATAAGCCAGCTAACAGACCCTGCCATGTGAACAAGGTTCCCAAGGACTTGCCTCATCGCGTTGCATAAAGATCCTTCACTTCGTTCAGGATGACAGTAGGCGGAAGGCATGATACCCAAAGCAGCTATCCGACTCCTGGAAGGAGGTTCCCATATTATGAAAATTCTCTTCACCGCCAGCGAATGCGTTCCCTTTTGCAAAACCGGCGGCCTGGCCGATGTGGTGGGCGCTCTGGCACCCGTACTCCACAAAGCCGGCCACGACGTGCGGGTAATGCTGCCGCTGTACACCTCGATCTCCAAAGAGCTCAAGGACCAGATGACCCATGTAGTGGACTTTGAGATACGCCTTAATTGGCGTCACCAGTACTGTGGCATCGAGTCGCTTCAACTGGGCGGCGTCACCTACTACTTTGTGGACAACAAATACTACTTCGACCGCCCCTATGTGTACGGCCTGGGCGGCGACGAATACGAGCGGTTCGGCTTCTTTAACCGCGCGGTTTTAAACGCGCTGCCGCTGATTAATTTCTGGCCGGAAGTGATCCACGCCCACGACTGGCAGTCGGGCATGATCCCGGCGCTACTTCGCATTCAGTACGACCACCTGCCGGCGTACCATCCCATCCGCACGGTGTTCACCATCCACAACCTGCAATACCAGGGTGTCTTTAACATTAAGGATGTGCAGGACGTGCTTGGGCTGGGCGACAGTTTGTGGACGGCCGACAAGCTGGAGTTTTATGGTGCAGCAAACTTTTTAAAGGCCGCTCTGGTCTACGCCGACCGCATCACCACGGTAAGCTACAGTTACGCCCAGGAGATTCAAACCGCCTACTACGGCGAGCGGCTGGATGGGCTTCTCCGCGCCCGCAAGGATGTGCTTTCCGGGGTGTTGAACGGCATCGATATCAAGGAGTACGATCCATGCCACGATTCCTGCACCGCAGCGCCTTATACGGTGGATGACCTGAACGGCAAAATCGCCTGCAAGCGGGCGCTACAGGAAGAATTGGGGCTGGATGTGCGGCCCGATGTGCCCCTGATCGGCATGGTGGGCCGCCTGAGCAACCAAAAGGGCCTGGATCTGATCGATTATGTGATCTCCGACATCCTTCAGGAAGATCTGCAGCTGGCCGTCCTCGGCATGGGTGACGGGCGGTATGTGGACCTGTTCTCCTGGGCGGAGCAGCAGTATCCCGGCCGGGTGGCCGCCCGCTTTGCCATGGATCATGAGTTGGCCCACCGCATCTATGCCGGGGCAGATATGTTCCTGATGCCCTCCCAGTTTGAGCCATGCGGGCTCAGCCAGATGATCGCCATGCGCTACGGTACGGTGCCTATCGTACGGGAAACCGGCGGCCTGCGTGATACCGTGCTTTCCTTCAACGAATATACAAGCGACGGCAACGGCTTCACCTTCTTTAACTACAACGCCCACGACATGCTGAGCACCATCCGCCGGGCTGTGAAATACTACCGGGAAGACAAGACGGTATGGCGCGTACTGATGAAGCGCGGCATGGAGGGTGACTTCAGCTGGACCCATTCCGCCAAGGAATACATTGGCCTGTATCATGTCCTTTTGACCGATTTCCAAAAGGCGGAGGCTGAAATGATGAAACGGGCCGAGGCTGAGCGGGAAGAACGGGAACGGGCCGAAAAGGCGGCGCAAAAGGCCGGGGAAGAAAAGGAAGAGGCAGCCAGGGAACTGGCCGAGGCAGCGGCAAGCGCACAGGCGGAATCCGTGGAAGCCAAGGAACATGCAAAAGCCGAAAAAACCCGTAAGCAGGCGGAAGAGAAAAAGACCAAGGATAAGGCGGAAAAGGATACCTACGCGCAGAAAGTAAAAGCCCAAAAGGCTGAAAAGAAAGCAGGCAAAGAGCAGGAGGAGAAGGCCGTTGCGGAGGACGACTATGCATCCGCTCCCTCCCGCCCCCCCAGGCATATGAAGAATTACGAGCCGGAACATGCGCTGGAAACGCTCTCCGATATGCAAAAGCTGCAGGATAAGGCCGATCAAAAATCTCCCCTTAAGCACCGCAAGCAGGCGAAAAAGAATGACGAGCCGCTGCCCCCCACCATGGCGGACGGGATGGCGGAGATACCGGATGAGGTGCCTCCCGCCACCTCCTACCAAAGCAGGACCAATATGAGAAGCAGCAGGGAACATTGATAGCTTCATACCATCAAAAAGAAGGCCGGCAGTGATTTTTCACAGCCGGCCTTTGTATCATTCTCTTGAACTGAAAACTTTTTTGGTTTGTTAAAAAAATCACTTGACAAGAATGGTTCCTTGCGCTAAAATCTGAATGAACAAAAAAATGTTCATTCAACTATCCTGAGGAGGTGCCACGTGGAGGACAAAAGAGTGGAGCTGTACAGATGCGCCAAGGAGCTTTTCAGCCAAAATGGATTTAAAGATACGAATGTGGCCGACATCACCAAGATGGCCAGGGTCAGCGTCGGCACGTTTTACAACTACTTTCCCTCCAAAGATAAGCTGTTCATGGAGATCTATATAGAAGAAAACCGAGAGATGACCAAAGGCTTGCTGGAATCCGTCGACTTAAGCCAGGAACCTATGGCGCTCATCAAGCACCTGCTGGCTTTGAACATGGAGCGGACGCTCTCCAACCCCATTTTATGCCAGTGGTACAACCGGGATGTCTTCGGCAAGATCGAAAAGCTCTACCGGGAGGAAAACGGGCTGGATTCTGCGGATTTTATGTACCAGGCCTTTTACGTGCTGGTGCAAAAATGGCAGGCCGAAGGCAAAATGCGCAGTGACATCAACGCTGAAATGATCATGGCCATTTTCGGGGCTATCATCAAGATCGGCTTCTATAAGGAAGAAATAGGCCTTAAGTATTTCCCCCAGCTGCAGGATTACCTGACGGATTTTGTGCTGACCGGTTTGACCGATTGCCGCATTACGGGAGACGGCGATAAAGCTCCCGCTTAAGATATGAACCTTCCCATGGATCACGATCAGTTGGCCCAGGCCATTCACGAAGGCATGGGCACTTCATTCATGCACAAAGCATATGGCCGCCGCGCACGCCGGGCGCTTCATGCCGTCCAAAGGGAAATGAAGCGTCTGGAGAGGTTGCTGAGCCGCTTTGATAGGAATAGCGAGATCTCCAGTATCAACTGCTCCGCCGGGCTGAAACCTGCGAAGGTCAGCAGCGAGACATTCGAATTGCTTAAAAAGGCGATGGAAATCTCCCTGTTAAGCGGAGGGGCTTTCGACATCACCGTAGGCCCGCTGGTCAAGCTGTGGGATTATAAGCATGCCACTTGTGCCCCGGAAGATGCTGCGATCCATAAAACACTTGAACTGATAGGCTTTTCAAACCTCATGCTGGAAGCAGATAGAATGACCGTTGGGCTCAAAATGCCCGGCCAGATGATTGACCTGGGCGGCGTTGGAAAGGGATACGCCAGCGACAGGGCAATGGATGTTTTCAGAAGATATGGCGTTGCCTCCGCTTTTACCAACATCGGCGGAAATGTATCCACCCTGGGGCTAAAGCCCGACGGTTCCATGTTTAGGGTGGGCATTCGTCATCCTCGGCAGGAGGATTCGTTGATCGGCGCAGTCAGCGTACTCAATCAATCGGTCGTTACCTCCGGGGATTATGAACGGTATTTTACAGATCAATATGGCAAACGCCGCCATCATCTATTGAATCCCGTCACCGGGTATCCGGCGGAATCGGGGCTTATCAGCGTAACGGTTGTTCACAAAAGCGCCATGCTGGCCGATGCGCTGTCCACCGCCCTCTTTGTTCTCGGTTCTAAAAAGGGGCTTGAACTCCTGGGCCGTTTCCCATCCGCCGAGGCTGTACTGGTGGAGGAGGATCTTGCCGTACATGTAACAAAAGGCCTGAAAGATTTTTTTGAGCCCGCCCGCGGTATCCGGGCGGACATAAGACCATAAAGAAAGGATCTTCGTCATGAAAAGAAAGGGGAAAGCAAAAATGTGGATTTTGATCGTATTGGGCGTTCTGGCAGCCGCCATGGGCATCGGGATTCTTGCCACGGCACCCGGGCGGCAGGAATTGAAGGAGATGACCTTCCCGGACAAAGCTTTTGGAAATCTTGCTGAAGGCACTTATGTTGGCGAATATAAGGGCGCCAAGGATTCTTTCCGCAATGAAAAGGTACAGATCACCGTATCGGGCGGAAAGGTGTCGGACATCAAAGTGCTGGAGGGCAGCGTCATCAAAGATGGCAAGCCCATTGAACTTCGAAATGGCCAGAGCATCGACGACCTGTCCTCAAGGGTGATCAAGGACCAGTCGCTTCATGTGGATATCATCAGCGGCGCGACGCTCAATTCCAATGCCCATTTGAAGGCGGTGGAAAATGCGCTCGCACAGGCCGGGAATAAATAATATCATTACCAACTCCTGCTTGATGCTCACCGTAGTTCCTGTGGCCGCAGTGGTGGTAAAGCTGAAAAAGAAAAGGAATATTGCCGATTTTCAAAGGCGGTGGCCGGGATGGCTGCCGCTTTTGTGCTCCCCGCACTGGCTGATACTTGTTACATATGAAAATTTTAACTATTTTCCTAATGATTGTTTGCATTTTGGTAACAAATAACTTATAATCATAATAAATAGTGCCTTTTCGCACTCACCCTTCATGCAGACAATGTGTAATTGGAGAAAAAGTATGGGTAACCGTTATGAAAGATCCATAAGGCCAGGCGGCGCAAGGTCCGGCCGCAGCAAAAGCACCATCGGCATGCTCTGGGCCAGCATATGCACACGTTTGGGCATTGGGCCCGGCGAGAAAGAAAGCACGTTCCACATTCCGGATATGGACGCGGGCTATCAAACCCAAGGCGGCTTTGAAGACGACGATGACGGAAGAATATTAAGGCACCGGCCAGACAGCGAATTCAACCCCATGACGGGAACGTACGTCATGCGCCACAGCGAGCCGCCAAAAAGAAAAAGGATATGGCCGTGGTTTGCGCTGGCATTTGCGGCCGTCTGCCTCTATTTATTCGTCTTCGATGGCAATGATCCGGTGAAGACAGCGCCACGGGACAATTCCAGTGTGGTTGGGGCCATGACAAACAACGGCAAGCAGGCGGATGAACAGTGGCAAAATGTTGCGGCGACAGACGAGCCCTCTTCAACGCCGACCCCTTCCCTTGCCCCTACCAGAGCGCCTTCCCCACCCCCAACGCCTATCCCGACGGCAGTCAGCTCGGTTCTGAAATACGCTTCCAAGGGAGACGCTGTCAAAAATCTGCAAGGTCAATTGATTGCACTGGGATACATGGCCCTTGGCACAGACGACGGTGAATTCGGCGATGTCACCCTGGCGGCAGTAAAGTCTTTTCAGAAGGCGAACAGCCTGGAAGCCGACGGGATCGCCGGGGAAAAGACGCTTAACCTTATAGAAAGCGGAACGGCGAAAGAGGACCCGGACGTTTTTGTATGGGTGGAGAATAAGGGCAAGGAATACCATACCGATAAGGATTGCAGCGATATGAAAGACCCCAAGCAGATCAAAAAGTCGAGGGCAGAAAAACAAAAGCTGAAGCCGTGCGAGAAGTGTAATTGAGGCAGGAGGACGGCTTGAAAAAAAACGGAAGGTGATCACTTCACTGAAGATGGCAACGCATTTAAATCCTGATTTTCACATTGACCAGTATGTATCGTCCTCTTTGGGTCCAGGGCCCGCGGGCCCTGGTCGTTTTAAGGGGATATGGGGAGTGCAGGGGGGAGGTAAGGGGGGAAATCGAAATCCCCCCTACTCCCTCCTGCCCTACGCACCGTACTGCGCCTTCGCAGGCTTCAGGCTCGCTGCGCTAACCAATCCTCCGTCAGGCTTCGCCTGCCACCTCCTTTCAAAAGGAGGCTTGTTTGCATTAACCCTTTTCGCAAGCCTTCTCAGCCGCTTCATCCGCCTCAGGCGGCGCTTCGGCATCGGAGCCACTGGCAGCGGCTAGACAGCAGAACCTTTGGAAGCCTTCGGCTGCAGAATCCCCAAAATAGGTTTTAGATGCGGTTGCCCTGCTACTGAAAGCATCCCTTGACAAGGCCAACAAATTAGTATACCTTGGATTTACCCCGTCACCGGAGGTGATCCATTTGAGCTTTGCCGATGAACTCTTTATCGCAAATTGCCGAGATATTCTCACAAACGGTTCCTGGGATAAAGATATGGCCGTGCGAACACGCTGGGCGGACGGTTCTCCGGCGTATACCATCAAACGGTTCGGCATTGTCAACCGGTATGACCTGTCGCAAGAATTCCCTGTGCTGACCTTGCGGAAAACCAATATACGTGCTTGCATCGACGAAATCCTATGGATATGGCAAAAGAAGTCAATCAAACTTTCAGAATTGGGCAGCCATATATGGGATGCATGGGCCGATGAAAACGGCACTATCGGTAAAGCGTACGGGTATCAACTGGGCATCAAGCACCGGTACAAAGAGGGCTGGTTTGATCAGGTAGACAGGGTGCTGTATGACCTGAAAAACAATCCCGCTTCCAGAAGGATCATCACCAATATCTACAATCACCAGGACCTACACGAAATGCAGCTGTATCCATGCGCATACAGTCTGACGCTGAATGTACAGAGCGGAAGGCTGAACGCCATACTGAACCAGCGCTCCCAGGATATGCTGGTGGCGAACAACTGGAATGTGAGCCAGTACGCGGCACTTATACATATGTTTGCGCAAGTAAGCAATCTTAAAGTGGGCGAGCTTGTGCATGTCATTGCCGATGCCCATATATACGACAGGCATATCAATCTTGTGGAGCAGCTAATAGGCGCCGAGCCCTACCCTGCCCCCGCTTTTGAGATGAACAGGGACATTAAGGACTTTTATCAATTCACAGTGGATGACTTTCAATTAACCGACTATCAAGCACATAAGTTTGGAAAGCAAATACCCATAGCCCTGTAAAAAAGGAGCAGTACGTATGAACATGATCGCTGCTGTGGACAGCCTGGGTGGCATCGGCCTGAATGGGAATCTGCTATACAGGATACCGGAGGACTTGCGGTACTTTAAGCAACTGACCTATGGCAAGGCGGTGGTCATGGGCCACAGCACGTTCAAGGCCCTGCCCAACGCAAGGCCCCTTGCCGGAAGAACGAACATTGTTTTGACTAGAAACGCCGATTTGAAAATAGACAACTGCATCGTCTGTCCTTCTCTGGATGACCTTGGGCAGGCAATTGCCCCTTATGATGGCGATGATGTTTTTGTGATTGGCGGAGAATCGGTTTACACCCAATTGATGGATTATTGTGCCAAGGCCTATATCACCAAAATACACAGCTCCATGCCTGCGGACAGATTCTTCCCGAAGATCGAAGACGCCGCAAACTGGGCATTGGTCTCTGAATCGGAGATGAAAGAATATAACGGCATCCGGTTTACCTTCCGGGAGTATGTCAATCATGATACAAGAGCTTTTCCTTGAGCTTAGCAAACAGGTGGTGGCAATACGCCTGTAGTTCCTGCGCATGGCTTGGCAGGTGTTCCAGCAGCATGCGGGCCGTATTATATGCATTGTCAAACTGCGCTTGGCTGATTATACCCTCCCGCAATGCCTCCAACAACTCATCCTCATCCAGCAGATAAAGGTTTCCGTTAGGGAGAAGAACCACATCCAGATACAGATCATAAAAGTAAGAATCACCATCGTCGCAAAGCACATTATTTTCTGTAATATCAAAGTAATACGAAATAGTATCGCCTGCCGCGTCCATCATTACCGTCAGCCAGTACTTTTTGTCTTTGGGCGCAAGCTGCAACCAAAAGTACCCCCGGTCCACAATGGTCAATGGGATATCTTCGTAAACCTTGACCAATGGCGCCTTAACCTCTTCCATGAATATCAAAGAGGCTTGACCCACAAACCTTTCATCGGAAACGGGCATATGAACATATTGTCTCTTTAGGATTCGCGGCCAGTTTGAACGTGACAATGTCTTTATGCTTAAGCTCATTGCTTTATACCGCTTCTTTCATATATCTAAATGGTGAGCAACTTTTCGTTGTTCTTCAAAAGTTCGGTCAACGGCTTTCCCCATGGAATGACCTCAATGCCCAGCGCCTCCAGTTTCTCAATGACGCCCAATTGTCGGGCACAGGCAATGCAGGCGGAAAGTTTCACACCGACATTCATGGCCACTTTGATGGATTCTTGTATTTGGGCGTTTTCTGCCACAAGCCGTGCCGTTGCACCCCAGATGATGACTGTAACATCATCCCACCAGTGCTCCAGCAGGCTGTTTGTCGCGTACATCATCACCATTCTCAGCGAAGTATCCATGTCCGCGTTCGTCCATAGAATGTGCAGGCTGTTTCTTTCCTCCATGATTTTCACTCCTTGATTCAAAAATGAAATCCCATACAAAGTTTTTCAGGGAGTGGTGCGGAGAGGGGGATTTTTTCAAAAAGCCTCCTCTCCGCCATACTCTGAAAAAAATCTACCACACCTTCGCGCTCTCTTCACACATCTTCACAAACGCGCTCACGGCGGGGCTGAGCCACTTGTTCTTATGAAAGATGACCTGGGTGAAAAACTCCACGGGCGAATCATGCTCTTTGATGCGCAGCTTGCCCTGTCGGGCGTCCTCCTTGACGGCATACAGGGGCAGGTACGAAATGCCCATGCCGTACTGGATATACTTTTTGATCACTTCCACGCTGCCGGTTTCCAGCACATTGGTGGGGTAGAACTTTTGCCCCTGGAGGTAGTTTTGGAACACCTCCCGGTAGGTGCACTCCTTTTCGGTATACAAAACCATTTGGGAGCCGCGGGGCAGAAAATCATCCCCCGTGTAATCCGGCGGGGCGACGAAGCACATTTCTTCCTTCTTTAAAAGCGTGGTATTCAGCTGCGTATACTGGTACTCCGGCTGCAAAAGAACGGCCATATCCAGTTCGCCCTGGATTACTTTCTCCCGAAGCGCGGGGCAAAGGTCGATGCTGATCACAATCTCCACCTGGGGATACGTTTGCTTGAACTCCCGTATGATGTCATACAGGCGGTATAAAAGCAGCGATTCCGGCGTGCCGATCCTGATGCTGCCCTGGGGAGCCATGTCCTTTTGAGAGGCACCCTCCACCGCTTCATAGGCATTCAGCAATGCATCCACCTGGCCTAAAATGTTCTGGCCGAATTCCGTTAGTTCCACTGTGTTGCCCACGCGGTTGAACAGCGGCCTGCGGTAATAGCCTTCGATGGACTGTATGTGAAAGGTAACGGTAGATTGGGCATAGCCCATTTGTTCCGCCGCCTTGGAAAAGCTGCCCGTTTCCACGATCTTCTTAAAGGTTTTGAAATTCTTGATATCCATAGTTCCTCCAGGGGATCATTTTCCAGCAGTATAACATATTATCGATTTTGTTGATAGCACAAATTATAACTTTCAATTTTACAAATGACCATTCCTTCCCGTATAATGTCGGCGGGAGGAATTTTTTGCTATGAAAAAGAAACTGAACGCTGTTTCATTGAGCGGGCTGATGGTGGGACCGGTGCTGGGTTCCGGGATCGTGGTGCTGCCCGCCATGGCCTATGAAGCCCTCCAGGATTACGCCATGTTTGCCTGGATTCTGGTAATGCTGCTGGGGGCAGGTTTTGCCTATGTATTTACCCGGATGAGCATGATGGTTTCCACCAACGAGGGCGTGAGCCTGATGATCGGGGAAGCCCTGGGCGAAAAGTACAGGGAGCTTTCCGCCAATTTTCTTACCGCCGCCGTCTGCTTTGGTCCCGTAGCTGTGTATCAAACGGCCACCGGTTATGTGATAGGCATGTTGCCTGATGGGGCGCTGGCCCCTATGGTGATCCCCTTTCTTCTGATGGCGCTGAATATACTGATACTCCTGTCCGGCGTGCGCATGATGGGCAATATCACGCTGGTTCTATCCTCGCTTACAGCCCTCATCCTGACGGTGGGAGGCGTGTACAGCCTGGCGGTAAGCGGTGCATCATCTTTACCCGCAGGCCTTCCCGATATGCGCACGTTGGGCTCCACCCTTTTGATTTTGTTCTGGGCCATTATCGGCTGGGAAGTAATCGGCAACTACGTGGAGGATGTCTCCAACCCCAAGCGCACGCTGATGCGGGCCATGAAGGTGAGTGTCGCCGCCGTGGTGCTGGTATATATGGTGGTCACCTATGCACTACAGAGCAGCCCGCTTGTAAAAAGCGGCATGGCTTCCATGAGCCTGAATGTGATCATGACGCCCTTATTCGGTGCCATCGCGCCTTATTTGCTGGGAGCCGTAGCCCTGGCGCTTTGCTACTGCACCATCCTCATGGTCATGGGCGCGGTCACAAGGCAGATGGCCGCCCGAGCCGAAAGCGGAAGGCTGCCCGCTATTTTCAAACAAAAGCCGGGCTTTCGCGCGCCGGTGAAATCCATCCTGTTTCTATCCCTCATGCACAGCGTTATAATCGTGCTGATCCAAACGAATGTGGTTTCTTTGTCTTTTGTGGTAGGAATCTCCAATACCTTTTTTATCGGCAATGCGCTGCTGGGATTGTTCGGCGCTTTCAAATGTATGAAGGGCGTATGGCTGAAAGGGCTGACTGTGGTGCTGGCCGCCTGCCTTTTGTCACTGCTGCTATTCTCACCTGCCGCAGGATGGATTTTGTTCCTTGTGGTCACTTTGGGGACGGTGGGGATTGCGCCACTGATGAGAAGGAGAAGGATTGAACAGCGGCAGGCATAACATGCTTTGCGCAAACAAGACATTTTAAAAAAGCCATAAATGTGATATAATAGAGTATCCAATCTTGAGGAGGTGCGGCATGACCAAAACGCAGCGGGTATTAGCAAATGTGTGCGCAACTATGCGCATGGAAGGCATGCCACTTCAGGAAAGTGACAAGCGTCGTTTAATGGCCTGCTTAAGCGGCCAGCAATCCTTTGAGCAGAATGTACATGCCCTGGTTGCAAAACATACGCGCAAGGCTGTTCAAAATTGCGATAAACAGATATGAAGGATTATCTGTATGAGTTTGAGTACGACCCGATTTACTGTTATCCCAATAGTACTGTACTCAAAAATAAATTGAATATTAAAGAGGCAGATGCGCTTTGTGAAGCGGAACGGGAAATCACTGCCATGCGCATAGCCCAGGCATCTATGAATCCAATTCAGGGAAAGTATGATACAGCTCATCTGAAGCGGATTCATCACTTTTTATTTGGCGATATCTATGCCTGGGCCGGAAAAACCAGAACGGTGAATATTTCAAAAGGAACGCCGTTTTGCTTGCATCAGTTTATTGATACAAATCTTGATGCGCTATTTTTACAACTCAAATCTGAAAAGTACCTGGCAGAATATGAAGCAGTTGAAACATTGGCAAGACGCCTATCCTACTACCTTGCAGGAGTAAACGCCATACATCCATTTAGGGAAGGTAATGGTCGCAGCCAGCGGCTATTCATAAGTATGCTAAGCAACGCAAGAGGATATGATCTAAACTTTGATTTGATCACTACTGAAGAAATGCTTGAAGCAGGCATGCTTTCTTTTAGGAATGATTATAGATTACTGGATTCCTTGATGATGCGGATCATAGAAAAATCAGAAGAATAAATCATGAGCCGCGGGGAGGCCCTTCGGCTTTTTTATGCCCCGGCATATGTGCTTTGCAAATAAAAACACTCAAACCATATAAAAAATATAAAATCCTGCGTCCAATCAGTGAAGGAGGTGGGCGGATGAACTTTGTTCCGGTACCAAACAAAGTTCGTGAAGCGGAAATCGAGAGATTGATGACGCTGTATGAAGACAGCCTGCTTCGCATGTGCTTCGTTTACCTTCACGATGCCGGCCTGGCGGAAGATGCCGTGCAGGAAACATTCCTCAAGGCCTACAACAGCCTTGATTCCTTTCGGGGCGAAAGCAGCGAAAAGACCTGGCTGATGCGTATTGCCATCAACACCTGCAAGGATATAAGGCGCTCCAAATGGTTCTGCCTGGTGGACAGGCGCATTGCCCTGGATCACATACCGGAGGCGGTATGCGCTTTTAAACCGCAAGACGAAACGCTGATCATAAGCGTGATGCGGCTGCCGGGCAAATACAAAGTGGCGGTGCTCCTATACTACTACCAGGGCCTTACAGTTGGCGAGATCGGCGAAACGCTGGGCATTGCCAAACCCACCGTGTACGCAAGGTTGAAAAAGGCGCAGGCGAAGCTGAAAACCGAACTGGAAGGGTGGTATGAAAATGCGTAGGCAGAATTTGAAAAAAGCAATGGATACCCGCCTCTCCGGTTTCTATTTCACGCCGGAAGCAAGGGAAAAAGTGTTCCGGCAAATGGGAGGAGAAAAAATCATGAAGAAAAAAATGGCCCTCGGGCTGGTATTGGCGGTTGTGATGGCGCTATTAATGGCCGGCGCGGCCATCGCGTGGGGCGGCAATCTTTTCTCCGTGTTCAGCGGGAATGATGCATCCCTTCAGTACGTTGCCGATCATGCACTGACCATAGAACCGAAGGAAACGCTCAGAATCGAAGATGTGGAAGAATCGCCTGTCACCATGGACAGCGCATACTTTGACGGCTCCAGCCTTTACCTGTCCTACCGCGTAACAGGCGGAAATCCCCGGATAGAAGCATATGCACCTACGTCGGCTGAACTTCAGGAGATGCAGTTGGGAAACGGCATCGTTGCTCTATCGGAGGAAAGCCCCGTGATGACCGCTTTTCTCCAAAATTACCAGGCCGGGATCGCCGGGGGCTACTTTATGCGCACCATCGGCCGGCGTGACCATATCACCACCACGGAAGGCATTGATGTGCTCTGGGTAACCGACAGCTTTGCCGCGCGGGGGGAAGACCAGCTTTGCTACATTCAATTTGCCTCGCCCCTGCCCGATGCTCTGGCCAAGGCTGATACGTTCACCCTGCAATTGCGTTTTTCCCAAATCGATCTTTACGTGTGGTTTGACGGGGAAAACCTCTATTCCAGAAGCGTCCTGGAGAAGGAGTATACGGTGCCTGTGAACATCGTCCGTAATAACGCCGGCGGCCAGATATACATGACGGGGCAGGGCAGCGTACTTGGCGTGCAGGTAGCCGTGCAGGCCACCGTATCCCCGGTAGCCATCACCCTCACCTATCCGGCTATGGAAGGCCTGGAATTCTCGGTTATTGACCCGGCTACCGGCGAGGAGGCGCGATGCGAAGGCGTAGACCCCCAGGCGGATGGGACTGTGGTTCAAACCTTCTCACGGCTTGGCAGCATACCGGAAAAGCTTACCGCCTGCCCCATTGTGCTTGTGAACCCGGATGAAAAAAATCAGGAAACGGTAAATATACAATACCTGAAGGACCAGGCGATCCTATTGGAACCGTGATACTGCCCTGAAAACAAGCGGATAGTGTCAAGTATGCGAGGGCGGGCGAATACACAGTTTGCCCCTACGACACTATGTGTTTGTTGATTTTATCAGCCGGGACGCTCAAGAACCGGAAGAAAAGCCAAGGTACTCTTTACGCCGTAGGGTGCTCGCCCGCCTATCTGCAACAAGGATCATGTGGGGGATCAGGCAACGGCTGCAGACCTCCTTGTTGGGGATATGTCCCCCTCCCGTATCCAGCCCGCCGGATTGCCCGGCGGTCACCGGAAACTTTCAGGAAGATGCGGAGACGGCGATACAAGGCGAACTAGGTGCCATTGGGCGTTATGCCGGTCTGGCCATGTGTACGCCAAATCTGGAAGTCCGCTATTTACTGACCTCCATTCTTGGCGACGAGTATGCGCACGCCAGGATCTGGACCACCATGCTGTATGCCCCCACCCTTTGCAATAACGGCTTCAGACACTAATGGCATTCGGCCTGCTTCCTATTATTCTGGAAAAGTAATCCGGCCAACGAGCCCATAAGAATCAAAGCGAAAAAGACCCACATCGCGGATAAAGCGAGGCGGGTCTTGTATTATTAGTCCGTAAATCAGTATAACCGTCAAGCATTCCTAACCACAAGATACGACTGGGATTTTGCGCAGCAGCTGTCCAGACACGCCACCACATTCACATATCCCAAGGTGCCGGCTGGCACCAACCAAAGTATCTCCGCCACGCCTGTGACTGCGCTTGGACAATCCACCCCAATGAGCCTGGCAAGTTCGCAGGTTTCCGTACCGGTGGGCTCCAGGAAAAAATATGCTTTGGAGACCGGAAGGTTGAAGGTTGCCCGCAGGATCACACGTGCGATCAACTGAACAGCACCGTTTACAACTGGCAGCGGCTGACCGGCTTCATTCAAGAAGCTGAGCGAAATCACCCGAAGGTTGCAGGCCGATGGCGGTACACCGGGAATGCAGATCACCTGTCCCACATAGATGACGTTGGCATTTACAACCTGTGGGTTAGCGGCAAGCAGCGCTTCCACCGAGACGGAAAAGCTTCGGGCGATGTTGAAAATGGTATTGCCCGGCTGGATGGTGTAAAACTGCCCGCTGCAATTTTGAGGCGGTGGGGGTATGACGATGCCGGCGGAAGGCTGAACCGCCATTTCTAATGTAAAATTGTCCACAGATATCCACTCCTTTCAGAACTTCCAGTACATCGTATGTACAAAAGGAAAGGAGGTAATGAAAAAAAACCTGCATTGAGAACATTTTATCAAAAAAAGAAAATCTTCCAATCTTTTCTATCCTTTTGGAGGGTTGGACCGTATAATATGTGAAAGCAGAAACAGCGCGCAGTTTCCTTTCAAATGCATCTGATTTTTGGTACGGAGGCTGTCATGATCTCAAGCGAACAGTTCACGCAGGAAGTGACGGCGCTTTCCCCCACGCTCTACCGGTTATGCATCAGCATTCTGCGTTTGGAACAAGACGCGCAGGATGCCGTGCAGCAGGGCTTGATGAAGGCATGGCAAAAAAAGGACGCTGTCAGGCCGGATACCTTCCGCCCCTTTTTGACGCGCATCATCGTTAACGAATGCCGCAACATACAGCGCCATAGGCTGCGCATGATACCGGTGGAACAAATCGATCCTGCAGGCAAACTTGCATTCCCGAGGACTCCGGGTTGAAGGCGGCCATTGATGCCCTGCCGGAAAAGCTGCGCACGCCGCTTCTTTTGTACTACATGGAAAATTATCTGGAGCGGGAAATTGCACAGGCGCTTGGCATATCGCTGGTAGCTGTCAAGAACCGATTGTTTCGTGCGCGTAAAAACCTGAAAGCAGTCTTAATCGGCGAGGAGGTTGGCGCAAAATGCGAAAGCTGAATCTTACGGCACAGGAATTGAAGGCGCTTTACCCCCCCATGTCCGAATCATTCCATCATACGGTACAGAACACGCTCCATCATTTGGAGCATGGAAAGGAGTGCCCTAAAGTGAAAAAGAAGATGTCAACCGCATTGATCATCGCGGTCCTGCTGCTGATTGTGACCGTCACCGCCGCCATCGCGCTGACCCAGTCGAATCTGCTGGGGGTCATGTTTGGCGGCAACGGGCAGGTGCCCGAAGAACTGGAGGAAATCGTCAGCAAGCCGGAAGCAACGGTGACAACCCCCGACGCCAAGGTGACGCTGTCCGAATACCTGTATGACGGAGAAAAGCTGCATCTGTATTGGACCATTGCCAATCAAACAGACCGGCAGATCATGGTCACCATGACCCCTTTTATGTTCAACGGAACGAAGGGGAGCTATAGGTTAATGGATGTGACCGCGGAGGGAATGCCGCTGATTCAAACCGAAAACCATGGCTTTGGGCAGATACTGGGTGGTGAGGCGGATGGTTTGCCCTGCCCGGCAGCGTGAACTATTACAGCCTCCATGACAACCTAGGGGAATATGTGCAAGGGTATCACACCTTCGTATGGGGGGAGACGCTGGAAATCACCGGCGACATGTATATCTGGGAGCTGTTGAGCGCGCCCGACCCGGTTATACCCGATAATATCCTGAAGATGGTGTACTCATTCGAACCGGCTATTATCGATAATCTGAAGGCTCAGGGAGGCTTATTCGATTTAAAAGCCCTGCACGGCATACCCACGGACCGCAGCGGTCTGTGCGGCCTCAATTGGCTTATTCTGAATGACTATTACGATGACCTTTTCCGCCCTGTTGACTATTGCAGTCCGGAGGAAAATCAAAACACGTATGAGAAGAATGGCTGGGCCAGATTGATATTTCAGCAGCCTGTAAAATTCTCCATTACACTGGACGCCAAAGACATCAAACAGGCGAAGCCTGTGAAGACTGCCTTTGAGACGGATGACTTTGCCCTGAATATCAAACGGATGGTATATATGCCCACAGGCGGGACCCTGGTACTGTATACGGAGCCCAAAGCCAATAACCCGGCAAAAAACGGCGTCATCCCTGACGGATATGGCTTTTCAATACTGGACGCGGATACCATGGAACCGCTGGGTCGTACTACAGGTTCAGCCTCGACAAGTGGACCGGATGGCTATTACTTTGAAGAACATACGATTGTGCTCCCGCCAGTGCCCGGCAAGATGCCTGAAGCCATGCTGATCGTGCCGATCGTATCTAATCCCAAATGGGATAAATATTCTAAAATCTTTGACCCGAAGGCTGCTCTGGATCCAGATAATAAAAGCTTTTTTAGGTACGACATGGAAAATGCCGTGAAAGTCGAGCTTGAATGGCAATAAACGGGGGGCTGCCCCCTTCGTTTTCGGAGCAGCCCCCCCATTTCATTAGACACGCCCGGTGCTTCACCCCGCCGCCAGCTTGCGCATCATCTTCCCTTGCAAAGCATACAGCCACAAAAGCGAAACAACAAGCCCCGCCAGCAAGAACAGCATGTTTTGAGTGACGGCAAACTTGGCGGTCCAAAAGGAAGGCAGCGGGGCGAAAAAATACTGCGCGCCCTCCGGTAATATAAAAGGAACAGGCAGCCCCAATAGCATCAGCCCTGCAGCTTTGGCCAGCGCCATACCCTCCACCCGGTTGTGTGAGAAGGCGAACAGCAGAAGAGAAATGTCTACGCATTGCAGGCCAAATAAAAAGCATACCACCGCCGCCATTATAAAACTCCAGGGCGTGAGGGAAAAGCTTAGCAACAGAACCAGCGAGGCTATAAAGGCGACCGCGGCGGGAACGATCAGACGGGATAACAAGTAACCGCCTTTGCCAATGGGGGTGACCACAAGGTATCCGGCCATATGCTCATCAAATTCCGTGAGCAGTATCATAGCGGCGGCAAAACAGAAAAGATAAGGTGTCATCAGTGCCAGCGTAAGATCGATCAGCAGGTAATAAGGCCTGATGATTTCCGCGACTTGAAAATGTGCGCAAAGCAGCCTTTCCACCTGCGGAATACCGAAGCGGAACAAGATGGCTGCCAGCACCGGGCCTATACATGCGGCAATCAGCATGCCATCCTTTAACACCTGCTTAAGCAGCATCTTGAAGGAAAGAAGCATGGCTTTCATCAAACTCCGCCTCCTGTTCTCAAAAACATCCTGCCCGCGGTGCGCGCAGCCAGCAGAAAAAAGCCGGCCGTCCATAGGAGCAGCACAAAAAGCGCAGCCCACAAATAGTCTCCGCCATAAAGCAGAGCGATGACGCAAACACCGGGGTGGAGCAAAAGCACTTGCGGCTGTCCGCCAAACAGCCATAAAGCTGCGGGCAGGAAGATCAATATCTCCGCCGGAATGGTGCTCAGCAAAAACCGGTTGAGCGTTGCGGCCCTGGCGGCCAGGATCATCCCCACGGCGGAAAATAGCAAAGAGCCCAAAAAGACACCTGCCAACAGGGAAAGCATGTTCATCCCGCCCCCGGAAAACAGGGCGATCACAAGCCCCGCCCCGGTGGAAACCAAGGATAGTGACAGGAGCTTGGACAGCACGTATGCTTTGGCGGTGATGGGTGCTACGGCCAGGCTTGATACCACCCGCTGGCTTTGTTCAAAGAGCACCATTGCCCCCAGAAAGAACAGGCCCATGGCCGCCGGATCGGAAAAGATCATGAGGATAGCCGCCGTCCTCCGCATATCTTCCGGCAGCAATAGCAAAATGCCTATATACAGGGTGCAAAGCAGTAAATACAGCCCGTAAAAACCATATTTCCATTGCAGGCGGAAATCCCCCTTAATAAGGGGCATCACATTCATACAAGCTCCCTCCCCGTCAATTCCACAAACAGATCGTTCAGCGTCGGTTCACTGCTGTGGATGGAAGTGAGACGGTTATCCCGGATGAGCTGAAGGAGGGTTTCGTCGCTCCCCGTCTTTTGGAGGGCGACTTCTCCCGCCTGCTCCGCGCCATTTTGATGATAGGTATACTTAAGCTTAGCCGCACCCTTTTGCATGATGAGGTGGTGGGGCGTATCCAGGGCTCTCACGCTGCCGTCCACAATAAAGGCCACGCGGTCGCATAATTCCGTAGCATCGTACATGTTGTGGGTGGTAAGGAGGATGGTCTTGCCCCTTTTCTTTTGCGCAAGGATGATATCCTTCATGTGGCGGGCGTTTTGCGGGTCCAAGCCGGAGGTAGGCTCATCCAGGAACAAATACTTGGGATCGTGCAATAGTGCCTTGATGAAATTGAGCCTTGACTTCATGCCCTTGGAATAGGCAGATACTTTTTTTCCCGCATCGTCTAAAAGCCCAACACTTTTTAAATGACCGTCGATATCGGTTTGCTTTTTGTACAGTGAAGCGAAGAACTGCAAATTTTCCCTGGCGGTGAGCTTTTCATAGAGGCTGGGGAACTCAAAATCCACGCCGATCTTTTCGTAAAAGTCCCGGTTCCGGCGCTTTACCTCCATGCCGTCCACCGTTACGCTGCCCCGGTAGGCCGTGATTAACCCTGTGAGGATTTTTTGCACCGTGCTCTTGCCCGCCCCGGAGGGGCCCAGGAAACCGAAAATCTCTCCGTCATTCACCTCAAAGTTCATGTTTTCAATAAACGGCTTCGCCGTATAGGCAAAGCAAAGATTGTTCACCAGGATCATGGATTTCTCATTCCTTCCCTTCAAACATTTGTTTCACTACACCGCGGATCAAAATATACAGCGCTTCCCCAAATGCCTGCTCCCCTATCTCCCGCTTATGAAGCATGGAAAGAAAGACAGCCCTGAGCGCGGCGCTGAAATGGGCAACATGCTCCGCCTGCATGTTCGGCACCAGCCGTATCAACTGTTCCACCTGCAAATCATCGGTATGGGCATGGGCCTCTACGATTTCCGGAGAGAGCTTTTGCATGAACAGTTCGATCTCTCCGCTCATCATCAGGGGATACAAAAAGGAAGATTCCACTCTTTGGTACATGGAAAAAATGGCATCCGTCAGCGCATCCGGCGTGATGGATTTTAAAAGGGAGCTCAACTTTTCCATCAGTTCATGCTGGATGTCCTCATGAAACTTCAGAAGCACGTCGTAAAAAAGTTGTTCTTTTGATTCATAAAACAGATAAAACGTGCCTTTGGGGATGTGCACCCTTTTGACCAGTTCATCTACCGTGGTTTTGCGCACGCCATATTTTGCAAGGCAGTCTTCCGCCTCCTCCATCAGCCGCTGCTTCACATAGGCGCGTTCTTTTTCCGAAAGTGCTTTGGGCATGGGTAAACCTCCGTGCATTACGTTTGACCATTATTGTTATTACGGTCAAATAGTAATACACAGAGACCATATTGTCAAGGGGAAGTATGCGGAAAAACATACATGCGGGCGATTTTGCTGTTTCCCGGCTTACTCTTTGATTTGGGGGCAAGACGCAGGGGGCTGCTCCTCTTCGTTTTCGGAGCAGCCCCCCTTAGATCCTCTATATGCTCAGATATGCCTAGAAATGTTCCGGGTCGGTGGGATTGTTCAGAACGCCAAAGGCCACCAATAAGGCCAGCAAAGCATCAATCACATTTTGCAGGGGTTCCTGGGTGATGCCGATAGCCTGGTATAAGCCCAGTTTTCCAAATAAAGTCAGCAGGATGGCGGCGATAGAAGCCCACATCACCTTGGATTTCCATCTGCTTTGCGTCACGAGGGTCTCTCCTTTCGTTTGTACAAGCATGATGCCTATTGCATGGGTACCGGCGGGAATATTCCCGCCCATTCATCATATTCCCCCGCCGGGAAAACGCTTCTTAAAGCTGGGACCGCCCTGCTCCGGATCTCACAAACCTCATAAAGCCCAAAAAATCACAGGCCCAGGCAGCAAAATAATCCACTTCATTTTCAAAGTGATTGACTAACTATACAAGCGGAAATATACTGCAGTTGACAAGAACGATATATGCGGAGATATACCATCATGCTTAAGAAAAATTCCCCGTCTGCAAGAGGAGCAATACATATGATTTGGCAAAATAAAGCAATGATCATTTTGCTTGCTTTGCTGGCCGCTATCCTGGTTATTAGTTATCCAAGTCAGAAAATTGCATCGGGCGGCCCGGCTCTTGTAGGTATAGTGCGTGAACCGTTAGCATACTGCACTTTTACTGAAATAAACAACAATGATCCACGCTTCAGCATTTCTATTGCAGACGGATACCCCGGACTGATAAACGCACTGAAAAATGGCCAGCTTGACGCTTCAATATTGCCCGTGCAATATTTGAAGGAACTGAATGGCAACGAGTTCTCTGCGGTGGCTGGAACTTCTTATTTAAACCTTGTTGTTATAGAAAATGGAAATTCCGTATTTTCACTTGCCGATCTGAACGGTCGCACCTCTATCATGCCGGAATCGGCCAAGAATTCACTGGAATTTCAGATGCTGAACCTGCTCATTTCCAAAGCAAATATTGATGTGACTATTACATATCAAAATGACGAGGCGATACAGAAACTGGCCTGGGAAAGCAATTTTGAAATTATGATCCTTCCGCCTGACCAAAGCGCAGCCGTACTTATGCAAAACGAAAACTACCGAAGCTGCTTCAACCTTGCAAGCCAATGGTATAGCCTGCAGGGAACACAGCCTCCGGCAGGCTGCCTGATCGTTGCACGAAATGCGAGCATAGATGCAAAATCATCCAATCTTGCTGGTTTTTTGGCAAGTGTCAAAGCATCTGTAGAATTCATCAACAGCAAGCACAAAAAAGCGGCGTCGCTGATCACTACCAGCGGCCTTGGCGATAACAGCGCTTACATTTTGAAAGTAGTTCCACACTGTGCATTTGCATATATCCAGGGGGATAGTATGGCTGACAGCCTTGAGCAATTAAAGCTGCTGCCGGCAATTTGAAACTGATTATTTTACTGATACCTCGTTCAGAAAGTCCAGCATGATTTTGATGAATTCCTTTGGCTTTTCATAATGGAAGTCGTGGCCGGAATCCACCTTGATGAGCTTGTTTCCCGGTATCAGTTCATGAGCCCGCTGGGCATCTTCGCCGCTCATGGCCCCCAGCAGGATGCCGTCATCGGAATAGCTCCAATTGGTGTGAATCAGCACCGACGGGCAGGAAATGCGGGAAAGGATATTCTCCCGGTCGTAGTTTTCAAACCAGGCGCAGTCGTAAAAGGCATCGCCAAAGCGCAGGTCATAGCTTCCGGCGGTCAGATCGAACATGCGGTTGACGGATGGGGGCAGGTAAAAAATCCGAGCGGCTTTTCCGGGGTTTTTCTCCATATAGCTCAAGGCAGATTTTTTCATGCCCTGCCAGCCTGGGCCGATCAGCTTTTGCATATAGGAGTGCTCCAGATAATAACGGGTGTAATTCGTTTCTGAACTCTGGTTCAAAAAATCGTGGATAGGTTTAAAGCTGTCCACCCAGGCAAACGCGGTAGGATTCCGCTCCTCTTCGGTGGAGAAAAAGGGCGGGTCTTCGAGCACAACGCCCCGTACGAGTTCGGGGGCGTTGGCAGCCAGCCATGCCGTGAGCAGCCCGCCGGAGGAATGGCCGGATACAAAAGCCGGCTCCCCGATGACGTTTTCCATGAACCATTGAAAATCCTGGCCCATGGCCTGGGCTGTATATTGGACCGGGTCTTTGCTGGAATCCCCATGACCGTGGCAATCCACCGCAAAGATATGAAACCGCTTGGACAGTTCCGGCAGGACGGGTTCATAATCCTCCCAGGATACCATTTGCCCGTGGATCAGGAACAAAGCAGGTCCGTTATCCGGTCCTTCGCCATAATTCAAAACGGTACCGCCGGGCAGTTGTGCCTGTTTTTCCACAAAGCCGGCCCGGGCAAGCTTTTCCATGATACCCTTGTCATAATTCATGTTGTTGTTTACATAGATGGCTGCCGCAATGCCAAGAAGCAATATAACACCGCCCAAACAAATCAAAATAATCCTGATCACTTTTTTCACTCCGGTTTCTCCTCTGCGTGATTTTGTATGGCCTTGACGGCCTTTGCAAACTTAAGGCCTTCCCCCTGCTCTGTATTTGGGGCAGGGCTACTGCCGGCCTTGAGAAAAATTTCATCCGCAATTTTGTCAAAGTAGTCCAGCCGCTGCAAAGCGATGCCGCGGTTTACATCCGCCAGCAGCAAAAGCGTATCTCCGGGCATGATGCCAAACATCTCCCTGGCCTCCTTGGGGATAACCACCTGCCCCTTGGGACCAACCTTGACGGAACTCATGAACTTCCCGGTCTCCTGAACCGTGGTTCCTTCCTTCCGGCGAGCCGGCATATATTCATCCTCCTTGACAAGTATAAATAGTATTACTTGTTATACTTATAATACACAGTGGGGCTCTTATTGTCAAGCGGTTCTGCACTCAGTATTCTCATAACTGTACTTTTCATCTTCATCAGTCAATGGTATAATAATGAAAACTTGTGCGGAATTTGGATATAAGAGGGGGCTGTTACTATGGCACGCAGAGCAAACCTCATTCCCATCAATGAAGATGTTACTCTCATCGACGATGCGGGCGAATCCACCTGTTATCTTGTCACCGGCGAAAAGCGGGCGCTGCTCATCGACACGGTCAACGGCCGGGAAAACCTCCTTAAGGTCGTGCGGGAAATTACCAATCTTCCCGTCATCGTGGTGAACACCCACGGCCACTGCGACCACATATACGGCAACGTCTTTTTTGAGGAAGCGTACCTTCATCCGGCAGATTGGGAACTGCACAACCTGCACTTTTCCTTCCCGGATGCGCAGGAAGCGTTCAAAAAGTTTGGTTTGAAGCCCTGCCGGCTGCTGCCGCTGAAAGAGGACGACATATTTGACCTGGGGGGCCTGGCGCTGGAAGTGATTCCCATGCCGGGGCACACCCCGGGAAGCGTGGCACTTTTATGCCGCAAGCACCGGATGCTTTTTTCAGGAGATGCCTTGAACGGCCATCTGTGGATGCAGCTAAGCGAATCCACCCCCTTTAAGGTATTGGAGCAGTCGCTTACCAAGCTGCTTTCCGAGTACCGCTCCGCCTTTGATTACATTCTCACCGGCCACGCCAAGGGACCGGAGGGTGCTGTCCTGGTGGAAGAATTGGCGGAGGGCGTCATAGACCTTTTGCATGGCGAATGCGAGTTGGATAGGCCCTACGAATGGTTTATGGGCACGGACAAAGCCCATCCCTTCGGCAAGGAAGGCCAGCACATGATCGTCTACAACCAGACCAACCTTATGATTGAGCGGGGCGTGAAAAAACCGTACCCCCCCATCCGGCACGTCCCCAACAACCCGATGCTAAGCGGCATGGCATACATCCGGCAGAACATTGTCTACTCTACCGCCACAGGGCAGGATATTACCTTGGCTTTGATTACCCCCTGGAAGCCGGAAGGAGTGGAAACGCCCAAAGCGCCCCTGATCGTATTTGTGCAGGGCAGCGGCTGGACTTTCCCCGACATTTCCTATGAAATGGGTCAGATGGCCAACTACGCCCAGCACGGCATTGCCGTGGCCATGGTCACACACCGCAATTGCCTGGACGGCCATCCCTTCCCGGCCTACCTGCAGGATGTGAAAACAGCCATCAGGTACCTGAAAAACCACGCGGAGGAATATCATATCGACAAGGACCGGGTGGGCATCTTCGGCACCTCCTCCGGCGGCAATACCGCTCTGCTGGCTGGCCTCACCGGGGATGATCCCGCTTATAAGACGGCGGAATATGCGGAGGAATCCGACGCGGTGAAGCTGGTGGTCGAATGCTTCGGCCCTACGGATGTAATGCGCATGCTGGGCGGCGAAATACCCGGAGAACCCCATGACAACATCTTCCGTGCCCTGACCGCCGGGAAGGATGTAAAGCAGGTCTTCCGCGAAATGAGCCCGGTGAACCATGTGAAGGAAGGCAAGACCTATCCGCCCTTCCTGTTGATCCACGGCAGTGCCGACACATTGGTGCCCTATGACCAGATGGTATTAATGTACCGCAAGCTGTGCGACAACGGCGCGGATGTGCAGGCCATATGCGTTGATCACGCCCCCCATGAGGGCAGCTTCTGGAGCCGGGAGCTGCACGAGTTCATCCTGGGATTTATTAGCGAGAGGCTGTGATGGAAGCACAAAAACAAAATTACAGGCAATGGATGCTGTGGATGGCTGTTCTGATAGCCGGCGCCCTCGTTCTTATGATCGGTATCACCCACGAAAGCCTGTGGTATGACGAGTCCTACACAGGTTCCCTTGTCAATCAGAGCTTTGGGGATATCATCCGCATCACGGCAAATGACAGCCACCCGCCTCTTTATTATCTGATGCTTCGCGCCTTCCGGCTGGTCTTGGGCAATACCGTATTCACTTTGCGCGTTTTCTCCGTGCTTGGCGCGCTTTTCCTGGCCGGCCTGGGCATAGGTCCCGTGAAAAGGGCGGCCGGCACCAATGCTGGGTTTATATATACCCTGTTGGTATTTTGTTTTCCCATTACCCATGCCATGGCCCAGGAAGCGCGGATGTACACCTGGGCCGCTTTCTTTGTGACGGGAAGCGCGCTGTACGGATACCTATCCTACCGGGAGTCAAGAACGAAGGATCTCATTCCATTCGCCCTGTTTTCCCTGGCGGCCATGTATACCCACTATTACGCGCTGCTGGCGGTGGCAGTTCTGTGTTTTTTGATGCTGCTCGGCATGCTGATAGAGCGGAAAAAGGTGCTACCGTATCTCATTGCCCTTACCGCCATCCTGATCGGGTATGCGCCCTGGACCATAGCTTTGCTGGGCCAGGTGAGCCGCGTATCGGAGCATTTCTGGATTCCGCCTGTCACCGGCCAGGTGATATGGCAAACGCTGACCTATCCCTTCAGCAGCAAATTTTTTGACCTGGCATCGCCGAATTTTGCCGCGCAGTCCCTCTATTTATCCGCAGGCCTGATCGCCTGGGGCCTATGGCAGCGGCTTCGGGAGAAGGACGGAAGCGTCAGGCTGCCCTTATTCGCGCTGGGCACCTTCCTGCTCACCATTCTAGGTGGTGTGATTGCCTCCCGTTTGATACGCCCGGTACTGGTGGAGCGGTATGTGGTCCCGCTGCTGGGCTTGCTAGCCCTGGGCCTTGCCTATGGTATGGCGGCACTTGAAAAAAAGAGGTATATGACTCTGGCCTGCGCTCTTATCGCCGCCCTCTCACTCCTACAAATTCTTGCCATTCATGCAGTGCGGGTCAACGGGCCCATGACGGAGGCCGTGGCCTATTTGAAAGACCGGATCGAGCCCGGAGACGTTTTTCTGCATACTGATGAGCATACCTTGGGTACGTTCAGCTATTACTTTCCGGATCACAAGAATTATTACTACCAGCGCAGCGGGTATAGTGGCTACAGCAACTACGATGCCTTTAAACCAAATGGAATCACCATTTCCAGCCTTGACGAGGTGGAAGGGGCGCCGCGCATCTGGCTTTTGCAGCGCCCGGGGGCCGAAGACTCCCACCAGTCGGTCACAGAATGGCAACGAAAAGGGCAAATGGATGTTGTGGGCATGAACGAGTTCCGGCTCCGTTATTCCTGGTATGCGTTTACCCTATACCGGGCAACTCTTATGGACAGCCAGGCAAAACCCGCTTTGGCCCAATCAGGGTCGGGTACGCTGACAGCACGCGCCAATCACTTTAGGAATAATGAAGGGGTTGCCGTCGCCCACCTATTCAACAAGGGGCTGATGATGAATCTGCCCGGAATTAAAAACTTGGGCGCTGCGATCAAGGACGGCAGCGCGGAATTTCAATTTACCGGCCTTCCCTTCGGCGAATATGCGGTTTTCGTTTTCCACGACGAAAACGGAAACGGTCGGCTGGATACGGAGGGCGGGATATCTTTGGAGGGTTTCGGCACCTCCAATAATGGCACGGTTTCCGCAGGGCCACCCGGCTTTGAAGAAAGCAAGTTCGAATTTTTCAAAGACGGCAAAGCGGTCGATATTACCGTATACTATTTCAAATAGGGGCTAAATGATTTTGATAATATCATTTTCTCTGTTATTGGAGGAAGCGGCGTGCTCAAGGTGATACCGACAGAGCTTCGTGAAGTACTTATCCTGGAATACGAGCCCAAGGATGATGCGAGGGGGCCCGTATACAATTTTCCCCGCAGGATAAAAATGCTCCGCTGCTTAAAGATAGCGACTGCAACTTTGTATAGCGACGCTGATTCGCTTGCACTGCAGAAAGAAATGCAAATAAAGACGGGCGTTACTCCCTCACGATACAGAAGGAAGGACGCCCGTTCTTTCAATGCATGAAAAGCCTACCTGTTCTCCACAAACTGCACCCTGATACCATTGGGATCCTTCACGAAAAAGAACCGTACATGAGGGTTGGGCTCAAAGGGGCCACTTTCCACAGGCAGCCCTTTTTCCCGGATGAACTGTATCTTCTGCTCTACCGATTCCACTTCAAAGCCGATGGACATCTCCTTGCCGTAGCAGTTTTCAGGCTTGGATGGATGCGCGATCAGCTCCACCTTTGTCTCGCCGTCGCCGAGAAAGGCAATCTCGCCCATCCCCTCCCCCGAGAACCGCCTCACCACGGGAAGGCCCACGATTTCCTGATAGAATTTCAGCGACTCCTCTATATCCGAAACCGATAGCGTCACCCATAAAAACTTCACTATTTTCAACCCCTTTACCCTATCATTCTCCTTCGTGCAGGCCGTGATACACCTTAGCGCAAGCCGAACATTTTCTCCTTTTGGTCCAGGTAATACAAATAGTTCTCCTGGGAAACGTCGGCCGGACACCTGTGGTCGCAAAAGGGGATGAATCCGCCCTGCTCCACGTAGGGCAGGAGGGATTCCATATAGGCCTTAATGGCCTGCTTGCCTTCAATGAGCTGCATTTTATCAAACCCGCCCATGATGCGAAGCTGCCCGGCATACTGATCCAGCAACGATCCTGGATGGGCGCAGCTGTTCACCTCATAGGGGAACAGGCAGTTGATGCCGCAATCCAGCAAAATCGGCAGGATGGGACGCACATCGCCGTCGCAATCGGTGTACCATACGTCGATGCCATACTGGGTGAGCTTTTTGTGAATGCGCTTATACCTGGGTGCGATCACATCCCGGAAATAGGCGGGGCTTAATATCGGCCCCTTGTTGAAGCAGATGTCCTCCCAGCCGGAGGCGAAGTCGAAGGTAAAATGGGGCAGAACATGGTCCAGGTAGCGCTCAATGATCTGGCAGGTGGTTTCGATCATATCCTCCAGCATTTCTGGAAAGTCGTACACCGCGTAGCACAATCCCTCAAAGGTAAGCAAGTCCCGGATGCGGCCGATCATGGAACCGCAGTCCACCCCCAGCGGCACATCCCGCGATTCCGGATACAGCTTTCTTAATTTTTCAATGTCGGGCAGGCGCCGTGGATCATCTACCCGGAAGCGCTCCTCCTTGACGCGCTTCCAGTTCTCCGGCGTTTGAACGGAAGAATGGATAAAGTGCGGGATGGTGTCATGGCTGTCCCTGGGCACCTCGGCAGTCAATCCGTCCTTATTGATGATGATATTGGTCTTATCCCGCTGCTCAATGACCTTTTCCTCAAAGGGCGGATATAGGAAAAGCTCGCCGCCCACGTATCCCAAGGGATCAAAGGCGAACAGCACATCCGCCTCCCCGTTTGAGCGGATGTGCTGGGCTCTAAATAGTTCCCACTTGTCAAACAGCTCGTTCCAATAGCCGAATTCCATGTTGAACGAGCGGTCCACAGACTGGAAATGCATCTGCCGGTTGAACCGCTCCCTGTCCGTCATGGTGCCTTTCCACTTTTCCCGGATGGGGCGGATTTCCTTGCCTGTCATCCGAATTCCTCCATAATCATTACTCTCAGGAAAGAGGGTCGTAGCCAATCGCTTCCTTCACCATGGCCAGGTACTTGTTGTGGGGCATATAGCTGGGCACGCTGTTGCCGGTACCGACCAAATATCCGCCCCGCGCTTTCGTGCGCTCGATCATTGCCCGCACCCGGCTGCGGATGACGTCCTCGCTTTCTCGGCAGACGAAGTCCACATCCATGCCACCCGCAATGGCGATGCGGTCATGATATTGCTCATAGGCCTCCTCCACGGGCGCAATGCCATCCTCGAAGGAATGCTTCACATCATAGCCCATGGCGATGATATCCTCCATCACATCCTTCAAGTTACCGCAGGAATGCAACAGGATCGGGCGGCCCGCCGCGTGGGCGAGATCCACAATGCGCTTATGCCACGGGAAAACATATTCACGCATCTTGGCGGGCGAGAGAAATGTCTGCGTGTTGAATCCCCAGTCATCGTTGGAGCAAAGGAACCCAACGGCGTCATACTGGAGCGCACGTTCGTAATATTTCAACAGCCGCTCACCCACCTGGTCAAACAGCGCTTTAACCAGGTCCGGGTCCTCGTAGAGCATATAGCACAGGTTTTCATACCCCACAATGGCGGTCACGTTTTCCAGCACGCCGCCCGGGCCCATCACCATCAATCTCATGTTTCCGGGAAGATATTTTTTGATTTCAGAAAGATGGCTGCAATCATAGCTGTCGGGATCAGGCCAGGGATAATTATTGAAGCTTTCCCAATCGAAGACAAGCCCGCCCGTATTGAGGGAAACGGTGTCAAGGCGTGCCCGCTCCTTCGTTGGAAACCCCATGCGGCTGGCATGTGTCGTCACATAGTCATAGCCGAGCTTTGCATACGCCTCGGCGGTAAAGCTCAGCTCACTGAGCATATCTGTGCCTGCATACTTCCGGCCATTCACCGCCTCATACAAAGGCATGTTCATGAACAGCTCAAAGAGTGTAGGCCTTGCCGGGCATTCCCGTTTGAGAACACAGAGCACGTTGTCAAATTCCGGAGTGCGCTTTTTCATATGTCACCTCCGCAGCGATCTGGTACCGCAGCTTTCGCCGTCTGTGCAGCCATCAAACATCAAGTATTCCAAAGCATATCGCCGGATAGCGTTCCCATCCCATGGCTCGGCTACTAACCCCTTAGCCCGCGGCGCAAAACGATGATGCGCATTCCGCGGCGGTGGCAGCATCGGGCGTGTAGGCGTCGGCACCGATCCTTTTGCAAAACGCATCGCTCACGGGCGCCCCGCCGATCATAATTTTGACCTTGCCACGGATGCCGGCCGCCTCCGCCAGCTTCACCACGTCTTCCATGCCGCCCATGGTGGTGGTGAGCAGCGCACTCAGGCAAATAAGCTGGCAATTCTCCCGTGTGGCTGTTTCCACAAAGGTCTCGGGTGATACGTCGGTGCCCAGGTCGATGACTTCCATGCCCCTGCCTTCCATCATCATCTTCACCAGGTTCTTTCCGATGTCGTGCAAATCACCCTTCACTGTGCCGATGCAAGCCTTGCCGCTGGCCTTGACCCCCGCCTGCGTAAGCAGTGGCTTTAAAAGCGCCATGCCCATGTTCATGGCCCTGGCCGCCACCAGCACCTCCGGCACAAACACTTCATTGTTTTTGAACTTTTCGCCGACGATGCTCATCCCGCTGAGCAGGCCTTCCTCCAGAATCGTTCTGGCCGGCTGCCCCTCATCGATAGCCTGCTGCACCAGCGCCTTTACGCCCCTGGCATTGCCTTTTTGAAGATTTTCCGAAATCTCCTGAAACAAGCCCATAACGTGCTCCTTTCGCATCCTGCGTATAGCAATCGCCTTTGTATTTTTCCAGTCAAATATTCTGCTACTATGTTAGCCTTTTACACTGCCCAGTGTCAAGCCCGCCATGAAATAATGTTATAATACTGAAGGCAGCTTATATCGCCTGAGTATAGGAGGATCACATTGAAACAGAATAAATACGACGATCCGGTATTCTTTGAAAAATACGGCCAGATGGAACGGTCAAAAAAGGGGCTGGAGGCCGCCGGCGAATGGACAACCCTTCAAGCCATGCTTCCTGATTTTCACTTAAAACGCGTGCTGGACCTGGGCTGCGGCTACGGCTGGCATTGCAGTTACGCTGCCCGGCATGGCGCCGTATCCGTTACCGGTGTGGACATTTCCGGAAAAATGCTGGCGAAAGCCCGTTTAGAGCACGGCGCGCAGAACATTTCATATATCCGCTCTCCCATGGAGGATATGGATTTTGAACCCGGCTCCTTTGATGTGGTACTAAGCTCCCTGGCTCTGCACTACGTTCCGTCGTTTGAAAACATTGCGCAAAAGGTATACAGGTTCCTTGCCGTGGGCGGCGATTTTGTGTTTTCGGCGGAGCACCCCGTCTTCACGGCGGAAGGCTCGCAGGATTGGTTCTATGATGCCGGCGGGAAAAGCCTTCACTTTCCCCTGGACCGATATTTTGACGAGGGTGTCCGGAATACGCGCTTTTTGAATGAAGAGATCGTAAAGTACCACCGTACCCTGACCACCTACATTCAAACGCTCATCGGCTGCGGCTTTCTAATCACCGGCGTTCAGGAGCCCCAGCCGCCGGAGCATCTTCTGAAAACCTACCCCTCCATGGCGGATGAACTAAGACGGCCCATGATGCTGATCATATCCGCAAGAAAAAAGGAAATATAAAAAAATGCCCGCACCATAAGGTCGCGGACCTACATCCTTATCCGGCGGCAGCATACTTAAAGGGGGAGCTTTCTTAAATCTATCTATTTGGATGTTCTCTATTTGAACGTTCTTGCGTCCATGTTGGCCTTCTTGTTTTCCAGGTCGTTTTTCTGAATGGATTCCACAATGCCGGTCACATATTTCTCATCTTCCCGCGGGAATACGTACGCCGTAATGATCTTCAAAATGCCTATGACGGCGCCTATCAACGTTGCGCATGCGGTAATCAGGGCAATCACATCATTGGCATCCTTGTCCTTTTGAAGCGTCCACCACATGATGGAGAAAATGCAGACCGCCAGCAGCGCAAACGTAATGGACACGCAACCCCAGAACAGCACTGCCCTATACCTTTTGCTGCTGTGTGATTTGATCCGGTAGTACTTGACATACTCCTTCAATAGCGAAGTGATCTCCAGATCGCGCCTTCTCTGCTGGTCTGTCTGAAAAGGATCGCGGCCCAGCTCCATATAGCTGTCCGTCGTAGCAAAATCCTTTTCATACAGCAAACTTACCAGATCGAGGTATGCCTGTTCTTCCGTTTTTCTCATACTCAATCCCTCGCTATGTGGCCAAACCCACCTCTCCCACACGCCTTTCGGCGCTTATTAAAGGCACGTTGAACAGCTTGCTCAATCTCATCGGCATCTCGCTGAGCGGAATTCCCATCTCCTTCAGTTCTCCATATTTTCTTCTGAAAGCATCGGCAGGCATCAAAAGGCATGCGGCAAAATAGTCCATGTCGTTTTCTTCGCCATCCCGGTCAACAAGGTTCTCACGCCTGGCGAGAATGATATCACCTCCCCTTTCCTTCTCCAGGTGGAAAAAGTAGTGTCCCAGCTCATGGGCGATAATGAAGCGCTTTGAGGGAAGATCACGCCTGGAATTGACGCCGATGAGCTTTTGGGTCTTCACGCCCAGTATCGTTTCCTCTCTGGTATTGACAAGGATGATCCCATCCTCGTCGTCGTCAAGGTTCGCATTGCCGACAACAAATCCCGCATTTTGCGCCAAAAGCAGGACATCGACCTGCCCGGCGGTACTCATGCCAAACTGCCGCAGAATATTCTGCGCCTTCGCTTCGATTCGCTGTTTTTCCATTGTCGAAATTCCCTTCCACCCCGCAAGGCACCATCTCTTATTCAAGAGGCGGCCCTGCTATGGTTAGGCATGATGGAGCTTTTGTCTTTTGTAGCATAAAAGTGATAACAGCAACGATACATCAGAACTCTGATTTGATGTTATTATATACCAATTTATAGGTGATTGCAATACATATATATGTTAACAATTGTGAAAAGTTCAGCAAAGAGACTGCGTCAAATTCCTTCCGCCTTCATAACCTCCGTTTTTCCGCTTCCACTATCAAACACGATTCTCTTCCCGTCCTCCGAGAAGGTCAGCATGCCGTCTACTTCCAACTGGGCTAAACCGCTTTGTGAAAACGCGCTGATCCGTCTTGTGGTATTGGTTCGCTGGGCTACATCCACCAGGCCTTCATAAGCCTGTGTTACCACTTGCCCGCTTTCGCCAAACAACAGCACATTGGATCCTTCTATGCCAAGGACCAGCCGCCCATCCGGGGTGAACGTCAAAGCGGAGGCATAATAATCCACGTTTTCCGCAACATTGTTTTGAAGGTTCAAGACATGCACCCTTGCGCCCAAGGCAAAAGCCACTTTCATACCATCGGCGGAAAGATCAAAAGACGTCGCGCCATCCGACCCGGCAAGGACGGCAGTTTTCTTTGCCCGTGTATCCAGAATCTTCAGCGGTCCTTCGGTCCGTCCCGCAGTTTCGTTAAAATGGGCCAGCAGCATCACGCCGCCGTCGCCACTGCTCAGCACCACCAGCCGAAGCGCCCCGAAAGCGCCCTGCAATGTAAAAACAGTATCACAGGCGAAAGCGTCGCCATTGGGCGCAAAATGCATCAGCCTGTTCCCATTCAATGCCCAGCCTTCCCCTACCTCGGGGTCAAACTGCAAAATCACAACGGAGCCATTGAGCAGCGGAGCATCTATGGCGTTCTCCTCCCGGACATTTTCCTGGGCCAACATAAGGCCGCTATCCCAAACTCCCTGGGGAATCCCTGTCCCGTTCACTTCCTGCTGCGAATCGTTTAAAAGCAGCGCCGCAGCAGCGGGCAAGCGCGAACCGGCGGCCGCGCCCAAAAGATAGGCGGCTTGGTCATCAATTCCATCTCCATCGCTATCCTTCTTATTGGGGTCGGTGCCCAGCCATTTTTCCCAGTCATCCGTCAGGCCGTCACCATCCGTATCCGCCACCGTCACCACGGCTGTTTGTGAGGATTTGTTCCCCGCGGCGTCATAGGCCACGGCGTTGAAACGGCCCGGCCTCCTAAAAGGATAGACGATAGTATATTTTTCCACACGCTCGTCAAGAAGATTTTCCGTGCGTACTGGCACGCCATCATCCAAAACCACAATCTTCCCCAGCATTACATTGTCCGCTGCCGTAATTTGAAGCCCCGGCGGATTGCCGTGCACGTTACTCACGATGGTACTGGAAATAGAAGGGGCCTCACCGTCCTGCTTGTAGGCCGGAGCCTGCTTGGTACTGGAGATGGCACCGTCGGAGCTTCTGCGCAGATAATAGGTGGTCTGGCCGTACACGCCGTCTTCCCCGGCAAGAGCTGGCTGCCATGCAGATTCACTCAAGCTCTGTTCCCGGCCGATAAAATACCCTTCAGGCGGCACGATCTGCACCTGGCTTTTGTACCAGCCGTCCTTTCCGTCAGGCGTGCCGGGCGCAAGTAAAGCGTCGGGGGCACTGTCAAGCTCCCTGATGGTGAACAGCATACCCTCCTGAAATAGCCAAACATAGTTGGCATTTACGCTTTGGACGGGATCCAACTGCAAGGTGCCTTGCCCAATATCGTATGGCCCTGGTGCTTCCCCGGCAAGGCGGTTGAGTTCCCCCACAAAGACAGGCGTCTCACCCTCCGCCTGTCCCGACACCGTATAGACCGCCACGGGGGAAGGATCCAAAGTGCCCAGAAGCTTTTCCCCGGCCGTGGGGATTACCGTAAGCTCTTTGGGAGCGATGGTAAAATCAAAGGTGGCGGGGCCTGTCAAGGTAAAGTTCATATTCGCATCGCCATCCGTCAAGGTTACGGCCAAGGTATATTCTCCCGCGCTGCGGGGCTTCGCCGGCTCACCGCCGCTCAAATAGGCTGCCTGAAGAACGGGGTCTGCATCCGGGACCGGATCGGATGCGCTATAGGGAATGGTTTGATCCTGCCCGTTGTATATAAAGCCGGGATCGGAGGCAGGGAAATCAATCATCACCGGCGCTTTTTGAATAGAGAAAGCGCGGGCGTTTTCCCCTTCGATCATATAATTGCCGTTTTCCCCGATCTCCGCCAAGCTGACGGTCATCAAATAGTCGCCCACGTTCCTGGGCTCCGCATGGGGACCGGTGACGATGATTTGCGGAGCAGGCTGTTCCCCGGCCACATGTCCGCTCCATTGCCAGGAAGGAAGCTGTATCTGTCCGTTATAGGTGAAATCCTGCATGTCCGAAAAGATCACCGACAGAGGTTTGGGAGCAATCGAAAAATCAAAACCATTGCTATCCGGCAGCTCATAGCGGTTTGTATTGGTAATTTGGACCGTGGCCCGGTAGCTGCCGGCCTTTACAGGCCGTGCAGCCGTGCCGGAGTAAGCGATATAGGCCCCCGCCTGGCCTAAAGCAGCTTCGCCGGATACGCTCCACGCAATCTCCTGCACGCTGCCGTTGTACACAAACCCCGGATCGGACTCGGGGAAATGCACGGTGAGGCTGGCCTTCCTGATCTCAAATATGGCATCCGTGCTGCCGGTATAAGTGACACTTCTTCCTCCCCCATCCAGCACCACGAAGCCGTTGCCGCTGATGCTGACTGACGCCCATCCCGGTTCCACATTGGATGAATAGCGTACCGTATACCCCGCAGGGTCCAGTATTTCTCCGCCTAAGCGCACCGTTATATCCGGCTTGACCTCCCCACTGGAATAGTAGAAAGGCCCGCCCTCTACCGTGATCACAGCGGTACCGATATCCACCGGCATAGCCTCGGCCAGCGCGCATAATACGATCAAGGCCAACACGGAAATTAAGGCAAAAAGCAAAAACGCCTTCCTTTTCTTCACAAGGGATCACTCCTTTATCGGCAGGCAATACCGGCTGCGTATTTCCCCTTCCACACATATGAGGTCAATGGCTTCAAAGCATAACGGGCGGAAGATGATACGGTGGGCATTATATAAAGTATACTATACTTTTCCGCCGTCTGTCCAATCCTGGCCCACCGCTTAAGAACCTTTTACATGCGTGAACTGCTTTCAAACCTGCCCATCCTCCAGCGGCAATATGCAAAGCGGAAGGAGACCATGTCCCTTCCCAGCCCAAAGATGAATGTCATCCCCTATATAGCGCCTTTGCCTCCGCAATCCGGTCCGTCAACCATTTCTCCAGAAGTCGAATTTGATCAGAGAGCCAATACGTGGTAGGATAGAACTGTATGTGACAGCGGTTATCCGCCTGCTCATTCACAGCAAGTACCTTATTCATGAATTCAGGTGATAACACATGCAAGATCGTCTTTTATATGTGATGGCGCAACTGGACAAGGAAACCTGCAAAAAAATACGCGGGATCGACCGCCTTTTGCATCAGCTGGGCATCGACGCGAAAAAGCCCCCTAAGGTGCCTTATCATATCACCCTTGGCGCTTTCGAGCTACATCAGGAACATGATATTCAAAAACTGGTGGAGGAGGTCTGCTGCAAGATCTCCAGCTTTCCCCTCACCTACAACCATATCGGCCTGTTTGGCCTGAATGTTCTGTTCTTCGGTCCTGATGTGAACCTGGAACTGCTTTCGCTTCAGCAGCCCTTTGAAGATGTAAGAATCAAGAATCACGAATGGACGGCCCACACCACGCTGATGATGGACGAGCCGGAGGTCATTTTGAAGGCCCTGCCCATTGTGGCAGAACAGTTTACAGGCTTTCACGCCACAATAGAGATGGTCAGCTTGTACGAATTCTGGCCGTCCAGGTTTATCTGCCAGTGTCAGCTCATGAATCCATAACCGCAAACGGCATTGATGCGGTACTTATCGCAATCGCCTGTCTTAAGCTTACGGTAACAGGCCTATCGTAACTCATTCAACATTTCCGGCCGTTTTTTCGCCGTGCCTGGCCTGAATGCCTGTAATCCAAAGGAATGCGCATCTGACGACCATCGCAAGCGCAAACAGCACCAGAATGTGATAAAAAACATTCCAGTTATAGAATTTTAGTGCTCCCACAAGAACATACAACGAGAATATTCCAAAACATAATAGGGCAAAGCCTATCCCAGTCCGTATAATATATCCGCCCCATGTGGATGAATACTGCTCGGCAAGCATCACAATGATGGGAGATATGGTCAAACTGGTAATAAAGATATTTGATTGTGCGGGCACTAGCCTGATCGTATATTCCGCAAGCCCCAGCAGCTGACCCAGGAACATGCTGTTCAGGCTTTTTACGACTGCAGTTAAAGACCCAATCAAAAGAAGCTCGGTTATCCTTCTCTTATCCAGAAGCTTGAGCCAAACGGCGTAGAAAACAATGAGGATGCCCAGCATAAGGAACCAGCCGAAAGAAAAAACCTCATCTGATAGCCAGCGCTCCATTGACAAACGTTCCAGTTCCCTGGACTTTTCATACAGCATGGTGCAGCCGCCCTTCCGGTCAGATTTGAAACCTTTCTTTGGAAGTATTCTAATCAAATTTCGAAAAAATACAGGCGAATTGGCGTTCGTATCAAAAAGACCAATCAATAAAGGCAAGATAAACAACCGGGATTCCAAAGGGATTTAATCCCTTTGGCGGGGTTCTCAGGGGCAGCGCCTCTGAGTCTTCGCCCAGAACCCCTCCAGCGTATCCTCCTCGAATTCCCAATGGGGCGGACAAAGGGAAAGGTAATCATGCTGGTAATACCGTTGATCAATCAGCAGCACCACGCCCCGATCGGTTTCGGAGCGGATGACCCGGCCGGCGGCCTGGAGCACCTTGTGCATGCCCGGGTAGCGGTAGGCATAGGCGAAGCCGTCACCCAGGGTCTTTTCATAGTGGCGGCGCAGCGCCTCCTGCTCCGGGCAGACCATGGGCAGGCCCACGCCCACCACCATTACGCCAAGCAGGCGCTCGCCGGGCAGGTCGATACCCTCGGCAAACACGCCCCCCAATACCGCCAGGCCAAGCAGTGGCCTTTCGTCTGCGGTAAACTGGGCAAGAAATGCTTCCCGGGCTGCTTCCTCCATGCCGTTTTCCTGAACGAGAAGCGGCAAAGCCGGGTCTGATTTTAACAGCTCCGCACCCACCAGCTTCAAATAGGCGTAGCTGGGGAAAAAGGCGATGTACTTGCCGGGTTTTGCGGCAAAAGCACGCTTAACCGCCGCCGCCACCTGAAAAGCCGTCTCCCGCCGAAGCGCATACCGTGTATCCACCCGGTGGCGCAAAACCAGCAGATTCTGAGCAGGAAAGGGCGAGGGCAGCGCAAAGCAGGCATCCTCCTCCCCGCCGCCCAGCAGCTTCTGCATGGCGGAAAGGGGCGACAGCGTGGCCGAAAAGCAGACCACCCCGGACAGTTTTTTCGTAACCTCCTGAAGGTGCTCCGCTACAGTCAGGCACAAAAGCCTGACCATCCGCTCCCTGCCCTGCTTTTTGCAGAGCAATGCGTATTTGTCAAGACCCCTGTCTACAGCAGCACAAAAGCCGATCGCCATCTGATAGATTTCCCCCAGGGCCTGCCCCGCCTCGCCAGGAGGCGGGTTCCCAAAGGACTCCATCACTTCCTCCAGCAGCGTTTGCATCGTGGAGACCAGCCCGTCCGGCAGGGAACCCAACTCCTTTTCCTCCGCATCCTCCTCAAAAGGGATGGACCGAAGCTGAGCAAGTACTCTGGTAAGCGCCTTGTACAGCGGCCCCTTGCGCCCGGCGGATTTTCCCAGCATGGTACGAAAGGCCCGGAGGTATGGCCCGTCCGAAAGCCCCGAGAGCATATCCCGCGTACGGGAAGCAAGGTTATGGCTTTCATCCGCCAGCAATGTCAAATCTGTGCGCCATTCAAAAATGCGCTTAATTCTTGCGGCGGGGTCAAAGGCATAATTATAGTCGCAGATCACCACATCGGCAATCTCGGTGAGCGACAATGCAAACTCGAAGGGGCACAGCATATGCTTGTCCGCCATGTCGATGACAGCCTGCCCGTTCCAGTCGGTTTGTTCCATGATTTCCGAAAGTGCATCCGGCAGCCGCAGAAAGTGGCCCTTGGCGCGCTCGCAAAAGTCCGGATGGCAGCGGGTATATTTCGGGCATTGCTTTTCTTTGGCGTTCAGGGTGAGGCTGCGAACATGCATACCCTTCCGGCGCATCAATTCCAGCGCCTGCAAGGCAGCCTGCCGCGCGGTAGTGCGGGCGGTGAGGTAGAAAATCTGCCCGGTGACCCCCTGGCCCAAAGCCTTTAAAGCCGGAAACAGCACCGCGGCGGATTTACCCGTGCCGGTGGGCATGCTGGCAAACAGCCGCCGCTTTTGCCTGATGGCGGTAAACACCTGCACCGCCATCTCCCGCTGGCCCGGGCGGTAGCTGTCAAAGGGAAAAGACAGCGCCAGAAGGCTTTCGTCACGCTTTGCCCGGTGGCGTCTTTGTATATCCTCCCACTTCGCAAAGGCGGTAAGCAGCGCCTGAAACTCCGCCGCCAATGCATCTGCGCTTAGTTCCTCTTCAAAAGCTGCCCGCGGCCTACCCGCATCGGTAACATATACTACGCGGATACGCACAGCGCTTTTTCCCTTTTCCAGGCAAACCAAATGTCCGTACACCACGGCCTGGGCACGGTGGGCAGGCCATGCGGTTTCCGGCGGCGTATGGGTTTCATACGACAGTTTCAATTCCTCGATGACGGGGATATCCGCTTCAAAATATGCGTCCATCCGGCCGGCGATCAAAAAATCAATCCCCTCCGCAGATATGGATAGACTCACCGGCACCTCCGCCTGCCAGCCCTCCCCAAGCTGGCTCTGGCGCGCCTTGTGCCCTTTCATCCCCGCCTGCATATCCTGCTTGCCTGAAACGGGCAGAATATCCTCCCCATGGATGGAGAACTCCACCAGGTCCCGCACCGATACCCGCTTCAACCCTTCCATGTGTCCCCCATAAGCAAACGTTTGTTTCCATTATGACACATTCAGGCGCCGGGCGCAAGGGATATCGCACAATAACGGCAAGAAGCCTCTCCGCTCATTCCAAACCGAAAAACGAATTTCTCAAACGCATCCTGTTGACTTTTTCGATAACAGGATTATACTGTTTGTTTGTCGTCCATTAAAAGCATGACATGACGGTTGTATGGAGGGTATGTATGGGCAAAACGCATTTTGACCGTTGATGTGATTTATGGCGTATGGGCCACCTGGTTTGTCAAGGTTATGCCGGCCAGCCAAACATAAAAAACCGTGGAAATAATCCTTATTTTCAAAAAACGATTTTTGGCGAATCTTTATACTTTCTTTATACGAAAACATTCAGTCTAAATCCCGCATTTATATTCGTGCCGTTATACTGGTTGCCGGAGGTGAAAACCATGCCGGCCTGGGTAGTGATCCTGTTGTTTGCCGGGGCGCTTTTATGTGCTCACCTGGGCAAGGCCGGCCTAGAGCGCATGCTTCATCGCAAGGCAGAGGAAACTACCCCCGTCAAGGAACCGGGAACGCTGCTTTTCGGGTATGAGGAAGATATTTCCTTCGCAAGGGAGTGGCTCAAAAATTCTCATTTTTGCTATGATGAAGTAGATGCTCCTGCACTGCCCCGGGGAGGAAATTATCGTTTTTTGCTGGCACTGTCCAAAAGCGACGTGGACAACCTGCTATTGTGTACCACCGCCAGGCAGCGCTTTGGCGGAATCAAAACCGCCGCAAGGCTTTCCGACACGATTTATCTTCCAGTGTTTAAGGAAGCCGGCATTGATTACATTCTCCCCGGCAATGGGGATACTGAGATTATGGAGTTGTTGAAGCATGTCCATCCGCGTACTTGATAGGCGGAAAATGAATGAAAGCCAGGTGCTGGCACTGGGCTTTCTGCTGGTGATCCTCTTGGGTGCGGCGCTTTTACGCCTGCCCATTGCCTCTCGCGACCGCATACCTATCCCTTGGATCGATGCCATCTTCACCGCCTCCTCCGCCACGTGTGTCACTGGATTGGTCGTCTACGACACGTACACCCAGTTTACCTTGTTCGGTCAAACGGTGATCCTTCTTTTGATCCAAGTAGGCGGCTTGGGCTTTATGACTGTGGCAACAATGTTCTCCATGTTCATGGGCCGCCGCATCGGCCTGATGGAGCGCGGACTAATGAAGGAATCCATCGGTACATTGCAGGTGGGCGGCATCGTGCGTATACTCAAGCATGTGCTCATCGGTACCGCTATTTTGGAGAGCACCGGGGCCATTTTGCTTTCCATACGCTTCATTCCCCAATTGGGCTGGACCACGGGCATTTATTACGGCATCTTCCATTCCGTATCGGCATTTTGCAATGCTGGCTTTGACCTCATGGGCCGCTTCGGCCCATATTCCTCCCTGGTCCCCTTCCAGAGCGACGTACTGGTAAACATAACGGTAATGGCTTTGATCGTCATCGGCGGTTTGGGCTTTGTAGTGTGGGAGGATCTATATCAAAGGCGGCTTCACTTTTCCCGCATGAGCCTGCACACCAAGGCGGTTCTGATTTTTACCACCGTGCTCATCCTGTCCGGTGCGGGAGCGTTCCTGCTCCTGGAATGGAATAATACGCTGTCTGGTCTACCCACCGGAACCCGGATCATGTCCAGCCTCTTCCACTCAATCACGCCCCGCACCGCGGGCTTCAACACGGTGAATACCGGCGAACTTACGGGCGGCGGCAAGCTACTGACCATGTTTTTGATGATGGTGGGCGGCAGCCCCGGCTCCACCGCAGGCGGTATGAAAACCACCACCATGCTGGTATTGCTCCTGTCGGCCTTCTCCTACATCAGGGGCCAGGGGGAAGTCAATTTTATGGGCAGGCGGCTGGATCCCGGCGTGCTGCGAAAGGCCTTCATCATCTCGACCATCTATCTGATGGCCACCTTCCTGGCAACATTGGTGATGGTTTCCACGCAATCCATCCTGTTGGAGGATATGGCTTTTGAGGTGATATCGGCCATCAGTACCGTGGGGCTGACCACGGGAATCACGCCCTCGTTAAACTCCGCATCGCGGATCATCGTATCACTGCTTGTATTTCTGGGCCGGGTGGGAAGCCTGTCGGTTTTGATGGCCATTACTCATCAGCAAAACGGCCTGAACACCAAAAAACCCGTTGATAAAGTGATTGTAGGATAAGGAGTAAGAAGCATGAAATCCATTCTGGTGATTGGTCTTGGACGGTTTGGCCGGCATCTGGCCATGAAGTTTGCCGAACTTCGTGACGAAGTGATGGTGATAGACATCGACGAGGAGCGTGTCAACGTTCTGGCGCCCCTGGTCACCTCCGCCCAGATCGGCGACTGTACCGACGAGCGGGTGCTGGAAACGCTAGGTGTGCGCAATTTCGATATTTGCTTTGTGTGCATCGGCAGCCACTTCCAATCCTCCCTGGAAATCACCTCCCTCCTGAAGGAAATGGGTGCGGCACGTGTCATCGCCAAGGCGGACAGGGATATCCACGCAAAATTCCTTCTGCGCAACGGCGCGGACGAGGTGATTTATCCCGAAAAGGAGGTAGCTACCCGTACCGCCATCAAGCACAGCGCAGGTCATGCCTTTGACTACATCGAATGGGCCGCGGATTACTGCATCGCCGAGGTGCCGCCGCTTCGCGGCTGGCTGGGCAAAAGCATTCGCGAAGTGGCCGTCCGTACCGAATATAAGGTGGGCATCATTGCAATCAAAGGCCGCAACGGCATTTCTCAAGCGCCGGAAGCTGGGTACGTTTTTTTAGAAGGCGATCATTTGATCATCGCAGGCAACAAAAAAGACGTGGTCAAGCTGCTCAACAAAACGTGATAAGACTTCATGGATTAGCATATTCAGCGGGGAGGTGCACTTGAAGGGCACCTCCCCGCTTAACATTCCGGCCCTTTTGTGATATATTCTTGGGATAAGGGGAGGTCATCTCATGCAGCGCCGCTTAAGCATTCCGCCCAAGGCTGCCTACGTGCTCAAAAGCGCGGCCATTCTGCTGGCTACGCTGGGATGTTCGCTTCTGGTATCCCAGATGGGCGTAAACAAGGAAAGCATCCTGATGATTTTCCTTTTAGGCACGGTGCTGGTGCATGTGGCAACACCTGGCTACTGGTACGGCCTCACCACAGCCGCCATTCATGTGTTGATATACTGCTATCTGTACGCTGTGCCGCTGCAATCCTTTTCTGTATCCAGTCCCAGCGACATGATGATGCTGGCAACATTTTTCGTCACATCGTTTTTATGCGGAACTATTACCAACCGGCTCACCCTCCAGCGCGAGATTTCTGAAAACAACGCCCGTACCGCAAAGCGGATGCAACAGGTAACGGAGGGATTTTTGCAGGTCACGGGGGAAAAGGCAATCGTTCTGCAGGGCATCCACTATCTAAAAGAGCATGCGGACCTTGTCTGCGATGTGGCCCTGGCCTCCGGTACGGCTTACCCGCAGGCTGCCGCCCCCGCGGGCATCTTCTACGCCGTACCCATTACCGGCGTATCCAGAACCCTGGGAACACTTAACGCTTATCCCAACAGAACGATCACCTTTCAGCAGGAGCTGCTGCTTAAGGCAGTGGCGGCGCAGATGGCCATCGCTTTGGATAGGGACTCCTTTTACATAGAACAGGAAAAGATACGCCTGGCCATGGAGAGGGAACGGCTGCGCAGCACACTGCTTCGTGCCGTGGCCCATGACCTTCGAAGCCCCCTCACTGTGCTGGCCGGAGCCAGCGGGCTTTTGTCAAACAATATACAGGACCTTACTGATCCGGAGAAGGCAAAGCTTGCAAAAGATATCCATGAGGAAGTCATCTGGCTGACCGATCTGGTTGAAAACATTCTGAGCATGACGCAAATCCAGGAAAGCCGACTCTTTCTGCGCCGGGAGGAAGAGGTGGTGGACGATGCGGTGAATGAGGCCGTCAAGCATGTTTCTCCCATCATGCAGGAAAGGCGGCTTTTCGTTACCCTGCCGGAGGATGTAGTCACAGCGCCCATGGACATCAAACTTGTCGCACAGGTCATCATCAATCTTCTGGACAACGCCGCGCGCCACACGCCCCCAGGCAGCACCATCACCCTCACTGTTACCCCAGCGGAAAAGGAAGTGGTCTTTGAGGTTTGCGACGACGGCCCCGGCATCGACCCCGCAATCCTGGATACCATGTTTGAAGGCTTTGTGCAAAAAAGCAGCAAGGTATTGGATGGTCAGCGGGGCCTGGGCCTGGGCCTTGCCATTTGCAAGGCGGTAGTCGCCGCCCACGGCGGAACCATCCAGGCTGAAAACAGATTAGAGGGCGGCGCACGATTTGTGTTCACCCTTCCCAGAGGAGAATAATACAAAGAAAGGGCATCACCATGGACCAGGACTTTACGATCCTCATCATTGAAGATGACCGCTACATCGCAAACTTTATGGCCCTGTCCCTGAAAAAGGAGCAGTATCAAGCAGTAATCACCTCCACCGCCCAGGAAGGTCTGGCCCTTTGTTACGCCAACCACCCCGGCCTCGTCCTTTTGGACTTGGGGCTTCCGGACATGGATGGCCTTTCGGTGATCAAAACCATCCGCTCCTTTTCCCAGGTACCCATCCTGGTGGTCTCCGCCAGGGGCCAGGAGCAGGAAAAGATTGACGCCCTGGATAGCGGCGCGGACGATTACATCGTTAAACCCTTTCATATGGGTGAACTTCTGGCCCGCATCCGTGTGGTGCGCCGCAAAGCTCAGCAGCCCGCCCTGGGTGCCGTGTTCACCATCGACTGCCTCACCGTGGACCAGGAAAAACGCCGCGTCACCTTGGACGAAAAGGAAGTACATCTGACGCCCATGGAATACCGCCTTTTGCAGCTTTTGATCGCCAATAAGGGCAAGGTGCTCACCCATAACTATATCATCAAGGAAATCTGGGGCTATGGCGAGACCGGCGATCCCAAGGCCGTCCGCGTCTTTATGGCCAACCTCCGCCGCAAAATTGAAAAGGATACGCTCCATCCCCGGTTCATCCTCACCGAAATAGGCGTCGGCTACCGCTTTGCGGAGGAGTAGGGGATATACGGAGCAGAATGCGGGGAGGGCTTCTTTTGAAAAAGAAGCCCTCCCCGCATTCTGCCTAAGAAAACTTTTTATACTTATACCAAATCAAAGCTTTAATGAGTCTATGAGCCATGCTTTGCCTCCCGACTGTATATTGACAAACCAAAATGCTAATGCTATGATATTAATAAACCGACGACGGTTTATTAATTGAAATAGGAGGTCACTGCAATGAAAGGCAAGCAATATGCAAAGTGGGACGTGCATCATCACATCCTGCCGGAGTTCTATCAAGACGCAATGAAGCTAAGCGGCATGAGGGACATCAGCAGCATCCCTTGGCCCAAGTGGACGCCGGAAACGTCGCTGAAAATGATGGACACGTTTCAAATCGAAAAAGCGTTCATGTCCACCATTCCCGGCGTTTTCATCCGGGATTTAAGTTTCAGCAGGGAGCTGTGCAGAAGGTGCAACGAGTACCTGGCGAAACTGAAAACGGACCATCCGGGCCGGTTTGGCGGCTTTGCCTCCGCCACGCTGCCGCATGTGGAAAGCGCCGTAGAGGAGGCGGTTTATGCACTGGATAAGTTGAAGCTGGACGGCATCAGCCTTATGTCAAACGTCTGTGGCAAATACCTGGGGGATAGCTCCTACCGGGCGTTTTATGCGGAGCTTGACAAGCGCAAGGCCATCATCTACATCCATCCCAACGGCAGGACGCATCTTGCGGACCACCGCTTTTTAAACCCGTTGTACCTGTGGCAAAACGACACCACCCAGACCATCATCGACTTTATCAAGAGTGGCTATCACCGCGACTATCCGAACATCCGCTGGATTCTCTCCCACGGTGGAGGAATCTTATCCCCCTTGTACGATACGCTGTTAAAGTCGCTGCAAAAGGAAAACCCCAACATCCGGGCCGAGCTTGAATCGTGGAAGCATCAGGTTTTCCTGGAGACCGCCTCAAAGGCGTTTGACGATCAGCTTTCATACCTGCTGAACTTCACAGACGAAAAGCATGTGCTCTTTGGCAGCGACCTGTGCATCGCCAACAAAATGGCCGTGAAAACCGTGGTGGACGCCTACAGCGCGCTGGATACAAAGCTGCATTTTGACGAGCGGCAGATCGAAGACATTTTCATGGGCGACGCCAAGCGTCTCTTTTCCAGTGACCAGATCCAGGCGGAGCCGAAAAACTTCCCGCCCATCGTAATAAGCAGCCCGCAGCCTGATGCCGGCGGGAAAAGAATCAAGTACCACTATCATTGCCTGCCCCAAAAGGTCATCGACCGCGTTCTTGAGCTTTCGCCCTTTGCCAATGTAAGCGGCCTTGAACCCTGGAACGGGGAAGCCGCCCGCCGGTGGATGAAGGAAAACCGCTATGACCGCGTTATGCTGTCGCTTTACCTTCCAGGGCTTTGGCAATTGGGTGAATATGAAATCATCCAGATATTGCGCACCTACAACGAAGAGGCCGCAAACATATGCAAAAAAGACCCGGAGCACTTTTCAGCGTTTGCCGCCATCGATATCGATCAGCCCCTGTTCGCCATCAACGAGATCAATTACTGTATGGAAACCCTGAAGCTTAACGGGATCTTATTGACGACCAGCCTTATTCAAAAGCCCTTTGGCAATCTAATGGATGAGCAGCTTATGGAGCGCATCGCAACCCTGGATGTTCCCGTGTTGCTCCATCCGCAAAACAGCATGGGCGTGCCCCTTGAAAATGAAAACTATCTGGACGCCTTGTACTTCATGGCCAAAGCGTTTTATCTAGGGCTGTTTGACAAGTATTTCACCAAAACGAAATTTGTCCTCACCCACACGGGTGGCGCTTTGCAGTATCTTGCAAACCCCTTTAATCTCCTCTACTATATGACCACAAAAAAGGCAAAGATGGGGCAATACGTGTGGGACAATATGGTCAAGCATCAGCCAAAGGGATATAATTATCTCATGCGCATGATCGTTGACGAGGAGGAATGAAGTTGGCAAGGCCGGCAGACAAACATGATGACAAAAAGCGTGAGCTGCTCAACGTTGCAGAAAAGCTATTTATGGAAAAGGGATATCAGCAAACCAGCATCGATGATATCCTTCTTGCAAGCGGCATTTCCAAGGGCGGGTTTTACCATTACTTCAAATCCAAGGATGAGGTGCTTTCGGCAAGCATCGGCCGTTTGATCGACGAGGCACTGGCCATACTGAAAAGGGCGGCTGATGATGAAAGCCTTGGCGCTATGGAAAAGCTGACCTTGTTTCTGTCTGAGAAAGCCAGGTTTCAAAGTGGCAAGGCTGAATATGCAAAGCTTCTGGGAACGCTTTTGCAAACGGATGTGACGCAGTACGTTTTCTATACGACCATGGCAAGAAAGCTGGTGCCGCCGCTGGCGCAAATCATCCGCCAGGGCGTAAACGAAGGCGTTTTTCAGGTGGATTTCCCCGATGAAACGGCCGATATCCTCACCCGCGTGATCGTCAGCATAACGCAAAGCGGCTCGTTTGAAGACTATTTAAATGAACCTGATAAGCACCAAAGGTATATAAGTTCCGTACAAACGGTGTTTAGCCGGACACTGGGGTTGGAAACTCCGCTTGTCCTTTATGAAAGATTGAATCAGGAGGTTTGACATATGAGTGAGAACCGGATTTTGTCACGACTGGGGTCGAACCTGCACTATTGGATGACCGGCCCGGAAAGCGGCCCGGTGATCGTATTCTCCCACGGGGCAACGCTCGATCACCACTCTTTCGATGCTCAGCTTGCACCGCTTGCCCAAGCAGGTTACCGTGTCATAACGTGGGACCTGCGCGGGCACGGTTCTTCGACCCCGATTGGGCAAGAAATCAGTGTAGGCGTTCTGGCTGATGACCTGAAGGCAATTATAGATACACTTGGCGCAGACAAGGTTACCCTGGCGGGCCATTCCTTCGGCGGATATGTTGTACAAGAATTTGTTCACCGGTATCCGGATCGCGTGAATGCCCTGGTCATCATCGGCTGCACGGATATCGCCAGAAAATCCTCACGATTTGGCCGCACGATGTACCGTTTCATGCCCAGGATGCTGAACCGTATGCAGCTTGATACGTTCAGGAAACGGACGCTCGCGGATTTGGCTTTGCTGGATTCGGTGAAGGCTTATGGCGCCCAAGCGATGCAAAGCATTTCAAGGGAAAATTTTATTACCATTACCATGGCGGGTATTGCCTGCCTGTGGCTCGATTCGGGATTTAACCCCGGCTATGTGATACCCGTACCGTTTATGCTGACGCACGGAGATTCCGACCGGGCCAACAGGGGCGTTTTCCCCCGGCAGGCGCCGGTCTGGGCTGCCCGGGAACCGAATTGCCACTATGAAATAGTCCCTCAAGCTGGTCATACTGCGCATATGGACAATCCCGCAGCTTTTAATGCAATCTTATTGAAGTTTTTGCAAAAGAACGTATCATGACAACCGATATTGCCCATTGTATGGAAATGCTCATTTTCTATATGTGTTCACATAGGATACGGATTGCCTTAATCCCTCTATTGTCTTCGTTTCCAGCACAATCCGCAAGTCCAGCTTTCGGGCAAGCGCAAAGTGCTTTTCAAGATCGATTTCTCCTGCGCCCAGCGCAAGATGGCATCTTTTTTCTATGGCGTCATGCATGTGCATATGGCAAAGCTTGCTTTCGTATTGCAGTATGATATCTTCGTCACCGCCGCCAATGCAATGGTTATGTCCAATGTCAAACGTCAGTGCGAAAGCATCGCTTTCCAGCAGTAATTGCAAAGCTTTTTGCGTAAAACAATAATGATGCCCATCCGTATTTTCAATGCATATCCTGATTCCGGAACTGGCGATTGCTTTTTCGCATGCGTCCCGGAACGCCAGTATGCTGTTCACATACGTATCCAAATACGCATCGAACAAATAGATTTTTTCATTGGGCATTTTAAAGTGCACGCCATGGTTTAGATGCATGTTGAGGATCGGAACCTTGAGCATCCTGGCTGCTTCTATCGTCATAAGGGCCGTATCCACATAGGCCTTTGCCACCAACGGATTGAAATCGCAGGGATTCAGGTTTTCATCCAGATGAATGGTGTAGAATATACCGTATTTTTGGGCAATATCCGTAAATTCCTTTATATCAACATTCGATATCTGGTACTGCGGCATGTTCATGTTCAGTTCGATAAATTGGAGCCCAAGTTCCCGGCACAGGGCCGCGCATTCCTCCAGGCTCCGTGTTTCAAGCAGTGTCGGCATGCCAAATTGCATGGAAATGTCCTCTTTTCAAGTGATTAACATAAAGGGTCGTCAGCGGCAAATCATTTCATAATGCTCAATCATATCTCCAAATGCTCCTGCGTCCCAGCACATCCACCACCTCAATGGCCAGCTGCCCGGTCAGCATGGGCACCTCCAGCACGGGCGGAAGCTCCGGGCAGTGCCTTAGCCTTGCGGCGTGACCGTGGGATATGAATACGCCCTCTTTCAGATATCCCGCCGACCACTGATCCACCGCATCCAAAGGACCCAGGGGGAATCCCGCCGGGATTTTTTTAAGGCCTGTTTCCACATCCTGCTCCAGCGTATACTGTTTCAGCGCCACCTCGTAAAATCCAAGAGCGGGCCGTACGTCGGCATCAAGATGTGCTTCCACACTGGCACAGGGCCATTCCAGCAAAAAGTTCTGGTGAAGGAGCCGCTTTCTGGTTACAGATACTGCACCCGCTCCCGCATCCACGCCAAGGAACCGCCGGCCATGCTTGGCCGCCGCCACCAAGGTGGTGCCCGAGCCGCAGCAGATGTCCGCCACAAGATCGCCGGGCTGTGTTGTGGTCAGCAGTATCCTTTCCAGCAGCCGAAGGGGCTTTTGGGTATCATAGCCTGTTCTTTGGGGATCCTTTTGCTGCAGGTGGCTCACATCCGTCCATACATCGCTGGGGTAGGCCGGCTCATCGTCATAATAGGTATATGTCTTGCCGTTCACCCGGATGGTACGGAAGGCCCGGCCTTGCTCGTCCACCTGGCGGCGCATATGATTTTCCCGGTTCTCGACCCTGCTGATGGGCGTTTTGGTGATGTCGAAAAAGTACTCTTCGCCCTTTTTATAGAACAGCAGAATGTCATGCTTGCGGCTGAAATGCCTTACCGCCCGCCCGCCGGTTTGATACACCCAGATAATTTCATTCACCAGATTCTTTTCACCGAAAATTTCATCGCACAAGATTTTCAGATACGCGTGCATCCGGTAGTCGATATGCAAAAAGAAAACCCCGGTATCCCGCAGCAAGCCGTGGGCCAGGGTCAACATGTCCCGCATGAAAGCAAGATACGCCTCTTTATTCGGATACCGGTCAACATACGCGGGCAACACGATCTGATGCCGGCCTGTGCGCCAGCCTTCCTCCCCCACCCGCATGCGGTGCTGGAACACATCCCCCGTAAAAAAGGGCGGGTCGATATACAGGCACTGCACTTGTCCGGAAAATTCGGCAAGCAGCCTTCGTGAAAGCTGCGCCGCGTCACCCTGGAACAAAAGCCCTCCCTCTCCCGTACCATGGCTCTCCACCCATGCGCAGTCCCGAGTCCACATCATACATCCCTCCCGGCAAGGAATGATTGCTTCATCTCTTCGTATCCGTTCAGCTCCCGGGCAAGCAAAAGCAAAAACGCCCGATGCTTGTCCTCCTGCAAAAGATGCTTCGCCGCCGCAAGTACAGCGCTTATAAATTCGGTTTTCAGACCCTTTCTGCCGCTTTGCATTAACGGGCATACAGGCCAGGCGCGAACATCCATGATGATATTCGCTTTAGCGCTCCCGTCCTCCTGCCCGGATAATCTGATTGCCAGGGGAAAGATGCGGCAGGCCAAAGGGCGGTTTTCCCTGTCGCATGTTCCGCGGCAGATGAGATGCTTGCCGAGCCTGCCAGGCACGATATCCGCCCAGGAGCAGCCCTCATAATACCGCTCCTCCTCCGGGAAAAGCAGCATCCCGTCCCCTCCGTCCCCCTGGCAGCAAGCAGCCTGACACCGCTTCCCGCAGTCAAAGGCAAGGGGTGTTACTCCCAAGAGCAGATCACGCGCCTTTTGTAATCCATCCGCCTCCATGCTATATCCCCTTTGACAAATGCTCTATCAGTATCCTTGCACCAATGATCAACAGAATCGCCCCGCCTGCTATTCCTGCCCGGCGGTGCAGCAAGCCTTTCAGCCTTGCCCCTAATAATACGCCCGGCGTGCACAGCGCAAATGTGGTCAGGCCAATCACAAGCCCGTGCTGCACGGCGTACTCACCCGATACCGCCAGGGATACGCCTACCGCCAGCGCATCCATGCTGGTGGCTAAGCCTAGTAAAAGCAGCCTGCCCCACTTAACAGGGTCGACAGAGCACTCCACCTCGGGACAGTTGTGCAGTTCGTCCCAAATCATGCGTGTCCCGGTAATAAATAAAAGCCCGAATGATGCCCAATGATCCAGCATCAAAAGGCATGTACGAAGTCCCCGTCCCGCTATGAGGCCGATGGCCGGCATCACCGCCTGAAACAACCCGAAGCATGCACCAACCTTCAGCGCATGCCTGAGCTTTGCTTTATTCAGCAGCGCTCCCGTAGCCGCTGCCGCCGCCAAAGCATCCAGCGATACTGCCAGCGCCGTTGCCATCAGCTCCAAGCCGTCCATATCCATCCCCCTTCAAAACAAACAAACGGCGGTCGTACACGCCGTCCGTCCAGAAGGGTTATATGCATTTTATCATAAAAAAAGACGCCTCACAACGGGAAAGAGAAGCCGCTTTGCCTCCTTCCTTCTATACGAACCTTCCCACTGCGCTTAAGGAATCTCCAACCGGAACAGCTCATACCAATTGCCTTGCCGCACCGTATCCATTGCAAGCTCAATCCCTGCATCCCCCGTAACCGGATCAATGATCCCCGCGTAAACCGTGCACATTCCCTTGGGGAGCATCGACTGGTCTACAGACAAACTATCAGGAATCACCTTCCCAGGCTGCACATCCTGCAATTTCATATTCAGAGGCAATATTCTTTCAGCCCCATCGCCGCCTAAAATACGCAGGCTGGGAATCCAGTCGAAGTAAAAAGGTGCGATTCCGTCGTTCACCCATGTGAGGTCAATCTTCACCGAACCGTCAGCCGTTTGCGATACCGCGCTTTGCGCAATACGAAGGCGGTAACCAATGGTTCGGTTCACCTGGTCCAGCGCTTTTTGATATTCTCCGCCGCGCTTCACGTTTACAAAACTCCCCGGGCCAATCCAGCTTGTATGGGAACGTTCAAAAAGGCGCAGTACCTCATTTCGCATGCCGTCCTCCAGCAATTCCGTTTCCTCAGCGCTCGTAGTCAGCTCGCCGCCGATGGGCGCCTGGCGCCACGCATCCGCCATAGAGGTCAGCGCGTTTTCTTCGTCTGTTTGGTTATATGTGCCGCCCTTCTCTATCCACGTAAGCCATGTTTCCGTTGATCCTGCCTCCCCGGAAGCATCATTGAACAGCCCCATGTTGTTTCGGGCAGCGATGGTAAAGGGCCGCCGCATCATCAGCCTGGCTTTGGGGAAAGCGCTCAGGTACGGCGTCACATACAAATCCCTTACGGAAGCAAGCGGCAGCGGATGCAATTTGTCATGTACATGCCATTCCCCCCAGTGCCCCAGGGAGCCCAGCTCCACATAGGCAATGAACGGGTCCTGCCCGTACCGCTGGCCCAGCGCCGCAATGGCCTTGGCATGGGCCTTAATCAGAACCTGATTTTCGTAATTCGGGTTGTATCCCCGCCCGTATGAGGTTTTGTATGCTTCGCCGTCTTTTCCCGTTTTCTTCCATAGCCAGTCCGGGATATCCCTGTGGCTCTTTTTCCCCGGCTGGTCCATGACAAAGCGAAGGATCACATGCTTGCCTTCCAGGCGCCATTTGTCAAAATGATTCGCCTCTTCAAAGGAATCAAAATCGTATACGCCCTCCACCGGCTCAAAATCCGACCACAGCAAGCCGGCGTACACAAGGGTAAAGGGCTGCTCCCGCTTAGAATCGTCGTTTGCCCAGGCCGCGTTCCCCATATAGGGATTGATAAGCTCCCTTCCGCTTGCGGGATATGTGACAGCCACCGTGACTGCCGACGCACCCACGAAAGGAGCCAGCAGCACGGGAATCAGCAGCAAATATACCCACAAGCGCAAGCGGGACATTTGAAGCACCTCACAGACTAATCGATATAGTCACCGTTGTACTGCACCAGCGTCACATCATTTACTTGGTCCATCATGCGGATCTGATCCAAAAAGCCAAGTCTGCCTTTTTTCACCCGTACCTCTACGGCCATCTCCACGTCCTGCTTGCGCATGGTTTTCGATTTGATCTTAAACGGATTCGTGCCCAGGGCGCGGCGTATCGCATCATCCATGCCTTCCCCCGTATAGTGAATCAAAAGGATATACATCTCGTCGCGCTGATGCTTTCTCCGGCGCAGGATAAACAGCAGCAGGCTCATAATCACCAGGGCCAAAATAGCGATGTAGAACATGCCTGCTCCAGTTGCAATCCCTGTGGCCACCGCCATAAACAGGAACATCAAATCCATCGGCTCTTTTACGGCAGTCCTGTACCTGACAATGGATAGCGCGCCTACCATGCCCAGGGATAGCACCACGTTGGATTGAATGGTAACGATAATCGTGCAGGTCAAAATGGTCATGCCTGCCAGCGATACCGCAAAGGAATGGCTGTACACCACCCCGGAATATGTTTTGCGGTATAACCAATACAGATAAAGCCCGATGACCAGTGCCAAAAGGATATAAACGACCGCCTTGATGATGGTTTCGGGCGACATGCTTTGCAGAAATCCGCCGGCTTCCAGCACAGATTTCCTAATGATGTCGTTGAATGTCAGCGCGTTTCCCATAAAAGCCCCTCCGTACGGTTCTTTTGTTGATCCCTCACCGCAGCATCGCAGCACAGCACATATTTGGATGCCGCCGTCATAATGCTTGATCTGGGCGGCAGAAGCCTGCGAACGAGTGCAGGCAAAAGGGTGGTGAATTTCACTTCCATAATCATTTGATCGGCGCGAAGCACCTCCAGGGCCGGAAGCGCACTGTCAAACAAATCAAATGTGCCAAACCCGGCACGCACATGCTTGTCAAAGGTAATCCGCACATCCCCCGATTCCATCACAAACGGTTCCCGGTCATAATCCACCATCACCCGCGGGCGCATGAGCCTGGATGTGCACTCATAGTAGAATTCGCGCTTCAAATTATGCTCGCTCGCTTTTAGGAAGCCGTACTCTCCATCCAGCAAGGCTTTCGTTTCCTTGCGCGTAAGCGGTGCGCTTTCCTTATGGATGTACTGGCCAAACTTGTTTTTACGCTCCAGCATGATCGTCTGGTCAGAGCAATTGTAAACACGGATGCGGTATTTATGGCGAAGCAGTATCCCCATTTCCTTTTCTTCATACGCCGTGTTCCAGTAATCATCAAAGTAGAGGCTTCGAATCCAATATTCGCCGTTTTCTCCGGCGTGCCTGTCCCGGGGGATCACGCCCAGCATCCTGGATCTGAGCAATGCCCATTCAGGCTTGTTGATCACGTATTTCAGTTCATGGCGGTAGACGGGAGCATTCATTGCGAATTAATCACCTGCCCGTCTTTTGTAATAGAGAAGCGGCGCATTCCCTGGTGTACGCCTGTATCGGAGTAGACCTGGTCGAAGGGAATTTGCGTTTTCCCGCTTTCATTGGTTGCGGTAACGCGCCAGTAATACGTGCCTTCAGACAAAACAGGGATCTCCGATTGCAACTTTAGCCGCTTGGGTCCTTCAAAAAAAACGATCGTTTCCGGCCTGAACGACCAGTCGGTTGCAACCTCCACTTTGTAATAAACAAGCTCTCCATCAAGGTCGTACGCGTCGCCCCATGACAGGCGCAGATCTTCCCCCGTTTTTTCCACATTGTCAAGAAAGAAGGGCATGGGCTTTTCCATGGAATCCAAAAAATATTGATAGGCCCGTTCCGTGTCATTGGGCATGTTTTGATAGATCGATTCCAGTTGTTCCAAGGTACATCCAAGATGAATAGTATCCGGCATGCGGTGCGTAAACGTATCCACCACGGTGCGGTATTCCCCGATCAGCTTAGAAATCCTTGATGGCGTGATGATTTTCCGCAGCTGTTCCACTTTCTCAGCAAGAATCTGCCGGTATATAGGGACGCGGAACATGCGGTTGTACAGTATCATCCCCCAGTAATTGGATATGCCCTTCGTCCATTCCGCTTCTGTCCAAGTGTTCTTGAGCAGCTCATCTTCATAATATGCCATCGCGCCATCCCCATCCCATAGCAAATAGTACCACTTGTCGCTGTTGACAGGGCTGTAGAGCAAATAGTTTTGAGCGGAGCTGTCCGGGTTGGCCATCAATAAATTGAATGCCAGATAGCTAGTCAAATTGTCGACATCGAAATATTGCTCGATTACGTTTTCAATAGGGATGGAATAGTCGTTCACCGCATCCAGCATGGCAATAAGCTTTTTATGGTCTTCGCTGGTTTTGGGTTCCAGCACCTCGCTGAATGCTCTGAGATCATACTGGGGGTCCGTTGCAAGACAAATCTTGTCTTCATAGCGGAAAAACTCGCACATGTTTGCCTTATACAGATTTCCGTTCTGGCTGAGGGAATGGTTGCGCAAATACCGGCCGTTCGGCAGTTCCACCTGCGTATAAAGGCCGTAATCCACAAATGCCGTATCAGGCGCTTCCTTGGTTTCATCCTTCAGAAAGACCTGTACAAATTGTGTCCGAAGGCTCGTAAGATCCGGCACATCCTGCAAAAGCCGGAAAAACAGCATGTTACGCAGCCGGGTTGGATCACCGGGATGCTTGTTCAGCGCAATGGCCTTTTGCCCCCTCCACAAGCCGGCATTATCGAATAGATCGATGCGGTACGACTTTTGCGGATATCCCGTGCTGGTGCGGCCCCTGACGTTGATGGTCGCATTCGGTCCGGTGGCGTTATAGCCAAGCTCGTAAGGCAGCGGTCCGTTCTCGTCGCCCACCTGGAAAATGATCTCCGTCTTGATTTCTTCTACGCCTGTCATGCCCTGAAGATTCAAATAGGAATTGACTTCTTCAAACGTGTGGTTTGTGCCGTCCGCCGCATTCCCTTTTCGCACCGTGATATAATAATAGACGAGCGAGGCGGGATCATATGCCGCATATAAGGACGGATCATCCTTTAAAGGCAGGTCACTTACGTCCTGCACGCCTGCCTTTGCTACCGGTTTTGCTTCTTGACCGGATGTAGTTTCCACGGCGGTCTCCATCATGCATCCGCCAAGCGAAAGGCAAAGTGCCATCACAAGCACAAATAAAAGAACACGGGGACACTTCATACGTTTATCCCATTCTCCTTTCGAGTGAAGGCTGCTGCTTTGCCCGATGCATCACGATTGTCCAGGCGGTTTGCAAATCTTGTCCACCCGTCCGGCTTTTGCTGCTTAAGCACAGGCTGTCCGCAAAACACGTAGTAGTCTATCTTCCGGACATAGGTCATCAGCCTGAGCAGCCCCACAACATACATGGCTGCTCCGGCGATCGTCAGCCCAAGGCCATAATATAACGACGAGCCGTGCATCGTGTATACGGTAATCCCAAGATTCACAGTAAAAAACACAAGGCTTGTCATAAGCGCCCCCTTGCGGTCGTTAAAGTACAATTGTAATAGCATCAGGCTGTTTCCAACGGCATATGCGCTGTACCCCACGCACATCATTTGGAACATGCCGATCATCTCGCGGGTAAAGCCGATGGTCTCCAGAAAATAGCGCATCAGCACGGAATAGGCCACCATAAAAAAGACCTGTACCTGCGCCAGCTTGAATATTTCCTGCTGCAGCACCGCGACCATATCGGCCCTGGCCAAATGAAGCTCGGAAAGCGTTCCACCGTCTGTAACGGCGGAAAAATAACGCTTGTATTTTTGATAGAAATTGACCTCCACGGATACTACGAAATTGATATTTGCAGGGATCGTCACCAGAAAGGCAAAAAAGGCGGCTGCATCATGGGCCGGCGCATGGCGGAACAGTCCGGCAACCGTCTCCCCATACGGTCCAAACCACATCACCACCAAATGCACAAACGCTCCCGCCATGCTGAATATCCCGATCCATATAAGGTCGGGGGTTTTATTAAGCCATCCCAAGAAGGCAAACAGGCTCCCCTCTCCCGTTGGAAAATACATGAGGAGCACGCGGGTAAAGCCAATCATCATCACGCCATAGCCGCATACCAAGGCGGCCATCAACGCCGTTAATACGGGAATATTCAGGGAGAGCAGCAGCCACCCAAGCAGCAGCGCCGTCAATACTCCCAGAAAAAATACACGGAGTATCCGCCTGTAATCCTTGGCTGCCGTGATATAAGCCATCTGCAGCCAGATGACGATCAATTCCATAAAGAGAGCCCAATTCAAGAACCTGTCCAGGAAGGGAACGGCCTTTGCATAAGACAAAAACAGGCCATAGGCCAGCCCGCCCGGCACCATCAGCAATATGGAGCCGCCAAACAGCGAAGGTATCACGCGCTCAGGTGTCTCGGTGAAAAGCTGGTCTGCCACGAACCTGGACAAAAGCATTTGCCAGACCGAGCTTAACAGCAGCGAGCCGATCAATGCATATACCATCATGGCAATCAATGTCTCGCTGTCCCTGTCCGTAGCGCCATACAGCTTTGCCAGCCTTTGTATGCCCAGCAGCAGTACGACCGCAAGCAGCATCGTACCGGAACAGACGATGCTCGCATAGGCATAGGCCCGCACTTTCCGGATGGCTCCCCGGCCCACAAACAGCTTCTTCAATTCAAAACCAATGCCTGCCATGGCTACGCATTCCACCTTTGTCTTGATGCTACTTTCGCGTCGTCATAAACCTTTGTATACTTTTTCAGCATCTGCTCATAGCCATATAGCGCCGTGACCCGCTTTTGCCCGTTGGCCCCCATCTTAAGCCTGAGCGGAGCATTATTGCATAAGGTCAGCATCGCATCGGCCAAAGCGCTTTGGTGCATGACGGGCACGCATATCCCGGCCTTCCCGTAAGTATCGTTCACGCCCTCCAGCAGCTCGCGGCAGCAGCCGACATCCGTGGCCACAACAGCCCTGCCTGACGCCATCGCCTCCAGCACGGCAAGCGGCTGTCCTTCGGAAATGCTCGTGAGCAGCGTAAAGTCAATTTTTTCAAGATAGGCCTTCACATCCACCCGGCCTGTGAAGACAACGTGCTCAAGCTCCAAATCACGCATCAAAAGCAAGCATTCTTCATAGTAGTCCTCATCCTCATCCTTGGGGCCCAAAATGTGCAGCCGTACGTGATCCCTTTGGGCACAAACCAAAGAAAAAGCGTACAGCATGGTCTTGATATCCTTGATCGGCACAATGCGAACCACGGCACCGATGTCAACCCAATCATCCTCCTCCTTTTGCCGGATGATCGCAAACCGCTCCGCATGCACGCCGTTGCTGATCACCTTGCACTTGTCATTTGGGCAGCCGATCTCCTGCTGGATCAGGCTTGCCCTGTGGAAAAGCGATGTCACGCAGTCCGCCGCGTCGTAGGCGCAGCGCGTAAACATGTAAAACATGTTGATCCACAAGTCTTTGAAATGCGGCGGCACCCAGTCGGTCCGAAGGATTTCTTCCTCCCGCTCCCGGGTGTAAATCCCATGCTCCGTCAGCACAAACGGCTTTTTGTACCTGGCTGCCGCCATGGCACCCAGCACCCCGGCATACCCCGCCGATACGGAATGATACAAGTCTGCCTCCGGCAGCGTGCCGCCGAGCAAGTACAAAAGAGGCAGAAACATGGACCGGATCGTCCAGAAATAGTCCGTAAAGCCCACATAGGGATAATCCTCCGCGCAAATCTCCTGAAGCAGCTTCAAAAAATCCTGGCTCAAGAGAAATCCCAGGCTCTTTTTCCGGTCATGGCCAAACATGCTGAAGATCGTCTGCCAATCGGAGGCCTGGCAACTGAGCAGCGCACAGATGGCCGCCTTCTGCGTATCGTCAAGACGGTAGGGCCTGAGCCTGCGTTTCATCGGTTCGTTAAGAACCGCGTCCAGGTATTCATCCTGTATGGCCACAATATTGGCGGGGGTCGTATACATATAATGGCCCCGCTGCTTTTCCTGCGCGGCAACAGCCCAGATGACGAACTCGTGCTGGGGCATGTGGAGGATCAATTCCTGCAGCCAGGAAGATACGCCGCCGGCCACAAAGGGATAGCTTCCCTCGCAAATCACGCAGATCCTCATGCGCCTTCCTCCCAGCGTATGGTAATCTTCGCCTCATCCGCCCGTATCCAGTAGAGGCCGCCGGAAACCTGAAACAATTCCCCGCCCTCGATGGAGGCGGGTGTCCGGCGCGTCCGAAACGCCAGCCAGGCTGTATCGTAAAAGTTGGAAAGAACCACATGAAGGCTGCTTTCCGTTTCCTCCCGCGTAAGGTCCAGGCGGTCATACCGCTGAACGGCGGCCGCCCCTTCCGAAGAGGTGGAAAAGCGAAGCTTGGGATAAGACTTGGCGATGGACTCAATCGTACCGGAAAATTGGCTATACATCTCATCCCATCCGAATTTGGCGCCGCGGGACTCATCCAAAATATCGTCCGGGTGAATGAAATGGGAAAACACGCCGTGCAGCAATAGTTCCTGGGCAATGACAAAACCCGTATAACCATCCGCCAAAAAACCGGAGGAAATGCGTGGGACCGAGATGGTACCATCCGCTTCCTCGCAAAACTCCTGCGTAAGGGCCTCAACCCCTGTTTCATGAAGATACAGGCCCGAGATGACCCGAAGCCCGGGAACGGCTGCCAATAAAGCGGCACGGCCCTCATCGCTTAAGTAGTTGGAGGGCGGGACATATGTCAAAAACTTTGCGTTTGGTATTATCTTTTTCCCGTACCGGACAAGCTCCAGGATGCCCTCCCGCATATACTCCGTGGATGGCCATGTGACATACGCTTCATTCTGGTATGGAAAGCCGGGGGGACAAAGAGGCATGTGGTTATACCCGTGCAGACCGATTTCTCCGCCGGATTGCGTAAGCTCCGAAGCATAGAACCTGACCAGCGCCCCATCCGTTTTTTCCGGCTCGAACGGCGGTGTCACAGTCTCGTTATAGGTTTCGATTAGCACACCGGTATAGCGCAGGCCATATGCCCATGTCAGACTTTTCATATCGGGCCACCAGCGGTTGCGGAACATGCCCTGAATGTCATACCCGTAGGTTTTCAGCAGCTCTTCGTTAAAGCCCTCGGGCTGCGGCGCAGGAAAATCATCCACATACACCATGCCCGCATTCATGATGGGGTATATCACCGCATCCTCCAAGACGAACAGCACCTGGGCGGCAAAACCTCGGCTGTCCTTGCCGGATAACAGGAAATTGTTGAGGACCGCTATACGCCCGTTTCCAACGGTTCTCTCCCACAAAAGCGGGGTTAATGTGCTGTCGGCGCTTTGTATATGTACCGTACAATCCTGCTCCAGCCGGACGGGCAGTGCGAAATCCTGCAAATCGTTATCAAACACCTTATCTTCCCAAAGCGGAAGAAGGCCTGTGGTATAGCGGAGAGACTCATATTCCCTGTACCCTGAACCGATCTCTGAGATCCCCAGCTTTCTATGCAGGATCCGAAAGGATGCATCAACCTCGGGAGTCATCATCATGCCGAATTTTCCGCCCGCTTCAATCCATGCTATAAGCCGCCCCAAATCGTTTTCAAACGGCGCAAGGGAACGGCAGCACAAAAGCAGCATGGAAACATCATTCAGGGAAGGCAGTGCTTCATGGGAAAGGTCTACTGCCCGGAAGTCAATACGCATCTGATCCAAGGTGTCGGCAAGCGTCTGCATGGATGCGGTTTCAAACTCATCCGCCGTATGGAACACAATCAGAATACCTGGCCGCGGCTCGATGCTTTGGCCTTTCCTGCCGGTATCCTGAACAAGGATGTCCAGCATGACATCCCTGGCTTCAATGGCTTGCCCCTTCTTTTCCAGCAGGATCGCACCTGCCAGAAAAGCCATGGCCAGTATTGGCAGCAGCAGTCTTACCCAGAAAATGTTTTGCTTCATCTGCGTTTCTCCGTCCAGAAAAGCAGCTGTTCGCGCCCTTTGCTGGTAAAGTCCACCGGCGTTTTTTGCATCTGCGCAAGAAGTGCCTGCATCCCGTTTTGATCTCTTGTCTCCACGCAGACACGCATTCCTTCCAGCCAGGATGTTTCATCCAGCGGCCACCTTGCCATAAGCGTCTGGGATGCTGCCCTTGCTTCCGCCGCTTCCTTCAGCGCCAGGCTGTTATGCACCATGATGCGAAGAAGCATAGGGTCCTCCTTCATAAGCAGACACTTATCCAGCGCCTTTTTCAGCACCAGCCGCTGCCGCCTTAGCAGCTGCCCTTCCAGAAGGCCGCTTTCGCAATACTTGGAGAGATAGTTTACATACTCCCGGTGTTTCTCAATGTCCTCTTCATGACGGGCAAGCTCCGCCTGCCGCTGCTGCAGCTCCAGCTGGAACTGCCGCTGCAACTCCATGATCGTAGCCGTTGCATAATGCGCCGTTTCCGTATCATCATTAAAGCGTGCAATCAAAAGCAGGTCCAGGTACTGCATGGGATCGGACCGCAAAATATTCATCATCAGGGTGCGCCGCTTGTTATGATCATTGATCAAAAGCGCTTCCTCCAGCGGTACCATATCTTTGACAGGCATATGGTGAAGGATCATCTCTTTGCTCTTCTCGTTGCGGCGTATCCATTCCATTCCCTCAGGTGCCCGCCCGACGGCCGAAATCATCAGGAGCCCTGTAACGGGTCCAAATAAAGGCGTGAGGAACATCCACATATAATGGGATGACCGAAGCCTTCTTTTTGAAAGGCTGCCATAGACCAACGAAGAAAAAAAGAGCAGTCCGTGCGCGCCCAATAGCAGGTACAGGATCGTAGCGCTAGGCATACGCAACCTCCTGGGGCACCACCTCGCATGTCAGCCCGGCTTTCATGAATCTGCTCTCTATTTGCGGCATATTTTCCACACTTGCCTGGGGGAGCAATACAAAATAAGCCCCGTCGTCCGTATGGCCTGCAAGGTCCGTGGTTCTGGTTACGGTGCCAATGCTGCAGTCCATTTCCATCAAGGTGCTCTCCCCTGAGAGGCTTTTCACCCGCAGCAGAAGATAGCTGGATGTGCGCTGCTTTCGCATCCGCTGATAAACGCTAAGAGCTGACCGGAAGGCCTTGTCAGCCAAAATATGAGTACCCTCCAGATACATGTCCTGGGACATGTTAAAATACCGCAGCGTCCGCACCATGGCCGATTGCACAAGGCCGGCCACTACGCTAAATAGATTTTGGTGGTACAGGGTTTGCTGATCAAAAGGCATATCCCAAAGCGCGATCATGGCAATAAGCCGGCCGTCCTGCATCACCGGCGCGCAGAACACGGGATATCCGGGCTCCAGCGCCGTGTTTGTATACATCTCGCCGCGCTCAAGGCGCGCCTTCATAAGCGGGAACTTATCAATATCCAGGGATTTGGAAAGGCTGCCGACGATCTCCCTGGAATGCACAACAAGCCGTGCAAAGGCGGTATTGCCGGTGCGCGAATACAAGGCAACGCTATGGTTTTGCATCGTGTCTTCCAGCACGTTCAGCGTCGACAGAAAAACCTGTTCTGGCTGCAATGTATCCAGTTCCTGCGTGATGCTGTAGATCCTGCCGTAGCTGTCCCGATAACGCATGACCTGCTTTTGCAGCTGGCTACGGTCCTCGGAAGCCTGCTTGTACATGCTTTCCAGGAAGGCGGTCTCCGTATCGCGCTCTTCCTTTTCCCGTTCCATAATTTTCACTTTTTCGCTTGTTTTGTCATGCATATACCCGAACAGGCCGCCTGCCAGCATGTACATCATCAGCGGCAGCCAGTTGTCCATGTTGTAAAGCAACAGATACAGGTCATTCCCCTGAACCGCCCAATCAACGCCGTAGGAGATGCAGGCGATCAACGCAGCCGCGATGCCCACAAGTCCGCCGTGTGTGCTGCCCATCAAAATGACATAGAAAAGCCAGAAATCCGCAAAGCGGAAGGTGGCAAATATCCTGGATAATGAAGAAAGCCACTGGGCAAGCCCGCCCAGTGCAATCAGTTCAACCCCGGGCAGTGCTTTACCGAACAGGCGGCGCCCGATGCCTTTGAGAAACACAAACGGTTTTTTCTTTGAATTGAACCTGTCATCCCCAGCAATAATGTCGCCTAGTTCCTGCGCCCAGTGATGGCGCGGAACCCAATCCATGTTCTTTGCGGCCTGTGAGATTTTAAGCATTTGAGCCCGCGGGCACCTTCCTGTATAAGATGCCGCAAGCCCCGGAAAATGCTTCCGGATGGCATCGATCACCTTTGCATAGGTGCAAAAGTCTCCATAGCAAAGATGAATAACGCCCGAAACCTCCGTTTCCAGGGAAAGGTTTAAAAACAGCGCAAGATCATCCACATGCAAAAAATCGCAGGGCGAATCCTCTGTGCCGTCGATCACCATGGGTTTGTTGTTCCTGGCATGGCGCAAGGCACGGGAGAAAAAGGCATCCTCGGCGCCCTGCATATACAGGTTTGTTACGCGCAAGATGAGCGTCTTCATTCTGTCTGCCTTGCTGTAGCGCAGACAATCCTCCGCCGCCTTGATGAGTATGCCGGTGGGAGAATCCGGGATTGGCGTTTCGTTCTCCCCTGCCTCCTGTGAAGAGCCAAACACCCGCTGATCGGTGACAAGAATAAAGCGGGCCACGCCGCATTGAGCGGCGATCTGCTGGAACTGGAACAGCACGTCCAGCATGGAGCCTTGCACGGAACCATATTCCTGCATTTCTTCGCATTGATAGGCATAGAAAAAAACAATCACATGAAAGCAGCCGGCCTGCAAAAGCTTCTGCGCATCAGGATTGCTGGGGTGCATATCGTGAAAAACGACGGATGTGTGTTCCGGCCTGGCGCTGCCGGCCCGGCCCAACATGGTCACATAATGGGCATCGCGCTCAAGCCGCTCTGCCATTCCCCAAACCATGGGTGAAAGAATGCCGGTCAGAAGGATGTTCATAGGCCGTCAATCCTTAAAAGTGTATACGATATATTATATGTTACTATCGGTGTTTCGTCTACAATAAATGACGAAGTTAGTAAAAATGCAAGGGATTCTGGAAGGCCGAAGGGCGCTATTCCATGGATTTGCGCGAAAGGTCATATTTCAGGGATCCCGACCGCCTTCAAATATTCGTATATGCCCTTATAGAAAGCGGGATCGCGGGTCGAATCAGCTTCAACACCGTTCGGCAGGAAGATTACAAAGCCTTGACGGGCGCGGGTAAGCAGTACGCGGTAAGCATTCTTGAGGTATAATGCCTTTATAGGCTGATTTACGTGCTCCCAGCGGCTGCCCCGGAATTGAAAATATTCAAACGAATCTCCGTTGAAGCGCATGTTGGCATCCCAGCAGACAATGCTCCAGTCCAGCTCAAGGCCTTGTATATCGAATTCTGTTGCAGTTTCTTCCAGAAAGTAGGAAGAGCGGACATCGTCCTTGCCGTTTAGAAACCATGTCGGGGGATCAATCTTGCTTTGTACCCATATTCCGTGAGCGCGCAGGCGCCCGGCGCCGGAGCTCGCTGTGATGCCATAGCGCTGCGACCCTTTCGCCTGGCTTAGGATAAAGGCTTTGGCCACCGCAATATCCCGAGTCAAAACAATGGGATATACATCCCTGAACTCAGCGTAAAGCGCCCGGGCCTGATTCTTATGAACGTCCAGCAATTCCTTAACAAACGCCGATACCTTTTCACTTCGGAAGGAACGGAGGGATACGTTAAGATGCAGATCCGCTTCGATTTGGATGCCGTCAAGCAAGTCCATGCCTTCCATACCATTTAAGTATTCCGAGTCGGTAATCTTATCTGACATATATACGTCCCAGTATGGAAAGCTCTTTTTCAAGGTTTTGAACCATTCGGAAAGGCCGGCCTCGCCGGTATTGATTTCCTGCCCGCCGCCGATCAGGCAGATGACCGTTGCCCAATCAGTATGGCGGTCCATGATGCTGATCAAAAACTCCGGCTCTGACTGCCCGAAATCATAGATGCCCTTCTTTTCTTTCATGAAGCGGGATAGCTGCTCTTGCGTCCAGGCGCGCTGGGCTTCATCAAAGATGGCGACCTTTTCATAAGGCGGCGCCTTGGTTGATATTGCGTCGTCACGAAAATGATGTATGATCTGAATAAAATCCTTGACCTCCCGGAGCGCCGCAGTTTTGGAAATGGGACTGCGCCGGCATTTATCCCGGGCAAGGGCCTCCTGCAGCACGGCAACCAGCGGAAAATTGCCCGACAGGAATACCGCATGCTCGTTTTCATCTATCCTCTGCCGCTCCACCGACAGATTGAGGCCTGCAAGCGTTTTCCCAGCTCCCGGAACGCCGGTGACAAAACAAATCGACTTGCGGTGGTTTGCCTTGCTATAATCGATAATCCTGTTGACCGCATCCGTCGTCCGGGTCAGATTGATGGCACTGGCATCATTTCTGGAAATATCCTCTACGTGGTGACCGCGGTAGAGCGCTTGGGCGGCCTCAATGATCGTGGGCGTCGGCATGTAAAGCGAATCGATCCATTCCTGGGCCGGAAACGGAGGGCGACCATAGCCTGCAGCAATATCGGCAAGGGTACTTCCAAGGTTTGTCTGGTTGCATTTGAGCGGCGCCAGCATCCTGTAATCGACAAATTGGATTTGTGAGGCTGTGGCTGGCGCCTCACTTGCCACCAGAACCGGGACAATGAACTTGTTGTGGCTTTCCTTATGAAAGCAGCGCAAATCCAGCGCATAATCCAATACCTGATCCATAGCGGCTTTTGAATAGACATGGTCGCCCACTTTGAATTCCAGCAGGAATACGATCCCCCGGTACAGGACAACATTGTCGACCCTGTCGCCGATGCGGGGAATGGTATACTCGAACAGAATATTGCCGTCAGGAAATCCTGCCAGCTCGCGCTTGAGAATATCGATTTGGGCCAGCCAAGTGTTTCTCTGCAGGTCTTCAGTGGCAAACGGATGATTGGCTGCCAGCTCGCCAAAGATGGTCAAACGATTCTTATCAAGAAAATCGGAGATGGCATCTGCATAGTAATACCGGTTCATGATGATTCCTCATAAGCTAAAGTATTATCGCGGACAAATCAATATCTGATATCATTTTATCCGGAATATTATCGCTTATCAAGAGGGGATGGACTTGAATACCCTAGTCCCTTCATTGCATGTGAGATATGAATGTAGTATGATATGGTTATGATTGGCATTGATTGAAAATGGAATGCGGAACAGGACGCTGTCTTGTAAAGGAGCATAACAATGAAACATATCTATACGACCGCAGGGGCACTTGCCTTCGATGATTTCGGCCTGGCCCTCCCCCATGAGCATATCTTCACAGAAACAGGCGAAGCGCCGGCGTGGGCGTACCGCGATGCCGATGCCTATGATGTGCTGCGCGTGATGAAGCCACACCTGCTCAAGGCGAAGGAAAGGGGCGTCACCCTGATCTGTGAGGCCACACCCGAGGGCGTAGGCCGGCGGGCAGACATCGTAACCAAGGTTGCGCGGGAATGCGGTATGCCCGCCGCCCTTGCCACCGGGTTCTACCGGGAACCCTGGATCAGGTCGCAAACGTATGATGCCGGGATCGATGACCTGGCTGCGCACATAACAGGTGAATTGGACGGTCCTATCGAAGGGACGGATGTGCGCGCCGGCTTTATCAAGCTGGGCACCTCGGACGATGGTATGACCGGCTGCGAGGAAAAGCTGCTCCGCGCGGCCTGCCGGGCTGTGAAGAATACCGGCGCAGCCATCTGCAGCCACACGGTAAACGGCCAGGTGGCACAGAAGGCACTGGACATCCTGGCCGAAGAAGGGATCGAGCCCTCACGCTTCGTCTGGTTTCACGCATCGGCGGAGCAGGATTACCGGATGATCCGGCACGTGGGCGGGCGCGGCGCGTACCTGAGCATAGACTATCATCCGGACACCACGCTTGCGCTTGTTCAGCGCCTGCTGGATGAAGGGTTTGCCCACAAGATCCTGATGAGCATGGATTCGGGTTGGTACAATCCACGCTTTGCAGACGGCGGCCCCGTACGCGGATATACAAGCATGCTGGATGATCTGTTCCCGAACCTTCCGTCAATCGGCCTGGATGGACAGATGCTAAAGACCATCACCCACGACAACGTGTTTGAGGCGTACGCAAGATAGCCCGGATGCCGGGGCAGGGAGCGGTTCTTGCAGGCCCGCTGAAAATCAATCCACAATAAACAGCTTCGCCCCCGTCTGCGTCACGGACCTGTGGGAGCTTGCATCATCCGCCACCTGGTAGCTCATGCCCGGCGTCAGTACAAATTTCTGCCCATCCTCCAGTTCCGTGACCAACTCCCCTTCCAGCACAAGCAGCACATGACCCCGATGGCACCAGTGGTCGGCCACATATCCCGGTGTATATTCCACCATGCGCACACGGATATTGCCTATTTCCAGGGTGCGCCAGAACGCATCGCCGGTGATGCCGGGATGCCGGGTGGGGATGATTTTGCTCCAGTCCGTAACACTAAAGGGAACATCCTGAATCTTCATGCTGCTATCCTCCTATATTACAATACCTGCCCTAAGTGTGGATAAATTGACGGTATTAGATCATATGCTTCATCAAAACCGCTAGAAGGCCCATACTTACGATCGATTTCACAAGTTGCTTGTCCATCAATCTGAAACAAAATTCGATTCATCTTCATAATCATAATCTCCTGACAGTTTATTGAACACATACAAGTCTTGAAAAGGAATTTATTATCCGACTTACATTTTAATATATAATTTAACAAAAAAAGCATTCTTCCTGCTATTCATAAAAGGAAATGCTTAATGCAAATCCTACGTAATGAGTCATAAATTAAAGTATATATCTCGCGATTACCAGCAGCACAGCCAACAGCCCAAAATTCACCCACGTAAACACGCCCATATACCTTTTCACCTGTGCTCCCTCCGCCCGGCAGTACAGCTTGAAGGAAATCAAGCTGGCCATGGAGGCGATCAATGTCCCCAGCCCGCCGATGTTCGTGCCGGTGACCAGCGCTTTGCCGTTGTCAGTAAATTCGGAGAGCATCAGAGCGGCGGGCACATTGCTCACAAACTGGCTGGTGATAGCCGACACCAGAACCTCCCGGCCGGTTAGCAGCCTGCCCAGCAGGTTTTTCACCGCCTCCATCCGGCCCAGGTTGCCCACGAACACAAAGAAAAAGCAAAAGGTGATCAGCAGGCTGTAATCTACCTTTTTCAGCGCCTGCCTGTCGAAAACCAGCAGTACAACCACCGTGGCAAAAGCCGCCACAGGATAAGGCACAAACCGCAGAACCGCCGCCACACACAGCAAAAACAGCCCGGCAAGCAGATAAACGGAAGCGTCCATTTTGAAGTTTGCCCTCGCCGTTTCCGTGCGCGGGGGCAAACTCGTCTTGGGCAGCATCAAACACAGGATCAGAACCGCAGCAAACGAAACGAGGCCTACGGGCAGCACGGCGGCGAAGAAATCCCCAGCGCTCATGAAATAGGCGGAATACAGGTACAGGTTTTGCGGGTTGCCAAAGGGCGTCAGCATGCTGCCCAGGTTGGCGGCTACGGTCTGTAAAACCACCGTCAGCATCATGGCGCTTTTGTCGTCCCGCATCAAAATCAAGGCAAGGGGCACAAAGGTGATCAACGCCACATCGTTGGTAATAAGCATGGAGCTTGCGTAGCAAAGCAGCACCAGCATCAGCCCCAGCCCTCGGCTGCTCTTGGCCCGGCGCACAAAGTATCCTGCCGCAGCATTAAGCAATCCCTTGCGGCTGAAGGCACACACCACTGCCATCAGGGAAAACAAAAGCGCCAAGGTACGGATGTCGATATAATCCGCATACGCCGCGGAAGGCGGAATAATGATGGCCGTAACGGCAGCCAGCATGCCGGAAATCCACAGTACCGGGTCTTTTTTCATATGCATGAAAAGTCTTGTCTTCATGATGTCCCCCCATCCGCCACTATATCGCACGCCGGATATTCTATCACGACATGTATTGCGGCGCAATTATGAAAAAATCCGAACATTTTCTGTACCATTCGCAACAATGATTGACTTTTTTACAAATATGACATTATAATAGCTTGTCGCGGCGCTTGGGAGGGCAAGCGCCGCGGGATAGGGCGTAAAAGAAAAGATAAGGAGGCGCTTTGTCGTGTTCAAACTCAAAGAAAACGGCACAAAAGTATCTACGGAGATCCTGGCCGGGCTGACAACGTTCGCCGCGATGGCGTACATTATCGCAGTTAACCCGTCGATTCTCTCCATCACCGGTATGGAGTGGGGCGCGGTATTCCTGGCAACCATCATCTCGGCTGTCATCGGCACGCTGGTCATGGGCCTTGTGGCTAACGTTCCCTACGCCCAGGCACCCGGCATGGGCTTGAACGCTTTCTTTACATTCACTGTTGTCAGCGCCCTTGGCTTTACCTGGCAGCAGGCTCTTTCCATGGTTTTCATTTGCGGACTTTTCAATATCCTGATCACCGTCACCAAAATTCGCAAGCACATCATCAAGGCCATCCCGGCCGGTTTGCAAAACGCCATCGGCGGCGGCATCGGTATCTTCATTGCCTACATCGGCCTGTTGAACGTCAAGCTTATTGACTTTTCCGCCGGTGTTCCAGCCCTGGCCAATTTCAACCAGCCCGTTCTGTGGGTGTTCCTGATCGGCCTTGTGATCACCATCGCCCTGATGCTGCTGAGGGTGAAGGGCGCCGTACTCATCGGCATCATTGCCGCGGCACTCATCGGCATCCCGCTTAAAGTGACCACCATGACCGAATCCGTTTCCTTCTCGCAGGCTTGGGCAGTATTGCCCACCTCCTTTGGCGCCATCTTCACTGCACAAGGCCTGGGCTCCCTGTTCTCCGACGCCTCCAAGCTGCCACTTGTTCTGATCACCATCTTCTCCTTCAGCCTCACCGATACGTTTGATACCATCGGCACCTTTATCGGCACGGGCCGCCGCAGCGGCATCTTCAGCAAGGAAGACGAACAGGCTATGGAGACCGGCAAGGGCTTCAAATCCAAGATGGACAAGGCCCTGTTCTCCGACGCCATCGCCACCTCCATCGGCGCAGTGGTTGGCACCTCCAACACCACCACCTATGTGGAAAGCGCCGCCGGCATCAGCGCGGGCGGGCGCACAGGCCTGACCAGCGTTGTGGTGGCCATCTGCTTTGCCGTCAGCGCTTTCCTGGCCAGCTTTGTCAGCGCCATTCCCAGCGCGGCCACCGCTCCGGCGCTGGTCGTGGTAGGCATCATGATGATGTCCTCCTTCAAGGAAATCGACTGGACGGAATTTTCTGAGGCTGTTCCCGCCTTCTTCGCCGGCGTGTTCATGGCGCTGTGCTACAGCATTTCCTACGGTATCGCCGCCGGGTTCATCTTCTACTGCCTGACCAAGGCGTTCACCGGCAAGGTGAAGGACATCCACCCCATCGTGTGGGTATCCTCCGGGCTGTTCATTCTCAATTTCGTGCTACACGCCATTTTGTAAGCGCAGCAAAACAAATGGGGCGGTTCCTTATCCGCGATTGCGGACAGGGAACCGCCCCTTTTTATTGAAGCCTTCGGCACCTATGCCGATACATCTGCCGTTTGCAAAAGGGATACCAGTTGCTCCAGATTCTTGCGGCCAAAGTGCGTCTGCTCATCGTTGATAACCAGGCAGGGCACGCTCATCACATGATACTTTTCCCGAAGCGTAGGATAGTGTACCACATCGAAGATTTCCGCCTCCACCAGCGGATTTTCAAGGGCGATCCGTTGGGCGGCCATGACCAGGTCGGGACACATGGTGCACGATAGGGTGATCAGAACCTTCAGGTTCAGCCTTTCATTCAGCTGCCGGGCCATTAAGAGTGCCGGCTCCTGCTCCTCCCCCGCGCCTCCGGCAGCCCGGATAGTGTTAAGGAAGCTATCCAGCTCATGCCCGCCCGGCACGCCGTGGAACTGTGCGCGAAGAAAATTCCCTTCCTCATTGAGGATGCGGATGGCCGGATACCACTGCCCTGGCGGATAGTTTGGTTCCTTGTTGAGCCGGACGGACACATTTTCATGCGCGCCGGCGATTTCAGACAGGAATGTTTCCACCTTACGGCTAAGTGCGCTGTCATCCACCAACCCTTCCAACATCACCTTTTGATGCATGGAAGAAAACGTCTGCCGTATTTTTACCATCACGCTTTCGGGGATCATAGACGGCGCCGGCTGCGGCGATGGCTTTGGTTCGGCGGCTTCGGGAGTAGTTTCCGCTGCAGCAGACTTGGGTCCGGCCTCTGTTTCCGCAGGACCGGCGGGCCCTGAGCGCCGTCCCTTATCATAACCCTTCTGCTGCATCTGGAAGACGTATTTCTCCAGGGAAGTGGCGGCAATGGCCCCATCGGAGACGGCGGTCACCACCTGGCGCAAAGGCTTCACGCAAATATCCCCCGCCGCATACACGCCGTCCTGGCTGGTTTTTTGGTGGCCGTCGGTCACCACATAACCGTCCTCGTTAAGCTTAACTTTGCCCTTCAAAAGCGACGTGGCCGGAAGATAGCCCGCGAATATGAACATACCGAAGGTCTGCCCGGGGTTTGCATTGTATTCCCAGGTTTCCTCCGTGCGGTTGTCTTTGAATACCGCACGCCGAAGGGCTGTATCGCCCTCCACCCGAACCACTTCGGTATGATAGGAAATCTCAATCTTGGGGTGCTCCTTGGCAGGCCTGGCAATGGCCCTGCTGCAGGAGAAATCACCTTTGCGCATAACGATGTGCACCTTTTTGGCAAAGCGGGTCAAAAACACCGCTTCCTCCGCCGCGGAAAACCCGCCGCCGATGACGAATACATCCATCCCGGTAAAAAACTCACCGTCGCAGGTAGCGCAGTACGTTACGCCCCGGCCCTGGAATTCCTCCTCGCCGGGAAAGCCTATCCGGCGGGGATTGGCGCCCATGGCCGCGATAAGGCCCAGCGCCGTATATTCGCCCCGGCTGGTTTTCACCCGTTTTACCGGCTCGTCAAGAATAAGATCCGTTACCTCCGCGGTTAGAAATTCCGTACCGAAATTAACCGCCTGGCGGTGCATAACGTCCGTCAGTTCCGGACCGCTGGCGGTCAATACGCCGGGATAGTTCACCACCTCCGAGGTAATGGCCACCTGCCCGCCGGGCCGCGCTTTTTCCACTACCAACACGCTGTACTGGGCCCGGGCCAAATAAATAGCGGCCGATAGCCCGGCCGGTCCCGCCCCCACAATGATGACGTCGTAATGCTTCTCCATGGATGCCTCCAGAAATCCGGTGAAATTGATCTCACTGGATTATATACCCATCCGGACGAAAAAATAAACGGTTCACGCTGCCAGATGCATGGGCATAAAAGAAAAGCGCCCTTTTCGGGCGCGTTCAAAGATGCTCGAATCATCGATAGGACTGTGCAAGAATTGACTCCACATCATGTTGCGTGATGTCGCAGGGGTCCACCTCAAACAATCCGCCCATGATCTCCCGGGCATGGGCAGCCAGGAACTTAATGTCCTCCCGCCGGATGCCATAGTCGGACAGCTTTAAATCCGCCACGCCGCAGGCTTTCTGCATCTCATGCAGCACAGTTACAAAATCCATGGGCGCAGCCGCGTCTTTTTTGCCCAGGGCGCGCGCCATATCCACCATCCGCTGGTCACAGCAGCCGGATTTGGCCAGGTGGGTGTAATACGCCAAACTGATGATGATCAACCCCGCCCCGTGGGGCAGCTCGGGCTTTAAGCCGCTTAGCGCATGCTCGATGGAGTGTTCGGAGATGCAGCCGGAGGTGGATTCCACGAACCCAGAAAATGTGTTGGCCAGGGCTACATCCGCACGGGCCTGTTCATCGGACCCGTCCAAAACGGCCTTCGCCAGGCTCTTGCCGACCAGGCGGATGGCCTGCAATGCGTACAGGTCGCTCATTTCATTGGCAGTGCGGTTCACATACCCTTCCGTGCTGTGGAAAAGGGCATCAAACCCCTGATAGGCAGTGAGGGCCGGGGGAACCGACATCATCAACTCCGGATCCACCACCGACAAAACGGGGAACGTTTTGTCATATCCAAAGCCGATCTTCTCATCATCCTTGGTGATCACCGTCCAGGGATCGGCCTCCGTACCCGTGCCCGCGGTGGTGGTGATGGCCACCACAGGCAGAGGATCAAAAGGCACCGGCAACCCCTTGCCTGTTCCGCCGGAAATGTAATCCCAGTAGTCACCGGGGTTCGTAGCCATCACGGCAATGGATTTGGCGGAGTCGATACTGCTGCCGCCGCCAAGGCCGATCACAAAGTCGCATCCCGTTTCCCGCGAAAGCTTCGCACCCTCCATCACATGCTGCTTGATGGGGTTGGGCAGGATCTTGTCGAACAGTACGTGGCCGACACCAGCTTTGTCCAGCTGCTCCTCAAGCCTTTGCAATATGCCCAGCCGCTTCATGGAATTACCGGCAGAGATCACGATGAGCGCCTTTTTGCCCGGCAGGCGCTGGAGGTGCAGCTCATTAAGCTTGCCCTTGCCAAAGAGGATACGTGCCGGCATGTAGTAATTGAAGGCCATGGAAACCCCCTCCTCCTTTTAAAATGAAGTCGTATCCGGGTCCTTTGCCAGGCCGCAGATGCCGGGCTCCACGCTGTCGATGGCGGCCATTTCCGCATCGGAAAGCACAAAATCGAACAGGTCGGCATTTTGACGGATGCGCTCTGGCGTAACGGACTTGGGCAGTGGCAGGAATCCCTTTTGCAGGCTCCAGCGCAAAGCGATTTGGGCGGCGGACTTTAAGTGCCTTTGCGCAATTTCCTGCACGATAACCACATCCGTGATGCGGCCGACACCCAGGGGGCTGTATGCCTCCAGGAGAATGTCATACCTGCGGCAAAAGTCCACCGTCTTAAGGTGCACGTCGCCGGGGCACAGGCGGATCTGATTCACCATGGGCATAACCAAAGCGGTCTCCATCAATGCCGTAAGATGATGGGGCCGGAAATTGCTCACGCCGATGGCACGGATGCGTCCCGCATCATACAATTCCTCAAACGCCTTCCAGGAACCGGCATTAGCCTCCTTCCAATTGTTGCGGAAATGGATGGGGTTGGGCCAGTGGATGAGATACAGGTCCAGGTAGTCAAAGCCCAGCTCCCGCAGGCTAATGTCAAAGGCCCGCATCGTCTTGTCGTAGCCGTGGTCGGGGTTAAACAGCTTGCTGGTCACAAAAACATCCTTGCGCGCTATGCCGCTTTCTCTTACCGCACGGCCTACGCTTTCTTCGTTTCCATAGGCCGAGGCCGTATCGATATGCCGGTAGCCTGCCTCCAAAGCCGCCTTCACAGAGGAAACGGCCACCTCTCCATCAGGCGTCTGCCAGGTGCCAAAGCCCACGCAGGGAATCTGAACACCATTAGACAGCCTATACGTATCCTTCACTGATTTCATGGAACCTCTCCTTTTTTCACTTGCCAAATGCCGGGCCAGTTGTTATACTGCCAGTATAAACCTTAACGTTAACTCTAAGTCAACCACGGAAAACAAATTTTTCCGCTGAAAGGAGCATACCCAGTGGACTATTCCATGAAACAGGTTTCCCAATTGACAGGCTTGACGGCGCACACCCTACGCTATTATGAAAAGGAAGGCCTTTTGCCCGACGTGCACAGAACGAAAAGCGGCATCCGCCGTTTCTCCCAGGAGGACATCGAGGGGCTGGGGCTGATCTGCTGCCTGAAAAGCACGGGGATGTCCATCAAGCAGATCCGGGAATTTGTGGAACTAAGTCTACAGGGGGATTGCACACTCAAACGCAGGTGCGATATGCTCATCGCCCACAAAAGGGATGTGGAGGAGCAGATGCTTAGGATGCAAAAGCACATTGAGAAGGTCACCCACAAGATCGCTTACTTCACCAGCAAATACGAGATGATTGCGGCGGCCAAATAGCCGCACCTTCATTTGTTACAATCCGTCCATTGTTTCCCTGCCATTCTTGTTGGTATACTGAATGTATTAGGAAAGCACCGAGAGGAGGCGCTTATGTTTACGATCCGCCGGATGGCCGCTCTTTTATCGGCCACCATTCTTTTGATTTCATCTCTTCCCGCCCTGGCGGAAGGAGAATTGGCTTTTGTGGACCTTCCTCAGGAGATCCGCCCCGGCAAGCTTACGATGCTCAGCTTTACTGCTTCCATCCCTGATGATGTGGATATCCTCCTTACGGATGCAACGGAAACAGCCGTGAAGCTGTATGAGGCATTCCCCGCAAAAGCCGGGCGCAACAACATCACCTTTGACGGCACTTGGGGTGGCGCCGCTCTTCCGCCCGGCGCCTACAAGCTTGAGATCGTGGCGTCAAACAGCCAAGCCTCGGCAGACATAACGATCGGTCAGCAAGGTCCTGTTCTTGTAAACGTCATGCCCAGCGACACGCACCTCTCTCCCGGCGCTCCCTTCAGCATACGCACGGAGACGAATATGCAGGGTACACTGACCGTTCGCCTGGAAGAACAGGATGTGCTTTTGTACGAGGGAACCGTAAACGCCGGGGAGAATGATATCCCCTGGGACGGTACTGCGGCCGGCGCGGTCCTTCAGCCGGGCGACTATACGCTCATCGTGCAGCTTCAAGACAGCACAGGCTATTCATCCAACGCCCATTACATCCCCGTCACGCTGACGGAGGCTCAGGATGCAGCCGAGCTGACGGGGGAATCCACCGGCGTTAAGGAAGTGGCTGCAACGCCTCGCAGCGCGTTCGTAGCCCCCGCCGATTTCAGCACCCACCCTGCGGGCGGTGAGCTCAATTATTGGACGCTGCCCATGGACCTTGGCAACGAGGCCGCCATTTGGGAAGTGATGATGCAGCCCATTACCGTATTGAAGGGCAATCAAAAGCAGTTTTTCAAGCTCAGGGAGCAGCCGGACGACTCCTCCGCAATCGTCGGCGAGATCACTTACGATTCTCAGGGCGTGCGTGTTCTGGAAACGCTGGACAACGGCTGGAGCCTGATAGAAGCCTATTCCAGTTCCTTCAAAGGCAGCCCTTCCGAAGCGTGGGCCAAGATGGTTCAGGGTTATGTGAAAACAAACCTGCTTCAAACGAAAAACCCTTCCGAGAAATATGGCCTGCTCATCGACAAGCTGTCCCAGAGGATGTATGTCTTCAAGGACGGCAAGATATTCACGGAACTGCTCATCTCCACAGGGCTGATAGACGACCCGGAAAAGCAGTACACCGAAACCCAGTCCGGGGAGTACCTGATCGTAAGCCGTGTGGGCAAATTCATGTCCGACAACCTGCATTGTGAAATGGCTCTTCGCTTCAATAACGGCAACCTGATCCATCAGGTGCCTTACACCTTGCGCGGCGACGGCAGCAAATACTTTGACAATACGGAACCCAAGCTGGGCACCAAGGCCAGTCATGGCTGCGTGAGGGTACAGCGCAAAAAAAACCCCGAGGGCGTGAACATGACCTGGCTGTGGGATAACCTGGAACTGAACACCAAGGTGCTCATCTGGGAGGACTACAAAGGCCGCCAGCTTCCCATTCCCAGCCCGGACACAAAGCTGTACTATAACCCTGACGGCGGCTCCTATTACCATAGCGTCGACAATTGCCTGGATGTCAAGGCAAAGTTCCTGCCCCTCTCCGGCTTCACCTATGGCCAGTTGGAAGAAGGAACCTTTGCCGACCTGGAGCGCTGCCCCGCCTGCGCACCGCCCATGCGGGAAAGCGAGATCAGTGCCGTCAACGCCGCCCATGCGGAGTAACGGGAGCGAACGTAAAAACGTAGCGGAGAGGGTGTCTTTTGAAAAAGACACCCTCTCCGCACCTCACCCAGAAAACTTTACAAATACAACCATGCCCCCGAAGGTCCAGGGCTCCGAAGCTTGGCTGCCGCCAGTGGCGGCAATAGGCCAAGTGAAGGAGGCCGGCGAAACAAGCGATGCAAGCGGTAGCGCAGCAGCGCGCCGATTGAGCCGGATGGGTAGGAAAGCCCTGGTCGCGCCCGCAGGCGCGAAATCTTATTGACTCGAAAACAAGCACGGTACAGGATGTTTTTACATTATGCTTTCTTCGTGATCGGCAGCCATGCCTGGCACCTGTAATCCGCCGCCCGCTGATCCCCTTCCGGATACACCTCAATATCCGGCGCATCTGCATACTCATATCCGGATGTGGGCAGCCATTCCGTCACGATCCGCTTTTGCAATTCCTGCAGCGCCTGAGGCATGGGTCCTACGCAATCGAAGACCGCCCAGGTGCATGCCGGCACTTCATAGGCTGCCATGCCTTCCGGTGCAGGTTGATTGCTGGCTACGGCAATATAGTAGTCAAAATCCCTGCCGTTCATGCAGGTGCTTACGCCCAGCAAGCCGTAGGGCTCCCGGTCCATGGCCGCAATAATCCGGGGCACGATCCCCGACTGCACGGTCTTCTGCCAGAACAGGGGCACATTTTGAAAGCTTTCCTCCAGGCTCATGTCGAAGTGTTCCTTGACGCCCACGATTGTAAATGCATCCCGTTTTTCGATCCTGTAGTTCATTTCCGCTTCTCCTTTGATGGAAATCGTGAAGCTGATGCGCGGAAATGCCTTTAACTGAACGCCTTCCTCCCGGGCCATCGATGGCGATACGCCATGCACGCCTTGAAACGCACGGTTGAATGCCGTGGGCGAATCGTAGCCGTACTTAAGCGCCGCGTCGATGACCTTTATTCCCCCGGTCTGCAAATCGAACGCAGCCGCCGTCATGCGCCTTCGCCTTATATACTCCGACAGGGGAATCCCCGCAATGTAGGAAAACATGCGCTGGTAGTGGAACGTGGAGCAGCAGGCGATCTTTGCCGCCTGCTCGTAGTCGATCTTATCCGCCAGGTTTTCCTCAATGTAGCGGATGGATTCATTCAGCCGCTGGAGCCATTCCATCACATCACCTCCCGTCCGTCAAAGCATAGCAGGAAGCAAAACTCCTGTCCTCTCATTTCATGCACCAAAAAGGGAGTTGAAGCGTGTGCCTTCCCGCATGCGCCCGTACAGCGCAAGCGCTTGCAAGCTGACCGCAAAAACAGTATCAATTTCCCCATTCCCCGTCACGTTTCCTTCCTATGGCTGCACAGGGTATACAGCGGGTCCATTTTGCGGACGCCGGGGTCTTGTGAAACGTAATCTTTTTGGAACCAGTACCCCGAGGGATGCACCTTGGTGCGGTAGCGGTTGTGGGGGGCCGGGAGCGGATCCGAGGCGCGCAGGGTGGCAGCCATCAGTTCCGTCAGCATATCTGCCTTGACTAAGAGGCAGCCAGGATCGTCCCACATGTCACGGACCTCCAGGGGGTCGTTTTTCAAATCATACAGATGGCCTGTCCCCATCATGTCCACCTGGATCTTCCAGTCCCCCTTGCGGGCCATGCGCACCTGGCCGCACTGGGTCCAGGTGTTGAGGCAGTCGAATGTGACCGTGTTATGGCTTGCGCCTTCCGCGATCAGGTCCAGACCGTCTTTATCGTTCCAGTACAGCCCGGAAAAACCGCTTTCGGCATAGGCGATATCAAACTCTCGGAAGGGTGCTGCCTCCCCTTTCAGAAGTGGCACAAGGCTCCGGCCCTGGCTGCCAAAGGGCGTCCCGGTCTCCAAAATGGCGCATAGGGTAGGCAGGACGTCCACGATATTCACGCAAGCGTCTTCCCGTTTTCCCTGGGCACGGATCCCGGGGCCGCTAAAGATCATGGGAATCCGCGTCAGCACCTCGGGCAGGTCGGGCCCCTTGCGGATCAGGCCGTATTCCCCCATAAAATCCCCATGGTCGGCCAGATAGATCACGATGGTGTTGTCAAGCAGCCCGCGCTCAGCAAGGCCCGTGACCAGGCGCTTGAACTGGTCGTCGATGAGCCTGAGCATGCCGTGGTAGTTGGACCGTACGCGCAGGATGCGCTTTTCAAGATCGCCCGGCATCACCTGCTCCCAAACCCCGCGCAGCCAGGGAAAACGCGCTCCCTTAGCCGCCAGGTCATCCAAGGACGTTTCTATGGGCGGCAGGCTTTCGGGCGGGAACATGTCAAAATAGGGTTCCGGGACCTGATACGGATTATGGGGCTCGGCAAAGGATATCCAGGCAAAGAACGGATCTTTCCCCGCGGTCTGGTCGATAAATTTCAAGGCTGAGGACACGTTGCGGTAGGGATGCTGAACCTCAATACCCCCGGGGGAAGGCGTATGGGTCTCCATATGCTGCGTGGCGCAAAGAAAGTCGGCGAACTCCTTTTCCGCCGGCGTATCGTTTGGCTCACCCTCATAGCCCAGGTGGCCGCAGGTCTCGTGAAAGTCGAAGTCATCATGGGGATGGTGGGAGTGGTTCTTGCCGCACAGCGCTGTTTTATACCCCAGCCCTTTGAGCACATCCAGAAGGTCGTATGTGTACAGGGCGTCCGCGGCGTTGTGGTTGGTACGCACCTTGTGGCTTTCAGGGTAGCGGCCTGTGAACATGCTCACCCGGGCGGGCATGCAGGTGGGGTTAGGGGTATAGGCAAGGTCAAAATCCACACCTCCGTCCGCCCACTCATCCAGGAAGGGCATGGTATCCAGATCATAGCTACAGCTTCGGCGCAGGCCGGCGCGCTGCTGGTCGGCCATGACGATGACGATGTTTGGTTTCATCAGAAAGCCTCCTTGATCCTCACGGAGCAGATGCCATTTGAATGACATTATACCATAAAATGCAGCCAGCTGGGGCAAACCCCAGCCCCCTATGTTATAATAGCAATAGAAACCGGGAATTTAACGGGTGGTTCTCAACTTCGGAGCATTTATATTTGTGGAGGTAATCAATGAATATAGAAATCCGTAAACTGACCCCGGACCTTGCGGAAGATTATGTCCGCTTTTTCGATGTTACACCGCATAATCAAAAGCATCATAATATCAAATGCTATTGTGTGTTTTGGTGCAATGACGACTGTGAAGGTAAAGATTTTAATTCCAAAATAGCAAGAAGGGATTACGCCATCCAATACGTCAAGGGTAACAATATACAAGGCTATCTTGCTTATTGTGATGATAAGGTCGTGGGATGGTGTAATGCCAACACGAAATCAGATTGCTTAAAGTGTAAGGGCTGGCGAGGGATGAATGGAAAGCGCAAGGGTTTCATACCTACAGAAGAATCCACCCCGGAGATCAAGATAAAATCCGTTTTTTGTTTTGCAATCGCCCCGAAAATGCGACGACAAGGTATTGCTTCGCTGCTTTTAGCGCGTGTTTGCCAAGATGCAGCCGAGGATGGTTTTGACTTTGTGGAAGCTTATCCAGATAAAGTAGTCACTTTAAAATCTGAAGACTTTGTGGGATATGCCGATATGTATGAAAAAATTGGCTTTACCGTTTACCATGAAACAAATCAGAAGCTTGTCATGAGAAAACCGTTGAAATAATACCTCGCCTAATAAGCATAACAGGAAGCCGACAAATTCCAACTTGTCGGTCAAATCATTATAAAGAGGGACACTTCTGTTTTTTCAGAAATGTCCCTCAGTTTAAAGCGGATAGACCCTGTCCTTATATGGCTTCCCTCATCAGCTTCTCCACCACTGCCCGGTTGGTAGCTTGGTCGATCAGCGGCACGCCATCCTTCAATACGGAATTCTTTCGGTGGAAGGTGGGCCGCTCCTCCCTGAAGATCACGCCAAGCGGAATCTTATCGTAGAACTCCATGGCCTTCTCCATGGCCTTCAGCTTGTCGGTGGGGTCGTAATCCTCGTTTAGGATATAGGTGCGCTGCTGATACCACTGGAAGGTATTCAGCTTGTTGAAGCTCACGCAGGGCTGGAAGATATCCACCAGCGCATAGCCGGGATACTGGATAGCCTCCTTCATCAATGCCACCAAATGCTTGGGCTGGCCGCTGAATCCCCGGCCTACAAAGCCGGCCCCTGCGGCAATGGCCAGCAGCACAGGATTGAGCGGGGTGTTCACGCTGCCCTCCGTCTGTACGGGGGTAGTCATCCCCTCAATCGTGGTGGGGGAAGCTTGCCCCTTGGTCAGGCCATAGATCTGGTTGTCATGCACGAAGTGGGTGATGTCCACATTCCTGCGCATGTTGTGCAGAAAGTGGTTACCGCCCTCGCCGTAGGAGTCGCCGTCGCCGGTATTCACGATCACGGTCAAATCCTCGTTGGCGATCTTGGCCGCCACCGCCGCCGGCAGCGCCCGGCCATGCAAGCCGCAGAAGAAGTTGGCGCTGATGTACTGTGGCGTTTTTGCCGCCTGGCCGATGCCGGCCACCATCAATACCTCATGGGGGTCCTTGCCCAGTTCTTCCAGCGCCGTTTTGAGGCAGTTCAATATGCTGAAATTGCCGCAGCCTGGACACCAGGCCGTCTCATGGGTGGCAAATTTCTTTTCTTCCATTATTTCGTTTCCCCCTTTAGCTGCCTGGCGATCTCTTCGCCGGATAGCTGCCGCCCGTCGTATTTGAGCACGGAACCTAAACAGGAAATGCCGGTGGCTTCCCTGATGAGCTGAGCCAGCTGTCCCGTATAGTTCTGCTCCACGTTCACGATCCGCTTTGCTTTTTGCGCCTTTTCCTTTAGCCGCTTTTCCGGCAGGGGATAGATATCCCCAAATACCAGCGCAGCGTACTTTTCGCCGGATTCCTTGTTCAAAAGCTCAACCGCTTCCTTAAGCGGGCCTTTGAGCGACCCCCAGCCCAGGAGCAGCGTATCGAATGCTTCCGGGCCGATAAAGTCCGGCTCCTTCAGTTCTTTCCTGAGCAGATCCATTTTGCCCATGCGCTTTTCCATCATCCGATTGCGCATTTCGGCGGATTCGGTGATGGCGCCCCGCTCGTCATGCTCGTCGCTGTCGGCGGAAACGAACACCTTCACCTTGCCCGGCACAAGCCTTGGGGAAATGCCGTTTTCCGTAAACCGGAAGCGCAGGTATTCCTCCCCGTTCCATTCCCTGCCGGGGGAGGCAACTTTGATTTTTGTCAAATCGAAAGGCTTCACCGTAGCGGTGGCGTCGCCCAGGTACTGGTCGCTTAGAATAATCACGGGGATCTGATACCGTTCCGCGATATCAAAAGCGCGGGCGGTCTGGTAAAACGCGTCCTCCTGGTCCCGAAGGGCAATGACCATCCGGGGAAATTCGCCCTGGGAGGCGGAGATCACAAACTTCAAATCGCTTTGCTCGGTGCGGGTAGGCAAGCCCGTCACAGGACCGGGCCGCTGCACATCCACCACCACCAGCGGGATTTCTGCCATGCCGGATAATCCCAGCGCCTCCACCTTCAGCGAAAAGCCACCGCCGGAGGTGCCCGTCATGGCCCGCGCCCCCGCAAAGGAAGCGCCGATGGCCATGTTGATGCCGGCGATCTCATCCTCCGCCTGCTCGACTACCACCCCGGCCTCCCGGCTCTTGTCCGCCAGGTATTCCATAATGGAGGTGGAGGGTGACATGGGGTAGGCGGAATAGAATTTCAGCCCCGCAGCCAGCGCGCCCAATGCCAGTGCCTTGTTGCCGCTTATCAGCAGCCAGTCGCCAAAGGATCCGTCCAAGTGGGTAAACCTTTTTTCCACCAAGCCGTATCCTTCCTGCACCGCCTTCAGGTTCACCTCCAGGTATTGGGCGTGAACGGCTTCCCTGAACACATCCTCCACCTTTGAAAGGTCCTCCCCAAATAATTTCAGTACCGCGCCAACGGCGATGCTCCCCGCCACACGGGGGTTGCCAAGCGCCTTGGCCCGGTCATCCATATTCAGCGCGATAGCCCGGGGATCATCTACGCCCAGCTTTTCATCGCAGAGGATAAACCCGTTTTCTTTAAGTTCATCCTTATGCAAATCCACCGTTTCCCGGTTCATGGCAATGATGCCGTCAAACCGGCCGTTATGGCTGTGCACAGCCTCCGTACCAAAACGGATGGTGCAGAAGTTGTGCCCGCCCCGGATGCGGGACATGAAATCGCGCATTGTAAAAACACTGTACCCCGCTCTTTTGAGCAGCTTTTCCAAAATGGCCGCCGTGGTGTCGATGCCTTGTCCTGCGGCTCCCCCGATCAACAGATTGTACAACCTCATCCCTCCCATAGGTGATCCCGGCGAATGGACCCGGTTTTCCGCATTATCCTGCCCATAAAAGGTTGTTTCCCATCTTTCTCCACACTTCGCGGATTTCCCTGCCAAACGCACTGATATATATATACTATCAGGAATACCCATATGAAACATGGACGGGAATATTATCCCGCCCACGGCTATTTATGATACCGCTCCCCCGCGCTGATCTTCGCGGCCCTATAGATCTGCTCCAACAAAAGCACCCGTGCCAACTGATGTGGAAAGGTCATCTTCGAAAGCGACATCTTTTCATCCGCACGGCTCACCGCTGCCTCTCCCAGTCCCAGCGAGCCGCCGATCATAAATACGATGCGCTGATATCCCCTTTGAGGCAATTTTGCAATATGCTTTGCAAAATCCACGCTGTCCCACTGTTTGCCATCGATACACAGCGCGATCACATAATCCCCCTGCTTTAGCCGGCCAAGCAGCCTGGCCGCCTCCCTGTCCATTACCTGCCGGGAAAGCGCCTCGCTTTCCTCCCCCGGCTCCGGCTCGTCATTCAGTTCGATTTCCTCCACGCGGCCATAGCGGCCAAGCCTTTTCAGATATTCATCCGCGGCCTGCCGCCAGTGTTTCTCCCTCAGCTTTCCAAGACAAAGTACTGCCGCCTGCATCGCGCCTCCTGCCCGGGGCTTTGCCCCGGACCGCCACAAAAGGTTCTGTAGCCCGGCTGCCGCAGTGGCGGCAATAAGCCGGGCGGGGGAAGCTGGCGAAACGAGCGATGGAAACGGTAGCGAACCAGCGCGACGATTGAGCCAGCCGGAATATAGCCCTTGAGAATCCCATTTTTAATACTCTTCCAAATCATTGATGCACTGATCCACCCAGCATAACAACTGCTGCAAAAAAGCAGCGTCCTATACACCGATGCAAGCGGGCGATTGATAATCGCCCCTACAACGCCGTATGGTTGTTGGCTTCTGTTGGGGGCTATCGTGAGCCGGAAGAAAGGTCAACACACTCTTTGCAGCCGTAGGGGCGATTAGTAATCGCCCGCTGAATATCGGTTCTTGATAGGCTGGAGGGGAAGCCCAGGTATACGCCCCACTTACTCTCAATTTTGAGGGTAGCACTAACATACAAGCAGCCGTCAAACTGGGAAGAGACCTAGCACATACGAGGGCAGCAACAGCAAAAACAGAAGCGCCGTCAAAAGGATCACAATCTTGCGGCTTTTTAGCAGCATGGAATATTCTTGGGGAATAGATACGGTTTTCTGTACGCTGGCGGTTGCCAGCAGCGGACGGATCAGCAGCCAGAATGCGAAAGTGGCCATCATAGCCAAGGAGAATACGCTGAACACTGCCGGCAGTATGGATGTACCCTGCATAGCCTCCGCCTGGGCTTCAAGGTTCATGCCCTGTGTTATATTGCGTATATAAAGCGAAATAATCAAGGATGCTGCATTATGGGAAAAGTGATAGATCATTGGCAATTGCAGATTGTTCTGCCGCAAAGCCAATAATGTAATGATCAGCCCCAGCGCGATATGCGCCGGCAGCCCGATCAGTGATCCGTGCATAAAAGCGAACAACAGCGCCGAAAGCCATAGCGTCGCTTTTTGCGGAAGCTCTCTTTTCAATCCCTCCAGCACCGCACCGCGAAAGAGAAGCTCTTCCAATACGGCGGGTGTAATCCCCACCGCCGCCACAGCCAGAATAATCTGCGCGCCATTGCCGGGCAAGGGTACATCAGGCAGCCATATTTGAATATTCAGCGCTTCCAGCAGCAGCCCCCATAGATTAATGTACAGATCCAAGGCCAAAGCCCCGACGACGGCCGCCAGCACTGTCCGCAGGGCGGCTGCCAGTGGCGGGTACGCCATTTGCACCTTTAAAACAGGCATATACCGCGGACGGAACAGATAAATAAACGTAAACAAAGGGATGCCAAGCGTAATAACTTCATGGAGCATAGTGAAGACATAATATATTTCCGGCTGGTTCAGCGCTTGTTCAGTTATCAGCCAATTTGCCCCGAACGTAAAACCGATCCTGATAAGCACTGTGATGATCAACAGTACAAGCACGCTGCGCGCGCCAATGGTCTTCTCCAGTCTGGACAACCCGTTTCCCCCTTACTCACACGCAGCGCTGCGCCTTTTCCATTCTGCCGTCCCTGATCACGTATACGTTGCCCACCCGGTCCCGCCAGGCCATATCCACGGTTACATCCTGGCCGCATACAAGGCCCGCTGAGGAAAGCGCACGGCAGGTGGTACTGTATGCCAGCTCCGGCAGGTTGTTTTCGGCGCTCAGGTGCCCCAGCACCACGTGGCGCACGCCCGTCTGGGTAAGAGTCAGCACCGCCTCGGCACAGGCATCGTTGCTCAGATGCCCCCTGTTGCCGAGAATGCGCTTTTTCAGCGCCTGGGTATAATGCGGGTTCTGGCGGAGCATTTCCGGATCATGGTTGCTCTCCAAAAGCAGCAGGTCCACCCCGGCAAGCTGCTCCAGCACGTTCTTTCGTATGATGCCCATATCCGTGGCGGTGGCCACGCTGAAGGTGCTGTGGCTTAAGCGGTAACCCACAGGTTCCGCCGCGTCGTGGGGGATCAAAAAAGGCGTTACGCCAATCTCGTCCAAATAAAAATCGGTATCGGGATAAAACTCCCGGCGGTTGCGCTGGCTGATGGGGCCAAGGGCCCGCTCCATGGCGTACCAGGTGCCGGGCGTGGCGTAAATAGGCAGATCGAACTTGCGGCTCAATATCCCCGCGCCCTTCACATGGTCCGTATGCTCGTGGGTGATGAGGATGGCCGACAGGCTGGCGGGATTGACACCGATTTGGCAAAGGGCATCCACCACTGTTTTCCCGGGCAGGCCGGCGTCCACAAGCAAACGCGTCCGCTCTGTGGCCACGTACAGCGCATTGCCGCTGGACCCGCTGAAAAGGGGGCAGAAGGTCATTTCCATCCGGCGTATCCCTCCCGAAAAAAAGCAAATGTGTTTTCCATTATATCGCGGTTTACAGGGTATGGCAATACAGCATATTGCGTTTTCCTTGGGAGTCGCAAGCGACTCCCAAGGAATCTGGGCCGGATTTCTGAATTTTCTCACGAAAATTCCGGGCGAAATCCGGCTGCAGGAAACGATTTCCCGCCGGGCGGGCAAGCTCGCCCTTTGGGGAAATCCATATGTACCGGCAAAGCCGGCACATATGATTACATTTGGAGGGCGGCGGCCCTCCAAACCTCCCAAGGTTCACGTACGCGATTCCCCCTGTTGCGTTTTTAAGAGGCTTGGCGCATAATGAAGGTATGAAATCCAAGGAGGAAACGCTTTTGCAGACATCCAGCCTGTGGGTCCGCATCATCAAAGGACACCGTATCATCAAGCAATCTACTGCTCCCTGCTTTAGGGACGATCCCATGGAGGCGCTGCAAACTGCGCTAAAGGAGCTGGACCTGTCACGCCCGCTGTGGCTTGCAAAAAACCAACGGGAATGGGAAGAGTTTGGCCAGACACGCTTTACCCAGGAGCACTTTATGGAAACCATCGGCTTTGACCGGATGGAGATCGAATATATTAATCCCCTTGCTCCCAAGCAGAAAAGCCGCGATCCAAGAAATGAGGCGTGACATAAGCAAATCCGCGAAAATGAAACTGCATTTCCGCGGAATCGCCAGTGGATTTTCAACTACAGAAGCAATAAATTTCATAATCCCCGGCAGAGAAGCCAATAAACAAACAATGCCGTAGGGGCGGGGCAGAGCCCCGCCCCTACGGCATTACAGGTGTGCAATATGCAACCGCCTATACTCCGTTGCTTATATAGTTGACAATCCATTACCGGTAATTGTTTATCAAATACTGAAAGATCTGCCTGGCGATAGGCACGGCCGATGCGCTGCCGCTCTCGCCCCTTTCCACGATCACGCTGATGGCGTAGGGCATGTCAGGCTCATCCAGGAAGCCCACATACCAGCCGTGGACCACATATTGACCATTGATCATGGTTTCGGCGGAGCCCGTTTTGCCGCCTATTTTCAGGCCTGCCACCTGGGCGCCTGTTCCTGTGCCGGACGCGGTTACGGTGCGCATGGCCGATTTGATGGCTTTGGCAATATCCTCGGGCATCGCCTTTCTATACACCTTGGGCGTATATTCCTTGCGCGTTGCGCCGCTCTCATTCACCACGGCCTTGATGAGCCCCGGCTCCATCATCACCCCGTCGTTGGCCACCGCGGCGGCCACCATGCACATGTGCAGCGGCGTGGTTTCCACATTTCCTTGCCCCGCCCCGGACCAGGCGATTTGCAGCTTATCCCGCCCCGTGGTGGGATAGACGGCGTTTTCCACCACCAAGTCGCGGAAGAGGAAATTATCGTTGAAGCCGAAGGATTCCGCTGTTTTGCGCAGCCTATCGTCTCCAAGCTCCAGGGCGATGGAAGCGAATATGTTGTTGCAGCTGACCGAAAAAGCCTGCGTCAGCGTTTGTTCGTTATGCACGGCATCGCCAAAGTCGGTGATCACCTGGTTCAAAACCGGCAATTGTCCTGTGCAGTAAAGCGCCCGCGTCTGAATATCCGGCAGGTTAGAAAGTGCGCTGGCCATGGTAATGATCTTGAAAGTGCTGCCCGGGGGATATTTGGCTTGCGTCACCCGGTTCCAAAAAGGTGTATTCGGATCATCCTCCGATACCGCTTGGACGTTGTTCGGGTCAAAGGTGGGCAGGCTGACCATGCCCAGCACTTCCCCGGTCTTGTAGTTCATCACCACGGCAGCCCCGGCCGCCCCCCTGGGAAAAGCCTTCATGATGCTGGTGGACAGGCGGCTGTCCACGGTGAGCTTCAGGCTGTCGCCCTCGCGGTCTTCCCCCCTGAGCATCTGCACCAGCCGCTCCGCCAGGGTGGATTCAAAGCCCAAAAGATAGCTGGCCTTGAAGGACTCCACGCCGTTGGCCACGTTCTTCTTTTCATCCCCCAGCAAATGCACCACGGCCCTGCGGCTTGCTTCATCCGTCTGGTACGCCCGCTTGCCGTCTAAAGTGGTGGTGGCGATCACTACGCCGTTGCGGTCCAGCACGTCTCCGCGCAATGCGGCGTCATTCAGCTGCCTCGTATTGCCCCGGTGGGCGACCCACCGGCTCCCGTACATGATTACGCTGTAACCGCCATATACGGCCAGCAATGCAAACATTCCCAATAAAAGAAGGGTAAGAAGTTTAAAATTCATGCGCTGCTGTTTCACAGCCGCACCCCCTTAGCATCGCATCATCAAGAAGCATTCACGCCCAGATGGGCCAGGCGTGTGTCCTCCTTGAGCAGATCCTCGTTACGGCTGGCAACACCCTGCAGCATGCCGATCAGGCACAGGCAGGACACCAGGGAGGTGCCGCCTTCGCTGACAAAGGGCATGGTCACGCCGGTGAGGGGGATCAGCTTGATGACCCCGCCGATGATGACAAACGTCTGCACCCCCAGCATCACCACGCAGCCCATGGCCAAAAGGGCGTGAAAGCTTTCCCTGGAGGCGGTGGCAATGCTCACGCCGCGCAAAATCAGCACCACATAGATGAGCAGCACGCACAGCCCGAAAAGAACGCCGAACTGCTCGCAAAGGACTGCAAAAATAAAGTCCGATGTATATTCCGGAATATCCCTTGGTGAGCCCAGCCCCAGGCCCACGCCGAAAAGCCCGCCGCTGGCGATGGCAATCAATGACTGCACAATCTGAAACCCGGAGTTTTGATAATCGCCCCAGGGGTTTTTCCAGGCGGCGACGCGGCGCTTTACGCGGTCGAACATCATATAGCCCGTCACCGCCGCCCCGGCGCCGCCGCCAAGGCCCAGCAGCGTCAAGGGCAGGTTGCTGGTGGAAGCGTAAAACAAAAACAGTGCGGAAGAGTAATACATCAGCGCGGTCCCCAGGTCCTGTTGCAGCATCAAAATCCCCAGGCTGCCTACGGCCAGGAACAGCCAGGGCAGCATCCGGCGGCGGCTCATATAATAGGCCAGCACCACAAGATAGGATAGCTTTGTAAGCTCGCTGGGTTGCAGCGACTGGCCGGCGATTTTGATCCAGCTTTTCGCGCCGTTGATAGTTGTGCCCATGACGATGGGCAGCGCCAGCGCGCCCAGGGAAACGAAGATGGCCGCAAAGGCGAGCCACCGCCAGGAGTGCACCCTGTGCACCACCAGGATGGTGATCAGCATGCACGCAAGCCCCACCCCGTAATGGATGGCCTGGTCCAGGCCATACTGCGGATTGATGCGGTACAAAAGCAGCACGCCCAGCGCGCATAGAAAGTTGGTAAGTGACAAAAGGAGCTTGTCCGCCGGAAACAGCTTGGGCAGCACCATGGAGCCGATAAAGATCATGGCGGGCACCGCCACGCTTAAAAGAAGCCCCTGCCAGTTCACCTGCTCCTTTTGGAAGGAGATGAGCAGAAAGGCGCTGAAAAAGAACAGCATCACAACGCTGATCAGCATCCAGGCCGGGTCACGTTTCCTGCCTTTCATACGTTATCGCCTCCTCCTGTGGAAAAAGCCGCGCCTTTGCAGCGGCGCCTTCACCGCATCAACCTTAAGCCACTCGTCGTAAGAAGGCTGTTCTTCTTCATAAGGGGCAGGCCATTCCTCCGTATCATCCTCCGGTTCCTCTTGTGGCGCGGGGGGCTGATACTGCCGGTTGTAATCGTAACGGCCCGTATCCTGCCAGGAAAGGATCTGCTGGCGCCTTGGCTGCGTATACTCCTCCCAGCCGGGGGTAATGTCTTCCTCCATGACAACCGGTGCAGGCGCCTCATACCCTGTGGTTAATTCGCCGTCATCCTCCTGCCACTCCTGCTGGGTAGCCACCAACTCCGGCGGCTGCTCCTCGTAGGCACCATCCTGCTGGAAAGCGGCGGAGCGGGCTGTCTCAAGGCCCATAAACAAACGCATGCGAAGCAGCGCATCGCCTATCACCAGCCGGGAACCGTGATGTATCACCCATTCTCTTTGATTCGGGTCCGGTTCCTCGCCATCCACCATGATTGTCAAATGCTGCACGGGCGTTATAATCAGCCCTACCCCGTTTTCAAAACGGAAATCCCCGTGGCGGGAAGCTACGCCGGAACAGGGAATACTCACATCACAGCTTCTAAGGCTCCCCAGCGTACCTTCCCTGGGCAAAGGGATCACCGTACCGGGCGGCAAAGATTCACTCCCCGCCAGCACCACCAATTCGCCTACCAAGCCCGCATCTGGAAGCTGCCTCAAGCGCTTGCGGCGCATTTGGGCATCCTTGCGCAGCCACATAAAGCTGCGCCAGACGATGATCACACCCAAAAAGGCAAACCAGTACCGCGCCCCCATAGCCACAATCTCATACGCCTGCGCAGGCACGATACCACCGCCTTATCCTGTATTCTCCCATATAGTATAGCATAAAACGGGCCGAGGCGCCATTTTCTTGCTTTTGGCATACAACATGGGCATTCTTCCCTCCCCACACAAACAATTTGTCTTTGGGTTCACAGGAACAATATGCGCATTTTGCCAGCCGATGGGTGTTGAAACTTACAGGATGATGGATTATAATAGTTGCAACTATTTGCTGGAGGTCAGGCGCATGGAGGATATCCGGCTTGGCGACCGCATCCAGACGCGCAAAACGCATCCCTGCGGCAGCGATGAATGGACGGTCATCCGCACGGGGGCCGACATCAAGATCAAATGCCTGGGATGCGGGCGCATCGTGATGATGGACCGGGCCGTTTTCTTAAAGCGCCGCAAGAAGGTAATAACCCCCGGACCTGTTCCTTCAGCACAGCCTGAGCAAAGCGGATGATCTGTCTGCCTTCCGGGACGGGAAGACCATTTCTTGGATTTGGAAATCAGCGAAGTATAACCCTTCATAAAACGAAGGAGGCCTATGCCCTCATGAGCACCGAACCCGAAAAAGACACCATGCCTGCCAACCAGACCGATGATGCCCATCCAACAGATGCAAAATCGAAGCCGAAAAAGGATCCAAAAAAGGAATTGATAAGCTGGATTTTGACCATTGTTACGGCCGTGGCCGCCGCTTTTTTGATCCGCACCTTCCTGTTCGAGCCTATCCGGGTGGACGGGGACAGCATGAGCGACACGCTGCACGATAAGGAGCTTGTGTTTGTTACAAAGCCCGAATATTATCTTGGCACGCCTTCCCGCCAGGATGTGATCATCTGCAAATACCCCGGCCGCCACAACCAATATTTTGTGAAGCGGCTCATCGCCCTGCCGGGGGACACGGTAGAGATCAAGTTTGACCGGATGAATGGCACCAATACCCTGTACGTCAACGGGGAAGCAGTCAGCGAGCCTTTCCTTGCACCGGAAAGGAACAACAGCAACAATGCCATGCCTCCAATAACCCTTGGGGAAGATGAATACTTCGTCATGGGCGACAACCGGGACAACAGCAACGACAGCCGCTATTCCGGTGTCGGTCCTATTTCCCGAAGCCAGATCATCGGCCACGTGCGGTTTGTTTTCTTCCCGTTTAACAACATCCGCGGCATTGAGTAAGCATTTTGCCTGCTGCGTTCTTGGGGAAGGGGTGCTAGGGGTTGATCAGGAGAAATGACGACGAGAAATCGAAGCGTTTCGACCCTCTGCCTCTGTTGCCTTTTCCCGAAACGCAAACCGATCCGGCTTTGGAAACAAAAAAGGCCATCCGCGAAATACTGTCCTGGGTGGCCGTTTTTGCTGCCGCCATCCTCGTTGCCGCGCTGATCCAGTTTTTTGTACTGGAACCGCTCAGGGTCGATGGCCAGAGCATGAGCCAAACGCTGGTCCACAACGAGTTCATTCTTATGTCCAAGGCCGATTACTGGCAGCAGGAGCCCCAAAGGCTGGATGTGGTGATCTGCCGCTATCCCGGCCGGGAAGACACATATGTGAAACGGGTGGTGGGCATCCCCGGCGACACGGTGGAGGTCAGAAAAGACATGGTGCTGGTGAACGGCACGGCGCTTTTAGAGGATTACATCACTTACCCCGCCGATTACAACTTTGGCCCGATCACCCTTTCTCAGGACGAATACTTTGTTTTAGGCGACAACCGCATCCACAGTACCGACAGCCACATCATCGGGCCCATCAAGCGGGATGCTATTTTGGGCCGCGTGCGGCTGGTGATTTACCCCCTGGACAAAATACGTACGATCCCTACAGGGCAGGACTAAGCCATATTTGTACCCAAGATAAAAAACGCCTCGTCCTCGCAGGGCGGGGCATATTCATTATTTTCCATATAAAATTCAGGATTCATGGTGTAACTTTTTACTTTTGCCTGCGAGTATTGTTATGTACACGCGGGCGCGGCGGAGGGAGGGACCGGTTTGCAGGACGACAACGCCCTCATGCAGCGCGTGAAGGATGGCGATCAACAGGCGTTTGAAGCGCTTGTCCTGCGCCACCGGGAAGGAGCGCTGCGCCTGGCGTCAAGCCTTGTGAAGGATGCTCACCTTGCCGAGGATGTGGTGCAGGAATGCTTTGCTGACCTGTACCTTCACAAAAATGCTTACAGGCCGGATTTCTCCTTCGCAACCTTCCTAAACGCGCTGGTGCGCCACAAAAGCATCGATATGCTTCGCAGGCGCCGGCATCATCCCCTGCCTTACGATGGTCTGCCGGAAGCACCGGACACGGACACGCCGGAAAGCCTGTGTATCCGCCGGGAAATCTACACGGACCTTTACCATGCCCTATTTAACCTGCCGGAGGAACAGCGCAGGATGCTGATGCTGTTCGCCATCCATGGGATGGATTACCAGCAGATTGCCAAAGCGCTTCACAAAAGCATTCCCCAAGTGAAGGTCGGCCTTCACCGCATACGCAAGAAGCTGAAAAAAGCAAAGGAGGATTGGAAATGAGCTCCGAAAAAGACCATCTTTCCGCTATTTGGGCTTTGGTCGAAGAAAAGACACACCTTTTGAATGCTGCGGGACTTTTGCTCCTCTCCCCCGAAGCGGATGGCCGCAAATATCTGCGGCCCATCATTGCCTTGGCCTGCACGCTGGCCCTTTGCTTGCTTCCCATGGTTTCCGCCGGGGAGGTAGCATATACCCCTATTGCCCGGCTTGCTTCATTTACCTGGTAGTCCTTATATCCACAAAAGGAGGCCATTCCCATGAGTGTTCTTCCCCAAAACAATATGTCACCCGGCGTAGATCCCAAGAACAAGGCGGCCCGGCAAAAGAGCGTCCGCAAAGAAATCTTAAGCTGGGTATTGACCCTTGCCGCCGCGGTAGCCATCGCCATCGTTACGCGCACCTTTTTGTTCGAGCCTATCCGGGTGGACGGGGAAAGCATGACGGACACGCTTCAAAACGGGGAGCTGATGTTTGTCACCAAGCCCGAATACATATGGGGAACGCCCTCCCGGCAGGATGTGATCATTTGCCGTTATCCAAACCGCACGGAATACTTTGTCAAGCGTCTTATCGCCGTGCCCGGGGACACGGTGGAAATCAAGTATGACAGGGAAAGCGGAGTAAATTCGGTATATGTCAACGGCGAAGAGGTTGAGGAGCCATACTTGACACCAGCCAGGAATGACAACGACAACTCCATGGCGCCAATCACATTAAAGGAAGACGAGTTCTTTGTGCTGGGCGACAACCGTGACAACAGCAACGACAGCCGCTATGTGGGCACGCTCCACCGCAGCCAGATCGCCGGCCATGTCCGGTTTGTGTTTTTCCCCTTTGGAAAAGCCCGGGCAATCCCATAATAGATCATTTTGATGCTTCCGGAAAGGTAACTGCTATGATTGCATAGCCCGTATTGTCCATGGAGCCTTCCCAGAGGCAGCCCACCGGGATGGAGAAGGAAAGGCCGGCCTCCGCCTGTTTGCACAAAATGGCATAGCGCGGCGCCCCCTCCTCGTAATAAGTGATCGTCCCTTCCCGCCTCAAAAATGCAAGATATGCAGGGAATTCTATATCCAGCGCATGCATGAGCGTGCTGTGCGCCACGCCGACATACCGGAAATGATATGCCTCGTCCTCATAGGGCGGGGCCAATTTTTTGCCGTAACGGTGGATGAAGCCGTACTTAAAGGCGCTGCTTAAAAGCAGCTTCCCATCTTGCGATGCGCTTAGCGGCGCGTCGTCCGGCATGGCATTCCACCCCTTGGCTAACCGGATATCCACTACATAAGGCAATTGATGTTCGCTGTAGCCTGGCGCCGGCACCTCCGCCGATGCCCGCTTTGCCGCCTCTACAAGGGACATGGTTTGGGCATGCAGTGCAAGCCTCTCCATCTGCAATTCCAGCTGCTGGCCATAGGAGCGGCTCCCCTCCCATGCAAGCCAGCTTGTGACACCGGAAGAGCGCGCCATCGAAAACATCTGCTTCAGCGCCTTGATCACCTCCATGTCCGCATTGGGCCGAAGCGAACGCACTGCGATTTGACCCTCCCCCTCCGCCGCAATGCTCAGCACGTTGGGAGGCGGCGCTATTTTTGGTATGGGATGATTTTCATCAATCAAGAGAAGCTTTCCCGCCCAAAGCTCCTTTTCCCCAGGCACAACGCTTACCTGTAACCAGCCGTCCGGCAATCCTTTTTGAACGGAGTCGGGCAGCGCCACGGGAAGATCGCTGAGCACGGCAGTCATCAGATGGTCCTCCTGCGCAGCGGCCGACGTCTCAAGTGCAGCGGGATGGCGGTATACGGCCATGAACAGTGCACCCGCCAGGAAAAGGGCGCTCACCAGAAGGACAGCCCGGAAGTTGTGCCTTTTCCCGTATGACCTCATGGGTCTTATTGGAAGCATACTCCCCCTCCCTTTCCTTTGTGATGGACCTATTATGGCCCATGCGCAGAAGAAACATGCATGCATTCACCATGCAAGGCCTTTCTTATTAAAAATGCAAATGTTTACAATCCGAAAGCACAAATGTTTACAGCCATTTCCTTGCGCGCATTGCCTCGTTATGGTAAAATGCATGCATATGAAATCAGGCCCCGGCCTTATGGGCGCGCCGGGCCGGATGGGAGTATGCAATGCGTCGGACAAGCTGGCTGTGGCCGCTCCTTTTCCTTCTGTGCCTGCTTCATGTAAGCCTGGCGCTGGGGGAATCCGCCCCTTATTCTTTTCCCGAAGAGGGGCTGCGGCTGTATCTGCCTGGCGGCTGGCAGGTGTTGACACTGTCCAACCTCACTGACAAGGAGCAGGAAATAAAATCGCTTGGTACGACAGTAGAGGCGCTTGCCGCCAGCTTTGAGGATACCGGAACACTGCTGGAGGCTTTTCCCCCGGAAGGCGGACAGCTAAGGGTTCAGCATAAAGCTCTTCCCGAAGGGTTCAGCGGCGCGGACGCTTATGCCATGACAGCCGAACAGAAGAAAGATTTTTTGCTGAAGATGGCCAGTTCCGGCGGGTTTGCCCACGGCTCGTGGAGCCAGGAATTGCCTGAGTTTGCCATATTTAAGGGCGATACCTCCATGCAGTCGCTGTCCGTTACGACCATCGCCTACGCTACGGTGCGCTATGGCCAGGTATATACGATTTCCGCCGATATCATCGGCAGGGAGCCGACTGAATCGGATGAAACGGCCCTATATACGGCGGCTGCATCCATGCTGTTCCTGGGCGCCAAGTGGACTCCACCGCCTGATGTTACACCTGTGCCGCAGGCTACGCTTAACATACAGCCCACGCCCACACCGGCTCCCGCCGAATTCAAAGTGCAGCGGGATGAAACAGCCCTTACCCTGGATTATGTCCCATCCGTTGTAAGAACCACCAAATTGACGGTAACAGGCGTTACCGAGCCCAATACTCCCATGAGGTACTATGTCAACGGCGAGGGATATGAACGCTTTACCGCCGATGATGAGGGCCGCTTCACCTGCCTGGTCCGTGCCCTGCCCCAAGCCGGCAAAAACGTGATCGCCATCTACGCCATCGGTGAAAAGGGATACGGCGTCGTAACGTTTGCCGTGACGCTGGAACAGGAAAAAGCGCCGCTGACCGTTACGCCCATGACACAGGGTGTGGCGGATAACCGCGCCGTCATCACCGGCGCCGTTCTGCCGGGCAGCAGTGTGCAGGTCCTCTACCGTAACAAGACCTATGACGCAAAGGTGGCGGAGGATGGCAGCTTTTCCTGCGAAGTCGACCTGCCAAAGGTGGGAGAAAACGCTTTTACCATCCGCACTTCTTTGACAGGATACTTAAGGGGCGAAGAGAAGCTTACGGTCGTAAGGCTCAAGAGCGAGGCGGATGATCGGGAGGCCTTCCAAAAAAAGCTCAGGCGCATCGCCTATGACAAGCTTTTGGCAAAGCCGGAAAATTACAAGGATTCCCCCATCAAGTTCGAGGGCCGTATCCTGTTCCTTTCCGGCCAGGGAGGCCAGCCCCTGGCGGTCATCCTGACGGAAGGGGATACAAACCCCGTGGCGGTGCTGTGCGCCGATCTTAACAACCTTGAGCCGGACCAGCAGGCCGTGATGCTTTGCACAATGACCGGCGCTTTGCGGGAAGTATCGCTGCCCAGCGGAAAGGCTTCCATTCCGGAAGCAAGGCTGAATTGGTTGTTGCCCAATGAGTAATGCCACAAAAGGATGGTGTTTCGGATGCGCAAAATCGTCTTTGTACTGATCGTGCTTGGCCTATGCCTTATGGCCGCGCTGCCGGGACTGTGCCAGGTGGTCACGCTGGAAGAAATATCCGCCACGGTGGAAATTCCCGATTCCTACACCATCCTGACGCCCAGCACCATGGAGAACTACGTCGGTTTCCTGCAAAGCAAGGGAACCACCTTGGAGATAGAGCTTCAGGCCTTCCAGGCGGAAGGCATCCTTTTGCAGGCTTGGGGCCAGGATGGGGATACCTGCCTTGAAATCAGTGCGCTTCAAGACGTGGATGCCCAGACCTATTTTGATATCGATCAGCAAACCCCGACCACCCGGGCCAAGTACCGCCGGGAGCATCTGGACGGGGAAGCCTATGAGGCGCTGGGCATTTCCTACGACAGCGCCGAATGGAAGGACACCACGGCGTATGGCCGTTTCCTGATGCTCAAATATGTCCAGCGCATCGGCGGCAAGGTGGATCACCGCGGCTTTGCAAGGCGCACCATTCGCAACGGCTACACCATCACCGTGGATTACCAGGTGTTTGACCGCACCGTCAAAGCCAAGGACAACAATGCCCTCAACGACGTCATGGATACCTGGCGCTTTTTAAAAGTGCTGCCTATGCCCGGTCCCGGCAGCAGTACCAATGTCAACACCAGCGTAAGCTCCACCACCCAAAAGTCGCAGATTACCGCCGCGCCGCCCGAACAAACCAATAGCTCCTCCTTTACCGTAAAGGGCATCACTGAACCCGGCGCACAAATCTCCGGCTCCGTTATGAGGATGCTTACCAATGAACAAGTTCAGGTCAGCGATACCGCCAACCGGTCCGGCGAATTCTCCCTGCCGGTGGAACTGCCTCAGGAAGGCGTTTATACCATGGCGTTTACGGTAACTTTAAACGATGTAGATATTGATGACTTGTCTTTCCAGATCACCTATGACAAAACGCTGCTTCCCGTAAGCTTTGATGAAACGTTCCCCGGTGAAATAACTACCGACAAACTTACCATTTCCGGCACCACCGACAAGGGGGTGCTGGCGGAGTGTACCGTCAACGGCAAGAGGACCCAGAAGAAAGTAGGCAGCAACGGCAAGTTCTCCTTTACCATCGACACCTCGGAGGAAGGCAATTATTCCATTGACTTCGCGTTTTCCAAGGAAGGTCTGAACAGCCAGACATCATCCTTCTTTGGCACACGGGTATTGAGTGAGAACGAGCAGGAAGCCGATATCCGCGCCGAGGCCATCAAGCCCGCCCATACTACTCTTACCGACAAGATCGAGGGGTACACGGGACGGGTCATGGGATACAATGCCTATGTGACGCGGATCGAAAAATCAGGTGAAGACTGGCTGGTATATATGGCCTTCCGCAAGATCAAATCTGTTTACCGGGACATCATCGTTGTAAAGACAAAGGATGAGCCTTCCCTCACCGTTGATTCCCAGGTAAAAATGTACGGACGCTGCACCGGCATGATGGAGGTGCAGGACGACAATGGGGTAGAGGAATATCCGGCCTTTGATTTGTTGTTCTGGGATGAGTGAAGAAGCGGCAAAGAAAAAATCCGGCCTTAGGCAGCTTACTTTTTGATACTTTTTGAAACGTGGGTATTAGGTGAAGCAGACAGCAGATTATGCTGTCTGCCTTGTGTTTCACTCAGATAAGCTGATCCCTGAGGATCATTGTGGAAAGCATCGATGACGTCATGGATATGGAGGTTATAAAGTGAAAGGCTCTGAGATTTACAAAAGGGTACTTTGGGTGTTGGCCGCTTTAATCGCCTCCATTATTCTGGTGGCATCTGTTTCCAAGCTTGGTCCAGCAAGGGGTGTTGAAAAAGGCGCTTCTATCGAAACCTTTACCGCACAAATGGATGCTCGCATCCCGGCCCTAATGGAAGACTACGGAATCCCCGGAGCCAGTATAGCACTCGTTAAAGATGGCGGGATTGTTTGGACAGGTGCTTACGGCTATGCGGACCTTGAAGAGGGCCGGGAGATGACGGCCGGCACTTATTGCCGGGTACAGTCTATTTCAAAGCCTGTTACCGCCTGGGGCGTGCTGAAGCTGGTTGCGCAGGATAAAATTGAGCTGGATGCTTCAGTCGGGCAATACATAAAAAGCTGGCCGTTTCCGGAGTCTAAATACTCAACGGACAAGATAACCGTCAGACAGCTGCTCAGCCATTATTCCGGCATGCCGTTGGGAGACGTTCTGACAATTTATTCACCGGAGGAAGAACTTCCCTCTTTGAAAGAAAGTCTGACTGAGTCTGCGCATCCTATGCAGGAGCCTGGCGTATCTTTTTCATATTCAAATGTCGGCTTCAATCTTCTGGAGCTGTTGATCGAGGAGGTTACCGGCCGTGACTTCTCCGAATATATGGAAAAGGAAGTCTTAATTCCTCTTGGAATGAACCGCTCCACCTTTACATGGAGCGAGGCTCTTGCTCCGCCGGTTCCACTTGGTTATGGCTTGACCGGTAAGACTGTTCCGGTGTATGTCTATCCCGAGAAAGCCTCCGGCGGTCTTTTTGCTTCCGCAGAGGATGTTGCCGCATTCGTTATTGCCGGCATGCCTGATTTTGCCAAGGAGCATCCGGTGCTCAGCCCGCAGGACATTAATCAGCTTTATATGCCGGAAGCCCAAGATCTTGGTGTGTACAGCCTTGTTTTTGATTCTTATGGATTAGGCTACTATATAGAAAATCTTCCGGACGGGAAAAAGGCGGTATCGCACGGTGGACAGGGCACAGGCATAATGACCCACTTTCACGCTGTTCCGGAAACGGGCGACGGTATAGTCATACTGACTAATAGCCAGCGGAGCTGGCCGTTTATATCATATATAGTGAGCGACTGGGCGCGGTGGTGCGGTTTTTCCACCGTCGGGATGGGCAGGATTATTTTGGGACAATACCTGCTTTGGGCATTCATCGGCCTGGTATGGTTCGTTTTGCTTCTGCAGATATGGAGATTGGCCGAAGGTATTATTTCTGGAAGACGCAAGCCTGCCCTGTTTTCTAAGAAGCTTCGTCTATTACGCCTGGCGCAGTTATCCTTATTTCTAATTCTTGCAATAAGCCTGCTGTGGTGTGTGAATCAGGATTATCTGTTTTTAACCTCCGTATTTCCAGTGGCCTCCGGCTGGCTTGGCATTTCAGCATGCGCTTTAGCATTTGTTCTGTTGATCTCGGCACTATTTCCGAAGGATGAAAGAAAGATTAAATCATTCCGTCGAAGATCGGGTGTTGACTATATTTGAAATAAAGGAGACTGTGGAGGTTATATCAAATGCAGAAAATGTCCGATTTCTGGAATATGGGTACTGCCATTGGCTTATGCGCAGCCATCGGTATAGTGCTGGGAGCCATATTGAACAATGTGGTGCTGTGGCTATGTGTCGGCGCAGGGATTGGCGCGGTGCTTGGGGCCATTACGCAGACATACAAAAAGAAAAAACAATAAACTATACGGACGAAAGGAGGGGCTGAATATGTGGGTAGTGCATGCTTCGGTCGCCTTGCTTTTTATTATACTTGGCATAGTATTTTTTCAGGGAAAAGGCGCTTTTCTAATCGCCGGATACAATACATCCAGTAAGGCTGAGAAAGAAAAGTACAATGAAAAAGCGCTGTGCAGATTTCTGGGCAAAATAATGTTTCTGTTCGCCGTATGCTTTCTCGTCGTGATTCTCAGCGATGTGCTGGATAATATGGCTTTTCTTTGGATCGGGTTGGGTCTATTTTTGGCAGTGATTGTTTTTACCCTGACTTATGCCAATACAGGCAATAGGTTTAAGTATAAGTAACTTCAGAAAACTTATGGCCATAATATTGAAAGAGGCACTATCCCTTGCGGGACAATGCCTCTCTTTTGTTTTTCCGTATCGGTTTGGGGTATTGTTCAGTAAATTTCCCTATTGAACCGCGCCCTTCTGGCCGGATTTTTGCGATTCAACAAGGCAGCCGCATGCAGAGAAGAGATGCCTCATTCATGGAAAAAAAGCAAAAGCCTCACCCATCAAACATTCAAAACGACAATTGATGCAACGCGTATTGCTGCTTTATCTCTCCCGTGCTATCATCATGCTGCCGGGATATACCGGTTCATTTGGAAGGAGTGCTCTTGTATGGAACAAAACCAAAGGAATTACGTTTGCCCAAAATGCGGCAACACCCAGTATGAATCCGACCAATTTCAGGCCACAGGCGGTAATTTCGCAAAGATATTTGACGTGCAGAACAAGAAGTTCATCACCCTCTCTTGTACACAGTGCGGCTATACGGAGCTATACAAATCGCAAACGGATTCAGGAATGAACATTCTGGACTTTTTGCTCAGGTAAGCATTCGAACAGGGTTACCTGGCCCGGGAACCCTTGAATTGAATATTTGGCATAGAGGCAGGAAAAGGCAGCGTGGCCAAAGAAAAATAAGGTTAGCCTCATGCATATCCTTATGCGATAAGAGATGGTTCCGCCCTATCGACAGACAAAGGAGAGTGCACCATGAAGAATTTTGTTATCACCATCGCCCGGGGCTTTGGCAGTGGCGGCAAGCAGATTGGGCTGAAAATCGCCGGCGATCTGAGCATTAAGCTCATGGACAAGGAGCTTTTGCAATTGGCGTCCATTGAAAGCGGCATCAGTGAGGAACTGTTCGCCCTGGCGGATGAGAAGCTTAACCGCCGTCTTTTGATGCATGTGCCCGACCGGGAGCATTACGGCAACGTGCTTACACCGGAAAACAACAAATTCGTATCCGATATGAACTTGTTCAATTATCAGGTTAAGATTCTTAGGATGCTGGCGAAAACCGAATCCTTTATCGTCATGGGCAAGGCCGCCAACTATGTTTTGCGGGATCTTCCCAACGTGGTCAGCGTCAATATCCAGGCGCCGTTTGAGGACTGCGTCAAGACCATTATGGAACGCTCCGACATGACGGAAAAGGAAGCCGCCCAAGCCGTCCGGCGCACAGACAAGTACCGTTCCGATTACCACAAATATTATACCGGCCAGAACTGGAAGGATGCCATCAACTACGATCTGTGCCTGAACAGCGCCCGCATCGGCTGGGACAACTGCGCCGAAGTGATCAAAAAATGCGTGGCAAAGAAACTGGGTATCGATCTATAGGCTCATACGCAATCTGCGCATAAATAATGTACATATAGCGGACTATGCAGACCGGCCGCATGGTATGTGCTGCATGGCCTTTTTGTGCAAAAGGGCAAAGGGAAAGCGAGCTTGAAAATGGATAAAACGAAGCTTGAGCTGAAAATAGACGGCCTCTGCTTAAATAATGATCAAATGAGGCGCTTCAACGGCTTTATCCTAATTCGAAGGGGAGAAGAGGAGCTGTTCAGCAAAGGTTATGGCTTTGCTGACTGTACAACGGGATCAAATTTCGATCGCGACACGATTTTTTTGATTGGATCATTGACAAAGGCGTTCACAGCCGTTAGCATCCTGATGCTTGAGATGCAGGGACTGCTGAACACAGATGACTGCCTTGGAAAATATTTTCCTCAATATCACAAGGCTTCAAAAGTAACAATCGGGCAGCTTCTCAGCCACACCTCAGGAATACCTGATTATTGGAACCGTGTGGGTATATCCAGTATTGATTATAACGATGCATATGACATTTTCAGGTTCATTATGGATTTTGACCTGACGGAAACACCCGGAGAGACGTTCCGGTACTGCAACTCGAATTACCTTATCCTTGCAATACTGATAGAAACCATTACCGGCATGAGCTATGAAGCATTTATCAGAACGAATATTCTTTCTCCGCTACATATGACGCGCACCGGATTGATCCCTGAGCATCATCGCTTTGACCGTGTGGCCACGGGCTATAAGATGCTGCTCCCGACGCCAAAAGAGGCGGCCAAGCCGGAGAATACGATCATATTCGGCAATATGCTTGGGGGAGGCTGTCTGTATTCCACAGCAAGCGATCTTGCGAAGTTTGGCACTGCGCTTTTCGAAGGAAGGCTGCTTTCCCCCGGCAGCCTGGAGAAGATGATGAAGCCAAACTTGGGTGAATACGGATATGGCTGGTTTATAGAAAGCAACAAAGTGTGGCATGGAGGAGATATAGTGGGTTTCAGCACAAGAATGACCCGGTTTTTGTCGGACGGGACATTGGTTATTATGCTATGCAATGTGGATGGCAAAAAGGAAGCACATATGGGGCACTTTTCAAAGCTTATTGAGGATTGCATTTTCGAAGGCTAGAAAAAGATTGCCTTCTTAATCTTCGTTTCTACCCTGTCTGAACTGAATCGGCGTTATCCCCTTCTCCTGCCTGAAGACCTCCCCCATACGGGCGGCGCTTCCGAAGCCCGATGATAAGGCCACCGCCTTGAGCGGCAGCTCGGTACTTAAAAGCAGTGACTCCGCTTGCCTAAGCCTTAGCATCAGCAGTACCCTTTGCGGCGGCATGCCGCAGGTTGTGACAAATACCCTGAACAATTGCGAGCGGCTCAGCCCCACAAAGGCCGCTACGTCCGTAATATGCAGATTGCGCTGATAGTTGGCCTCCATGTGCCAGTAGGCCCGCTGATAATACCGCTCGCTTTCGGATGGCGCGCCCTTTCCGGAAAAAGGGGCGCCGCTTTGTTTTATCGTGGCAAAAAGGCGGTACAAGCCGCCCATGGCCGCCATTTCCCGCATGTCCAGCGATGCCGAATCCTCATAGATGTCATGCAAAATCCCGATTGCCTTTAACCCATAGTCCCCCAGGGACAGAACAGGGCTTTGAGGCGTGACGCCCAGCAGATCGGTAAGCTCCGCGGCCTTCAAGCCGGAATACCCAGCCCAGCTGTACACCCAGGGCGTATGCGCATCCGCAGTGTAGACGGTGACTTCGTGAGGAAAAATCATAAAGCCCTGCCCCTTTGATATTTCAAAACTTCCCCACGCATTTTGAAATACACCCTTCCCCGCGGAAATGATGTGCATCAGGTAAAAATCCCGCACGGCAGGCCCGAAGCTATGACTGGGTTCGCAGGCTTCGTTCCCGCAATCCCGCACATAAACCTCCCTTTCAGCGTCTGAAAACTGATTATATTGCCTCATATTTCTTTAAGTCCAATCTTTCAAGATGCAACATTTCACGCATATTATGCAACACAGGCCGCTTGTTCGCAAGATATAAAATGATTATACTGAATGTATCTGTTCACGAGGAGGATTTGGGCTATGGCAAAGATCACCTTTATGGGTGCCGGTTCCACCGTGTTCGCCAAGAACGTGCTGGGCGACAGCATGCTGACACCGGCACTTCAAGATTCCGTCATCGCTTTGTACGACATCGATCCTGAAAGGCTCAAGGAATCCCAGCTCATGCTGGATACCATCAACCGCAACCATGGCGGCAAAGCCACCATCAAGGCATACCTTGGGGTGGAAAACCGCAAGGAAGCGCTCAAAGGCGCCAATTATGTCGTCAACGCCATCCAGGTGGGGGGATATGAACCCTGTACCGTAACGGATTTTGAAATTCCGAAAAAGTACGGCCTGAAGCAAACCATTGGCGACACGCTGGGCATCGGCGGCATCTTCCGGGCGCTGCGCACTATCCCCGTGATGCTGGACTTCGCCAAGGATATGGAAGAAGTTTGCCCCAATGCCTGGTTTCTCAATTACACCAACCCCATGGCCATGCTTACCGGAGCCATGCTGCGCTTGACGTCCATTAAAACCGTGGGCCTTTGCCATAGCGTGCAGGCCTGCGTGCCGCACCTGCTGGAATGTCTGGGGATGACGCATGATCCCAAAATGCAGTGGCTGATCGCCGGCATCAATCACCAGGCCTGGCTGCTATCCCTCACGCAGGACGGCAAGGACCTGTACCCGGAAGTCAAGCGCCGGGCCGAAGCCCGCACGGAAAAGCATCACGATATGGTGCGCTATGAGATCATGAAGCGCTTCGGGTACTACGTCACCGAATCCAGCGAGCACAACGCGGAATACATGCCCTTCTTCATTAAGGACAAATACCCCGAACTGATCGAGCGGTTCAATATTCCCCTGGATGAATACCCCCGCCGCTGCGTGGAGCAGATCAAGCGCTGGAGCGCCCAGCGGGATGCTCTCTTAAACAACCAGGAGCTCAAGCATGAGCGTTCCCATGAGTATGCCAGCTACATCATGGAAGCTATGGAAACCAACGTGCCCTACAAGATCGGCGGCAATGTACTGAACACCGGGCTCATCACCAACCTGCCCCAAAACGCGGTGGTGGAAGTCGCCTGTATGGTGGATGCCAGCGGCGTGACCCCCACCTACGTCGGCGATCTGCCGGAACAATGTGCAGCCATGAACCGTACCAATATCAATGTGCAGCTTCTGACCATCGAGGCCGCACGGACGCTGAAAAAGGACTTCATCTATCAGGCCGCCATGATGGATCCCCATTGTCAGAGCGAATTGTCCATCGACGATATCGTAGCCATGTGCGACGATTTGATCAAGGCCCATGTGGGCTGGCTGCCGGAGTATCATTGAGCCTGATCCGTTTCCTCAATCTTAAAATGCATTTTGCCTGCTGTCTCTTACGGGAGATGGCAGGCAAAATTATTATCATAATATCCGGCATATCAAGAATTTATACGAATTTGATCATCCCCGGCAGAGAATCCAATAAACAAACAACGCCGTAGGGGCGATTATTAATCGCCCGCCAAGTTACATATCCTGACCGCAGCATGCGGGCGATTAATAATCGCCCCTACGGCGTTCAAGCGAAGATGAATGAGTTTTCCAAGCAATCACAATCCCGAGCAAAGAAGCCAGCAGACATACGATATCGTAATGCACAGCATCCTCACTCTTTATATTTTTCCCCCCGCTTCATGGGCCGCCTCCAGCGCCATAGCCGCCGCGCCCGTGGCGGCATCCTGCCTGGGCTGTATGCAGGACAGAGCGGGATACCGTGATGCAAGCTCCGCCTCTACTTTTTGACGAATGACAGATATTTGCGTCAGGATGCTGCCGCTGAGTGCGATTGTCCCCTTCTCAAGCGCCAGATGGTCAATCACGGTAGCTGCCAGCAATACAAGCTCCCCGGCCGCCCTGCCGGCAATCTCCTTGGCCGTTTCATCCCCCCGCTCAAGCGCACGAACCAGAAGCGGGGACACCGAAGCGATCCTTGCCTTGTCCGAATTGGGGTCATATACATACCGGATCATCTCCCCCATGGCGGAGATGCCAAGTGCCGCAAATACCAGTTCGGTCAGGCAGGTCTTGGGGCCGCATCCGTCGTTTGCCCGCGCCACCGCCGCCAGGATATCCCGGCCGATGGCATAGCCGCTGCCCTCATCACCAATGAGATATCCCCAGCCCCCGCAGCGGCAAGTTTCGCCCCGGCCGTTTTTGCCCATACATACGGAGCCGGTGCCTGAAATGAGCACCGCTCCTTCCCGGCCCACGGCGCCATAAAGCATAGTCTCATGATCGCCCGCCAGACGCACCTCACCCGGAAAGCCCACCTCCCGGATGGCCCTCTCCAGCAAAATCCTGGCCGATGGGTTGCTGGCCCCGGCAAATCCAACCTGCAAAAGCACGCAGTCCGGCAAGCCGCCCGGCATATTCTTCATATCCTCAACGGCTTCCCGAACGGTTTTATTGATCTGATCCGCAGAGGCACCATTGGGGTTCAACGGGCCGAAAACCGCCCTGCCCACCACGTCGCCGTCCGTATTCATATAGACAACGGCAGTTTTCGTGCCACCGCCGTCCCAGCCCGCCACATAGGCCATGATCGCATCCCCTTTAACGCTTTACAGGCAAACTTCCCCCGCATAGGCTGCGCCGGATGCTTTATGCCTTATCCATGGAAAGCTGGGCTACCGCCCGGCGCACAAATCCGTTTTGTTCCTTAAGTGCCTTCACGGCGGATGTATAATCCGCCTGGGACAAGGCCATCACAATGGCCGCCTTGGTATTGCCGTTCGCCTTATGCAAAATCGCCTCGGCTGCAGCCCTGTCATCAAGATCCAGGGCATACTTCACAATGCGCACGGCCCGGTCGCTGAGCTTGTTATTACTGGGCTTCATATCAACCATCAGGTTCTTGTAGACCTTCCCCAACTGCACCATGGACAGGGTGGAAAGCATATTCAGCACCATTTTGGTGGCGGTTCCCGCCTTTAAGCGGGTGGAACCGGACAAAATTTCCGGCCCGCTAGGCACTTCTATAGCCAGATCGGCATGGCGGGAGATGACCGAGCCAATATTGCAGCTTAGCGCGATGCCATACGCCCCCTGTTCCCTGGCATAATCAAGTGCCCCCACGCAATAGGGAGCGTACCCGCTGGAACTAATGGCCACCAGCACATCCTTAGAACACAGGCCGTTTTTCTCCATGTCTTCCCGCCCCAGGCCGGGCGAATCCTCCGCACCTTCAATGGAAAAGCGCAATGCCGAATCGCCGCCGGCAATAACGCCCACCACCAGGCCGTTCTCCACGCCAAAGGTAGGCGGGCATTCGGAAGCATCCAGTACCCCAAGGCGGCCGCTGGTCCCCGCCCCGGCATAGAGCAGCCGCCCGCCGGCCTTCAGATGGGAAGAAATAACCTCTATAGCTGTAGCGATTTGCGGCAGCGCAGCTTTTACCGCCAATGACGCCTGGCTGTCGATATCATTCATCAGCGTGGCCGCCTGAAGCGGCGTCATATCATCCAAGTTCAGGCTTTTTGCGTTCACCTGCTCCGTGGAAAGTTGCTCAAAATTCATAACCTTCACCCTTTCGCGGCCCAAAGCCATATGAAATCCATAAAATCCCGAAGCTATTTCACTCTTTTATAGCTGGCCGCCCACAGGGAACGGTCCAGCACGGTCTTGGCCTCCTCATATTCCTGGGGGATCACGGCGGAAAACAGCAAATCCACAATATGCAGCATAGCAATGCGGGAAGACGTGGCTCCGGTGCGTACCGCTACCTCCGGGCAGGATACGTGAAGCTGGATGTCACACCGCTCCGAAAGAGGATTGGGGGCATATTTCGTCACGGATATGGTGGTGGCCCCACCCTGCTTGGCCACCTGCAGCGTGGCCAAAGTGTCGCTTGTCTGCCCGGAATACGAGAAGAACACCGCCACATCGCCCTGCGCAAGGCTCGATGCGCAAACCACCTGCACATGCGGATCCTGCGAAGTGAGGGATACCTTGTTGATGCGCAGGAACTTATGCTGGGCATCCAGCGCCACCAGGGCGGAGATCCCCATGCCGTAAAAGTCCACCCGCTTCGCCTGGTGAATGGTTTGTACCGCCTTATTAAGCTCAGCGTAGGATAAAACCTGCATCGTGCTTTGCAGCCCGCCGATGTTGCGGCGGGTGGTATCCTCCATGATGTGGGCCAGATCGCTGCCAGCCTGCACATCGGTGTATATCAGCGGGTTTTCCTTCTTCACCGCCAGGTTGGCGGACAAAGCCATGCAAAATTCCTTGAATCCTCTGTATCCGTTCAGCTTGCACAGCCGGACCACGGTGGTTTTGCTGGTCTGGCATGATTTGGCTACCTCGTCGATGGGCGTGCCCATCAGTTGTGTCCGGTGGCGCAAAAAATAGGCGGCAACCCGCTGCTCCGCGGGGGAAAATGTGTCCATCAGCTCCTGAAGCTTGAGGATACAATCCGTCATACAAATTCCCCTTGCCTTTTATTCGTACCACATCTTTGTGGCTTGTGTCATACGCGGCTTATGGCCCTTGGGCACTGCCTCTATTGTATCATAGAAACGGGATTCCGCAATAAGTTACATAAAAAATTTTGTATACAAAAAAAATAACATTTACTTTTTAGATGCGTGCTGCTACAATAGGGGCAGATTATTTTACCAATCAGTCAGTTGAATCCTAAGCGCCGCTTCGTAAATCATGACCGAGCCTTTGCAAAAAGGAGGAGATGCTCTTGAGCGAACGCAGGCAAAAGACCATCCTGGCCGTAGGGGCCCATACCGGAGATGCGCAGCTTACCTGCGGCATGCTTCTTTTCAAGCATGCCATGGCCGGTGACAAGGTAGTCATTGTCGATTTGACCGCCGGGGAGCGCGGTGCGCCCGATGGCGTGCCCATTCAGGAGTTCCGGCAGCAAAATGTGGCTGCTGCCAAGGATTTTGCCCAAAAACTGGGTGGGGAGAGCATTGTGATGGATATTCCCGACGGCGAACTATGCCCTTCCCGCGAACTGGAGATGCGCCTTTGCAGGATCATGCGGGAAAAACAGGCAAATGCCGTGATGTACCACTGGCAAAACAGCCAGCATAAGGACCATATGGCCGCGCACACCGTTACCAAAAGCGCTATCTTCTATGCATCGCTGCCCTCCTTTGAGTCTTCCCTGCCCCCGGCTCCCATCAACCGGTCCATGTACGCGGAAAATTGGGAGGATGCGGAGGGCTTTTCCCCTTATTTCTATTTTGATGTGACCGATGCCTTTCCGCTTTGGAAAGAAGCCGTTAAAAAGTTCTGGCTGGCCGAGCATTCCCCCAGTTTCAAGTACCTGCGGTACTACGAAGCGCTGAGCATCACGCGCGGCGCGATGATTGGCAAGGATCATGCCAGTTGTTTCGGCACGTCGTATTCCGGCAAGCGGCAAACGCTTGACCTTTTATAGATCGTCCAACAGAAGGGCAAAATGAATGGGCGGCAGGGTGGTATATATGGAACGTTTTGATTTTCTTCCCGGCATGCTGGAAGAAGCAATCGCGAAAGGTTATTTTCCCTCGGCGGCGGTAGGCATCGGCCTCAACGGGCAAGCGCTGTTCACCCATGCATCAGGGAAGCTTTCCCTGCCTGAAGGCGCCGCGGTGAACCTTCATACCCGCTACGATCTGGCATCCATAACCAAGATCATCGCGCCTACCATGCTGGCCCTGATGGCCCTGGAAAAGGGCCTGCTTGCTTTAGATGATACGCTGTCCTTCTTTTTTGACACGCCCGATGACAAGGCAGGCATCACCATCTATCATTTGATGACGCATACCAGTGGCATCACGCCCACCTTCCTGTTGGAGAAGGTATGCAAGGATCCTTCCGATGTCCTTACGGCGATCCTTGCGCATCCTCTGGAGGGACCGCCCGGCCAGATGCCGCGCTATTCCTGTATGGGGTACATCCTTCTTGGCTTCATTCTGGAAAAAGTGTACGGTAAGCCGCTGAATGTTCTGGCCCAGGAGCTTGTGCTGGCGCCGCTTCACATGGAGCATACGGGCTACTGCCCCAAGGGTGGGAATATTGCCGCCACTGAGGTGAATGATCTTACAGGTGTGCCTTACCAGGGGATCGTCCATGATGAAAACGCCCGCTTTTTAAGGGGCGTATCCGCCAACGCCGGCCTGTTCAGCGACATAGGAGACGTGATGCGCTTTACCGGGATGCTATCATCCGGCGGCATGCCTTTGATCAATCCGGATACGCTCCGCCTGGCGATCCGGGACAGGACGCCGGAGCATGCTGTCCATCGGGGGTTGGGTTTCCATGTAAGCGGCGGTTACGGCTCCTTTATGGGCGACCTGTTCCCCGCCACATCCTTTGGCCATACGGGGTTTACAGGCACAAGCTTTGCGGTAGACCCGGAAACCGGCCTGTACGCGGTGCTACTCACCAACGCGGTACATCCCAAGCGGGGCAATCCCGCCATACAAAGATTCCGCCGGCTGTTTCACAGCCGGGTGTACGCCGCAGCCTTCCGCTAATACAATTTGAAGTACTGGCCGGATACTTTCCTGGGCAAGTAATTCATAATACAAGGCGCCCCTCTCGAAAGAGCCGGGGTGCCTTGTTACATGGGGCAACAACGCTGTAGGGGCGATTTGTAATCGCCCGCATGTTGCGGTCAGGATATGTTACTTGGCGGGCTCCGGAATGCCGCCCCCGCCGGTGGCGGAAATGGACGCAGGGAATGGAATTACAGATGCTTCTTCTGCTCCCGTACCTTCAGCAGGTTATCCGCCATATCCGTTACGGAAACAGACACCGTCGCATCCTTCCTTTTGCCGGGCTTCGCACGCACCGGACGCACGTGTCTTTCCCGCCGCTTTACCGCGGAGGCCGCCGCCTTTTCTTTTGCCATGCCAAACGCCTTGATGAGCATCCGGTCCAAGGCAAGCCTGCGCAGCGCGATATCCAGTAAAAACAGCACAAGGGCCAAAGTCAGCAGCATCGGGCGGAGCATGTACCTGCTTTGTGCCTCCACCCCCCTGGCGGCGAACATCTCTTGGGGATCGGTGATGACCCGCCCTCCCGTCGCGTTCGCCAGGCGCTTTAAGGAGTCCTCCCCGCTTTGCCTGCGCAGGTCGTATTCCTCCGAATAAGACCGTACCGCTCCGCCTTCCAGCTGGCGCACCGTTTGGCCGTTTTGCGTCTGTTCTGCCCTTATGGCATAGGCGCCCTGCTGCGGTGCTATAAAGCTGCCTTCATATTCCCCGGGTGCCATTTCCGTCAAAGGGATGGTGGTTTCAGTCCCATCCGGCATAAGGACATGGGCGCTGGTTTCCAGATTCTCAAAATCCACGCCGGCGGGTGCGGTATACGTAACCGTTGCTTGTGTGCCCTCCATCCGTGCGTTCAGTTCGCCTTCCTGGCTGCCCTCCGGCAGCACATGGGATACAAGGCCCGAAAAGAACGATGCCGCCTGATCCCACCGAAGGAACTGCCCGGTCCAGGCGCCCTTTATGTCGCTTGTCCAGGCAAGCACGCGCCCCGCGCCATATTGCCACCAGGCAAGCAGCGGATCCTCACGGTCCGATACCATGGATACGGTGGCCATCGGCTTTTCCGTGGCAGCCAGATATCCCCAGAGTTGAGGGAAGCCCGCAAAGTCGGTCAGCGGCCCTATCTCTGTGATCACCGACGTAAACAGACGGTTTTGCACATAGGAGCCTGTGACCAGAAACGTTTCCTTCGTAAAGATCTTGGGGATGTCGTCAAACTCCCCAGCGGTGAAGGCACGCCCTTTGCCGATATCCGCCAGGCGGCTTAAAACCCTTACATTGGCACCGCTGCCTACGGCGACGGTGGTCAGGGTGATTCCGTTTTGCGCCATGTTCCCAACCAAAAGGTCATACCCGCTGTCCCCCGCCTCGCCATCGGTGAGGAAGATCACATGCTTGAGCTTTGCGTCGCTGTTATTGAGGGCAGTCAGCGCTTCGTAAAGTGGCGAATAAAAGGCTGTGCCGCCTCCCGGACGGATGGTGCCTATGGCATTTTGAATGGCGCCTATATCCGCAGCGCTTTGTAGCGGCACCACCCATTTGGCCGCGTCGTCAAAGGCGATCACGCCCACCTGATCGCGCCCCGTGAGCACTTCCACCGAGCGCATGGCGGCCTCCTTGGCCACCTCCAGGCGCGTGGTGCCGAACTGGCCCCCGGTCATGGAGCCTGATTTGTCGATCACCAGCATCAGTGCCAGCGATGGAAGGTCCATTTGATTGCGCACGTCGATGGTAACAGGCAAAATCTCCTCCAGCTTGCTGCCCCGGTATCCCCCCAAGGCATAGCTCTGGTCGCCACCGATCACAGTGAGGCCCCTGCCCAGTGTTTTCACATACGCATCCAGCGCCGATAAAGCATCGGCGGAAAAAGTATCCGCGTCGGCGTTGACTAACACTGCGGCGTCATACTTGCGCAGCGCCTCCGCGTTTTGAGGCATACCGGCGGGGGTAATGGCCTCCCACTTAAAGCCTGCGGCGTCAAGGATCTTCTGCATCTCCCGGCTTTCGCCTTCCCGGCCTTCCACAAGCAAAACTGTAGGCTGGCCCATCACAGCCATATAGGAGCCCATGCGGTTGTTGCGCGTTTGACTATCCCCCGGCACGATCAGTTGGGCTTCATAAGTGACCACCCCGGAGGCTTTTGCAGTATCCTGGAACACAAAAGTGTTTTTCCCCCGCCTAAGCGAAACCTCCTTGGTATTCACCGGCTGCCTGTTGGCGTAGAGGATCAGGGTGCCGTGGGTGTCCATGGTGGCATCCATCTCTACCGTCACCTGAACCGCCTGGCCCTGGTAGGCCTTGGAGGGCAAGGTAAGGCGGGTCACCTGCGCATCCTCTGCCTGCGGCCCTGAAACGTACATCACATCCACGGCGATCCCCCGCGCCTTCAGCAGCGCTGCCTGCGCATCCGTATCGCCGATTCCCCCATCGCTTACAAGCATCATCCGCCCTGCCGCATCCGAAGGGAGCAGCGCCCCCGCCAATTGGAGGGCCATGGCAGCGTCGCTGCGTTCCGGGTCCACGGATGTTTCCGCTCGGGAAAACGCGGTCTTTGGGGAAAGGGGCGCTTCCACCATGGCGTCGCCGCCAAAGGCGATCACGCCGGCGGAAAGATCCTCCGGCTTTTGGCCAAGCCCCTGGCTCACGGCGTTTTCCATATCGCCGCGCATTAAAAGGGTGGAATCCGACACATCCAGCAGCACCCAGGTGGCGGCCTGGTTCGACCTTGAGAGGATGGAGGGGGATGCAAGGGCCAGTACGATACATGCAATGACCACAAAGCGCATGCCCAAAACGGCATACGCATGCACGTTGCGTTTATCCGCGCCATAGGCAAACTTTTTGTACAGGAAAACCGTAAGCCCAAAAAGAACGGGAATCAAAAGAAGCACCCACGGAAATACAAACTCAACCTGCACGGCAGCTCACCCACCATTCTGCCATCATCAGCGCCAGCAATGCTATCGTAAGAAGCGTAGTAAGCTCCCGGCCATAATCCGTCACGCCAGCCCGCAGCTGGTTTTCCCCCGAGCTTTCGGCCACGGTGCGCACATCGCTTTCTGTTGTGGGAACATTCACTACAAAAGGCGTTTGCACCGTTTCCCCGCTGAGCAGTGTCTGGGAGAGGGTGTACAGCCCGGCTTCCCCCGTATCATCAAAGGGCAGCGCGGGAATGGGCGGCGCCAGGGAAACACTTTTTCCGGCTGGTGTTAAGGCCACAGCCTTAGCCGTCCGCCCGTCCAGGGAAAGCGACAGCACGTCGCCGCATAGCGCGTCCGCCACATTGGACAGCACATCCGGCATGAGATAGTTTAACGCGTGCATCATGAAGATGGGAAAGTCGTATTTAAGTACCCAGTTGCTTTCATGCAAGTCAAAGCCGATGACCACAAACCGGCTTCCGTTTTCCTCCCCGGCGGAAATGAGCACATCCCCGCCCGAAACAAGCACCGGCTGCCCGCCGGAAAGGGGCGCATATTGCTTGAGCGCCACGCCTTGAAAGGAAACGTGATTAGAAAACCGGTCCGCCAGCGTGCCGCCCGCCAAGCTCAAAGCGTATTCCGGCGTTTTCGTCCCGCCCGGTGTCACGCCCAGAACCTGAGCAGCAGGCTGAAGGATCAGGAACGAACCGCTTTGCGGCAGAGGGTCAGGCAGTTCCCCGTCGTACACATACAGGCTGCAATTTTGCAAGGAAGGCGCATCCTCTTTTGTGGTACGGATCAAATCCACATCCTCCCGCTGCAAAAGCGCTTTTTCCAAAAAAATATTATCCTGCCCGATCAGGGCAATCTTCTTTTGACCCCGCTCGCGCATCACAAAATGGCGCTGGTTGTCTGCCGGCAAACCATCACCCTCCACGATCTCCGCCCGTATGTACGCAGCATTCTCCGGTACCATAAGGCGCACGCTCTGCGTGCCGCCGGCTGAAATCTCCACGGTGCGTGCATCGCACAATTGCCCGTCGGCATAACACCGGACGGTCACGCTTTTCGCCTCGCCATAGTTTATGATCCGGGCCAGTGCCGCCGTCCCTTCCTCCAGGCGGGAGGCGGTCAGGGAAATTATGGCGCAGTTCTCCACGCCCTCCCCTACGGCAACATACCGCACACCCTCCTCCCCCTGCGGCAGGAAGGTATCGGAGAAGACGACGATGTTCAGGTTTTCAATCTCCCGGCCCATGGCCCGGGCCAGGGAAAGCGCGCCGGCCACATCGGCATTCCCGTTTTCTGCTTGAATATCATCAAGCGCACGTGCGGCCTCCTGCCGGTCGGCGGAGCGTGACAAAAGGTGCGTTACCTTTTTGCCGGCAGACAAAATCGTCAGCCGGTCGGCCACGCCCATGCCTTCCACCATCCGCCTGGCTTCCGAAACCGCCTGATTCAGCCGGCTTTGCCCGGAGGCGGCCGCCTGCATGCTCATGGACACATCGAATATCATCACCGTTTCCCCGCCCATCTGCGCACCGGGAAGCAGAGGCCGCATGAGGGATAAGGCAAGCAAAAGCGCCGCCAATAATTGCAAAAACATCAAAAGATTGCTTTTGAGCTTTTGGAAAGGCCTGCTGGCCGTTTGATCCTCCAGCGTCCTTCGCCAAAGGTAGGTGCTGGAAATAGATTGCTCCCGGTATTCCTTGCGCAGTATGTACAATGCCAGAACGGCCAAAAGCCCAGCCAGCGCCCATGTCCCCGCCGGGTAAAGAAACTGCATGCGCTTCCTCCTTTAGGCGATAATGCCGCCCCGCATAAAATTTCCAAGAGCGTCATGCATCAAATCCATATCCGAGCGCAGCAGCACATATGGCATGCCGTGGCGGTGGCAATACGCTCGCGCGCCGCCGATAAACGATTCCAGATTTTTATGATACCGGCGCAGCAGTTCCCCGTTCACCGTCACATCCATCGCTGGGCCGCCCTCGGAATCTATCAGCCGCAGGGATCCATTCAGCTCCGGCTCCATCTCCTCCTTGGAAAGCACCTGCGCAAGCACCACCTGCTGCTTGCGGTACTGCAAGGAATTAAAAGCGCCTTCGCTGCCGTCCTCCGAAAACAGATCGCTGATCAAAGCACACATACCCCGGGCGGCTTTAAGCGGGATACGCGTCACGGCCTTTGTCAGCTTCGTTTCCCCGGAAGGCTGGATATCCTGAAGAAAGGCTAACGCCTGAACATATCCCTGCCTTCCCGCATACGTAGGGCTTCTTAACACTTTTTCTCCATTCAGCGCCACGATGCTGACCCGGTCGCCGCCGGATACCGCTAAATATGCCAGCATCAGGGCGGCATCCACTGCAAACGCCCATTTGGATGGTTCCCCAAAGCCCATGGATGCGCTGGCATCCAGGATCAAGGTCAGATGCATTTCCTGTTCTTCCATGAAAAGCTTCAAAAACAGCCTGTCAAACCTGGCATAGGCATTCCAGTCGATCCGGCGCAGGTCGTCCCCCGGCGCGTATTCCCGAAAGTCTGAAAATTCCGCCGAGTCACCCAGCGCCCGGGATTTGCGTACGCCTCCTGCCCCGCCCCGTACATACGACTGCATGGCAAGGCGCAATGCATCCAGCCTGTGAAGCATATCATCGTTCAGCATGGTAAGCTCCTTGTCATGTTTTCAGGCTGTCCACGAGCATTTGCAAAAGCCCGTCCACCGTATGGCCTTCCGCCAGGCCTTCAAAGTTCAGCGCCGCCCGGTGCCGCAAACAGGCCGGAGCCACCGCACGGATATCCTCAAAGGATACGTTGTAGCGCCCCTCCATCAAGGCACGTACGCGGGCCGTACTGATCATCGCCTGCCCGGCCCGGGGGCTCGCCCCAAAGCGCAGATATTTGCGGGCAGGTTCGGGGCTCTCCAAAAGCTCCGGGTGTGTGGCCAGCACCAATTTCAGCGCATAATCCTGCACGGCCCTCGCCACAGGAACCTGTTTCGCCACGCTGCGCAAGAGAAGGATATCTTCGCCGGTAGCTACAGCCTCGGCCGCCGATGGCTCTGCCGTGACCGTCATATCCATGATGCCATTCAGTTCCGCCAAAGAGGGGAAGGGCACCAGGAGCTTGAATAAAAAGCGGTCCAGCTGCGCCTCCGGCAGCGGATACGTGCCCTCTTGTTCGATGGGGTTCTGGGTGGCCAGCACAAAATACGGTTCGGGCAGCTTGCGCGTTACGCCGCCCACGGTAATGCTGTGCTCCTGCATGGCCTCCAAAAGGGCCGACTGGGTTTTGGGCGTGGCCCGGTTGATCTCGTCCGCCAGCACGATGGAGGAAAACAGCGGCCCCGGAACAAAAGAAAAGCTGTTGCCCTCCCCGGTTTTCACGATGATGTTGGTACCGGTGATGTCGGCGGGCATCAAATCGGGCGTGAACTGAATACGGGAGAAAGGCAGGTTCAGCACCCGGCCCAGCGCCTTTACCAGCCGCGTCTTGCCAAGCCCCGGAACCCCCTCCAACAGAACATTGCCACCCGTCACCAGAGCCATGAGCAGATGGTCGATCACTTCCTTTTGCCCTACGATCTCCCGGCCGATTTGATCCCTGATTCGCGCTATGGTGGATTGAAAAGATAATATTTCCTCTTTGCCTGCCTCCATGGTTGTGGACATGGCGTATCCTCCTAACATTCCTATCAATCGATCAATGCCTGAAAATATCCGTCCACCCACAGCTGCATACCCTCGGGCAGCAATTCCTGCTGGGCGGCCTTGGACGCCGCTTCCTGATAGTCAAAGATGACTTCATGATAAGGCACCTGGCCGGATGCGTCCCCCAGGCCAGGGCCCATTTGCACTTGCTGTGATTCGCCTTCGCCCAATGTTCCGGTGGTTTGATGTACATCGTCCGCGCCATCTAACCGGGTGGGATCATAGATGGTCTCATACTGCCCCAGCTTATATTCGGGCGAGCCAGTGCCATCCCCTTGGGAACCGGTACCCGCTTTGCTGATCCCCCCGTCCTGGTTGGTACTGCCTTTCCCGGCCCCGGCGCCGCCCTGCTGCCCCTGTCCACTGCCCGAGCCTTGGCCGCTTCCCGTGCCTGTACCTTGTCCGATACCTGCCGCCAGGCCGGAGCTACCTTGGGAGGCGGAAAGCGTTCCTGAACGAAGCTGGGCCAATAAGGAGCTCAGATTCCCCATACTCCCCGGATTCCCCGGCGATGAACCGGAGCAAGAGCTTTGCATGGCAGAATTCAAGGCATTCAGGGCCGCATTCAGGTTTTGCGAATTCCCGGCATTCAGCGCCTGGGCAGTCTGGGCCGCAGCTTGTTTCAGCGCGCCTTCCGGCAAAGCGTTTGCTGCTTGCTGGAGCGCGGCGGAGGCCGATGATTGCGTGCCGGACTGGGCCTTTGAAAGCTGCTCAACGGCCTTTGAAGCCGCTTCGGCATCGCTTTTTGCCAAGGCCTCTGATAGATCCTTCAAACCGCTTTGCGAAAACGCCTCGGCGGCTTCCGTCCTCGCCTTGTCCGATGCGTTCTTCTGCAAATCATCTAATTCACGCTGTGCCTTGTCCATGGCCAAATACGCCTGCTGCGGTTCTGTGGCTTCCCGGAGGTCCCGGGCCAGATCCCCCATCAGTTTCCGCAGCGCATTCAGCTCCTCCTTGGTATACGCGGTCTCATCCAGCTTTTCAGCCTCTTCCTCCACGGACTTTAACTGCTCGGCCATGGCCTTTTGAAATGCTTCCCGCCTTTTAAGCACCTCGTTTTGCGGGTTGGGGATGGAGATCAGCGTCACCGCTACCATAAGGGCAACGGCACCTGCCGCCAGCAGCGGGCGTTTGTTCCATTTCAGCGGGACTGCGTTCTTTATCGGAAGGCTCTTCAGGTGGCGGACCGCATCCTCCCGCTGGAGCAGCGCCATAGGCGTATCCTCATACAGATAAAGGGCGGTAAGAGCGCGCTCTTTCAGCCCGCCCGCATCCACCTGCCGGGCCGCCAGTTCATAAGTGACAGGCCTTATAAGCCCTACTATCACGGCCAGCACAAGCAATAGGAAAGCCGTCGCGGCCATCCACACAGCCAAATGAGGAATGGGAATATAATACGATGCCGCCGCGAAGGCGGCACAGCTTGCGCAGGCGATCAGTACCCCAATGCTTCCATACCGGACGGCATATTGCAGGTGCACCCGCCGCCTGACTGGCCGCAATGCCTGCTTGAGAACGGGATGCGCCTTCTCCCTCATGCCGCCAGCTCCTTTGCCACTTTCCGGCGGCCTCTAATGCGGCTTACCCGCGGACGGATCAGCAGTGCGGAAAGGAAAGTCAGGAGCAATGAGGCGGCAAACACAGCGCCCATATTGATCCAGGCGATCAGCCTGAAATCCACTTTTTCAAAAAGCTGATAGTAAACGTAGCCCGAAGGGATGATTTGGAAGGTGCGCTCCAATAGCCCCGTCTGGTCCGCCATCAGCGACAGCAGGCCGATGCCGGGGTTTACAAACAGCAGCTTTGGCAAAGCGGCAAGCACCGTGTTGGAATCCAAGGAAGCCAGCAGATCCTGATTGCTGATGTATCTCATCACCGTATCGTTACCCAGCGCCATGGGAACCAACGTGCCGATGCCGATGGCAAAGACCGCAAGGTAGGATACCACCGTGGCCGCCGTCGTGCGCTTGAATATGGACGAAACAAAAAGGCCCACGGAAAGCGCGCCAAAAGCCGATACGCACATGAACAGCAGCACGGTCAGCACCTGGGCAAGGCTGACTCCTCCAAACAGGAGCACCACGCACAGCATGGGGAAGGAGGAAAAAAGCACCAGCACTATAAAGCTGAAGCTTTCCATCAGCTTGCCCACCGCGATTTTAAAGGAGCCCATATGGGTCACCAGAATCAGGTCCAGTGTCTGGCGCTCCCGCTCTCCGGAGATAGCGCCTGCCGTCATGCCGGGCGCCACCAGAAGGAGCAGCACAAACTGCAGCGCCACGGAGTAAATGTAATGGTCCAGGCCCACCCGCATGCTGCCTATGGTCATGGTCTGCCGGCCCAGCACGGAAAAGGAACTGGCAATGGCATACGCCAGCATCAAAGCGCCGTACAGCGTCAGGATGATCACGGTGCGCATGGAGCGCATGCGCCTGCGTGCGCTGGAAGCAAAAATCGGGTTGATCATTCCTGCGTCACCTCCATGAATACCTTTTCCAGGTTGATAGGCGCCCGGTGGAAGTCCACCACCGGCATTTCTTTGTGCATGAGCGTCTGCAAAAGCAATGCCGTTTCCTTGGAGCCGCCCTCAAAATCCACACGCAGAAGAAGCTCCTCCGGCTGCGTGATCCCTGTGACGCCGGGGAATTCCTTCAAAAGCGCAACGGCTCCCGCCACCTGCTCTCCGGTAGCGTCCTTCATCAAAAGAATATCCAACGGCGCCTGCCCCCGCATCTTCCTGGCCAATTCCGCCACCGGCCCGGAAAATACCAGCTTGCCGTGGTCGATGATGGTCAGGGAATCGCACATTTCGGAAAGCTCCGGCAGAATGTGGGAGGAGATGAGGATCGTTTTCCCCATACCCCGAAGCGTACGCAGAATATCCTTCATCTCCGCCCTGGCCCTGGGGTCCATGCCGGAGGCCGGCTCATCCAGAACAAGGAGTTTGGGATCATGAATCAGGCTTCTGGCCAGGCACAGCCGCTGCTTCATGCCCCGGGACAGAACATCGATGTAAGCGTGCTTCTTGTCCGAAAGCCGCACAATCTCCAACAGCCGGTCCACCATCTTTTGGCGTTCCTTGTGGTTTATGGCGTAGCACCTGGCGTAAAAATCCAGGTACTCCCAGGCTTTCAGACCATCGTACACACCAAAGAAGTCAGGCATGTATCCTACCATGCGCCGTACTTTTTTCCCTTCCTGGGATACCTCCACCCCATCCACATAGGCCTTCCCCGAGGTGGCCGGCAGCAGCGTGGCAAGGATGCGCATGGTGGTGGTTTTCCCCGCACCGTTTGGGCCCACGAATCCGTGCAGCTCCCCATCGCTGATTTGCAGGCTTAAGCCGTCAAGTGCGGTAAAGCTTCCATATTTTCTGGTCAAATTCTCTGTTACCAGCATTATTCAATCCTCCCTTCCAGCGAGACGGAGGGAACCATGACGCTTTCGTAATCCCGCGAGGTTGCTCCGGGCAGGAACCTGACATACACCCTTCCATTGGGCCCGATAAAGGGCCGGATCTGCTTTTCGGTAAGCGTCACGTACAGCGTGCTTTGTTCCTCCCACATATTCGTTTGATGGTTGTACAACTGCATCTTCGGCACCGTATCATAGGAGGTTGCCAGTATGCTCAGCGTCGTGACGGAGATCCTTTCGGCATCCGGCATCGTGAAGCAAAAAGCTGGCTGCTGGACAAGCTGGTACGACATGTACAGGTCCGTCGCCTTTTCCTCTGGCTCGGCAAAACTTCCGTCCGCATTGATCTTCACGGGGTAGGCAGGCAGCGTGCCGATGGGATAATAGACTATTCCTGTCGGGCCGACGGGCTCATAGGTGAGCAGCACATCCACCACCGCCTGGTGCCCGTGCTTTGTAACCTCGCCGCCGTTCAAATACAGCCTGGTCTGCCCGATCTCATCCTGGAAGGCCACAAAATGAAAGGGGCTTACCCAGGCGGTTGATCCGGAAGGATTCATATTCACTACCTGCTGGATGGCGCTTTCCTTGAAGGAACGCAGCGCCAGCTCATCCCTGCTCATGGTATCGCGGTAGTTGACTGTGCCCCCCGCCTGTTCCTCCGGGTAGATGGCCGCCCGGATGATGGGATACAGGTCCATGTCGTTGGGGCGCATCACGCTGGAGGAGATCATCACGCCCTCTTCAATCTTCGCCTCATAGATGCTTACGGAGCCCGCCAGCGCATTCCTTTTAATGGCTTCTTCCTCCGGCTTAAGCAGTGTCACCTGCCCGGCTGCCCCCGGCTTCAGCTCGCCCACACGGGCATAGCCAACGTTTGTAAGCAGCAATCCTTCCTTGAAGGTGTAGGGCGTATCGTTGACGATCTCGCCGTGCAGGCCGTCCTCCTGCATCCATATGCGTCCCGTCAGCTTGCCAAAGGAGGGCATATCCCCGGACAGAGACATATGCCTGGGTGTCCATGGAGCGCCGGCGGGATAGCCCACGGCCGCCGTTTCCCCGAAAACGATACGGTACTGCTGCTGTTTGGGCGCGGATGTTGCCATAGGATCTTCATAGAAGTAGCTGTTATCGTCAACCGGCGTCAAGACAACGCCATCTTCTCCCTCCACCAGCACTTCCCCCGCCGCAGGACTCGAAAGGCCGGCAATGGAGGATACCTGCATCTCGCCTTTGGGATTCATGCGGATGCTGGTAAAGGAAGCCACGGCAGGCTTGTTGAAGGGCAGGTTTTGACTCATGAAGTACAGACCCGCCATACAGAGGATGGCCAGCACCGGCACCGCCAGCCACATCCATTCACGCTTGTCCAGGCGCTTTAACAGAAGATAGCTGCCCAATCCCGCCAGGACCAGGTACACTGACAGCATAATAATCGCGGGTATCGTGCTGCCGGCGTTTTCAATGGGCACATTCGAAAGCATGTAGGTGGAATACGACCCGCCGTACAGCCTGCTGGAGATTCTGCCGTACATGGAGGTATATTGGCTGTTCGCACTCGTGAGCAGAACCCGCGGCCATAGGGCGCTCATGCCGGACCAGCCCGCCAGGGGTTTTGCTCCCAGCTCAAAGGTGGTGGTGTAAACAAATCCGCTCCCCGCCTGGTGCTTAAAGATCAGCGGGTGAGTGTCCAATGATACCAGCGGCGTGTCTTTAGTACTTACTTCGTTCAGCTGCACGGGCTGATTCAGCGGTTTGTCTCCTGAAAACGCAAAATATTGGATCAGTGCGGGGGTGATATCCCCTGCCTCCACCAAATTGCCGGCAGTCAGCGACGTATGTTTGGAAAAGTAGGGATAATCCGTCGCCGCCTGGGCGCCGCCGCCTACGATCACGATTCCGCCGCCCTCCAGCCAGAGGTCAAGCGTCTTAAGCTGGGTAGCGGAGAGGGTAGATACATCAAAGCCGTCCACCACCAGCATCATAAACGAGCTCATCAATGCATCGCTCTGGGGAAAATGCTCTGCGTCCAGCGTCACCAGCTGCCATGCCTCATACCGGTCCGCCCAGATACGGTTCAAAGCATCCAGATTCATATAAGAAACGGACTGGGGGCTTGGCGAAAGCACGCCGACCAGTACCGCTTCCGGCCTTATGATCCTGTCCGGCTTTTTAATGACGGAGGCCAGCACCTTGCCATCCTTGACAAACTCGATCACATAGTTGTCCTGCTTCATTTTCAGGTTCACCGGCAGAACAACCCGCTTTTTCGCACCGGAAGCCAGGGTGATGGGATACTCGTAACGGTCAAAAAACCGGTTGTTCCGGTAGATGTCCACACCGATGGTTCCTTCGATATCCAGGCCCGTGTTTTCCACCGTCACGGTAAGGGGTATATCCCGCATATAAGTGATCGAACCAAAATAGCCAAGCTCCGCTTCCAGGGATATGTCGGGATTCTTCACCGCCACCGGCGCTTGTGTTGCCGCCGCCGTCGGCTGTGGCAATTTTTCTCCGGAGGCAACCATGGAAAACGCGAGCATCAGCACGCATGCCACCGCAAACAAGATCCTCTTTCTGTGCAAACCTCGTCTCTCCTTCCAGGCGGGCACGCCTAAAATCCTCTAGTATATATGGGATCCACTGTATAAAGAACGAAAGGGCATGGGAATACCATCCATCCTCATGACTTTTTTCACCTCAGAATGAAAGTTCCTCAATCCCAATGCCATATTACGCAAAACATAGCCAACAAATCATCAAAACATGATCAGCTTTACCTTTACAAGCACATTATTTTATCCTATAATGCATACAGAAGATGATAAAGGTGGTTTGTTCCTTTGAGAAATACCCGCCTTGAGCAAATGGAACGATACATTATCCAAAAGGAATCGGTCACCATGGAGGAGCTGCAGTCACACTTTGACACCTCCATGAACACCGTGCGCCGGGATGTGGCGCTTTTAATGAAAAAGGGGACCGTGGAAAAGGTGTACGGCGGCGTCTGTGCCCGCAAAGCGGAGCAATTGACGCCCTTTGACGTCCGCACCATCAAGAATCAGGAAGCCAAAATGCGCATCGGGCACAAGGCTGCCCAGCTTGTGGAGGATGGCGACACGATCTTTCTGGATTCCGGCACCACCACGCTGCACGTGGTGCAAAATCTTGCAATCAAGCAAAACATCACCGTCATCACCTACAGCCTGCACGCCATCATGGCCGCCATGCCTTACCCCAATCTTACCATCATCAGCCTGCCGGGCCAGCTCCACCGCAAAACCAGTTCCTTTACCGGGCTGGAGACGGTTCGTTTTTTGAAGGCCTATAATATCAAAACGGCGTTCATGGCTGCCACGGGGCTTTCTCTTTCAGGCGGCGTAACCAACTCCTCGCCCCTGGAGTACGAGCTGAAAATCACCGCCATGGAGCGCAGTGCAAAATCTTATCTTCTTTTGGACAGCCACAAATTCGGCGAAACGGCGCTTATGACTTATGCCCAGCCTAACGGATTTGCCGGCGTCATCACCGAGGCCATGCCGCCTGAAGATTATGTCAAGGCCTTCGAAAATGCCGGTACAAAACTGATTCTCGCATAAAAACGGAGGTGGCCCTTTGTCGCTTGTTAAGATGCGCCTACTGCTTGAAAAGGCCGCAAAGGATGGCCGGGCGGTCGGCGCTTTCAGCGTGGCCAGCCTGGAAATGATCCAGGGAGTGATCCTGGCGGCGGAAAAAACAAACACGCCTGTAATATTGCAGATCGCCGAGGCGAGGCTTACTACCTCCCCCCTGCACCTCATTGGTCCGGCCATGCTGGCGGCAGCCAAAAACGCCCGGGTGGAAGTGGCGGTGCATTTGGATCACGGTCTCACCGTGGAGTGTATCCAAGAAGCCATCGATCTTGGCTTTACCTCGGTGATGTTCGACGGTTCCCATTTGCCCCTTGAGGAAAACATCGTAAAAACAAAGCAGTTCGTGGCTTTGGCCCACCACCTGGGCGTGGACGTGGAAGCGGAGATCGGCCGGGTGGGCCGTACGGAAAGCGGGGAGGAAGCACCCATCGCCTACGCCGATCCTGTCCAGGCGCTGCGCTTCATCGAGGAAACCAAAGTGGACGCATTGGCCGTGGGTATCGGCAACGCCCACGGTGTGTACACGGCTGCCCCGCAGCTGCGCTTTGATATCCTTAAGCAAATTTCCCGCTTAACACCTGTCCCTCTGGTACTCCATGGTGGAACGGGCATCTCGCCGGAGGATTTCCGCCGTGCCATAAGCCTTGGCGTACGCAAAATCAACATTGCCACCGCCTGCTTCCAGGCGGCAGCGGAGGCAGCCCACGCGGCACAGGAGCTCAACATATTCGATGTCAGCCGCCGGATGATTGACGCCACGGTTAAGGCCGTGCTGGAACATTTGCAGATCTTTGGCCTTGCCTGAAAGGAGACAAAATGAACATTTTGAACTGGGATGAAACCCGCCCCCTGGACATCATTCCCCTGGGGCGCATCGCCATCGACTTTAATCCGGTGGACTATTTTCAGACGCTTGCGGAATCCACCACCTTCAAAAAGTACCTGGGAGGCTCCCCTGCCAACATTGCCGTGGGCATGGCCCGCCTGGGCCGCAAGGTAGGCTTCCTTGGAAAAATCTCCGATGACCGGTTTGGCGACTTCGTGCAGGGCTTTTTCGAAAAAGAAGGCATTGACGTAAGCCACGTTACACGCTGCGTTCATGGCGAATCCCTGGGGCTGACGTTCACCGAGATCCTTTCCCGGGAGGAATCCAGCATCCTCATGTACAGGGAAGGCGCGGCAGATTTGCAGCTTCACCCCAATGATGTGGATGAGGCTTACATCAAAAGCACCAGGCTTCTGCTCATTTCCGGCACCGCCCTTTCTCAAAGCCCATCCCGGGAGGCGGCCCTAAAAGCCGTTCTCCTGGCGAAAAAGACGGATACGCCCATCGTTTTCGATGCGGACTACCGGGCCTACACATGGAAAAACGACGATGAAATCGCCGTACATTTATCCCTGGTAGCGGAAAAGGCCGATATCCTCATGGGCTCCCGGGAGGAGTATGACCGCATGGAGCGTTTGACCGGCCTGGATGGCACCGACGATGCTTCCGCTGCCTACTGGCTAAATAGAGGCGTCAGGATCGCCATCATCAAGCACGGCAAAAAAGGCTCCACCGCCTATACGAAAGAGGGTGCCTTCTCCATCAAGCCCTTCCCGGTGGAGGCGCTGAAGGGCTTCGGAGGCGGCGATGGGTATGGCTCCGCCTTCCTCCACGGCCTTCTCTCCAGATGGGACATCATGGACGCCCTGGAGTTCGGCAGCGCTTCCGCCGCCATGCTGGTGGCCAGCCATGCCTGCTCCCAGGATATGCCCACCGAGGAGGCCATCCGTTCCTTCATCGCGGAAAAGAAAAAGGTATATGGCGAACTTGTTGCACGTGGTTAAACTTATACTGTTAACTGTTCATCGTTCATTGAAAAAGTTTATTGCGCTATACCGGCAAAATCCGCAATACAGAAAGGATGATCCCCATGCATGCGCCCGAAATCCTAAAGCCCTACATCGGCGGGCAGTACGTTGCCTCCCGGACGGAAAAATACGTAGACGTATTCAACCCCTCCTTAGGCGAGGTGATCGCCAAAAGCCCCTGCTGCTTGCAAGATGAGGTGGAATCCGCCATCGCCGCGGCAAAGAAGGCCTATCCCGCCTGGCGGGATACCCCCGTCAAGCGCCGGGCAGATTTGATGTTTAAGCTTCGCGATCTGATTGAAACGCACCTGGATGAGCTGACGCTTTTATTGGCCACCGAGCACGGCAAAGCCTGGACCGAGGCCGCCGGGGATGTGCTAAAGGCCAAGGAAATGGTGGAACTGGCCTGCTCCGCCCCCAGCTTGCTCATGGGCGAAAGCCTCATGGACACCTCCACCGGCTATGACACCACGCTGTACCGGGAGCCCATGGGCGTGTTCGCCGGTATCGCGCCCTGGAACTTCCCCGCCATGATCCCCATGGGCTGGATGGCGCCCCTGGCCATCGTCTGCGGCAACACCTATGTATTGAAGCCCGCCAGCGGCACGCCCATGACCAGCCTGCGCATGGCCGAGCTGTACAAGGAAGCCGGCTTCCCCGACGGCGTTTTGAACATCGTTCCCTGTTCCCGCAACGAGGCGGAAATCCTGCTCACCCATCCCGACATCCAAGGCATCACCTTCGTGGGTTCCACCAGCGTCGGCCTGCATGTGTATTCCACCGCCGCCGCCCACGGTAAGCGCGTACAGGCCTTGTGCGAGGCCAAGAACCATGCCCTTGTCCTAAAGGACGCCCCCATCACCCGCACCGCCGCCGGCATCATGAACTCCAGCTTCGGCTGCGCCGGGGAGCGCTGCATGGCGCTGCCTGTGGTGGTGGTGGAAGAGGAAGTGGCGGATGAACTGGTAGCGGAGCTGGTACGCCTGTGCAAGCAGCAAAAGATCGGCCCGGCCTATGACAAGTCCACCTGCTTGGGGCCCGTGGTCAGCCATACCCATAAGCAATTCGTATGCGACTGGATTCAAAAGGGCATCGACGAAGGCGCAAAAGTAGTCCTGGACGGCCGGGACGTGAAGGTGGAAGGCTTCGAAAATGGCTTCTATGTGGGCCATACCATCCTGGATCATGTCACCAGTGATATGACTGTAGGCCAGAAGGAAGTTTTCGGACCCGTCCTTTGCATCAAGCGCGTCAAGAGCTTTGAAGAGGGTTTGGCAGCCATGAACGAAAACCCCTTCGCCAACGGCTCTGTGATCTTCACTCAAAATGGCCATTACGCCAGGGAGTTTGTAAAGCGCACCGACGGCGGCATGGTGGGTGTCAATGTGGGCATCCCGGTACCCATGGGGATATTCCCCTTCAGCGGCCACAAGAAATCCTTCTTTGGCGACCTGCACTGCCACGGCAAGGATGCCTTCCGCTTCTTCACAGAGTCCAAGTGCGTCACCGTCCGCTGGTTCGACGAGGAAGAAAAGAAGAAAACCTCTGTTAATACATGGGATGGATCACTGTGAGGACGCCGGGGAGGCCCTTGCAGAGACGACAACAAATACCATACGGATGTAGGGGCGATTATGAATCGCCCGCACGCGACATAAACCTTCCCGAACTATATGAAAGGAATGTTTCCATGAAAAAACTTCAAATCGGCATCATCGGCGCGGGGCGCATCGGCAACGTTCACGGTGAATCCATCACCTACCACATCCCGGAGGCCGAGGTGGCCATGATCAGCGATGTGGACATCGCCAAGGCTTCCGCCCTGGCCACGAGACTTGGCATCCCCGCCTTCACCTCCCGTTACGAAGACATTCTGGAAAACCCCGCCATCGACGCGGTGCTTGTCTGCTCCCCCACCACCACCCACGCGGACATTTCCATCGCCGCCGCCAAGGCAAAGAAGCACATCTTCTGCGAAAAGCCGGTGGATCTGACCATTGAGAAAATCCTGGCCGCCAAGAAGTCCGCGGAGGACAATGGCGTTAAAATGCAGATCGGCTTCAACCGCCGCTTCGACCACAACCACGGCCGGGTGCAGGAGCTGGCGTCCTCCGGCAAGCTGGGCAAGGTGGAAATCGTGAAAATCACATCCCGGGACCCGCAGCCCCCGTCCGCCGAATATGCAGCCTCCAGCGGCGGCCTGTTCATCGATATGATGATCCACGATTTTGACATGGCCCAGTTCCAGGCCGGCAGCCCCGTCACCGAAGTATATACCCAGGGTGCCGTACTGGTGGACCCCGCTATCGGCGAGGCCGGGGATGTGGATACCGCCATCGTGCTTTTGAAGTTTGAAAACGGCGCGCTTGGCGTGATCGACAACAGCCGCCGGGCCGCCTATGGTTACGACCAGCGGGTGGAGGTCTTTGGTGAGCTTGGCATGGCCGCCGGCGAGAACGACGGCGATACTACCGTGCGCGTTAGCACCGCCAGCGGCGTCCTTTCCGACAAGCCCCAATACTTTTTCCTGGAGCGGTACATGGGCTCCTTCATCAAGGAAATGAAGGCCTTCATTTCTGCCGTAGTGAACGACACCCCTGTGCCCGTGACTGTGGATGACGCATTGTCCCCGGTGGTCCTGGCCATGGCCGCAAAAAAATCCTGGCTGGAACACCGCCCCGTCACCGTAAAGGAAATCCTGGAGGCCGCCCATGTCTGATATCCGCAGGGCGAATGGCCCCCACGCCTTCGGCTACACCGAAATCAGCGCTTTAAACGGTGTCCACGGGGATATGGCCATGGATTTCGGCGTGTTAAGGCTAGCAAAAGGGCAGACGTTTGAGGATAACCGGCCCCTGGAGAAGGCATACCTGCTGGTTTATGGGGAGATCGTCCTCACTGCCGGCAAAGAAGAAAAAATGATTTCTCGGGACAACTGCTTTGACGTGGGGCCCTACGTATTGCATGTGGACCGTAACACCGGCGTTTCCATCCGCGGTATCGGTAAGGACAGCGAAATCTGCGTGATGCGCACCGACAATGAAACGCCCTTCCCCACGGAATGGTATTTCCCCAAGGATACGGCGGATGAATACCGCGGCGCGGGGCTGATGAATGATACCTCCACCCGAATCGTGCGCACGGTGTTTGACAAGCGCAATGCGCCCCTATCAAACCTGGTCCTGGGCGAAGTCATCGGCTTTCCCGGCAAGTGGTCCAGCTATCCGCCCCACCACCATCCCCAGCCGGAGATCTACTACTACAAGTCCAATCCGGAAAACGGCTTCGGCTATGCCGAACTGGGCGAGAATGTGGTGAAGGTCCATACCAACGATACGGTGTTCATCCGCCCAGGGCTCACCCACCCCCATTGCACCCCGCCTGGATACGCCTTGTGGTACCTGTGGGTGATCCGCCACCTGGACGGTACTCCCTACATCACCCCCACCTTCGTTCCGGAGCATGTGTGGGTGCAGGAAAAGGACGCGAAATACTGGCCCGAAAGGAAGGGAGACTAAGTGGAACGCATCCGCTTGACCATGGCCCAGGCCCTGGTTCGTTTTCTGGATCAGCAATATGTAGAACTGGACGGCGTTGAATCTAAATTTGTAAATAACATCTTCGGCGTGTTCGGCCACGGCTGCGTGGTGGGCGTAGGCCAGGCCCTAAACCAGGGCGGCCATCACATCCGCTTTTTGCAGGGCAAGAACGAGCAGAACATGGCTCTTGCCGCCATGGCCTTCGCCAAACAAAAAAACCGCCGGGAAATCATCCCCTGTGTATCCAGCATCGGCCCTGGCGCCATGAACATGGTGACCGCTGCCGGCTGTGCAACCGCCAACCGCATCCCCCTGCTGCTTTTGCCCGGCGATACCTTCGCCAACCGGCAGCCGGACCCGCTGTTGCAGCAGGCGGAGT